>JBIOGB010000004.1:0-125619 GCA_044447665.1 Candidatus Acidiferrales bacterium | reverse complement strand
GCGGGGTGGCCCATCAGCGTGTTTTCGAGGTCCACGGAACTGATCCACTCGCCGCCGGATTTCACCAGATCTTTCGTGCGGTCCACGATCTTGATAATGCCTTCGGAATCGATGGTCGCCACGTCGCCGGTCTTGAACCAGCCGTCGTCCGTCCAGCGATGGGCCTGGTCGGGCGCGTTGTAATAGCTTGCCGCGATCCACGGCCCGCGTATCTCGAGCTCGCCGGAGCTTTCTCCGTCCCAGGGAGCTTCGACGTTTTTTCCCTCGGGACCACCTTCTGAATTGGCCGGCCGCATCACGCGCAAATCCACAAAGGGCGCAGGCCACCCCTGCTTGCCGCGCACCTCGTACTGCTTGTCCTCCGGCCAATCATGCATGTGCCGCTTGAGTTTGCCAAGCGTGGCCACAGGAGTTGTCTCCGTCATGCCCCACAAGTGCAGGATGTGCAGATTGTGTTTATCCAGCGCGCGCATCAGCCGCACCGGCGGCGCCGAGCCGCCGCACGCGATGCGCACCGGCGAGGAAAATTTCCAGCGTCCCGGGTTCTTCTCCAGCGCATAGAGCACGCTGAGCCACACGGTGGGCACACCACAAGCGCAGGTTACGTGTTCCTGTTCGAGCAGATTCAGGATGCTTTCCGCATCCACGTTGGGTCCCGGCAGGATGAGCCGCGCGCCGGTCATGACAGCGGTGTAGGGAATGCCCCAGGCATTGGCGTGGAACATCGGGGCGACCGGCAGAACCGTGTCGTCGTGGCTGACAGCAAAAGAATCCGCCATCGCTTCTGCGAAAGAATGCAGCACCAGCGCGCGGTGCGAATAGATCACCCCTTTCGAAGATCCCGTGGTGCCGGAAGTGAAGCACATTACCGCGCCATCGTTTTCATCCAGATCGGGGTAAGCGAAATCGTCGCTCCCCTGGGCGAGCAGATCTTCGTAATTCAAGAAGCCGTCAGGAACAGTTCCGCCGCCGTATGGCACAACGATCACGCGCTCAAAGGACGCACCCTCGCGAAATTTTTCGTAGGTTGGTAGCAGCACATCGTCGACGAGCAAAAAACGGTCGCCGGCATGTTTTGCGATGGCCGCAATCTCGTGCGGGTGGAGACGCAGATTCAGTGTGTGCAGGATTCCGCCGGCGGAGGGCACGCCGAAAAAGGTTTCGAGGTGGCCGATGTGATTCCACATCATGGAAGCGACGCGATCGCCCGGCTGCAAACCGAGATTTGTCAGTGCGGAGGCAAGTCGGCGCGCCCGGCGGTAGAAATCGCCATACGTCGTGCGCACGATGGAGCGGTCGGGACGCCGCGAGACGATCTCCACCCGCCCAAACAGTTTTCCCGCGCGCTCCAGCATCGCTGGAAGCGTCAGCGGATAATCCATCATCGTGCCGCGCATCGTGGCCTCTCGGGGACCAAACAGGCGGAATCCTACCACCAATAATTGAATCGGATTGAGACAATCGCACCCCGGAGGAGTCGCCCGAACGATGCGGGTTGGCCGAACTCTTTGGGGTTGCAAAAGGGGTTAATTTTCGAGACCATGCAACAGACCGCTGAAGTGTCAGTCCCGCACCTGCGGTGGCTCCGTTCGCTTGGCCGCCCGTGTACGTTTGCTGCCTCTTCGGCGCGCTCCGCGACTCGCAAGTGGGTGCCGGGCAGAAGGAGTGGGCTGGTGAAGAAGCTCTATATCGGTAATCTTCCGTTTTCCGCTACGGAAGAACAGCTTAACGAGTGGTTCTCGCAGGTTGGTGTAACTCCCTCGGCTGTCAATCTGATTCGCGACCGTTTCACGGGTCAGTCGCGCGGCTTCGCCTTCGTCGAAGTCACCAACGACGAAGACGCCGACAAGGCCGTAAACTCGCTTAACGGACAGAATTTCGGCGGGCGGAACCTGGTGGTGAACGAAGCGCGGCCGCAAGCTGAGCGCGGCGGCGGTGGCGGCGGACGCGGCGGCGGCTATGGCGGTGGACGCGGCGGCGGTGGTGGCGGGCGCGGCGGCCATGGCGGTGGCGGTGGACGCGGCGGAGATCGCGGCGACCGCGGCAACCGCTGGTAATCCTTCCAAAGTTCCTGGTGGCGGCGCCCGCATCCAGCAAGTGCCGCGTTACTTCTCCGTGAAAAGTTTTAAGCGGTAGCTACGTGCGTTGGCCGTCCAGGCCGGGCTGATCGATCGACAGGTTGTGTCTGCTCGACTCGCCCTTCGGTGTATCGAAAACGTTCCACCGTCACTGTTCGTAAACCGCGTTCTACCAGTTCTGCGACACCGACTTGCGCCTCCGCGAGGTCCAATTCTTTCGGCGTGGCAAACAGCGCGGGCGACTTCGGCTGAAACATGGGGCAGCAATCGTGAAATGGCTCGGCGGAAAGGTCGTGCGTGCCGATGCGCCGGGCAATCTCCTGAATTTCGAGTTTGTCGTCGCCGATCAGCGGACGATAAAGGGGCAGCCCGGCGATCGAGCCGACTGCCTGCAAGTTGTGAACGGTCTGCGAAGCCACCTGCCCGAGACTATCGCCAGTGATGAGGCCCCTAGCGTGCTCGCGCAGGGCAATACGTTCCGCGATGCGCAGCATTAAGCGGCGGTAGAGCAGGGTGCGGTACGTTTCCGGGCCGCTGCGGACGATTTCTCTTTGCAATGGTTCGAACGGCACGAGATACAGCTTTGCCGTGAATTGCCAGGGCACGAGGCGCTTTACCAGCTCGCGTGCGACGTGCACCGACGATTCGCCCGCGGCGCCGCCACCTCCCCAAAAATGCACGAAGGTCAAGTGCGCGCCGCGCTTCATCATCTTGTACGCGGCGACGGCGGAATCGAATCCACCGGAGAGAAGGCAGACAAGTTTGCCCGCCGTATTGGGAGGCAGGCCACCGGCGCCTGGGATGCGCCGCGCATAGAGCAGAATGGGGCCGCGGGTGATTTCAATGCGGCACGTCAGCTCAGGATGCTTCAGGTCCACCCGCACATGGCGGCCCGCGGCATGAAGTTCTTCGAAGAGAAATCCGCCGACCGCGCGCTCGAGTTCCATGACGTGGAGCGGGAAGCGCTTGTCGCTGCGCCTGGCGCGCACGGCCAACGTCGAAAAGGACTCATTGCGAATTTCCTCCCACGCCGTGCCGCAGATTTCTTTTACGGGATCGCTGCCGGGGTGTGCACGCCGATCGATGACGCGGGCTACTCCGAGATTCGCGATTCCCGAAACGCGCGCGAGGCGCTCCAGGGCTTCTTTGGTCTGCGTGGCGTCCGCGAGCTCGATGATGTAGCGGTCCCCGGGCTGCGTGATGCGATTGAGGGCCACGCCTTCGAGAGCGCGACGCATGGCTTCGCGCAGCTTGTGCAGGAAAAACTTGCGGTTTCCCCGCTTGAGCCACAGCTCGTGATAGTGGACGACGATGTGCGCGGACGCCATGACTTCTCTCTGGCCAGAAGGGCCGGATGCGCGTAGTATACAGCCGCCTGCGGCCCTCCCCCAGCCTCGGGACGCAAGGCAGCGGTTGGGTCCCAGGCCCGCACTCGGCTCCAGAAACATATCGCCCCGTAACGGGTTTGAAACATTAGATGAGGAAAATAGCTTGCGGGGCCGATTGTGAAGTATATGGATAGCTCGACCCTTGGTGCGGCGTAATAGCCGTTTGTTGGAGAAGCGGGAAAGCCCCGGGTGAACCTTCTTGGCCGAGCCCGCATCCAATTGGTTGAACGAGGAGCACGAACAAAGTTGGCCCCCGGCTGGACCGGAGATGCGATTAGAAAATGACGACCTGGCACAAACGCGATTGGCAGCAGTTTTACGAGCTGGCGCGCCGTCCCTGGCAGCGGCACCGTCCGCCGCGGCCTGTGTATCCGACAGGTCTGAATCGCGTGCTGCCCGCCGCCGGATTCAGTCTCTCCGAACTTGATGACGCCGGCGTGGATCTGGATCTTGCCGAGCGCCTGGGGCTGCCCGTTGACGCCGGGCGCATCGGCGCGTACGGCCCCAATGTCACTGTCCTGCGCGACTTCGTCCGGTCTTCGCGTCAGCCTCTGTAGTTTTTCCTTCCCGAGGCAGTAATATAGCTCCGCTTGTTTTCTTGTGGAGCGGTGCTAATGAAGCGACTCCTGCTCGTTGCGTTCGTTTTGTTCGTTGCCCATCCAACGCCCTCATCCCCGGAGTATTCCATTCAAGCAATCCGCTACGCAGATTCTCCCGGTGATTCCGTCGCGGATTTGATAATGGGTGCTCCCAAAGACGAGAAAGTGGACACCATCTACGCTATCTGGCTGATCCGTGGCGGCGGACGTAACATTCTTTTCGATAGTGGTTTTCACCGCGAGCGATGGTTTAAAGAATGGACCATCGCGAATTATTTGAGGCCCGATGAAGCCGTGAAGCTGGCGGGAGTCAAGCCGGAAGAAGTGACCGACGTCGTGATCAGCCACGCACACTGGGACCACATGGGCGGCATCGATCTTTTTCCAAAAGCGACGGTGTGGATTCAGAAAGAAGAGTTTCGCTACTACACGGGCGATGCCTGGCAGCCGGGAGGGCAGAACGGCGGCATCGACCCCGAAGACGCCAGGGAGCTGGTTCGCCTGAATACCGAAGGGCGTTTGCGCCTGGTTGATGGCGATAACGTGGAGATCTTTCCCGGCATCCGCGCCTATACGGGAGGACGCCACACCTACGCGTCGCAATATCTCCGCGTTGAGGGCAATCCCCCGTTCGTGCTGGCGTCCGATAATTGCTATCTCTACCGAAACCTCGCGGAGCACAAGGCCAACGCCACTTTTTCCGAAGCGGATTATCCAGCTAATGTCAAGAATCAAGAGCGCATGATCGAGCTGGCGGGCTCGCCCGATCGCGTCATCCCAGGCCACGACGCGCTTCAATTCCAAAAGTTCCCCACTCAAGGGCGTGTGGCCAAGATCAAATAAAAAGCACTCCCTCGCCACAGATCGTACGTCTAATAAATTGCTTGACTCATGAAAGTATTCCAGGGTTGTTTCAGCATCCGTTCGAGGAAAGACCGCATGGCGCAGAGCACACTTCATGCACCGTTTGCAGCCGCCGTTCTGGCGTTCGGCCTCCTAAGTGGAATGCCGCAGGAAAAACCTGCGCCCCAACAAAAAGCTGCGCAAACGGATGAGCACCACCGGGGAGTGGCCGAACGCGGCGACCACGTGATGGGATTCTCGCACGACAAGACGACGCACCATTTCCGGCTATTTGCGGATGGCGGCGCAATCGAAGCCCAAGCCATCGATGCGCAAGATACCGCGAGCCGCGATGCTATCCGCTCCCACTTCGAACACATCGCCAGGATGTTTGCCGCGGGTGATTTCTCAGCACCGATGCTGATTCACACGCAGAATCCGCCGGGTACGGCGGAAATGAAGCGCCTGCGCGGCGCAATTCAGTACAAGCTGGAAAATACTGAGCAAGGCGCCCGCATCCGGATCACCACGAAAAATTCCGATGCGCTTCAAGCGGTTCACGCGTTCCTACGCTTCCAGATCGCGGACCATCAAACGGGTGATTCGACCGAAGTTTCCAAATAGCGCATTTCCTTGGCAAGAGATTGTGCGCCGGCGCGGAACCGCGTAAAATGAGGGTTTCGAGCGCATCCTCATGGCCACACCTTTCAACATCATCTCCAATCCGCCGACAATGCCGGTGCTCACGCCGAGTGCGCATCCACGGCCGGACTGGCTGCGCGTGAAGTTTTTCGGCGGCCCGCGCCACCAGGATTTGAAGCGCATCATGCGCGCGCTGGATTTGCACACCGTCTGCGAGAGCGCGCGCTGCCCCAACATGGGCGAATGCTGGGAACACGGCACGGCCACGTTCATGATTCTCGGAGACATTTGCACGCGCGCTTGCGGATTTTGCGCCGTGCCGTCCGGTAAGCCGGCTGGCCCGCCGGATGAGGAAGAACCTTACCGAGTTGCCGAAGCGGTCGCGCGCATGGGTTTGCGCTATGCGGTGGTCACTTCGGTGAACCGCGATGATCAGTCCGACGGCGGCGCGCACATCTTCGCGCGCACCATCGAAGAGATTCGCCGGCGCGTGCCCGGCTGCAAAGTGGAAGTCCTGATTCCTGATTTTCGCGGCGACTGGAATGCCCTGAACGTTGTCCTCGCAACCCGCCCCGACGTTTTAAACCACAATACGGAGACGGTACCGCGCCTTTATCGCCAGGTGCGCAAGGGCGCGGTTTACGAACGCTCGCTCGAATTGCTGCGCCGTTCGAAAGAAGCACATCCGGAAGTGACCACCAAGACTGGCCTGATGCTGGGTCTCGGCGAGGAAAAAGAAGAAGTTCTCGCCACTTTGCAGGATCTCGCCGCTCAGGGCACCGACCTTCTTACCCTCGGCCAATATCTCCAGCCGACGCGCGACCATCTTCCGATCGTCCGCTACGTTCATCCCGACGAATTCGCCGAATACAGGACCCTTGGCGAAGCCATGGGCTTCAAACACGTGGAGGCCGGCCCGCTGGTGCGCTCGTCCTACCACGCCTTCGAACAAACCGAATCGGCGAGCAAATAGCCGAAAACGCCAACCGCTCCAGAAACAAAAAAAGCACAGACGGAAGTCTGCGCTAACGAACGTACTCCGATGCGGTGGCGATAGGATTTATAGACACCCCAACGCCGACTTGGCGCGGGGAGCCTTGTACTAACTGGGAAGAAGAAACTAGCGGCCGGCGGCAGCTACAGCAGCGGCTTTCTTGGCAGCCTTGGCGGCGGTCGAGGCCTTGCGGCGGCGCTTGGTCTTGGGCGGCGTGGCGGGGGCTTCACCGATGAGTTCCGCGGTCATGATGCTCGTGACAAACAACTTGGGGCCGTGGTCGTCAAAATCAATCGCGGTACGCTCCATGTCCGAAGCAGTGACAACTCCCAAGCCGTACACTCCGTGCTTGATGGTCTGCCCTTCCTGCATTACTTGCACAACGTCCTCCTTGAGCACTCGCTTTGCCGGTCTCGATCTCGTTCGAACCTCTGGGGCGACGGTGCGGTTCCTCCGGACCGTCCTCATCACAGTCTAGGCAGCGGTAACGTTCTCTGCCTGAAGGCCCTTGGGGCCCTTCGTCACTTCAAATTCAACAGCTTGGCCCTCGCTCAGCGACTTATAGCCCTCCATCTGAATCGCGGAGAAGTGCACGAACACATCTTCCCCGGTCTGGCGCTGGATGAACCCAAAGCCTTTCGAGGCATTGAACCACTTGACCGTTCCTTTTTCCTTCACTTTCTCTACCTCAATTTTGGAATTGTTTTGTTCCTCTTGGTCCGTTTCCCGGGGACTTCGAAGCGGCTAGCGCCCCTGATCTTCCAGGCGCCTTGACATCCTCCAGCCCGGGAAAAAAGTCTGCAAAGTTTGTCCTTGCGGCCCCCTGAACGAGTCAAAAGATAAAACAAGAGCAGCAAACGCTATCAGTACACTAGCACAAAAACGCCAATTTGTCCACGCCCAGAGGGGATGTGATGAGTGCACTCTCACACCCTTAAATGTATGTAAATAAATGGCTTAACTTTAAACGGGGAGACTTGTGCCTACGCAAGAGGGTAAGAAAACTCTTAGTCCAAGGACTCCGACTGGAGGCCCAATTCGGCGTCCCCGGCGGCCTTTTGCTCCCAGTACTTCCGCACCCAGGCTTCCCAGCTCTTCCCGGCGGCGGTGTCGCGTCCGGTGAAGGCCAGTGCCCGTATCTCGGCATAGGCGATTTTCTGCCGCTGATTTGAATCCTTAAGGAGGATCCGCGCGAAGGAGGTTTCGAGCGTGGGGCCAGTGACACGATCGAAGACGTAGCCTTCGGTCTTTAAGCCATTTTTGAGTGTGAGAGTAATATCTCCGCGGTAGTCGAAGGCTTTTTCTAGCGCAATGCGCAATTCTTCCTCGGTGGCCAGCTCGGGGATCCAACCCTGCACGCTTTCGTGCTGCGTTCCCGGCGCGACTTCCAGCTCGTCGGGATTCAGTGGCGAGCCTTCCGTGTGGCTCGGGCGGTCAGCGTGCCGGGGACCACTCACGCTCGCGTCTCCTCCATCTGCGCTTTGCCGGGGGCGATCTGAACAAGCGGGTTGTAGGAATGAACCGGCTTGACGGGCTCATTCAAAAGCTCAAGTGCATCAGGATCTGCGTATGCCGTAGTAAGACTGGCCTTGACGGTCGCCCACAAGCCGCGCAGCCCGCTGAAGGTATGATCCACCGCCGAGGCCTCGTAACCACTGTGCACCATGCAGTTGGCGCATTTTGGATTTCCGGACTCCGTACCGTAGTTCTGCCACTCGGTGGTTTCCAGCAGCTCCTGGAAGGAATCGGCGTAACCGTCCTGTAGCAGGTAGCAGGGTTTTTGCCAGCCAAAAATGTTGTACGTCGGCATGCCCCAGGGCGTGCAGGCATACGTTTTCTTGCCCATCAGAAATTCGAGGAATAAAGGCGACTGATTGAATTGCCAGCTCTCCTTGCGGTTCGAGAGGATGGCGCGGAACAGCCGCCGCGTGCGCGCCCGCCCCAGGAAGTGTTTTTGATCCGGCGCTTTATCATAGGAATAGCCCGGCGAAAGCATCATGCCCTCGACGCCGAGCTCCATCATCTCGTCGAAAAACGCGCGCACACTCTTCGGATCGGCGCCGTCGAAAAGCGTGGTGTTGGTGGTCACGCGGAAGCCGCGCTTCAGCGCTTCGCGGATGCCTTCGATGGCCAAATCGTAGCCGCCTTCGCGGCAAACGGAAAAATCGTGATGCTCGCGCTGGCCGTCCATGTGCACCGAAAAAGTCAGGTACTTGCTCGGCTTGAAGAGATCGAGCTTTTCCTTCAACAGCAGCGCGTTGGTGCACAGGTAGATGTACTTCTTCCGAGCGACCAGCCCTTCGACGATTTTGTCGATCTGCGAATGCATCAGCGGCTCGCCGCCAGGGATGGAAACCATCGGCGTGCCGCATTCTTCGACCGCTTTGAAACACTCTTCGGGAGTCAATTCCTTCTTCAGGATGTGGGCGGGATACTGAATCTTGCCGCAGCCCGCGCACGCCAGGTTGCAGCGGAAAAGCGGCTCGAGCATCAGCACAAAGGGGTAGCGTTTGCGCCCCTTGAGCTTCTGCTTGAGGACGTACGTCGCGACCGTCCACGCCTGTGAAATAGGTACCGGCATTCATCCTCTGTTGCTAGCGGAGGTGGATTGGCTAAACTCCCTGGGCAATATTGTAGCTGAGTTTACCCTTTCTCGCCGCGTGAGCTTTTCCTGAGATGCACAGACGTGTTCCTGGGTGGCACGGGACGTGCTTCCTGGTAGCACAGACTTCAGCCTGTGCGAATTCGTCGCCTGGCACAGACTAAAGTCTGTGCTACTGGTCTGGGCGTAGAATGAAGTTTATTGTGAAGCGCGAGACGCCGTAATCACCATGCCGCGAGAAAATCTCCTGTCTTTGTTTCGAGAGTTCGAACGCTACGCGCGGGATGCCGCCGTCATGCAGCGGCGCGGCTACCGCCGCGAGGTCTGGACTTATGAGAAACTGGCTGGAATTGCGGTCGCTTGCGCTCTTGAGCTGAACCAGCGCGGCGTTCGGACCGGCGATCGTGTCCTGCTCTGGGGGCCAAACAGCGCGGAATGGGTGGTGGCCTTCTGGGGCTGCCTCCTGCGCGGAGCTGTCGCGGTGCCCATGGATGACGGGGCTGCTCCGGAATTCGCCGCGCGGGTCGCGCGCGATGTGGCGGCAAAACTTATCTTTCAGTCGCGCGAAAAGCCTCCACTCGATCCCGCTATTCCCAGGCTTGCGCTGGAAGATTTAACTGACACAGTCAGCGGTTTCCGGGTGGTTGCGATGCACCAAGCCTACGGCGAGGTTTCCAAGCCCATTTATGAGTGTCTTGCCGATGAACCGCTAACGCGCCGGCATGTTGCGCAAATCCTTTTTACCTCCGGAACGACGGCGGAGCCGCGCGGCGTGGTGCTTACGCACGGCAATTTTCTCGCGAATCTCGAGCCGCTCGAGCGCGGCATCGAACCCTATCGCAGGTACGAGCGCTGGTTCCACCCACTGCGATTCGTTTCGCTCGTGCCTCTCAGCCACGTTTTTGGCCAATTCATGGCGCTATTTGTGCCGCCGCTGCTGGGCGCGGCGGTGGTTTTCGAAGCGTCCGCAAGTCCCTCGGAAATTATTCGCACAATCAAGCGCGAGCGCGCCACGGCGCTTATCGCGGTTCCACGCATGCTCGATGTCTTGCGCGGCGGCATCACACGTGACTTTAAAGCTCGCGGACGCGAAGAGTGGTTCGCGCGAGCGTATTCTGCGGCCAATGGACAGAAATTTCTTCGCCGCGCGTGGCGCTTTCGCCGCGTTCATCGCCGCTTCGGATGGAAATTCTGGGCGTTCATTTCCGGAGGCGCGGCGCTTTCCGGCGAGACGGAGGAATTCTTCAAGCGCATGGGCTACGCGGTCGTGCAGGGTTATGGAATGACGGAGACGGCGTCGCTCATCAGCCTCAATCACCCTTTTCGCGCGACGCAGGGCTCCATCGGCAAGATTCTTCCCGGCCGCGAATTCCGCCTCGCCGAAGACGGCGAGATTCTTGTGCGCGGAGAAAACGTCGCCACTGCTTATTGGGAAAAAGGGGCGCTCCGGCAAGGAGTGTCCGGAGAAATACTTCGTCAAGGGACGCCGGAAAATGGCGGCTGGCTGCGAACGGGCGATGTCGGCGAACTCGACGCGGAGGGCAACCTGCGCTTTCGCGGACGCAAGAAAAATGTCATCGTCACGCCTGCGGGCCTGAAGGTTTATCCCGAAGACCTGGAAGCTGCGCTTTGCAAGCAGCTGGGCGTTCGCGATTGCGTGGTCGTGCCGTTCGAACGCGAGGGAAACGCGGAGCCATGCGCGGTGCTCCTCGTTAAGAACGCGGAGAAAGAGGCCGCGGATGTGGCGGTCGCGATGGCTAACGCTTCGTTGGCCGAGTTCCAACGCATGCACCGATGGGTATTGTGGCCCGAGCCGGATTTTCCCCGCACGCCAACGGGTAAACCGCGGCTGAATCTCATCGCAGCGCGAGCCGCGGAACTGTTGGGCGGGGTCTCTTCGTCTGAAGCGAAGAAGAGCGCACTCAATGGCTTTTTGGAAAAATTCTCGGCCACGAGTCCTGTCGTAAGTCATCTCGAACGCACATTGAATCTCTCGTCGCTGGACCGCGTCGAGCTCATGAGCGCGCTCGAACAGCGATATCAGGTGGAGCTGAACGAAACGTCTTTTGCAAACGCGCGAACCGCGGCCGATATCGAGCGACTCTTGCAGGAGCCCTCGGCCCGCCGCAGCGAGTACATCTATCCGCGTTGGACGCAGCGCGAGCTTGTACGCTGGGTGAGGCTTGCCGTGTACTACGCGCTGGTCTGGCCTGCAACACAGATTCTGGCCCACCCGAAAATCGCCGGTCGCGAAAAGCTACGAGGCGTGCGCGGACCCGTGCTCATTATTTCGAATCACATCACGCGCCGCGCTGACATAGGGTTGATCCTCGCCGCTCTGCCTGGGCGCTTTCGCCATCGCCTTGCCACGGCCATGGTCGGCGAGACGCTGCAGAACATGCGCCGGCCGCCGCGCGATTGGTTTTGCCCGAGACGCTGGGCCTATCAACTCGGCTACTGGCTCGTCATTGCTTTCTTCAACGTTTTTCCGTTGCCACAGCGTTCCGGTTTCCGCGAAAGTTTTCGCTTCACTGGCGAGTCCGTTGACCGCGGCTACAGCGTCCTCGTTTTTCCGGAAGGCGAAGTGACCAATGACGACACGATGGCGCCTTTTCAATCCGGCATCGGCTTGCTCGCCGGAAATCTCCGCATTCCCATCGTGCCGATGCGCCTCGACGGCGTCTGGCAGATGAAACGCGAACGCCGCCGCTTCGCCCATTTCGGTGAAATCACGGTGCGCATCGGCGCGCCCGTCACATTTCCGCCCGGCACTCCCGCTGAGGAAATCGCCCGCAGACTTGAATCGCTCGTCCGAGCCCTATAGGGGTGTCTGCCGCGCCAGAGTTTTGTTGCAAATACAATCTCTCGCCAGCGTCATTTTGGCCAGAACCTCCTTCAAAAACCGACAAATTGGCATCGAAAGCCCCGATTTGGAATCTGTGGCAAAATAGAAGTTTGTTGGACTGACGCCATGGCACACCGGACAACCGTGGAAGCGGAACGCCCCGCGAAACCTGCAAAAATGCCCAAGAAATCCGCAGCAATCAGCCAAGAGCGCGAGCGAGTTTTCGACGCCTTCCGCCGCTGGGGTTATTACGAAGCCACTCTCGATCCGCTCGGCTTTTTCGGCCCAGTGAAGCGCCCTGAACTTGCATTCACCGGCGAAGCCGCCGCCGAAGCCCGCCGCATCTATTGCGGCACCATCGGCGCGGAATTCATGCACTTGCCAGAGCCGGAGCGGCGCCAGTGGATCGCCGAGCGCCTCGAAGGGCCGCAGGTCGAGGTCAACCAGGGAAAAATTCTCGAGCGGCTGATTCGCGCCGACCTGTTCGAACAAATCCTCCAGGCGCGCTACCTCGGCACGAAGCGGTTTTCGCTCGAGGGCGTCACCGCGCTCATCCCGCTTCTCGACGCAATTCTAAATACTGCCAGCGAGCACGGCGCGATCGAATCCATCGTGGCCATGAGCCATCGCGGCCGGCTGAACGTGATGGTCCATACCGCGTGCAAGTCGCCGCACGAAGTCGTCGCGGGCTTTGAGGATGTCGACCCGCGCAGCGTGCTGGGGGCCGGCGACGTGAAATATCACGTCGGCGCGACGGGCACCTACATCACAACGGCGGGCAAACAGATCGGCATTCACCTTGTCTCGAATCCCAGCCATCTCGAGGCCGTCGATCCCGTCGCGATGGGCCGCGCGCGCGCCAAGCAGACCCGCTACGGCGCCGGCAGTCAGAATCAGGTTGTCCCCATTGTCATGCACGGCGACGCGGCTTTTGCCGGCCAGGGCATCTGGGCGGAGACGCTCAATCTCGCTGACCTCAAGGCCTACACCGTCGGCGGCACAATTCACATCATCGTGAACAATCTGATCGGGTTCACAACGCGGCCCGCGCAGGAGCACTCCTCGCGTTTTGCTTCCGACATTTCGAAACGCCAGTCCGTGCCGGTTTTCCACGTCAATGCCGAAGACCCCGACGCCGTCGTGCGCACCGGACATCTTGCCGCGGAATATCGCTCGCAATTCGGCGGCGACGTCGTCGTGGACATTATCGGGTACCGCCGCCACGGCCACAGCGAAGTTGACGACCCCACGATTACGCAGCCGCGGCTCTACGAAAGCATCAAGAACCATCCTCCGCTCTGGAAGATTTACGCGGAACGCACGGGAATCGACACCACGCAGACAGTCGAGGCCGTTCGCAGGGAGTACGAAGAAGAGCAGAGCAAGGCGCGCCAGATCACGAAAATTCCGCATCTGCGCACGCTGCCGAACTACTGGACACCCTACCATCGCGGGCGCTACAGCGCTTCCTATGAAGTGGACACCGGCTTGTCGCGCGAAAAACTTGAGGAAATCACCGATGGCCTTGTTCGCGTGCCGGCGGGTTTTCACGTGCACCCGAAAATCGTGAAACTGCTGGAGCAGCGCGCCGAAATGGGCCATGGCAAGCGCGCTGTTGATTACGGCTTTGCCGAAGCGCTGGCGTTCGGGTCGTTACTCCTCGAAGGCAATCCCGTCCGGCTCAGCGGGCAAGATACGGAGCGCGGCACATTCAGCCAGCGTCACGCGGTGCTGGTGGACACGGAAACGGAAGTGGAGTATCTGCCGCTCGCGCACCTCGCCCCGGATCAGGCTTTCTGCGAAATTCACAATTCCTCGCTCTCCGAAGCAGGCTGCCTGGGCTTCGAGTACGGCTTCAGCCGCGACTACCCAGAAGCGCTTGTGCTATGGGAAGCGCAATTCGGAGATTTCGCCAACGGCGCGCAGGTCATCATCGATCAGTTCATCAGTGCGGGCGAAGATAAATGGGATCTTCCCTCGGGCATCGTGCTGCTCCTGCCGCACGGCTTTGAAGGCCAGGGACCCGAGCACTCCAGCGCGCGCCTCGAGCGCTACATGCAACTCGCCGCGGAGGACAACATGCAGATCTGCCAGCCTTCCACTGCGGCGCAATATTTCCACATGCTGCGCCGCCAGGCGCGGCGCCCGTGGCGGAAGCCGCTGATCGTTTTCACTCCCAAGAGCATGCTGCGCCATCCGGACGCTAGTTCGAGCATCGAGGAGTTTACGCAGCCACGATTTCTCCCGCTTGTGCCTGATCGAGAAGTACAAAATGCCAGGCGCATCCTGATCGCCAGCGGCAAAGTGGGCCACGAGCTGCGCGCCGAGCGCCGGCGGCGCAAGGATTCGAGCACGGCGATTTTTTCCCTCGATCAGCTCTATCCGCTCCCGCGCACGGAGATTATCGCTGCGATCGAAGCGCATCCCCAGGCACGCGAGATCGTTTGGGTACAGGAAGAGCCCGCTAACATGGGCGCGCTTTTTTACGTTTTGCCGCGGCTCGAACGGCTGGCGCAGGCGAAGGGCTTGCAGGTCCGCTCGGTGAAACGCTCGGCCAGCGCCAGTCCCGCGACAGGCTCCGCTAAAGCGCATGAGCTCGAGCAGAGAACGCTGCTCACGCTGGCGTTTACCACCACGAGCGGGGACTAATCTCGATTTCTGCGCGAAAATCTCGGATCGCCATTAACATGTCATTCATATTGCTGTAATCCCCGAGTTACCACAGGCACTCCGCAGGCTGAGACAATCAGTCGTGTTACGTGAAGGCCCCGGGAATCACAGTACTCCCAAAAACTACCGCATTTCGCCGGTGTACGGTACACTGCCGCCAAGCCGGCGAGCGGAACGCACGGTCTGCATGAAACGTATTCTGATCATCGAAGACGACCGCGATATTGTCGAACTGGTTCGTTATAACCTCGCGAATGAAGGCTTTCAGGTCAGCGCCGCCTACGATGGCGGCACCGGCCTGAATATCCTCAAGAAAACGCCACCGGATCTCCTGCTTCTCGACCTCATGCTGCCGAAACTCTCCGGTCTCGACATTTGCCGGGAGATTCGGCGGGATGATTCGCTGAATCGCTTGCCTATCCTCATGCTTACGGCGCGCGGTGATGAAGCCGACCGCGTCGTTGGCCTGGAGATGGGCGCCGACGATTACGTCACCAAGCCGTTCAGCCCGCGCGAGCTGGTTGCGCGCGTCAAGGCGCTGCTACGCCGCGCCGCGCCGCCCGTGGATTCCCCGCGCGTCATCGAGGTCGGCAAGCTGGCCATCGATCCGGCGTCGTATCGCGTGAGCCATTCCGGCAAACCCGTTCCGCTCAGCACGCTCGAATTCCGGCTGCTCTATTACCTTGCTTCGCGCCCGAACCGCGTCTTCACGCGGGACCAGCTCCTCGATGCCGTCTGGGGCACGGACCGCTTTGTGACCCCGCGCAGCGTGGACGTTTACGTCCGCCGCCTCCGCGAAAAGATCGAAGCAGATCCGGAAAATCCTTCCCATTTGAAGACCGTCCGTGGCGCGGGGTATTTGTTCGAAACTCGTGCGGCCTAACCTTTTCTGGAAACTCGCGCTTACTTTTCTGGCGCTGCTCCTCGGCGTCCTGGTTGGCGTGGATTTCTTTGCCGAACGCGCCCTGCGCAGCGACTACGAGCGCACCGGATTCGATCAGCTCATCGCCATCGCGCGCGTCGCCCAGGCGCGCCCGCCGCAGTTGTCGCAATTCCCTCCCCAGCACCCTGAGGATGGCGCCGCTCTGCGCGTCTGGGTCGAGCAGATGGCGGCTAGCGGTGCGCGCATAACGGTCATCACCGGAGATGGGCTGGTCCTCGCGGATTCACAGTCCGACCCGCAGACCATGGAAAATCACGCTGGCCGCCCGGAAATTCGCGATGCTCTCGCGAATGGCGATGGCCGCTCCATCCGTCACAGCGTCACCATCAATCGCGATCTGCTGTACTACGCCGTGCGCCAGAACATTCATGGGGGATCTCCGATCGTGCTGCGCTTTGCGCTTCCCCTGCAAACCGTGGACGAAGTGCTCCGTTCGTTCCGCCGCAGCCTGTGGCTCGCCTCGTTCGTCATCTTGCTGCTCGCGGGCGCAGCCTCTTTGCTGATCTCGCGAAGCTTCTCGGACCGTGTGGACCGCCTGAAAGAGTTTTCCCGCCGCGTGGCGGGAAGCGATTTTCGTCCGTTGCCCGCGGACAGTTCCGGGGATGCGCTCGAAGCGCTTGCTGCGTCGCTCAATCAAACAGCCGCCCGGCTCGACCGCACCATCGGCACGCTTACCGAAGAGCGCAATCTCTCTTCCGCCATTCTTGCAAGCATGCTGGAAGGTGTCGCGGTGGTGAACGCCTCGGAGCGCCTGCTCTTTGCGAACCAGAGTTTCGCGGAAATCCTGGAATTGGATGTTCCGCCGCAGTCCGGCCGCGCCCTGGTCGAAGTCGTGCGGCAAACCGAATTGATCGAGGCGGTACGCAAGGTCCTCGCCGGGGAGCCGCGGGTGGAAGCTGAGATCGTAACGGGCACGCTGCGGCAGCATTTCTTCGCCGCCACGGTGGCGGCGGTGCGCGCCGGCGATACGTCGGGCGCGGTCGTGGTGCTGCACGACATCACCGAACTGCGAAAGCTCGAGCGCGTCCGCCGCGATTTCATCGCCAACGTTTCGCACGAATTCAAAACGCCTCTCACCGCCATTCAGGGCTTCGCGGAAACTCTCCTCGCTGGGGCCGTCGACGATCCCCAGAACCGCAGCCGTTTCCTCGGCATTATCCTCGAGCACTCCCGCCGCCTGGCCCGCCTGACCGATGATCTGCTCAAACTTTCGAAAATGGACGCCGACCGTCTGGAACTTGAAATTCACCGGCTCAGCGTTTCGCAGCTCATCGAAAGCTGCCTCGAAACCTCGCAGCATCGCGCTGCAGAAAAAGATATCCGCATCTCCGTCAATATTGCTTCGCACCTGCCCGAGATCGCCGGCGACCGCCGCCTGTTGGCCGAAGTCCTGCAAAATCTTTTGGACAATGCCACGCAGTACACCATGCCGGGCGGGCAGATCATGCTCAGCGCGGAAGCCAACGACGACGAAGTCATCTTCACCGTTTCCGACACCGGCATCGGCATACCGCAGGCCGATCAGCCGCGCATTTTCGAACGGTTTTATCGCGTGGATGCCGCGCGTTCGCGCGAGGTCGGCGGCACGGGCCTGGGCTTGGCCATAGCCAAGCACCTTGTGGAAGTCCACGGCGGACGCATCTGGGTCGAGAGCGAAGTCGGACAGGGCTCGCAATTTCATTTTTCCGTTCCGCTATTCGATCCCGAGCGCGCCATTTCGCGGCCCGCCGCCGGTGGTGGCGGCAACGCTGGCCGGCGCTAGCGCTTCTCGTCCCTCCTCCGCACAAACGCCACACTTTTCCAGCATATTCATCTGTGTGTGAACGCTCTGTAACCATCCGTAGCCAAAATTTTGATTACGAGCGATGGTGTGCCATTGCGCCCCTCGCTCCGAAAGGGGCCTTATGTCGAGCGCTGCAGGTCTTACCGAAACTGTTCTTTATGACACGTTGGTGAACTACCTGGTGTCCATGGCGCGCACCGTCGAAAGTGCCATGAATCGCGCGCTGGACGCCATTGTCAGTCTCCATAGCCCGCGCACCGCCGGGTTGCCCGGCGAAGTGTTTCTTCTCGAGCCGCGCATCAACGAAATGGAGATCGTTATTGATGAGCACGCCATCCGGCTGCTTCGCCGCGGTTCCTTCTCCGACGACGAGATGCGCCTCATCGTTGCCGCTTTGAAGATTACCAATGATCTCGAGCGCATTGGCGACCTCGCCGTGAATCTTGCCGAGCGCGTCATCTCCCTCCGTGAAATGGCTGACGCCGAGCTGCCAGAAGAATTGGCTCCCATGGCCGCCGCTGTGCGCGCCATGGTCAGCAAGAGTCTTGGAGCATTGATTTTCCGGAATACCGAACTGGCCACGCAGGTTCTCGAATGCGACGATGTCGTGGACCAATATCGCGACCGCATATTCGAGAAGCTACTTGACCGCATGACCAAGCAAGCTGCGCTGGTCAGTCCTGGCCTGCAATTCGTTCTGGTCACGCGCCACCTTGAGCGCATCGCCGACCACGCCACGAACATCGCCGAAGACATCATTTTCTGGGTCCGCGGCCTTGATGTGCGCCACGGCCGTGGCATTGCCGCACCACCGGATCGTTCCTGGGAAGGCGCGAGCGTGGCCTCGCAGGTTACGGAGAATTCACACAGCCTTGATGCGGAAGTGACGCAGTCGTGTGACACTCCACTCGCTTAGTTTTCTTCAGTCCATGTCCTACCTGTGGACCGGTGCACCCCTGGCTCCGGTCCCCTTCTCCCCCTCCTGAGGTTTCCCTGCTGGAAATTAGAATCGCGCTTAAGGGCAACAAGAAAGTCAGCTCCGTGAGGAGCCGCCCCTTTCCCGCCCGAGTTGTGGTCGGAGCAGTTGCCATACCCAAGTCTACGGAATGCAGTAGCGGAACGAGGTGAACATCATGGCAACCACAGCTCTGGCCTGATTTCTTGCCCGATTGACAAAAGTGGCGGACTATGTCTATTCTTTATAATCGATTTTCGATATCGAAAGTCGATTATTAGGATATGAGACTAACTCAGACTAAGCGCACCAGCGGCCAGGAGCTTCTATCCGGCTTAATCCGTATCCACATTCTCTACCACGCTTGCCAGGAACCCATTTTCGGCTTGGGCATGATCGAGGAGCTGCAACGCCACGGTTACAAGATGAGTGCGGGCACTCTCTACCCGATGCTCCATGGAATGGAGAGAAAAGGGTTGCTGCGTTCCGAGAAAATTCGTTTGGGCCGGAGAAGGCGCAGGGTTTATCGCGCGACTCCTTCGGGCCGGAGAGCGCTCGCCAAAGCCACGGAGAAAGTGAAGTTGCTTTTGGGTGAGTTAATGGAATGAGAAGCGATTGAAACGCAGGGAGTCGCCCGAGCAATCCGAGAGCTGGGATGCAACCATTTCATGCGAAGGGACCAGAATCGTGACAGCGAATCTTTGGAAGTGTCTCCGAACCAGCACCGCGATTCTATTCGTTCTTATTCTGTTCCCAAACCTCTCTAACGCCCAGACCGAGAACGCTCCGCCGAAGCTGGTGACTCTCGAAGATGCGCTGAACTATGCGCTTCAGCACTATCCTGCTGTTCGTGCCTCGCTGGAGCAAGTGTCTGCGGCGCGAGCTGGAGTGACTCTGGCTCGGACGCAATATCTTCCACAGCTGAACGGTGTATACCAGGACAGCCGAGCCACTCAAAACCAAGTCCCGGGGATCTGGCTGCCCACGCCCATCACTCCCACTGTTGAGGGACCGATTGGTCCTTCGAGTGAACAAAGTTACTGGGGTAGTCAGGCGGCGGCGCTTTTTTCCTGGGAACCGCTGGACTTTGGATTGCGTTCAGCCAGGGTCGGCCAAGCACGGTCTGCAGAAGATAAATCGCAAGCTGACCTTGCTTTGACACAGCTTCAAGTCGCAACGGCCGTCGGCAATTATTTTCTGCTCGCGCTTGCAAACCAGCAAGCTGTATTGGCGGCGCAGGCCAACGTCGAGCGCTGGCAGGTGTTCAATAACTCCATCCATGTTCTCGTTGACAACCAGCTGCGCCCCGGAGCGGACGCTTCGCGCGCCGATGCGGAACTCGCACGAGCGAAAACTCAACTATACCAATCTCAGAAGGCGGAACGCATGGCGCTGGATACACTCGCGGCACTCATGGGAGTCGCGGGCAGTGAAATCAAATTAGATTCAAGCCGGCTACTCGATTTGCCCAGGACCGAATTGCTGCCCGGCGTTTCTGCATCGGCGCATCCCTTGGCGCGCGACCAGATGGCTGCTGTACGGGAAGTCCAGGCGGCGGAGAAAATCTTACAACGCACGGACTATCCTCGCGTGTTGCTACAGACAGAAGGGTTTGGCCGTGGCAGTCAGGTTTCCAATAACGGCACAATTCTCGGCAATTGGAACGGCTTGGCGCCGGCGCGTGGAAATTGGGTGACGGGAATAACCATCCTTTTCCCGGACATTTTCGGGTTCAAAGCCTTGAGCGTCGAAAAACAAATTGCGAAAGCCAATGAGCGTTCCCAGCAGGCTCATTATGACCAGACAATTCAAGACTTGACCGGACAAATGCAAGCCGCTCGGGAGCAATTGAAGGCAGCTCAACTCGTCGCTCAGGAAACACCCACCGAATTGGCGGCGGCTCGGCAATCGGAAACGCAATCGCGGGCTCGATATCAATCTGATTTGGCGACACTCGTGGAAGTAGCCGATGCGGAGAATCTGCTTGCTCAAGCAGAAATGGATGATTCCATCGCCCGGCTAAGTGTGTGGCGTGGACTTTTCGGCGTCGCGTACGCGCAAGGGAACTTGCAAGATTTCCTGCAGCTCTTGCAGGGCACGGCACCAGAGGCTCATTAGTCATGTGGCTGATTCGTGCAGCATTGCGCAGGCCGATTACGGTCATCGTCATCGTGGTCGCGCTGGCGCTATCGTCCATCTTGGCTTTGACGCGAACGCGCATGGATATTTTCCCGGACCTTGATCTTCCGGTCATTTATGTCGCCCAGCCCTATGGCGGTATGAGCCCACAGCAGATGGAAGGTTTCATCGCGTACTACTACGAGTACCACTTCCTCTATATCAACGGGATCGAAAACGTCGAAGCCAAATCTATCCAAGGCACGGCGCTCCTCAGGCTTACTTTTCATCCCGGAACAGATATGAGCCAGGCGCTCGCACAAACAATTTCCTACGTGAACCGCGCTCGTGCCTTCATGCCGCCAGGCACAGTCTCTCCATTCGTGATCCGCTACGACGCGGGCACGCTCCCCGTCGGCTATCTCGTCTTTTCGAGCCAATCGCGCACGCTTGGTGAAATCCAGGACCTTGCTTTGAATCGCGTGAGGCCGGTCTTTGCGACGCTGCCGGGAGTTTCCTCGCCGCCGCCCTTCGGAGGCAATCAACGGACAATTGTCGTCAGCATTGACCCGAACAAATTGCACGCCTACGGTCTCTCTCCACAGAGAGTCGTACAGGCCTTGGTGGCGGGTAACAGTATCGAACCGGCGGGGAATGCCAATATTGGAAATTACCAGGCACTTGTCACCACGGATTCGACAGTCGGGCAGATCAGCGATTTGCTCGACATTCCATTGCGCACTGGCTCGGGACCTTCGGTCTACCTGCGGGATGTCGGAACTGTTTCTGATTCCTCGGACATTCTTGCGGGCTACGCTTTGCTGAATGACAAGAGAACGGTCTACATTCCGGTGACGAAGCGGCCCGACGCTTCCACAATCACCGTCGTTAATGAAGTCCGGGCGAGCCTGCCTCGATTCCAGTCGCTGATTCCCGAGGACATCAAGATTACTTACGAATTCGACCAGTCTCAGTATGTCCGCGATGCATTGCTCTCCGTTTTGCGCGAGGGGCTACTCGGCGCGATTCTTACGGGTCTTACGCTTCTCTTCTTTTTGCGCGACTGGCGCAGCTCACTGATCGTCGTCATCACGATACCCTTTGCGTTGCTCATGGCTGTGGTGGCGTTGTGGGCGATGGGCCAGACCATCAACATCATGACTCTCGGCGGGCTCGCCCTGGCGGTTGGCGTGCTCGTGGACGAGGGCACGGTGCTCCTTGAAAACATTCACGTGCATCTGGCCCAGCAGAAGCCGAAGCCGCGAGCTATCTTGGAAGCGAGCCGCGAGGTGGCCATCCCCCGGCTGCTCGCGATGCTGTGCGTGCTTGCGGTCTTTCTGCCTTCGTTCTTCATGGTCGGCCCAGCGCGGTCACTCTTTGTTCCGCTTTCACTCGCGGTCGGATTTGCGATGGGAGCGTCGTATTTGCTGTCCAGCTCTCTTGTGCCGGTGCTCTCGAATTGGCTCCTGAAGGCGGAAGAGATACGGGCAGACAGTTCTGCCGAGGCGCGCTTCGACCGATTCCGGAAGAAATTTTATGTCCGTCTGGACCGTCTGATGTCCCATCCGGCGCTGCTGCTTGGCATGTATTCGGCGGTGGCCATCGGCGTGCTGCTCCTGATCGGGCCGAGACTGTCGCGAGAAATTTTCCCTTCGGCGGCAGCAAGTCAATTTCGTCTGCGCTTCGATGCCCCTGATGGCACACGCGTGCCGGTCACGGAGGAAATGGCGCGGCGCGTGCTCGATACGATTAACCGCGCGGCGGGACCTGGCAACGTTGCCATTACCCTGAGCTACGTCGGCACGCAGGGCTCTTCCTATCCGATCAACGCAGTATTCCTCTGGACGAGTGGGCCTCAACAGGCCGTCATGAACGTCGCGCTCCGCCCTGGCGCATCAATCTCTCTTGGCAACTTGGAGGAAAAACTCCGGAACACTTTGCCTCACCAATTCCCGGGATCGCACTTTTCTTTCGATCCTGGCGATCTAATCAGTCAAATCCTAAATTTCGGTACGCCATCGGTAATTGAGGTGGCGACCACCGGTCCGCAATACAACGATGTCTTGAGCTTTGCGGAACGAGTCAAGCAGGAACTCTCAAAAGCTAGTGAACTGCGCGACCTCGGATACGAGGAACCACTTCATTACCCCTCCGTGGACGTTCACGTGAACCGAGTACTGGCCGGGCAGCTTGGCGTCACAGCGGATCAAGTTGGCCAGGCGGTTGTCTCGGCAACGGCCTCAAGCAGGTTCGTATCCCCGAATTACTGGCGGGACCCGCAGTCCGGCGTTAGCTATCAGGTTCAAGTCGAAGTTCCACAAGCCCAAATGACTTCGATTAAAGATGTCGAAACAATTCCGGTCTCAAGCGCCACGGGTGCCGATCCGCTCGTCAGCGAGGTTGCTTCGGTGCGGTCTGGCACCGTGCCTGGCGAACTGGACCGGCAGAACGGACTCTGGATGATCGGTCTTTCCGCCAATCTTGGGAAGAGCGACTTGGGGCGCGCAGCGACCGACATTGATCGCGCAATCGCACGGGCTGGCAATCCACCACGCGGCGTAACGGTCCAGGTGCGCGGCCAGGTGAGCGCGATGCGGCAGATCTTCGGCAACTTGAGCATCGGGCTCGCACTCGCCATTTTCGTCATTCTGCTTTTGCTCGCGGCCAATTTCGAGTCTATTCGGTTGTCGCTGATCGTTCTGTCCACGGTTCCCGCCGTGCTCGTGGGCGTCGTTCTCATGCTATTGGTCACCGGAACAAGCCTCAACCTCGAAAGTTTCATGGGTGCGATCATGGCCATCGGCGTTGCCGTTGCGAACGCCATCTTGCTGGTTACCTTCGCCGAAAAGAACAGGAAGAAAAGCGCGAATGCGAAGACCGCCGCTCGAAACGCTGCCGGCGAGCGCCTCCGTCCCGTGTTGATGACCAGTCTTGCGATGATCACGGGAATGATCCCGATGGCGCTCGCGATTGGACGCGGTAGCGAGGAGGTCGCCCCGCTTGGCCGGGCTGTTATTGGCGGGCTGTTGGCCGCGACCGTGGCGACACTGCTCGTGCTGCCGGCTGTTTTCGGCCTCGTGCAGAAACGTGCTTCTCTCGTCTCGCCTTCGCTCGATCCTGACGACCCTAATAGTTTATTTGCAGGGGCGCCCGGGGTTTCGCAATGAGATGGCTCTTTGCGATATTCATGTTGAGTCTTATTTTCCCGGGTTGTGGCAATCCTTCTGTGCAGAATGGCAGTCTAGGTTCCGCTACTAGCACTCCACAAATCGTGGACGTCGTTGCGGTCGAATCTCGAAACCTCGATACAACCCTGTCTCTGCCCGCTCAAGTCACTCCATACGAAGTGGTGGATATCTACCCGAAGGTTACTGGTTTCTTGGACATGATCAGTGTTGATCGCGGCTCCCGCGTGCATGCCGGTGAGCTCATCATCCGCCTCTCCGCTCCCGAGTTAGTGGCGCAGCGTGCGCAGGCCGAAGCAGCCCTGCAGAGTGCGGAAGCCCAACTCAGTGCGGCGCAAGCAAAGTTTGCGTCCGGCCACGGAACCTACTTGCATCTGGCGGCGGCTGCCAAAACGCCCGGAGTGGTTGCAAACAATGACCTCCTCATTGCCGAGCAAACGGCTGCAGCTGATAATGCGCAGGTCGAAGCGGCATCAAAAAATGTCCAAGCTGCACGCGACGCACTGCGCGCTGTCACACAGCTCGAATCCTACCTGGAAATCCGCGCTCCATTCGACGGTGTCGTGACCCTGCGGAATTTGCATCCCGGCGCACTGGTTGGACCCGCATCAGGACAGACTGGCGCACAGCCAATCGTCCAAATCGAAAACCTGAGCCGCTTGCGTGTCGTCGTTCCCATACCGGAAGCATACGTAGCGGGAGTTCGAGAAAAGCAGGAGGTGACTTTCAGCGTGCCTGCATATCCGGGAAGAACTTTTCACGCCCCGATTGCGCGCATCTCGCACGATATCAATCAGAACACTCGCACGATGCAGGTCGAACTCGATTTTCACAATACCGACGCTCAGATCACGCCCGGTTCATTTGCAAACGTCGAGTGGCCCATTCAGCGGTCTTACGCAACGCTGTTCGTGCCGGCCTCAGCCGTCGCGACCGACCTGCAGCGAACCTTTGTGATACGGGTTCAACAAGGAAAAGCGGAATGGGTGGACGTCAAGAATGGTGTAACGGTGAACGGAAAAACAGAGGTGTTCGGTGATCTGAAACCCGGTGACATTGTTGTCCGCAGCGCTTCAGATTCCATTCGCTCCGGCGCCTCTGTCGATGCGTACGGAAAATAAAATTGACAAGGTGAAGGACGCTGTACCTGTTCCCCGCGTTAAGTACCGCGGGAGCGCCGAAATCAACTGTGTCTTCGGTCACCTGTTTGTAGCTCGGGCGCGAACAAACGAAAGGGGCAGCTCTGTGATGAGCTGCCCCTTTTCCGTCCCAGGGGAGGACGGAACTCTCGCGGGAACCGCGTCTACGGGATGTAGTAGCGGAAAGAGGTCCAAATCATGTTGTCGATTGCTTTCGGCGAAATGCCCACTGCGGTAGCCACGCCGTTGTTCCCGGACCAGCCACTCTTGGTAAAATAGGAGTACTGAAGTCCCCAGCGAAGACCGCCTTTGGGACCCTGGTACAACTTATGCCAGAACCCGAGAGTTCCCTCCATGATGACGCGAGTGTCCCCGGCACAGGTGCCGCCACCGGATGGTGTGAGCTGATTGGACGGCGGATTCTCGGTGTTGCAACCCGAGTTATTGGCGAATGGCGAGCCGTATCCACCGATCTGGTTCAGCTTAAACGCAGTCGTTGTTGTGGCACCGATAGCCGGCGACCCCGCGAACGAGCCGGACGCCGGAACGGCAGATAGAGCCGGTGTCTTCGTAATCGTAATGCTGTCGTAGCCCTGATACGCCGCGCGCCATACATACTCTGCACCGAAGTCGGCGTAGATATCCAGTTTCGGTGTTACATGGTACACCAGTTCTCCAAGTCCATGAGCCGTGCGGATCAAGGCTTGCGTGCCGTCGGGACGGAACGTCAGATCCGCAAGCTGCGCCGAGCCGTAACGGCCGATGCCATCTCCGGCGGCTCCTTGGGCAGCGAACTCCAGCTTCTTGGCAAACAGCGGCAGGCGCAAGTTCCCTCCGAGGCCACCGCCCGTTCGTGCATCGTTGAACGCGCCAATCGAGCTGGGCGTGGTGGAGCCATCAACGGAACAAGCAAGTGTCACGAGCTTAGCGAGAGCTGGAGGCGCTGTATCCTTTGCGTTCGTGCCCACCACACCGCAAGGATAAGCCCTGTTGCGGAAGGTGCTAATGATGCCGAACAGTTCGTAATGGCCATACCCGGGATCTGCAGCAGCCTTGATGAGGATGTCAGGTGCCTTGTTGACAGAGTATCCCGTCGTGTCGGAGAAGTTATACAGGCCGCCGCCATTGCCCGGAGAATTGAGAAAGGTGTTCCCAGTCGTGGCAACTGAAGCAGTCCCCACCGTCGTTGTAGTCGCAAGAGAGAACCCTCGTCCGCCGATCGTTGCCTGTGGTCCTTCTACGGCAAAGCCAAGAGCGAACTTGCCGCCGAAGTCTTTGACAACCCGGAAGCCATATTGTCGCTCCCAGGTGAAGCCGACTTGGTACTGCGAATCAATCGTCATCGGAAGTACTTCTTGACGGTTTGTAATTCCTGTTCTGGTTTCCGTCGCCAAGGACCACTGCTGACCGCCGGTAACGATCCACCCATTGTCAAATGCGGCTTGTCCGTAAAGGATCCGCTGGCGAAACACATAGCTATTGCTCTGCCGGTTGTTGGAAGTCACGCCTGTGCCAAGCCAGTCCGCCTCATAGTAACCGGTCAGTTTGGCGCTGCCCATTTTGCTCTCCGCGAGGAGGCTAAGGCGGCTCTGACGAGCCGTGAAACTATTCTCGGCAACCTTGGACAGCGCGTTCCCTGGATATGGAATGCCGTTAAACGGAGTGTTTATGTCAGAACCAGTGGCCCGTTGACGGAAAACCGTTTCCGCCGCGACGAATCCGCCGGGGGTGATGGCAATGCCCTTGTAGCGAATCGAGGCTGGACCCTCTTCCGTGGCCTTGCTGACCTGGGTTTGTTCGGTCGCTACGGCGGTCTTGAGGGCTTCATTGCTGGCCTTCAAGTCGCCCACCGTCGCGTTGAGCGAAGCCGCAGTGCTCTTCACTTCGGCGGTGGAATTCACCGCTTCGATCGCCTTGCTGCTGGCCTCGGCGGCCCGGGAGTTGGCAGCGGCAGCCGCCTCGCGCGCTTCGTCAATTTGACGATCGCGTTTGGCCAGCTCTTCCTTCAGCATCTGGAGTTGTTCCTGCTGCGCCTGCAGGGCTTGGCGAAGCTCTTCGAGCTCCGCGGCGAAAGTAGCGTCCGCTTTCTCGGCGTTTTTGGCCGCCCTGGGCTTGGCCGGCTGAGCCAGCTTGGCAGGTTGTGCGTCAGCGTCTTTCGGTGAATCAGCGATTGCCGTTCCGGAAATCAGGAACAGCGACAGTGTGAGTGCAGCTAGTTTTTTCATTTCCTCTCTCTTTTAAGCGAAGTTCAAAATGCCATGGCCGGAACACGAACCACCCCGCGCAGAAGGTATCGGGCGTCTCTTACGGTTACGTCAATCAAATGTGAATATCCTGTAATAAGAACAGGAAGTCCACTCTAAATCACTGACATAGCGCTACTTACAATTGGTGGTGGGTTTCAACAACAGGTTGAATTCAAGCCCGTGCGGTTCATCCAAATAATTGCGCGACACGTGCCCCCTGAGAGAATTGGAAGCAAAGGAATCATAGATTGTCGGAAGATGCCCCCCACCTTCTGCGCGAGGAGGACTTACTTCGGCGCGCCCATCGCATAGGCGAGCACAAACTGCGTCAAGCGATACTGATACTTGGCATCCGTATCCGTGATATCCGCCTCGGTTTTCTGCAGTTCGGCTTGGCTGAACTCCACAATGGAACCAAGCCCCAGTGTGTAGCGCGCCTGAGCAAGGTCAAGAGCCAGGCTGGCCTCTTCCCGTAGTTGCTGGGTCACGGACAGGCGCTCATAAGCCTGGTTGCTGTCTTGCCAGGCGATCCTTACGTCCCGCGCCAGATTGTTTCGCAGGTCCGCCAGTCTTTGCCGGTTCACTTCTGTTTGAAGATCGGCGGACTTCGCGCGCGCGTTGTAAAGGAATCCGTTGAAGATTGGGATGTTAATATTGACGCCCACTGCGCCGTACCAATTGGGAATGTGGTCGTCGCGAACCGGCGCTTCCCCGACCACGCCCAGTGCGCTGACTGTCGGCCTCCACAGATCGTGTTCTGCGTTGCTGTTCTTTTGCGCCGATTCGACGCTGTATTGCAGGGCCGCAAGCTCCGGGCGCTGCTGCAAAGCCTGCAGAATTAACGGCGCCACGTCCGGCGGCGGCAGCGTAATTTGTGTTGACTCTTCGACAAGCTGGAAGTTCTGCTCATCCTGATAACCAAGAATCGCGGAGAGCGCCGCCAGAGCAGTCTGGTAATTGTTCCTGGCCTCCAGGAGCAGAAGTTTGGCGCGCGCCAGATCGACTCTGGTGAAGCTGAGGTCCAGCTCGGACTTGAGCTTCGCATCGGTAAGCGCTTTCACCTTGTCCACGAGAAGTTGGCGCGCCTCGACGGTCTGTTCCGCGACTTTGACGAGTTCCTTCGTTTCCAGGGCGTTGTAGTAGCTCCGGTCGACGGCTAGGGTGATATCCGCGACCGTTGCTGCGGCGTTCTTGTCTTCCGCCTTGGCCTGGAATTCCGAGCTGGACAGCAAGCTCGTCGAGCGGCCGAAATCGGTGACCAATTGGCTGACCGTCGCACCCCCGGCGGCACGCGGGAAGACGATCGGGTTGTTGAGGCCGCCGGCAGCGATGCGGCTTCCCGGGTTGGAATCTACCGCCGTGAGGCTGAGATAGGCGGTCGGCAAAAGCGCCGAGCGTGTTTCCCGGACGAATTGCTGCGCCTCCAGCGCGCGCAATTTCCCGACGGTAATTTGCGGATTGTTCTTCAGCGCGATTCCTTCCGCTTGCCGCAACGTCAAAGGAATGCCCGCTTGCGCTTGAGCCGAACCTGAGTTTCCTTGCTGTTGCGCTCTCGCAGGAGAGCACAACAACAGATAACTCAAAGTGACTGTGAAAAAGTAGCGCATCACGCCTGCCCCTCCTGAAAAGTCGGCTCTTCCTTTCGGTGGAGGACGAGGTACGCAGCCGGCACGAGGAAGACCGTCAGAACCACGGAAACGGCCAGGCCGCCGATAATCACACGCGCCAGCGGCGCGTATTGTTCACTCCCCGTTCCGAGTTTCAAAGCCATCGGAATCAGGCCGATGATCGTCGCAAGCGATGTCATTAGGATGGGGCGCAAGCGAATCCGGCAGGAGGAGATGATGGCATCCCGAACCGACATGCCATCTTCTTCCAGCCGGTGTGCGAATTCCACGATCAGAATGCTGTTTGAAACCACTATCCCGACCATCATGATGACGCCCATGAGCGACATTACGTTCAGCGTAGTGCCGGTCAGCACAAGCGTGAGCAGGACTCCCATCACTCCAGTGGGAACAGCCAAGAGAATGAGGACGGGGTCGAGGAATGACCTGAACTGAGCGACCAGGATGAGGTAGAGCAGAACAAGCGAAAGCAGCAGGCCCAATCCGAAACTCCGGAAGGATGCTTCCATCCCCTGCACCATCCCCCGAATGTTTACGCGAACGCCCTCAGGAAGTTGAGTTTTCTCCACGATGCCGCGAACCGACGTGGCCACGCGGCCGAGGTCCTCGGTGGACGGACTTACATACACATCGAAGACGCGTTGGATCTGGTAGTGATCGATCTCCGTGGGCGCATTGAAGCGCGACACCTTGCTGACGGCGTCGAGAAACGCAGGAGATTTCGCTTCTGACGAGCGCAGCGGAATTCCCTTTAGGTCGGAGAGGCTTTGAATATTCTGCTCGGGATATTGCACGGTCAGCATGTAATCATTCCCCGTCTTCGGGTCGATCCAGTAACTCGGAGCGATCATTCCATTCGAAGTCAGTGCCGTAATGACGTTGTCCACGACTTCTTTCTGGGTAAGCCCGAGTTCACCTGCCCGTAAGCGGTCAACGTCAAGATGGAGCGAAGGATAGTCGATGTCCTGCGGGATATAGACTTCACTTACACCCGGCGTCTTGCGAATTTTGCCCGCCAGCTGAGTTGCGGTTCGATAGGCGGCTTCCAGATTCGACCCGCTCACTTGGACATCAATCGGAGCGGGCAATCCTTGATTCAACACCGCGTCTACGATGCCTCCCGATTGGAAGTACGTGGTCAACTCGGGCAAATTTTCTTGTATTTTGCGGCGCACGGCGTCCATGTATTGAAAACTGCTGACTTGATGCCCCTCGTTCAATGCCACCTGGATCGTCGCGGTGTGGGGCCCCGCATTACTCGTATAGATGGACGAAAACCCCGGAATCACGCCCACATTGGAGACGATCAGATGCAAATCTTTGGGTGCCACTGTTTGCCGGATCAGATTCTCCACGCGGGCGACTTCCTCATCGGTGATCTCCACCCGGGTTCCTGAGGGAGTCTTCACGTTGATGACAAACTGTCCGGCATCCGTTCGGGGGAAGAACGCAACGCCCAGGAATGGATAAAGAAGAAGACTGATGGCGCAAGCTGCAAGAATTCCCCCGCCAATCGCTTTGGGCCGCGAGAGCGCATTCCGGACATGCGATTCGTAGAATCCGAGCAGACGATTGAAATGTTCGGCAAACCATTCATTGAACCGGTCTCCCCAGCGCCCCCGGCCGGTCCGATGCTCTTCCGAAGACTCCTGACCGGATGGTGTGTCTGCGGAGTGTCCGTGAGCCGGAGCTTTGATGTACCGAGCGCAGAACAAAGGCACGACGGTCATGGCGATAATGTAAGAAGCAAAGAGCGCCAGTACCACCGCCAAGGCCAGAGCCGAAAAGAGAAACCGGCTCACACCGTACAGAAACGTGACGGGGAAGAATACCACCGCGCTGGTCAGCGTCGCGGCCAAGACGGCCATGGCCACTTCTTGACCGCCTTTCTCCGCCGCCACCTCCGGCTTCTCGCCGAGCTCCAGGTGGCGGAAAATGTTCTCGAGGACGATTACCGCATTGTCAATCAAACGAGAAAAAACCAGGGCCAATCCCGCGAGAATCATCGAATTGATGGAGCTGCCGCCGAAGTAGAGGGCAATGATGGCGGCCAGTGCCGAGAGAGGAATGGAGAGAAACACGGCGACGGTCGCGCGCAGGCTGCCCAGGAAGATCAGGACCATCAAGGCAGTCAGAAGCAGTCCCACGCCTCCCTCATGGAGTAGCGTTTCGATGGCCCGCTTGACGAACAAAGACTGGTCGAACACCAGGCGCGCTTCCAACTCTTTCGGGATGTCGGTGAGACGGGAAAGCACCTCCCTGACTCCATCTACGACCTGAATCGTGTTGGTATCGCCACCCTGCTTCAGAATTGGCAGATAAACGGAATGCTGCCCATCCACGCGGACTACGTTGGTTTGGATCTGGTGCCCATCTTCCGCGTGGCCCACATCCGCGACAGTGACCGTGGACTGGCGGACGGTCTTCAGCGGAAGGGTATTAATACCCTTCACATCGTGGAACTGGCTATTCGAGTAGATGTTGTAGTCATAAGGGCCGATTTTCGCGTCCCCGGCGGGGAGAATCAAATTGGCGTTATTCACAGCCCGAACGACATCCATCGGACTTAGTTGGTAGGCCTGCAGTTTTGCCGGGTCCACGTACACCATGATTTGGCGGTATTTCCCGCCGAAGGGAGGCGGCACGGAAGCGCCCGGCACGGTGGCAAGCTGGTTGCGGACCTGGAATTGGCCGAGGTCACGGAGTTGCGTTTCGCTTAATCCTTTACCTTTCAGCGTGATCAGGCAAACTGGAAGGCTCGAAGCGTCAAACTTTTCCACAACGGGCGGCAAAGTTCCCGGGGGCAAGCGACGGAGATCCGCCATGGCCAGGTTGGAAATCTCGTTGACGTCCGAGTCGCTGTCTGTGCCCGGTTGGAAGTAGACTTTGATGATGCTGACCCCGGGCAGTGATCTGGATTCCATATGCTCAATACCGCTGCCGAGCGTGAAAAACCGCTCGAATCGTCCGGTAATCTCCGTCTCGATTTCTTCCGGAGGCATTCCCGAATAGAAAGTGGCGACAACGACTTCGGGAATGTTAATGGCGGGAAACAAGTCCACCGGCATGCGAACCAGGCTCGTGATGCCGACGACGGACACAATCAGACAGACCACAATGATGAAGTACGGATTTCGAATCGAGAATCCAGACATTACTTTCCTCCGCTCGTCTGGGCAATGGAAATAATCTTCGGTTGAACGGCCATTCCCGGCTGGAGTTGGCTCCGGTTCCCGACGACGACGAGTTCGCCTTCGTTGAGTCCTGACAAAATCTCGGCTTGATCTGGTGTCTCAATGCCGATCTGCACGGAGCGCTCTTCCAGTTTGTTTTGCTTGTCGATCAACAGGACGCTCACAATATCCTCAGTCCGTGTGAGGGCTTGGACCGGAACAGCAAGGGCATTCCGTTTATCATTGAGGACAAGCAAAGCGCTCGCGTACATACCTGGAACCAGTTCGCCCGTCGGATTGGGAACGTCCACTTCCGTGTGCATTGTTCGCGTGGCCATATCCATCTGATCCGCAAATCGCGCTACCTTGCCTTGAAACTTCTTTCCCAGCGTCGAGACGCTTACTTCCACGGGACCTCCCAAGCGGATCTTCGAGACGGCGGATTCCGGGACGGGGATGACCAGGCGCAGGAGGTTTTCTTGAGCCAGCGTCACGAGTGGCATTGACTGAGTCTGCGAGGAAATTCCCGTTTGGATCATGGATCCGGTGTCCGCGTACCGCTTCGTGACCACACCGGTGAAGGGCGCTTTGATCTGAGCGTAGGCAAACAGGGTGCGAAATTTCTCGCGGTCTGCTTGCGCCACTCGAAGTTGCTGCGCGGCAACTTCGAGCGACGCTTTTGCGGTCGCCACTTGAGCTTCTGAAACACGATCGTGCCCCATCGCGTCATCTATCTCTTGCTGCGCCACCAGCCCCGGACGGGTCTTGGAGACATCAGCAAGCCGTGAATACGCCAAGTGAGCGACCTCGTGCACAGACTGCGCCCGCTCCAAGTCTGCCTGTGCCCGCCGGATTTCTTGCTCGCTCTTGCTGACCGATGCTTCGGCTGTCTGGACCTCGTCCTGAAGTTCAGGAATTTCAAGAATGGCGATCAATTGCCCTTCTTTAATGTGGTCGCCCACATCCACATAGATCCGTTTCACGTAACCCGCGACTTTCGCGTGGACATCAATTTCTTGATAGGGCCGGAATTCCGCAGTCACGGCCAGGGCCCGCGTGAGGTCAGCGCGGTGAACCTTGGCCGCGGCAACGGTCGGGGCGGCAGCGGAATCTGGCCCGCCCTTGGCGGCGTCCGACGAGCAAGATACGAGCAGCAGTGTGCTCGCAAGGAAAGGCAGGAGTCCAAGGATTGTTCTTATGCTCCGCAAGGTCTTGCGATCCGTTCTAAGCATGAAATTGCAGCACCCTATTCCTTGATCCGACCGGTATTGTCTTCCTTCGGCTCGGGGTTAAGACCGCGAAACAACTCGCGGAGTTTATCCAGTGAAAAATCAGCAGACCGGCACATGGCTATAACACGTTGTTCCTTTTCCTGAAGTTCCCGAGCCCTTGCGGGGATACCGGGTGCAATCTCTAACGGAACCTTCAGAATTCCGTGCCGGTCTCCATGGAGCAAGTCCCCCGGTTCTATCCTCAGGCCGCCGATTTCCACGGGAGTTCCAAATTGAAAGACATGGGCATAGGCGTGGGAGACGGCCACGTTTCCGGCAAAGAATTGGAAACCTGTGCTCCGGACCTGTGGCAGGCCGCGGACCGCGCCGTTTGTGACCACCGCTACGCACCCCAGGGCGCCCAAGATGTGAGCGTGTACTTCGCCGACGAAAGAGCCGAGTCCGGGGCGTTTTTCGACATCTTCGACAACTACAACGCGAGGCGCCGGAATCTTAAGAATGGCGTTCCACCAATCCGTACGATCGAAATAATTGTGCCCATGCATTGGCGGCACCGACGTGCGAACACGCGCCGTGGCCGCATAGCCAACGATTGGCGGAAAATCCTCGAAGATGCATCGGATGCTTGCGTCCGCAAAGCCCGCGTTGTGCAGGCGGACGTCGAATGTCTCAATCGCGTTTGACACTGCGCAGGTGCTCAGACGGCGAAGGGCCTCCAATAGTTCAGGGACTAGGACGCTTTTCAATGTGCGGCTCCTCTTCCTGCAAAATATACGCAGAAGCGAAACTTGGGGACAACTTTGTCCAAGACCGGACTCCCGTTACAACAAAGCCGGAGCGAGAAGATGCCAGAGCCATAACCCGATCTCTTCTTGCCCCTCGTATCTTAACAGTTGCGTATTGGCGATGATGCGGCGTTCCTGCCGTGCGACCGCCGCGGTTGCCGCAGGGTTCGAGTCATCCGCGTCGGTTGGCGTCCGCCCTAGCCAACGTCAAGCGAAAAGGCCTACTACAAGAAACGCGGCGCTTGTCAGCAAAGTTTTTTTCGAATTCATACCTCATCTTGCGCAGCGTGCCGGATCGGTAGGGGAATCTCTACCGGCTTCAGACACCTGCAGAATTTTTTGAGTCGCCCAAATCATCTCCCGCTGCCTTTACTACCCGGCAGCGGAAACATTCTTTTAAATGGCGGCCGAAACGATCAGGAAACGGGTGGTGGCCTGAACCACAGGCTCGCGCACAGAAATTGCTGAGGAAGGAAAACATCTTCGGAAAATCCCTCAGAAACCCACACGGGAGTGGAAGGCACGGAAGCGTAAAACTCTATCGAGGTGGCTTCAGGAACTGCGAAAGTGAATTGTCCATCGGTAACTCTAAACTGCCGAAGTTCGGATGATCCGATCGTCGCCCGGTTGCTCGGTGGGTGGCGCAGATTTAGCCCGCCCAAGGAATTAGCTCCCGCCAGAAATGGATTGTAAAGAAACAGTCCAGTGAGCAATAAGCATAGCCAAACTCTATGCGTTGGCACTGCGCGCGCCCCACCGGTTTGAAGTGTGCTGAACATCCCTGATTCTCTAACCACGATAGTAAGACTCGCGACTCCCGTCAAGGGATGCCTCTCGAATTGTTCGCCGCGTCTTGCCCATCTAGTGCCGGCCCAAATTCCCCTTCTCATCGTATTGGGAAGGCAGCCTTTAAGAGCTTATTTATCACTATCTTACCTTGTGTCAACCAACTCTGAATCCCTTGTAACAATCCTGTAACACGAAAGAGTCACACTTCTTGCTCCCGGGCAAACACAAATCGCATGGTGGAGAATACGAATGAAGCGAATCGCACGATTACTCCTGGCAGTTTTCGCACTCGCGGGCGCGGCATGGGCACAGAACTCTCTCCTTATCAATGGGGCAGGGGCGACGTTTCCCTATCCGATGTATTCAAAGTGGTTTGACGAATACCACAAGGCTCATGGAAACATTCAGATTAATTATCAGTCCATCGGTTCCGGCGGTGGCATCAAGCAGGTGACGGAAGGAACGGTGGATTTCGGTGCTACTGATGGCCCCATGAACGACGATCAGCTTAAGGCTTTCCAGGATAAGCACGGCTTCGGCATCCTGCACTTTCCCACCGTCCTCGGCGCTGTTGTGCCGACCTACAACATCCCCGGTATTACTGCGGAGTTGAACCTTACGCAGGATGCGATTGCCGGAATTTTCCTCGGCCGCATCACCAAGTGGAATGACCCTGCCATCAGCGGCGCCAACAAGGGCGTAAACCTCCCCGCAAACGATATCGTCGTGGTGCATCGCTCGGACGGCAGTGGCACGACCTACGCCTGGACCGACTATCTTTCGAAAGTCAGTTATGACTGGAAAAACAAAGTGGGCAAAGGCACTTCCGTCAACTGGCCCGTGGGGCTCGGCGGCAAGGGCAACGAAGGCGTAGCCGGTCTGGCCAAGCAGACGCCGAATTCCATCGGTTATGTGGAGTTGATCTACGCGATCCAGAACAACATGCAGTATGGCCGCGTAAAGAACTCGTCTGGGGCCTTCATCAAGGCAGACCTTGCGGGCGTTACGGCAGCGGCAGCAGGCGCAGCCAAAAATATCCCTGACGATTTTCGCGTCTCCATAACGGATGCTCCCGGCAAGACGGCCTACCCGATTTCCACTTTTACCTGGCTGCTCATTCCTGCGAGAATTACCGATACGGCGAAGCGCGATGCGCTCAAGGGCTTCCTGAGCTGGATGCTGGCCGACGGCCAGAATTACGCGGAAAATCTGTCTTATGCGAAGCTTCCGAAGGAAATTGTTGCCAAGGAACTGAAGGCCATCAGTAGCGTCCAGTAAGCGGGTACATTGGCGACTACAACTACAACCGTTCCGAGCGCGGGCCCCGTCGCGGGCTCGCGCTCCTTTCTTAGCCGGCTTCGCGATGGCGACGAAATCGCCCGCCTGATAACGTTTTTGTTTGCCGCTTCCGTTGTATTTGTCACTTTATTGCTCGTCTTCGAATTATGGCAAGGCTCCGTTCTGCCCCGCCACAAATTTGGCTTCAACTTTTTCCTGACCCGAGTTTGGGATCCCATCTTCGATCAGTTCGGCGCTTTGCCCTTCATCTATGGCACCATGGTTACCGCAGTTGTAGCTCTCCTCATCGCTGTGCCTCTCGGCATTGGCGCCGCGATTTTTCTCGCCGAGCTTGCGCCTCAGAAAATTTCCGACGCGCTCCAGTTCTTCATTGACCTTCTCGCCGCCGTGCCCAGCGTTATTTATGGTCTTCTCGGCGTTTTCATTGTCATCCCTCTGATGCGCGAATATATTCAGCCGGCCTTGAAGCGCACGTTTGGTTTCCTCCCGTTTTTTCAAGGCCCAATGTACGGCGTGGGTTTTCTCACCGCCGGCATCGTCCTTGCCATCATGGTGATTCCCTACATCATCTCCGTCTCGCGCGAAATCCTCCTCTCCGTTCCTCGCGATCAGCGCGAAGCTGCGCTCGCTCTCGGTGCCACACGCTGGGAATCCACCTGGAAAGTCGTCGTTCCCTTCGCCCGCACGGGCATCCTGGGCTCGATCTTTCTCGCGCTGGCCCGCGCCATCGGCGAAACCATGGCCGTCACCATGGTCATCGGCAACCAACCGGCAATCAGCGCATCCCTCTTTTCGCCCGGTGACTCGATCGCCTCCGTCATTGCCAATCAATTCACCGAAGCCACCGGCGATCTCTATCTGCAGTCGCTCATCGAGCTCGGCCTGGTGCTCTTTCTCCTCACCTTTATCTTGAACGGCTTGGCTCGTCTGCTCATCCTCGTCACCACGCAGCGCGGCAGTGGAACGGCGCAGGCATGAGCGAAACAACGATGAATCCGCGTCTTCGCTGGCGCAAATTCGTCAGCAACTTCATGCTGACCATGACCGGCGTGTGTGCCCTGGTGGCCGTGTCCGTGCTCTTTTTCATCCTTGGCTATCTCGTCTTCCATGGCGGGACATCGATCAATTGGAATTTTTTCACCAAGCTGCCCACGCCCGTCGGCGAATCCGGGGGCGGTATGGCCAACGCCATCGTCGGCAGCGCCAAGCTCCTCTTGCTAGCTTCGCTGATTGGCGTCCCGATTGGTTTCTTTGGCGCTATCTACCTCGCGGAATTCAGCGGCGGCACCGTTGCCTACGTGGTGCGCTACGCCGCCGATCTGCTCAATGGCGTCCCCTCGATCGTCATCGGCATTTTTGCTTACGGTCTCGTCGTGCTTCCGTTCAAGCATTTCTCGACGCTCGCCGGCGGATTCGCGCTGGGCCTGATGATGATCCCCATCACTTTGCGCAGCACCGAGGAATTTCTCCATGCTGTTCCGCGCGAGCTGCGTGAAGGCGCCATGGCGCTCGGCGCCAGCAAGTCGAGAACGATCGCCACCGTGATTGTGCCCGCGGCCTATCGCGGCATTGTCACAGCCATCCTCTTGGCTTTTGCGCGCGTGGCAGGCGAAACTGCTCCGCTTCTTTTCACCGCCTTCGGCAATCGCTTCTGGAGCCCCGGCTGGGGCCAGCCTACGGCCTCCCTTCCGGTTATGATATATACCTATGCCGTCGCTCCGTATGAAGATTGGCACCGTCAGGCCTGGGCCGCGGGGCTCGTCTTGCTTGGTTTGATTCTCATCGTCAATATCGTCGCCCGGGGGATTCTGGCCCGGGGAATTGCGGTTCCGAGGTCTTGACCATGCATGCTTCTGCGAGGCCGGCAGTGACCGTAAACATCACTCCCAACATCGGGTCCGGGGCCGCGAGCCAGGCAACGCCCGCCGCTTTGCCCATGCGCATGACCATCTCCAAGGTCAATTTCTTTTACGGCAGCAAACAAGTTTTATTCGATATCAATTTGGGCGTCGCCACGAACAAAGTGACCGCGCTCATCGGGCCTTCTGGCTGCGGCAAATCCACGCTCCTCCGCACTCTGAACCGCATGCATGAAACCGTGCGCAACGCCCGCCTCGAAGGCGAAATCCTCCTTGATGGCCAGAACATTCTTGCGCAGGACGTCACTCTGCTCCGCCGCCGCGTGGGCATGGTCTTCCAGCGGCCCAATCCCTTTCCCAAGTCCATCTTCGACAATGTTGCTTACGGCTTGCGCGTCAACGGCACGAAGCTCCCCTTGGCCGAAGCCGTCGAAAAAAGCCTCCGCCACTCCGCGCTCTGGGACGAAGTGAAAGACCATCTTCACAAGTCCGCTTACGAACTTTCCGGCGGCCAGCAGCAGCGCTTGTGCATCGCCCGCGCCCTCGCCGTTGAGCCCGAAGTACTTTTGCTTGATGAGCCTTGCTCCGCTCTCGATCCCATTAGCACCGCCAAGATCGAAGAGCTCCTTGTGCAGTTGAAGGAACTCTGCACCATCGTCACCGTCACTCACAACATGCAGCAGGCGGCGCGCATCAGCGATTTCACCGCCTTCCTGCTCACCGGACAGCTCATCGAGTTCAGCCCGACGCCCCAGCTCTTTACCAAGCCGGGTGATCCGCGCACCGAGGCGTACATCACCGGCCGTTTTGGGTGAAGTCATTTCGCACTTCGGTGCGTTGTGCGTGTCATCCTGAGGCCATCCGGCGAGGATGGCCGAAGGATCTCAACCGAGGGACGGTCCAGGCTTAGGATTCGGGAGTGCAGCAAACGCGGAAGAGGGTTTCATGGAACGCCACTTCGAAAAAGACCTGAACGAACTGAAAGAGCGGTTGCTCTGGATGGGCAGCCTCGCCGAACGCTCCGTGCACCAGGCCGTCCACGCTGTGCTGGATTCTGACGAGCAGCTTGCCAAGCGCGTCCTCGATGAAGAAGACGCCATCAACGAGCTGCAAATCGAAATCGATGATCGCGTCGTTCAGCTCCTCGCGCTGCATCAATTGATGGCTACGGACCTCCGGTTGGTGCTTGCCGTATCTCGCATCAATAACGACCTCGAGCGCATCGGCGATCAGGCCGTCAACATCGCCCAAAGCGCTCAGCGCATCCTCCGCCATCCGCGCGTCAAGCCTTACGTCGATCTTCCGCGGATGAGCGAACTTGCTGAACAAATGGTTCGCGACGCCCTGAACGCCGTCGTCCGCCGCGATGTCGACCTCGCGCAAAAAGTTCTCGCCAGCGACGACAAAGTGGACCACTACCGCGACCAGATTTTCCGCGAACTGCTTACCTACATGATGGGTGATTCCAGCGTGGTTTACCCGGCCTTCGAGCTGATCCTGGTGGCAAAAAACCTCGAGCGCATCGGCGACCACGCCACCAACATCGCCGAGGACGTCATCTACATCGTGCAAGGCCAGGACGTCCGCCACCCCACCGTCGACCGCCGCTGAAACAGCCCGTCTACGTTCGCTAGGGTCGCACGATCAGGAACAAAGCGACTAGCAAGCTTGCAGCAGTTAAAACACCGCCAAAAGTTCTATCCCACGTTCGCGTGAAGAGCACTCTGACACGCGATTCGCCCGCTCCAAGCGGCACGATCATCTGGTCGTAATCGTCCGCTCTCTCCGGCGCGATTTCCCTGCCATTCACTTCCACGTGCCACGCCGGATAGTTAATCAGCCGCAGCGCGAGTCGCAGCGGCCCCTGCGCTTTCAAGCGCAATACTTTCTCTTCTGCGCTCCACCTCTCCACCGAAACAATCGCGTTGGGCAATTGGGAAGAATCCTCCTCAGGCGGCAGCATCCGCACGAGCGGAGCTTTTGCAGGCAGGTTGTAGTGATCATCGCCTACCGGGTCGTATTCATCGGTGCCATCAAAGCCATCGCCTTGCTCAATCGCGGCCAGCAGCGTGGGAATATCCTCTCCGTCCCACCACCCCTGCTTCCCGAGGAACGCACCGGTTCCGCCAAGGATCACGATCATCAGGAGCATCAAGATCCACCCTCGTCGTTTCGCTGCCGGCGCCCCGGCGAACACCGCAAACGCCACCGCCAGAATCGACATCCAGCGCCACGGGAATTGCACGAAGCGCAGCTCCGGCAGCACCCTCCACAAAATCGCCGTGCCTCTGAACATCAGCAGCGTCGCCGCCGCGCTGAGCAGAAGCAACATGCCCCACAATTTCCTCTTTTCGCCCCGCTTGTCGCCTCTCAGCACTCCGCGCCGCGCCGCGATGGCCGCGGCCCCCGTCAAGAGGATCATCAGCACGGCCGCGCTCGAGGAGACCCAGTTAAAGAAGTTGTGCTCGGGATCCCCGGTCTGTGAGTACAGGAAATTTTCTTGCGGCAGCAATCCCGTGGACAGTGCCTGCATGATATTGACCCAGCGCTGCTCGTATGCGGCGGGAACAATGTAAAACGCCGCCAGTCCGAATCCCAGCGCCATCCCGGCCGCGCCCCGCGCCAGCGGCCACCAGGATTTCTGGGCCACCGCCGCCCATATAAACACCAGCGTCACGCTGTAGCTTGCCAGCACTCCTGCGGGTGCATTCGACAGCCAAACCACCGCAAAAATAATTCCAAATAGCCCCACGCCGCGGGCCAATGAGCGTTCTCGGTTCTCCAGCGTGCCCGCAAGCTCGAAGGCCACCAGAAACAGCAACGGAAAAACCGCCGACGCCAACAACTCGGCGAAATCGCTCCGCAAATAGACGATCAGCAGCGCATTTGGATTCGCCGCATAGCAGAACGCACTAAAGAGTGCAGCGCGTTCCGGAAGCACTCGCCGCGCAAGCGCAAACGCGCACATTCCTGCCAGCGTCTGCACGACCACGACGAACACGCCCGGCACGGCGTTCCACCCGGCGACAAAACTCAGCGCCGCTCCTAACATCCACGAAAGTGGCGGATAAAAAATAAACCGCGGCTCTCCGAAACCATGGTTCGCCCACTCCGTCCACCGCGGAAAGACGATGCCTTCTTTCCACTGTCCCGCGGCGTCAAGCCACGAACTCGCGTGGAATGCGATGTCGTGTCCCGAGGGGCTCCCGAGCCAGAAAAACGGCGCCACGACCAGCGACGACGCCAGCAGTGAGACGCCGAAAGCAAATAGCCACGCCCGGTAGCGCCCTTTCACTTGCGATTGGTCTTCGCTGCTTTCAGGGAAAGGAGTCATCTGGGGTTCATCGCATTGGAACCGCAATGGAATCTGCGCGGCTCTTCTTCACATTCCGTGCGGCTCGCCGAAAGTTGAGCGATAATACTCCGGCTCATGAGCGCCGCCAACACAACCGTGGCCCCCCAGCGCCTCGTCGCTCGCGGCTTCGTTACGCGGGCCATCGGTGCAAAGGACCGCCGCACATTTGTAGTTGGTTTAACGAAGAAGGGAAAGAAGGTCACCGCTCACGTCTATCGCACCGAAGCTGCCCGCGGCTCCGATCCCCGCGCCAGCTCCTTGCTCAAGAAAATAATCTGCCCCACGTGGTGATACGCATGACCCGCGCACCGCAAAAACGCCGCGAACCGGTCTTTTGCCTCGGGCTCCCGCTCCGCCGAATACTCCAGCGTCCAATCCCCGGCCGATTGTTTGCGAATCGTCGCCACCACTAGCGCGATGATGCGGTCAAATTTCTCGAGCACTTGCTCCTTCGGCAGACGTTGCGTCTCCGTAAATTCGCGGTCCCGGTCGCGCACATATCCCGTCGCCGCAATCCGCGCGCCGATGTAGTAGCTCAGGTTGCCCGTCAGGTGGAGCACCAAGTGTCCCACGCTGTTCCCGTACCGATACGGGTTGCGCCAGAACTGCTCATTCGAAAGCGGGTCCACCCACTTGTGCAACTGCTTCGCAACGAATTCGTAATAATCCGCCAAGTCCCCCGCTACCGTGCCTGATAGATCCGCCATGTCATCATTCTCCCGTAGAGGAGGGGCTTGCCCCTCCCGCCGATGGGACAAAGTTTACCGCGCTGCCGTCCCCCGGTCGTTCCGGTAAATCACGCCTTCCTTCATCACAAAGAAAACGTGCTCCGTCTGCCGGATATTCTGCATCGGATCTCCCGGCACCGCGACCACGTCCGCAATCTTTCCCGCCTCGAGCGTGCCGATCTTGTCCGCAAGCCCCAGTAGCTCCGCGTCCATCGAAGTCCCTGCTTTCAGCGCGTCAATTGGCTTCATGCCCAGGTCCGCCATTTGATGAAATTCCTCCACATTCCTTCCGTGCGGATAAACCGCTGCATCCGTTCCCAGTCCGATCTTCACGCCCTTGGCCAGCGCCCTCTGAAACGTCAGGTGAATAGATGCAATCGCAGTCTTTGCCTTGATGAGAATTGCTGGCGGAATATAGATTCCCTTGTCGATCTGCTCCTGTATACCCTGCACCGCCATCAGCGTCGGCACAAGAAATGTGCCGCGCTGCTTCATCATCTCCAGCGCTTCATCGTCGAGAAACGTTCCATGCTCGATCGAATCGATCCCCGCGCGAATGGCTCGCTTCGCCCCTTCCGCTCCGTGAGCGTGTGCCGCCGTCTTGCGCCGCAGCGCGTGCGCCTCATCCACGATGGCGTTCAGCTCTTCCTGTGTAAGCTGCGGCGTGTCCACGTCATCGGTGGGAGAAAGCACGCCGCCCGTGGCGCACACCTTGATGATGTCCGCCCCATACTTGTGGTCCAGCCGCACCGCATAGCGCGCTTGATCCGCGCCGTTTACCACTCCCTCCAGCGGCCCGCTCTCGTGTCCGAAAATGCCTTCGCGGAAGCCCTGCGAAAAATCACAGTGCCCGCCCGTCGCGCTGAGCGCGTGCACGGTTACGAGCATTCGCGGCCCGGGCACTTTTCCGTTCCGGATGGCGTTGCGCAATCCGATGTCCAGGTAATCCGAGGAGCCCACGTCGCGTACCGTCGTAATCCCGGCCATCAGCGTCACCCGCGCATTTACACTCGCGTCCAGCGCCCGCTCGGCAATCGTTTTTTGCAGCTCGTCCAATCGGTTTTGCTTGTAGTCTTCGCTGTACATCATCGTCAGGTGCGTGTGCGCGTCGATGAAGCCCGGCAGCAGCGTCGCGTCTCCCAGATCGATCACTTCCGCGCCTGCCGGACCCGCAGCGCTTGTGCCCGCAGCGACAATCTTTCCGTCTGTCACCACCACCACTCCCGGCGACACCAGCGCGTTGCTCTTTCCATCGAATAGCCGCGCCGCCTTCAACACGTACGTCTTGCCCGCTGCTTTTTGCGCCTGCCCAAACGCGCTTGCCGCTACCAGCAGACTCAACAGCCCCAACCCGCACCATTTGCGCATCATTTCTTCTCCCTCACTTCGAATCTGATTTCTGAAATTTTTCGCAGCAGCCTGTCGCTGAAATTTGCCGGGCAAGTCGTCCTCGCAAGACGTACCCCGCGGGGACTAATCTTGCCCCGAAGCAAAAAGAAAGTACTGCATCTCCGGGCTCGCAAAGCGCAGCTGCATACCTTTCTCGAATCCCGCAATCCAATCGGCCGACTCGGGTGGAAAGTCTTTTGGGTCGGCCGGCCAATACGTCGCCCCACGGAGAAACAAACGCAAGATGCCATCCTCGGCAAACGAGAGCTGCAAAAGGTCGTGCAGGCAAATCGTCACGCTGCCATTCCTTAAGGAAATCGTGCAACCGGAGTTGGAGCCCAGCACTGCAATTTTTTTCTTTTGCCGCACCCAACCGCCAAGAATGTTCATCACTTCTGCGTGCGAGATTGCAATCATTTACGCACCTCTTCCTTTGCGAAGCACGAAGGCGTCGGCTATTCTAGCGGTTTGAACCGCCCGTTGTCCCGGCGCTTTTTAGGAGCTCTGGGGTTCCTTTGAGCCGCATTCGAACGTGCAAGGCAGCGCCCGTGCGCGCTGCCGCCCGCTATGTTCTCTATTGGATAATCGCCACCCGGCGGCGCTGCCCAGTCTATCGCCTTTCCACACCTTTCCTCGTACGAGTCCTTCCGTACTATTGACGCCACGGCCACCCCTTCCGACACTGGAAACAGTATGGCCCGCTATTCCGCCTTTCTCGGGCGCAGGGTCGAGGTGCAATACCGCGCCGGCGATATCCTTCTGCCCGCCTCCGGCACGTTTGTCGCCGATTCCGGCCGCTCCATCTTCCTTGAAGAACATTTCGAACAGCGTGGACAGGAGAAACAATTCCGCTGGGAGATCCCCTATCAATACATTGTCCGTATCCAGGACCTGGATAGCGACGGAGCTTCGCCCAATCCCACTGCGGCCCCCGCAGAACCTGCTTCGGAATCTGATGCTCCCCCGGAGCCAACTCCATCCGAAAATCTGAGCAACTCCGCCACCGCCGGTGCTGGCGCTTCTGGCGGTGCCTCGTCTCTCCTTCCGTTCCCCAATCGTCCAAAGACCGCCTGAACCGCTCCAAATCCCTTCCTTTCCGCGACTCCATTCGTCCATTTCAGCTACAATCTTTCCGCGACACTTGAAAAATCTGCGCGGCTCCGCGTTTTTATCAACGGCCGCAAATCAGGAGATCTCTTGTGACACCCGCTCCCGGCCCGCAGCAGAAAATCGGATTGATCGGCCTCGGCCTCATGGGCCGGCCCATGGGACTCAATCTCCTGAAGGCTGGCTATCCGCTCACTGTCTGGAACCGCACCACCTCGCGCGCCGAAGCGCTCGTCGCCGCCGGAGCTAAACTTGCGAAATCTCCCCGCGAAGTCGCTGCTTCCTCCGACGTTCTCCTCACGATCGTCAGCGATCCTCCCGCTCTCGAAGAAGTTCTCTGGAGCAAGGAAGGCGCGCTCTCCGGACTCCAGCGCGGCAGCATCTACATCGATTCCAGCACCGTGTCTCCCGCCCTCGCCCGCAAAATCTCTACTGCCTGCACCGAATGCGGCGCGCATTTCCTCGATGCTCCCGTCACCGGCGGCACCTGGGGCGCGGAAAAAGGAGAGCTGGTTTTTATGGTCGGCGGTGACGCCGAAACTCTGAAAGCAGCCGAGCCCATCCTCGGTGCAATGGGCAAGCGCTGGTTTCACCTCGGGCCCAACGGCGCCGGCCAAATCATCAAGCTCGCCATGAATCTGATTCTTGCTTTGCAGGTGGACGCTCTCGCCGAAGCCCTCGCCCTCGTCACCGGCGCTGGCATTCAGGGAGAAAAGCTTGTCGAAGTCATGCAGTCCAGCATGGCGCGCGCACCTGTCCTCGACGTAAAAGCTCCGCTGCTTCTCAAAGGCGAATACGCTCCCAGTTTCCCCTTGCGCCTCATGCACAAAGATCTGGGTCTCGCGCTCGATCTCGCCAATCAAATTGGCGTCCCTTTGCCGGCCACCGCCGCCGCCCGCGAAACCTACAGCGCCGTCAAAGGCGCAGCCAAGGAAGATCTCGACTACGCTGCCGTCATGAAATTCTGGAAAAAGTGACGCATCCGGCGAGGGATCTCTTTTCCACAAAATTGCGGAAAATTGTGGAAAGAGTGACGCAGCCGCTACGGTTGTGATACATCCTTCTTTGTCTTATGCGTCCGCTCTCCGGCAAGAATGGAGCCGCTCCATGAAATGTTCGAATCTTCCCCGCACCTTCCTTTTCGCACTGCTGGTCGTTATTTGCTCACAATCTTGTTGGGCACAGGACGGAGCCGCTCTCTACCGGCAGCATTGCGCCGTTTGCCACGAAGGCGGCGCTTCGGACCGCGCGCCCGACCGCACCATCCTGCAATACATGCCCGCATCGTCCATTGCGCGGACCCTCGAAACCGGTGTGATGCGTGAAATGGCGGGGTCCCTCACCCCGGCGCAGCGCGACGCCATCGCAGCGTTTCTGACTGGTGGCGCGCCTCGCGCGAAATCCGATGCCGTGCCACACCCTCCCATTGGCCTGTGCCCCGCGTCGTCGAAAAGTTTTTCCGTCGAACCGAGCGCCCCGCAGTGGAACGGCTGGAGTCCCGATTTGGCCAACCACCGCTTCCAGCCTGCCGTCATGGCAGGTATATCTGCCACAGATGTCCCCAGGCTAAAACTCAAATGGGCTTTTGGCTTCGAAGGTGATTCCCTGGCTTTCAGCCAGCCCACCATTGTTGTCGGGAATGTGTTCGTCGGCAGCCAGCAAGGCAAAGTCTTTTCTCTCGACGCCGGCACTGGCTGTCTTCGCTGGACCTTCCAGGCGGAGACTGCCGTCCGCACGGCCGTTTCCGTCGGACTTCTTTCCGGCAATAAACCTCCGAGCTACGCCGCATTTTTTGGCGATCAACGCGGCGCTGTCTACGCCGTGGACGCTGCCACCGGCCACTTGCTCTGGAAGGTGCAGCCCGATTCGCATCCGCAGGCCAGAATCACCGGCTCACCGCAATTCTGGCGTGGCCGCGTCTACGTTCCCGTGAGTTCAGCGGAGGAGGTTGCTTCCATCGATCCTCACTACGAGTGCTGCCGCTTCCGGGGAAGCGTAGTCGCACTCGACGCTGAAACCGGCGCCCAAGTCTGGAAAACCTACGCCATCGACGAACCCCCGCATCCCACCACCAAGAGCGCTCTCGGGACGCAATTCCTGGGTCCTTCCGGCGTGGCCATCTGGTGCGCGCCCACGCTCGATCCGGAACGCAAAGTCTTGTACGTCGGCACCGGAAATAACTATTCCGACCCCGCCGTCACGACGAGCGACGCCATCCTCGCATTGGACATGGACACCGGAAAACTCTTGTGGTCGCGCCAGCTCACGCGGGAAGACGCCTACAACAGTTCCTGCCGGGCGACGTTTGAGAACTGCCCAAAATCCAAAGGACCCGATTTCGATTTTGGTTCTTCGCCCATCCTCGTTTCGCTCCCTGGTGGACGCCGCGCATTGGTGGCCGGCCAAAAATCCGGCTTGGTTTATGCCTTGGATCCAGACGCTGCCGGAAAAGTGCTATGGCAGGTGCGCCTCGGCGAAGGCGGCCTCAACGGCGGCGTGCAGTGGGGCTCAGCCGCGGATGAAAACAACGCCTATGTGGCTGTGTCGGACGTCACTCGCACGCGCCACGAAGCAACCATCAACGGACAAAAAATGGTGACGCGCACGCTGGACCCATCCAAGGGCGGAGGCTTGTTCGCGCTGCGCCTCGCGACCGGCGAAAAAGTCTGGCAAACGCTGCCATCCAAATCGGCCTGTCAGGATCGCCCCAATTGCAGTCCCGCGCAATCCTCCGCCGTCACGGCGATTCCCGGAGCTGTTTTCTCCGGAGCCATGGACGGACATTTGCGCGCTTACTCCACCGCTGACGGGCGCATCGTATGGGATTTCGACGCCGTTCGCGATTTCACGACCGTCAACGGCGTCCCCGCCCGCGGCGGCGCTTTCGACGGCCCCGGCCCGGCGATTGCAGGCGGCATTCTCTACGTGAACTCCGGCTACGGCCGGTTCGGCGAGATACCCGGCAATGTTCTTCTCGCCTTTTCCGTGGACGGGAAATAAACCCTTTCGAGGAGGGCATCCATGAGCGCGCCTGACCCAGCCAAGATCCAAATCATTCGCCAGCATCTTCGCGAGGAGTGGACCGGCGACAAGACCGTCGCCGGCTGGCGAAAGTGGCATGCGCAGATTGCAGCCTTCACGCGCGGCGCTACCGAAGCCATCCTGGAAGCCGCGCAGCTTCGTCCGGGCCTGTGCGTCCTCGATCTGGCGAGCGGCGTCGGCGATCCTGCACTTTCTATTGCTGCGCAGGTCGCACCCTCGGGGCGCGTGACCGCGACGGACCTCGGCCCTGGCATGATCTCCCTCGCCGAAGAGCTCGCTCGAAAAAAGGGCATCGCCAACATCGAATTCCGCGAGGCCAATGCGGAGTCGCTTCCTTTCGCGGATGCCTCGTACGACGTACTCACCTGCCGCTTCGGCATCATGTTCTTTCCGGATCTTGCGAAAGCGCTGCGCGAATGCTTCCGCGTGCTGAAACCGGGCGGGCGCGTCGCCTTTGTCGCCTGGGGAATCAAGGAGCAGCCCTTTTTCACCACCACGGCGGGCATCCTGCTGAAGCATGTTCCGGTCCCTCCGCCTCCTCCCGATCCCGACGGACCGAATCTGTTCATGTTTGGCGAGCGGGGCCGGCTCCGCCGAGCTTTGGAGGCGGCGGGCTTCCGTAATGTCCATGAAGAAGACCGCATCGTTCCGGGGCGCTGGGCGGGATCGCTGGAAGAATATTGGGTGCAGTTTACGGAAATCGCCGCGCCCTTCCGTCCTCTGCTCGAGCAGTTGACTCCCGAGAAAAAGGCTGCCGCGGTCGCGGAAATTCTCGCCGCGCTGAAAAAGTTCTGGAACGGCAAAGAATTGACCTTGCCTCTCGAAATCGTCATCGGCACGGGCATCCGCCCCTGAGCCAGAATAAACCTTTTCGAGCTTGCCGCTTTCGCCTTCGACGTCGAAGCCGGCCTCCACTAATGAGACAATCCGTGCAGGGCTTGAAAATCGCTGGCGAAAAAACGCTGACCGTCTTAGATTAGGCCCACCTATTCGAGGAAGGAACCGTGTCAATCAGTCGAAGAGTGACCACCGTTCACAATGGTCAGAGAATCCATCAGATACCGAGGCGACACCATGCCTAAACATGCGCCAGCAGGGGCAGGGCACAAACGTCCGCAACTGGACATTCCAATTGAGCGGCTCCATCTCGATCCGGCAAACCCGCGCCTGCCAGAGGAAGTCCAAGGCAAAGATGAGGCAGTAGTGTTGCAACACCTATTCGAGCACTTTGACCTAGAGGAAATCGCCGACCCGATGGGGATGAACGGATATTTTGACGAGGAGCCTTTGGTTGTCGTTCCACAAAAGATTCCCGCCCGCTTGCTGCCGAAACCAGGCGCAAGGGAGTCCGCCGAATTTCGCAATTTCATTGCAAAGCAGACCACACACTTTACAGTCGTAGAGGGAAACAGACGTCTGGCAACAGCAATGATTCTGCTTGATGCAGCGCTTCGCCAGAAGTTGAAAGTTCGTTCCTGGCACGAAATTTCAGCCGCGGTCGAAGCAGACCTAAAGGTATTGCCAGCGATCGTTTATCCTTCGCGCAAAGAGGTCTTGCCCTACTTAGGAGTTCGTCATATCACGGGCAATAAGAAGTGGGACAGTTATGCCAAGGCGCGCTACATAGCAGACATGATTCGAGAGGGCCACCCCGTCGAGGACATTGAGGAGCAAGTAGGTGACAGAGGACAGGGTGTCCGAAAGAACGCGATTGCGTACCATATGCTCCGTGAAGCGAAGGAACACCTTGACTGGGACATTGGGAGAGCCAAGGAGGATTTTTCGCTTATTCTTCTCGCCATCGGTCAGAGGAATATCAAGTTTTACTTGGGATGGTCAAAAGCTATTCCGAATGTTGAGCAATTAAAGACTTTAGCACTTGAAGAAATAAACCTAGAATCGCCTGTTCCGGAAAGCCATCTGCAGAACTTACGTGATCTTCTTTCTTGGTTGTATGGAGAAGGTGGCAAAGTTCTTCCAGTCATCCATGAATCACGCGACATCACAAACTTTCTATCGTCCGTCGTCGCAAGTCCAAGCGCGGTCAAGTATCTCAGGGAAACGAGGAATCTAAGGGAAGCATACGAACTCACTGATGGTGAGGAGGTCATGCTGCAAAAGCAACTCAGGATGGCCAATACGAAGCTGGAAAAGGCGCTGGGCGTCGCTCACCGTCACAAGACACCAGAAGTAATTGGCGAAGCTGAGAAGTGCTACGAGACGGCCGGATTGGTCGTAAAGGCGGTCAAGGGTTAACATGTTCCAAGTGCCCGATGCCGAATCTCCACTAGCGGTCGCGGACTGGGTTGAGTTGGAGCTAGCTGCTGGAGAGCCATACCTTTCGAAGGCTAGGATTGCTTCGATCGTGCAGTCCGAAACGGGCTCCGAAGCTGGCGAAGCTTTGCTCTCGGACGTCTGGCATCAACTGGAAGAGCGGCAATCGCGGTACACCAAACAATTCTTTTTTCGCGAAGGTGATCTAGTTCGTCGGTCGCCAGACTATGCGGATTCGTCAGAGTACGTAGCATGCTTGCTCTTCTCGCTCTACGGGGTTTCTGACGAGCACCGCACAGACCCGAAGATCTTCGAGAGGCTCGCAGCCGTCGCAATCAAGAACTACCTTCAAGGCAAAGCGTTCGTATTCGGGTGGCCTGTGCTTCCAGACGTCCAAGCGGACATAGCTCTACGCGTCAAGGACGTAGCGGCTGCAGCAAGAGAAAAACACGTTGAAGCCCCTGCCGCTCGTTACAAAGATCGTGGCGTCGATGTGATTGCTTGGAAGCCTTTTGTTGAGCACCCAACAGGGGAGCACCGGAGCAATCAAATTGTTATCCTCGCTCAATGTGCCGCGGGCGCCAATTGGCGACAAAAGACTGGTCAGCTTCCCCATAAATCTTGGACCCAATACTTTCATTGGGCTTGCGATCCGTTACAAGGATTTGCCGTCCCTTGCGTTATTCCGCCAGAGCTTTGGCATGATATCTCCCGAGAATCTGGCGGAATCCTATTTGATCGGATCCGAATTGTGAATCTTCTCCCTGACGGCGTGCAGGACGAAGAGTTGAGTGTCGAAATTGGAACCTGGGTCGCGCAGGAACTTCAGGAATCGAGAGCATGAATCGCGCGCTTAGATTCGCAGATCTATTTTCGGGGCTGGGCGGCTTTCATCTGGCCGCTGCTCGCTTGGGATGCAAATGTGTTTTCGCGTCTGAGGTCAGCCCCAACCTTCGTGAGTTGTACAAACAGAATTTCGGCCTAGTCCCGGAGGGTGACATTCGACGAGTCGACCCTCACCACATTCCGGCACATGACTTATTGTGCGCAGGTTTTCCATGCCAGCCGTTCTCAAAGGCAGGTTCGCAACTAGGGTGGAAGGACTCTGTACGGGGTACGCTGTTCTCGAGCATCGTGGACATCATTAAGGTCCATTTACCAGAGTTCATCATCTTGGAAAACGTGGCGCATTTCGTAAATCACGACAAAGGAAATTCCTACCAGAAAGTTAAGGCTGCTTTGCAGGCCCTTGGTTACGAAACGCAAAGCAAGCAGCTCTCACCGCATCAGTTCGGCGTGCCACAGATACGAGAGCGGATGTACTTGGTCGCGAGGCGGAGAAGTCTTAGAGGGTTTTGCTGGCCAGAACCGACCCATTCACCCGCTGATCTTTCAGTCAAGGATGTGCTAGATACTAGACCGAAGGGGGCCCTTAGGATAAGCGACCGAGTCCAGGAATGCTTGACCACCTGGCAGCAGTTCCTGAATTTATTCCCGGAGTCCGAGAAACTGCCTTCTTTTCCGATTTGGAGCATGGAGTTTGGCGCAACCTACCCCTACAGCCGGAAGAATCTGAGGTCGCTGACCCTAGCTGAGGTACGAAGATATCGCGGGGCGCACGGCAGAAGGCTAAAGGGCACATCGAGGTCAGAGATTGAAACCCTTCTGCCAAGCTATGCGAGGGGTGACGGAGAAGTGTTCCCACATTGGAAAAAACTATTCATTCGGCAGAACCGGGAATTCTACGCTGAGCACAAACCGAGGATCGACTCTTGGCTGCCAAAGATATTGGCCTTCCCTCCTAGTTTGCAAAAGCTCGAGTGGAACTGCCAGGGCGAAGAGCGCAATATTTGGCAGTATGTAATCCAGTTTCGTGCGTCTGGCGTCCGTGTGAAACGGGCTACGACTGCTCCCTCTTTGGTTGCGATGACGACGACTCAAGTCCCTATCATCGCATGGGAGCAGAGGTATATGACGCCGCGTGAGTGTGCTCGATTGCAATCGATGGGTGACCTCAAATTCCTGCCCACAGGAGGTGCTGCAGTGGAGGCGTTCGGAAACGCGGTTAACGTCACTGTCGTCGAATTAATTTTGGAGCGCCTATTGAAGAGCGATGTAATGCGACAAGTCTCCGAATCGGTTTTTCAGAATGTAGCTTATCCAGCTGGCGCAGGATTCCGGTCGGCTTCGATCTGATTTCGTGCTCCCAGATTCTGACTACCTTCCAGCCCTGCTTTCTGAGCAAGCGAGAGATCTTCACATCTCGCTGTTTGTTGCCGACAAGCTTTGGACGCCAGTAGTTAAGGCGAGATTTAGGCAGTCGAAAGCACTTTGGGCAGCAGTGCCAGAAACAGCCATCCAAGAATACAAGGATGTCCGGATAAACAAGAACGTCTGGTGATCCTGCTAGTTTCGGATACATCGAGTGCCGAATTTTTGCCGATTTGAGAATGTTGTGTATTTTTCGGTCTATCTGTGACCACTTCTTCCTGATTCGGGACATTATCTTGCTGCGAGTTGCTGCATCGATGCGGTCCGGCATAGGGTGCAGTCTAACTCGATTCGGAGGTGGGTGGCCGGGTGCCCCACTCGCCGTGGCGAGTGGGATCGTTCGAACAACCTCCACCGCATCTATGTATCCTGCGTCTCTCCCTTAACTCCTTCTTTTCTTCCTCTTGCGGGTGCCCCACCCTTGGTTTCTAAGGGTGGGTTCGTTCGAATGTAAGATCCATTTTTTCCGCCGATCCCGCTGGGGCCTACTCTGGTGGCAAATTCGTTGTGTCCGGGGCAGGAGAAGCATACGATGTGCGAGCGAGAGATCTAAATCGCAAATTCTGGTTAAGGTGGTTCCATGAATAGAAAAAAGGCTGGAATATTCTTTCTGGCCACTTGCCTAATTCTCGCCATTCTCTTGCTTACGCAGGTTTTGACGCCCATTGTGGGTGCATTTATTTTTGCGGTTGCTTTAGTCGCTTTCGGAGTGCCATCCAACGGTTTCCGGAAAATATGACGCGAAAAACGCGCTCATCGGCGCCGGAACGATGCTGGTTGAGCAGAATTTCTAGAAGAAACTTCTTGGATTATTTAGTAACGCGGGTGCCCCACCCTTGAGTTCTAAGGGTGAGTTCGTTCGAACGCACGTCCCATTTTTTCCGCCGATTTCCGCCGCAACTTCTTTCTTATCTCTAACTTCCCGCCTCTAACCCTCATTTCTCGTCGTTCGAACGATTACTACATAATATAATACTTTACACGTTAACAGTTCCATGCTATCATGGGTTGTGAGAGTTAGGCCTCACCACCGCCAAGCGCCCCCTTCGGGTCCTCTCGGAGTCTGCCTCTCCCTCTTCGGGTATCTCGCCGGAGAGTTTCGACCCGGCAAAAAGGAGTCTGTTCCCCCCTTCCATCCCTTTTCTTTTCAAATAATTACAAAATGCTCTTCCAGCAACTCCTTTGTTTTGACAACGTTCCATTTTCATGGGGGGTGTATACCCCGACTCCCCATTGGAGGCCGTTGGTATCCCATTGCGCTCCAACAGAAACGCTTGTATCCCCTTTCTCTTTCCGTTGTTACGGACCCTTTCTTTCACAACGAGGGGGGTACCCCCCCCTCCAAGAATCGAGGATCAAAATGAAACCCGAATCGACCAGCCCCGCCAGTCGTCGCCGCAGCCAAAGCGACAATTGTGGCGCATCGACTCCGCGAAGAAAGGGTAGGTATTTGATTTTCTGGTCAGGCGGCTTTTTGAAATTTGATCTTGGCGGTGTAGCCGAGCGCATACAACACACGCAGCAAGAGATCCGTCGAAATGTCTTTTGTGTTCCGGTTCATGATCGCCGTAACACGAGTCCGGGAAGTCCTCGCCAGACGCGCGACCTGGGCATGCGTCAGCTTCTTCCTCTGAACCACTTCGGCAATTTTCGAATTAAGATGGCTGCGCAACTCAATTTCCGCCCCATCCGCCGGCGTAAGCCCCAACGCCTTTGCCAACTCCGCCGCATTGCGCGCAACGATCATTTTAGTTTTCTTCATTCAGCATCTCCTTCAAGCGCTTCTTCCCAAGATCCATTTCGTGTTTTGGCGTCGCTTGGCTCTTTTTGACAAAGGCGTGAAACACCAGAATTCTCCTCGCCGATCTCACGTAGTAAAAGGCCCGATAGATTCCCGTTCGATCAGCGATCCTGATCTCGGCGGCGCCGGCACCGACCGACGGCATCGGCCGGGAAAGGGGCATCGGCAAGATCTCACCTTGCTGCAAATCAAAAATCGCCTTGCCCAATGCGCGCCTCACTTCATAAGGGAACAGGCGAATCGCAGCTCGGGCGGCGGGATGGAGAATCGCCTCTTTCACCAGTACAGTGTCTCATATCTGGGACATGCAATCAAGAAGCAAACACTGATGCGCTAAGGCGATTTTGGGCGATCTTTATAATGGACGCCGCAGCCAGAGCGGCAATTGTGGCGGCGTGCTAAAATGCAAGCTCTGTCCCGTATCTTCGAAAAGGCAAGTCGTTACTCCACGAAAGAAGAGGCCTTATGAATTACTACGCCGCGAAAGAGATGGCCGAGAGTTTCCGCACGGTCCGCAAGAATACGCTCGTCATTGCTCAGGACATCCCGCAAGAGAAGTACGCCTTCAGGGCGGCGCCGGAAGCACGAAGCGTTGGCGAGCTGCTGGCCCATATCGCGCTGTCGCACGGCTTTCAATACCAGGTGCACGCCGTCGAACGCAGAACTACGCTCGAGGGATTCGATTTTCCCTCGCTCATGAAGCGTTTCACGGCGGAGGAAAAAGAGCCCCGCAGCAAGGATCAAATTCTGGAGCTGCTGCGCAGTTCCGGGGAGAAATGGGCCGCATTTGTCGAGGGGCTTAGCGAGGAATTCCTGGCCGAACGCGTGCAGATGACTCCAGGCATGACGCCGCCATCCAAGTGCCGCTTCGAGATGATTCTTTCGGTGAAAGAACACGAAATGCACCACCGCGGGCAGTTGATGCTGATCGAGCGGCTGGTCGGCATCGTGCCGCACATGACGCGCGAGATGCAGTCACGCTTGGCTGCCGCTGCGGCAAAGAGCTAGCTCCGCGCTGCACGCCGAGGAGCAGGCCATACGCCGCCAGCGTCGCCGTCCCGTAGATGAAGCCGCGCCGCGTGAAATCGTTCATGGCGTTTGCTGCCTTCGCGAAAAAACTATTTTGCGGTCAGGGACGGAGCGGGAAGGAGCGGGAGGCGCTTGGGTTCGCCGCGAGCGCCGCGCACTTCCAGTTCGTCGAAGAGCAGCGAGGGCGCGACAGCGGACGCGGGCAAGCCGCCGTTCGCCGAGCCGAATGCGCCCAGCGCGGTGCCGGCAAAACCGTTCACCTGGCTCTGCATGTAGTTGTAAACAAAATTGTCGTTACCGATGCCGCTGAGATTGCGCAGCGAGCGTGTGTTCAGCCCAACGATGCGCGAGCCGCGAATCATTTCCTCTCGTCCATCTTCGGGATAGATGCGGTAGACAAGCAGCGGCAGACGGTCGCCCGATCCCGCGCCGCCGCCGAAGCTGGCGAGGAGCTCGGAAAAATCCTCCTGGTGCAGCAGGCTCAGAGAGGGATTGTCCAATTGCCGCACGATGAGGCAGTAAGACAATCTTTCGGCGCGGCAACCCTCGAGAAATTTCTTTTTCAGGTCGGCCGGGGAAAGCGTGTCCGTGGAAGTGAATAGGAGATTACTCATGGTGGGCTTGGCGTCGTTCAGAAACGCGGCGCGCCCGTGGCCATTGGATAGGTTCGAATCGGGCCCCGGCCGCCGCGACATCAGGAGCTCTTTGAGGTTTCCGTTTTCAACGACGGTGACTTTCTGCGCGGGCACGCCTTCTTCGTCCACCGCGAACCCGCCGAGGAGCGGCGTGCCGCGAAAATCCTTCGCGCCGGGATCATCCACGAGCGTCACGCTCTGGGGCAGCACGCGAGCACCAATCCGGCCGACCCAGTCGCTCTTGCCGCCGAGGCCAGTGAGGAGCTGCTCCATCACGGGTTGAAATGCGAGCGGAGGACGCGCTCCATTCATCGCGGGGCCGAGGACTTGCGCGAGGAGAGGAGCGGCCGCGCGGGCTTCGACCAGCACCGGGCCGGTATAATCCTGCGCCACGGGCGCAGCGCGGAGAGCCATCAATTCGCTGCCCGCGACGTTCAAGTTTTTGCGGACGGCATCAACGGCGGGCAGGTCCGCCGGCGTGGGCGCGTAGGTGGCATAGAAATTATTGAGCTGCATGCCGTCGTCGGCGAGTGTGTTGACGCCCGCTTCGATGGCGGCGAAAGAGCGATTAACGCGAATCTCCGTGCCTTCGCTGGTCAAGAGATATTCGGTCGCGTAAACGAGGTAATAGGTGACGCGGGATTCGTAGACTTGGGGGAAGGCGCGGAGAGCGGCGGAAGATTCGCGCGCCTCCTGATCCCAGTTGCGATTCGACCAATCGGGTTTGACGAGAGGAGCAATCTGCTGGATGGGTTCGACTTTGGAGAAATCGTCGATGTCGGATTGCCGCGCGAGGCTGCTGAGATAAGCCTGCTTGCGGGAGAAGGTTTCGACCGCTTCCTTGAAGGCCTGATCGGTGGCAATCCAAAGATCCTGGCGCAAGGAATTGTAGTCGCGGTCGATGCCGACGGAACCGGTCGAGCCGATAAACCCGCGGAATCCTTCGTCGCTGACGAAATTCGAACTGTCGAGTTTGTAGCTGCCGACCCGCGCCGCCACGTTCATGAAACGATTGCGGGTGTGCGTGCTGGAGAGCAACGCGCCGAATTCCGCGACGACCTCGCGCACGTCGAGATCGAGGAGGCGGTATTCCACGTAATACGGGCGCACGGGATCTTCCGTGCCGGGGATTTTCAGCTCGAGGCGGGTTTTTGCGCGTGCCATTTCATCGCGCATGGCGCGCAGCGTCTGGTCGTTGTCCTGGGTGGCCTGCGCGGCATAGCTGGCGCCGGGGAAAATCGTTATCGCGAGAAGAGCGAACGCCGCGATAGTGGATGCGCGCTTCACAGCTGGCCTCCCGTCTTCACCGTGTCATGCGCGGGCGGGGGAAGGATAGGGGGCCGGTCCGTGGAGGTTTCTTTCTTTTGCACTTCCAATTCCGAGGTGAGGATTGCAGGTGAAGCGGCGGCGACCGGAACCGAGCCGGATTCGGCGCCGCAGTAACCGTTGAAAACTTCCGGCGTGTCGCCGGTCGCGACGATTTTGGTGAGCGCCGCGAGCGGCGTGCCGACAATGTCGACGCCGCGGACGAGCTCGTCGGGGCGGCCGTCGGCAAATACTTTGTAGACAACCAGCGGCAGCACCTGGAACGCTTGCGGCTGGCCGCGGCCGGTGAAAGTGAAGCCGCCGGCGATGTCGTCGATGAGCAGGCCGAAGGGTTTGCCCTGGGATTTGATGAGCTCGATGAGTTTCGCCCGGAGCTGGGCGTTCGTCAGGGTTTTGCTGCTTTGCACGATAAGGTTGCCCTGGCGCGAAACCGGAGTAGCGCCGATTTGGCGCCGCCCGTGGCCGTTCGAATGAGGGAACCCGACCAGCGGCGAGCGCGACATTTCGAAATTTTTGAGCACGCCGTGATCCACGAGCGTGACGCGCTGCGCCGGAACGCCTTCGTCGTCAAACTGGTAGTAGCCGAGCAGATCCTGCGAGCCGAGTTTTTTCATGGTGGTGTCGTCGACGATGCTCAGGAAGTTCGGGAGGATGAGCTCGCCGACTTTTTTCGCGAAGGTCTGGCCTTCGGCAACGTCTTTCTGGCGGTGGCCTTCGGCGCGGTGGCCAAAGACTTCGTGGAAGAAGACCGCGGCGGCGCGCCCCGTCAGCAGCGCCGGGCCGACGGTGGGATCGTTGATGGGAGCCTTAACCAGGCCTTCCATTTCCTTGCGCATGGAGGTCTGCGCGGCGGCGACGGCCTTGTCATCGGGAGCGTCGGAGGGAATCACCCAGTCAAAATTGTAAAAGCGGTCGATGTCCATGCCGTCGGGCGCCTTGCCCTGGATGAAAAGCTCGAGGCGGTAGCGAATCTGGCCGAACTGAAGCTGGGTGCCTTCGCTGGTGACCTGGTAGACGTTTTGGGCTTGCGCGGTAAACGTGACGATGGAGTTGATAATTGCGGCGGAATCGCGAAATGCTCCGGTGTAGGCGCGCACTCTGTCTTCCCAGGGCTTGCGGTCCACGGCGATCGAAACCTGCGGGCCGATGTAAGTCCGGGGATCTTCACGCGAAAAATCCGGCGCGCGTCCTTCGACGGAATCTACTTTTACTTCCTTGCCCGTCTTGATTTTGATCAGTTCTTCGGCAGCGTTGCGGTACTGCTTGTCGGTTTCCAGCCAGATGGCCCGGCGCAGCACCTCCGCGTCATCGTCAACAGGCACCGAAGTGCCCGGCCCGCCGCTCTGCGACTGACGCTCGCCCACTTTATGGGTGTTGTCGAGCTGGTAGCTGCCCGTGCGAACGGAAACTTCGAGCCAGCGGTTGCGATTTTCGTCGCTGTTCAGCAACGCGCCATTCGAACCGGACACATTCACGCGCTGTGTGTCCGTAATCGTGTAGCTGAGGTAGTACGCAGGTGGTTCTTGCGCGCTAAAGGTCTGAATCGAGCGCTCCAACTCGGCCTGCATAGCGGAGAGGAGCGGAGAGCGTTTCGCCGGGGCGTCGGGAGGCCCGGCCTGGGCGGTGGGAGCAAGAACGGGCGCGAGCGCAACTGTCAAAGTGAAAATGCAGAAGCCCGAAACTTGACGCTTAGTGGTGGAAGTGGTCAACGGAGCCTCACTTGCTCTTAGACGAATTCGCCAATCTTTAAGTGTACGACACAGCGGTGGGCCGTACAAACGGGGCGTCACCGCAGCGGTGACTAATGTTCGACGGTTTTGACCGGCTTAGCGTTGTATCCGCGGCAAGGAGCGTATTCAATGCCTGTCGGGCGCAAAATGAAATAAGGCTGCTGCCATGTCGTCGGATTGTTCCCTGCCACGCGCAAATTTCTTGATGGCGGAGAAAAGACAATCGAGCAGAGCCGCACGGGTAACGGAGTTTGAAGCGCAAAGCGCCTGAAGGCGTTCCGTTCCAAACTGATCACCCCGGATGTCGAAGGCATCGGTGATGCCATCGGTGCAGAAGAAGACGGAATCTCCGGGCTCCAGATGGAGCGTCGAAGATTCGTACTGCGCGGTGGCGAACAGCCCCGGAGGAATGCCTCCTAGATCCAGGGAGCGACACCCGTTCGAGGAAAGATGCAAAGGTGCGGGCATTCCCGCGCTGGTGATCTGCATCACTCGCGTGGCGGGCTGGAAGACGGCGTATTGCAAAGCGCAGTGGCGCCGGGGAAGGCCACGAATGAGGAGGCGTTTGTTCAAGAGCGACACGACGCTGCCCGGCGCCTGGGCCGTCTTGTGAACACCGCGCAGGGTTCCGACGGCGAGTGCCGCGTACATTGCTGCGGGAAGCCCCTTTCCGGAGACATCCCCGAGATAGATGCCGACGGTGCGGTCGGAAAGCTCGAAGTAGTCGAGAAAGTCGCCGCCAACCTCGGCCATCGGCTGAAACGCGTGGGAGATGGTTACGCAATCCGTGTGCAGCGATTCAGCGGGCATCATCATGCTTTGAATGGAGCGAGCTTCCTCGAGCTCCTCCTCGCGCATTTTCTCGATGGCCTGGAGCTCATCGAGCGTGATTACAGTGTTCATGTGCCTGTCCAAAGGGGAATAGTTTCACCGGGAAGGGGGAGCGACGGTAAGAGGAGTCTAGCAGAACGGCGGGTGTAATAATGCAAGCGAAAGCGGGGTGTTGCTTTCGGTTGCACTAGCAGGCGCAACAGGCTTGCGCGCGACGCAGGGCAGGGACACAATCGGCAAATGCGAGCCCTAGCCGGCATTCTCGTGGCCGCGGCAATCCTCTTCGGCCTATACGAATACTACTTGAGGAAGATGCCTGTCACCGATGAAGGAACCGCACCCACGCAGGCCATCAGCCTTACCGGAGTGCGCACGGACCTGCTGCAGATCGCGCAAGCGGAGCGAAGCTACGCCGCGTTGAACGGCCATTGCGCGACGCTGGATGAGCTCGTCTCTTCCAATGCGCTGACGCTGACGAAAGAGGAGCGCGACGGCTATTCGTATTCCGTCGAATGCTCCGGTGCGGACTTCACGGTTTCCGCGCGGCATGCTCCCGCGCCTTCGGGGTCGCCAATCCGGTATCCCGGGCTGGCGATTGACCAGAATATGCAGGTTCGTGAAGTAGAGTAACCAGCGCACATCGAAGAGAATTCCTTTCCCACATGCGATCCCTTTCGCCTGGTTGTGCGCTGACTTATTCGCAATTTTCTTGCAAGCCCGACAATCGGATAGCTGCGCAAATAGCATGAATTTCCCAATGAATCGGAGGCCGAACTGGGAACATTTCTGGAGCGCGTTGCGTACTTCTGATGGACAGCAGTTCCCACAGGACTTTGCGCGCCATTAAAGGAGAGCAACATGGACGGAGAGTTGATTGGTCTGGCGGCCGTAATCATGATTTTCGGGTTTCCCCTTGCCGGCCTGTATACGTACTACCGGGTGCGAAAGCTGCGCACCGAAGAGCGTCTCGCGGCGATCACGCGCGGAGTCGAGATTCCGATGGCGGCGGAGCTTTCGCAGGCAGCGCGCTCGCGCAGGTCCGGAATATTGCTGGTTACCGGCGCGCTGGGCTACATGCTGGCTTTCGGTTTGATCTCTTTCATTGAACGGGAGCCGGAAGTGTGGACCGCGGCTGCGTTCGGGATCATTCCGCTGGCCGTCGGCATCGGTTATTTCCTGGACTCCACACTGATTCGCCAAGACGCTCAAGCTTAAGAGCGAGAGGCTTCGTCTCGATTCTGCGAGGAGCGCCGTTTTTTCAAAGTGCCCGGGACCACTACGGGGTGCGCTTTTGATCGGCGACGAGCACGCCGGCCTCGGCGTAGTTGGCCGCGGGCACGTCATGAAACGCGACGTGGATGTTCTCGCGCTTGGCGCGGCCGGCTTCGATCAAGACTTGCGTGACGCGCTCGGCGATTTTGCGCTTTTGGTCGGGCGTGCGTCCCTCGACCCAGGTGATCTGCACATGTGGCATCGGTTTTTCTCCTTGGTTGAAACTTCGAGAATCGCATCGGAAACCGAGTCATTTTAGCCGCCGGAAGCGTTCCGGCAAAGCCAGGCGCCGCGGTGTGTTAAACTCGCCGCATGCATCCGGCAATCCCGCACCTCATCGAACTGCAGCGCATTGATCATCAAATCGCCGCGCTGCGTACCGAGCTCGACACTTTCCCCAAGCGCATACGGCAGGCCGACGCCAAGCTGAACGGGGCGCGCGCCGGAGTCGCGGCCGCGAAAGAAGCTCATACCAACGGCCAAAAAGAGCGCAAGAAATTCGAGCTGGACGTCGAGCAATGGAAGGATCGCGCGCGCAAGTACCGCGACCAAAGCGGCGCGGTAAAAACGAACGAAGCTTACAAGGCGCTGCAACATGAAATCGCAAACGCCGAAGCGGAAATCGCAAGGGCTGAGGATCGCCAGCTTGAAGTGATGATGGCCGGAGAAGAATCGGAACGTCACGTAAAAGCCGCGGAAGCCAGGCTCAAAGAGGCGGAACACGAGATCGCCGCCGAGCGCAAAGAGATCGAGTCGCAAATGGCGGAAAAGAAAAAACAATTGGAAGCCGCTCTTGCAGAACGCGAGAGCGCCGCGGTTCTTGTGCCGGAAGATTTGCGCGATCTCTACGGGCGCATCGCGAAGCGGCACAACGGCGCGGCGCTTGCCGAAGCACGCAACGAACAGTGCCGCGGCTGCGGCATGCGCATACTGCCGCACATCATCCAGCAGCTCAGGCAAGAGGCCAACGAAGAGGTCTACCGCTGCGAGACCTGCGGCTTGATTCTCTACACGCTTGAGCCTATCACTGCAGCGAATCCCGCGAGCGCCGGTGGCACGATTTCTTCGGCGTCCACTTCCTCCTGATGGTCAAGCGTCAACAACTTCAGCGCGGTGCGGGGCTTTTTGCGGACGCGCATCCGGATGCGAAACCCGCAGTCGCGGCATATCGCGCGAATATCGATGGCGGCTCGCGCGGCAATCCCGGGCCGGCTTCTTATGGTGTGGTGATACGGGATCCGCGCGGAGAAACTGTCGCGCGGCTCAAGAAATACATCGGGCGCATGACCAACAACGTCGCGGAATACTATGGACTGATCGCGGCGCTCGATTATGCACAGTCGAAGGGCATTCGCGCACTGCGCGTGGAAAGCGATTCGGAGCTGCTGGTCAAGCAGATGCGCGGACAATACAAGGTGAAGCACGCGGACCTGCGGCCGCTCTTCGAACGCGCGAGAAAAATGTCGCAGGCGCTGGAATCTTTCCGCATCGAACACGTTTACCGGGAGCAGAATCGCGAAGCGGATGCGCTGGCGAATGAAGCGCTCGACGCCACGAGCGGAGCAGCGAGCACCTCCGGTGCCCCTTCAAAAGCCAAAGCGAGCAGCGCCAAATCCGAGCCTCGCCGAATCCGCGCGCGCTTTCGCGGCGGAGTTCTTTATCTCCTTGAAGATGTCGGTTTGCCCGACGGAATCGAAGTCGAAGTACAACTCCACCCGCTTCCCAAGCCCTGAGCCGCTCTACTTGAGGGCGTAGGAGCGGTAGAGGGTATCGCGCTGGGCGGGGATGAAGCCGGCGTCGGAGATGATGCGGCGCAGCTCGCTTTCGCTGGTGCGGTTTTTCACGCCGGCGGCGAAGACGACATTTTCTTCGATGAGGATGCTGCCGACGTCGTCGGCGCCGAACTGCAAGCCGATTTGGCAAACCTTGATTCCCGGCGTGAGCCAGCTCGATTGAATGTGGTCAATGTTGCCGAGGTAGAGGCGGCTGACGGCGAGGGTCTTCAGATAGTCAACCGCAGTGGTCTCCTGAACTTTTTTGCCGAGGGCGGTATTTTCCGCCGCAAACATCCAGGGAATAAAGGCTGTAAAGCCACCGGTATCTTCCTGGATGCGGCGGAGACGCTCGAGATGATTGACGCGGTGGCGCAGCTCTTCGCCGCACCCGAACATCATTGTCGCGGTGGTGCGCAACCCGAGGGAATGAGCGATGCGGTGGACTTCTTCCCATTCGTCGCTGGTGCATTTCAGGCGCGCGATTTTTCCGCGGATTTCGTCGTCGAGAATTTCAGCGCCGCCTCCGGGGATGGATTGCAGCCCCGCGTCCATCAGGCGCTGGATCGTTTCGCGCACGCTGATTTCGGAAACTTCCGCGATGCAGAGAATTTCCGGGGCGGAAAAACAGTGCAGGTGCACTTGCGGGAAGCGCTGCTTCAGCGAACGGAGCAAGTTTTCGTAATAGCTGATTTGCAGATCCGGGTGCAGGCCGCCCTGCAATAAAATACCCGTGCCGCCGAGGGCGAGCATCTCTTCGATTTTTTGATAGATCGTCTCGAACGAAAGGATATAGCCGTCCTTCGCGCCGAGCGGCCGGTAAAATGCGCAGAAGGAGCAGTATTCTGTGCAGAAATTTGTGTAGTTGATGTTGCGGTCGATCTGGTAGGTAACGACACGAGGATCGTTCTTTGTGAGGCGCATCTGGTGCGCGGCCATTCCGATGCCCACAAGGTCATCGGATTCGAGCATCTCCAGCGCTTGTTGTTTCGTCAATCCCACGGCCATTTCCTGGCTGATACTTTATTCTAACTGATGCTGCGGTCGGCTTCGAATGTGCCTCTCAAAGGTGCACACGCCGCGGCGCGCGCCTCTACAATTTGGCTGAAGCATGCAGGCCTTCCGATTTTGCGCGGGCCCATTCGATCGGCCTGGCTTGCGGAATCAGGCCCAGATTCGCGGCGTACCGGAAATACAATTCGAGCCCCAAGCGATTTTCTGCGCCGAGTGTGAAGTCTATGTTGTGCCGCAGATAGGACTCCAGCGCCCGCTGCGGCAATTCGAGTTCGCGCGCGGCATCGAGGCTAATTTCTGCCATGCGCGCCAGGCCTAAATCGCGAGACGCCGTGAAATCGGCGATCACTTCCGGATTCGCAACATCATTCCGGGCCGCCCAAATGGCCAGCACGGCTGGCAATCCGGTCAAATTGCGCCACTCCTCCACCACATCGTGGACGTAGAGGGTCTCTGCGCTCGAAATTCCCAAACTGGCCGCCTGGCACACCGTTTGTCCGGGTGCGCCGGCCGAATTCTTGCCTTCGATTGCAATCGAAAGCCGCAAAGCCGGATCGCCAATCAGCAGCGCCGCGTCCGCTTGTTCCAGCATGTATTTCAGATTTGGCGGGGCTTCGAAAAATGTAGGAGTAATCTTCCAATGCTCCGCGCAGAGAATGCGTGTCAGCGTTTGCGTGCTGCGCGAACTGCGATCCAAGGCGATGCTACGCACCTGCGCGATGGGCTTCTTCGCGATGATCAGCAAGCTGCGAACGCGATTTTTCGAAGCGATGGCGAGATCAGGCAAGACGGCCAAGTTGCTGATGCGCTGATATTCGATGGCGGGAATGATGGCGATGTCCGCCGCACCGCTGCGGAGCGCTTCGGCGCAAAGCGATGGCACGGTGAAAGACAGGTCGTACTTGCCGTGGAGAGGGCCGTTGGTGAAGCCCCAGACCAACGGAGCGGTGTTGAGGTACTGCACGATGGAAATGCGAAGTTTTGGCAAAATTGTAGTTCTCTCGCGGAAACCAAAGTATACCGGAAGTTGCTGGGCGAAGGGCAGTCCTGCTGAAACATTGAAAGATTTGCAAGATTCGGAGCGAGTGAAAGATTGGAAGAAAGGGAGTTGATGCCCGCTTTGTTAGAATTTGTCGCCGCGAAGGCCATCTAGCGGGAGGGCAGCAACGATGCACGGCGTTTGGGCATCAGAATTGTGGAGCGCGGAGAAACCAATGAATAAGATCTCGAAAGCGATCTTTGCCGGGCTGGCGGCTCTGGGATGTTTCACGTGGGCTGGCGCGGCCGGGACCGAGCCGCGGGCGATTGACAGCGCACATTCGTCGCTGAAAGTGCGCGTTTTGAAGAGCGGCTTTTTTTCGGCATTTGCGCACAATCATGAAATAGAGGCGCCGATCGAATCCGGTAAAGTGACCGAAGCGGGCAAACCTTCGGTGGAACTGCGCGTGGACGCGCGCAAGATGAGCGTGCTCGACCCCGAAGCGTCCGCGGACACGCGGGCAGAAGTCCAAAAGAAGATGCTGGGCCCTCAGGTTCTGGACACGGAACACTTTGCAGAGATTCATTTTCAGTCTACTGAGGTCGAAGCGAAGGGGACGGACCACTGGGTAGTGCATGGGGCTTTGGATTTGCACGGGCAGAGTCATCCGGTGACGGTTGACGTGAGCTTGAAAGATGGCGTTTACCGGGGAACCGCGGCGCTGAAACAGACCGAGTTTGGAATCAAGCCGGTGACCGTGGCGGGCGGCACGGTCAAAGTTAAAGATGAAGTCAAAGTGGAATTTGAGATTGCGCTGGTGAAGTAGTCTGCCCAAGGATCGGGCAAAAAGGCAGAGTTGGAGGTGGGGGATGCAATGTCGCGCCCTCCGGTTGTGGCGCTGCGCCCGGAGGGAAAAGTGGAAGCCCTTGAAGGGGCGGGCGGCCACCGCCATGCTTTCCCCTTGCAGGGGGGATATGCTATAACCATCGGGCCGTGAAACATGGCGCGAAGCGGGGGGTTGTTCCGGTAAGTATGGAACCGGTGGAAGCGGTGTCTGGGAAGGCTGCGCAGGAGAAGCCCAGCCGCTCGATGGCCACCGGGAACGAAGATGCTTCGCGGTATTGTCCCGTCTGCTCGCAGCGGCTGGAATCACGGCGGTGCAAGTTGATTTGTGGGGTCTGCGGCTATTACATGTCCTGCGCGGATTATTACTGATAAACTTTGCGGGCCCGGCCCAGGTTGCCGCCGGAACCGCTTTCCGATGAGGAGGAAACTAACGTGGCATTGAAGATGACGAACCGCGAAGTGGACGGCGTGTCCGTGGTGGCGCTGAACGGCCGGATTGTGCTCGGCGAGGAGAGCAACGCGCTGCGGGAAAAGGTGAAGAGCTTTCTTGCCGAAGGGAAGAAAAACATTGTGCTGAACATGGATAACATCACGTTTATCGACAGCGCGGGACTCGGCACGCTGGTGGCCTCGCATCATAGCGCGAAGTCGCAGGGCGCATCGCTGAGGCTGTGCCACCTGGGGTCGAAGTTCCAGGAAGTGCTGCAAATCACGAAGCTGCTGACGGTGTTCGAAGTGTTCGATACCGAAGCGGCGGCGGTGGCGAGCTTTTCGAAGAAGTAAACGCGGCTGCGTTTAACAGAGAAAGATTTTTGTAGAAGGGCACTCGCCGCGGCGGGTGCCCTTTTCATTTTGTGCTCGACCGTTGTCACTCGATGCGGTAAACGGCTATGCCGCTGAGGAGCTTGGGATAAAAGTCGGTGGACTTTTGCGGCATCACTTCGCCGGCGGTTGCGATGCGCATCACCTGTTCAACGTCCGCGGGGTTCAACAGGAATGCAATTTGCGCTGCGCCGCGGTCGACCGCGTCAAGTGCGGCGGACGCTTCGCGCTCGTAGGTCAGATTGGCTTCCGAGGTCACGGCTTGCGGGGTGATGCCCAGGGCCGGCTCGAGGATGCCCTCGTGGAGGAGCACAACGTCCAGCTCGCGCTGGAGAGGCGAAACGTGCGGCAGGAGCTGCGCGAGGTCGACGCCGGGACGCAACGTCAGTAAATAAAAAGCGCGCTGTTGCGGTGGTGCTGCCGGGTAAACGCCGATGGCTCGTTTCGTTCGCGCGGCCGCGAGGGATTTTAGAAATTTTTCGCGCCCTTCGATTTTCCTTGTGCCGTCCGGAAAAGAGAAGACTTCCGTGGAAAACCAGGGCTCCAGGTGGCGGCGTACAGCGGGCCAGGAAAAATCGTGGACGTCGGCGGCGACACGGTGCGTGGGCAGAATCGTCAAACCTTCGCTGCGGGTATGGATGAAGGTCATCATGGCGCGTTCGTAGGGAGCGTCGGGATTGTTGCCGCCAGCTCGCGCGCGGCATTCGTTGCGGTAATTCAGCGCGGTTTCGTAACGGTGGTGGCCATCGGCAATGACCAGCTTCTGTTCGGTCATGGCCTGCTGGATGGCGGCCACCCGCTGCGGCTCGGCGATGACCCAAAGACGATGGATGACGCCGTACTCGTCGCGGATTTCCGTTGCGGGCGCAGCGGCGGCCTCGGCTTCCGCGAGAATTGCGTCAACGCGCTTTTGTGGATCGGAATAGAGCAGAAAAAGCTGTCCGGTGTGCGCGCGGGTGTGGCGGAGGAGCTCGAGGCGATCGGCTTTCGGTCCGGAGAGAGTCTGCTCGTGGCGGAAGATGATGCCGGCTGAATAATCCTCGAGTTTTCCCGCGCCGATGAAGCCGCGGCGCGTGCGGCGCTCGTCCGTGCCCGGAACTGTAAATTCCTGGGTGTAGGCGTAAAAGGAAGGCGCGGGGTCCCGCACGAGGATGCTGTCGCGAATCCAGTTTTCAAGCGCCGCAGCGGCGCGCGTGTAGACGTTGTTTTGGGGAGAATCGTCCGGAAAGACGCGGCCCTTTTCGATGACGATGAGGTTGTGCGGGTCGGCGGCGTAATATTTTTCCTGCATCGCGGGCGGAATTTTGTCGTAGGGCTGCGTCAGGACACGGTCGAACGGCGCGCGTGCCGGATTGTAGCGGTAAGCGCGAAAAGGATGGACCTGGGCCATGAAATCTCCGGTGATGATTTGTGCCACGCGCGAAGCCCTCTAGTTTACGTGAACTCGGGACGATTCCGGAAAGAGCATGGCGGTTGATTCTTGACGGATGATTGCGGTCTGTTGAAAACTCCGGTCATATTAGAATAGATGATTCATGGGCACGCCAAAACTTCCTCCCGTGCGCGCGTTGATTTTCGATCTGGATGGCACGCTGATCGACTCCCAGCGTGACCTGATCTGTTCCGTCAACGTCATGCTGCGCGAGATGGGCCGCGCGGAACTAAGGGAAGAAACGATTTCGGGGTACATCGGGCAAGGGGCGCCGCAGTTGGTTGGACGAGCGCTGGGGGAAGGGGCCACGGAAGACGAGCACAAGCGCGCATTGCAGTTCTTCCTAAGCTATTACGAGGAGCACAAGATGGATACGACGCGCGCGTATCCAGGCGTAGCGGAAACACTCGAGGAGCTGGCCGAACTGCCGATGGCGATTTTGACGAACAAGCCGGCGCGCATCAGCGTCCGCATTCTCAATGAACTGGGGCTGAAGCGTTATTTTCGGGCGATCTACGGTGGCAATAGTTTCGAAACGAAAAAGCCCGATCCGTTGGGCGCCAATACCATCCTGCGCGAATTTGGCGCCGCACCGCAGGAAGCATTGCTCATCGGCGATTCCGAAGTGGACGTGCAGACCGCGCGGAACGCTGGCACGCTGGCCGCGGCGGTGAATTACGGCTTCGGCATGCACGACCGCGCCGCGCATCCGGCGGACATCTATCTTGAGCACATCTCCGATCTAATCGAGCTCCTCGCGCAACGCAGCGGTTGAGAGTGGAGCAATCCGGAGAATTGCTGTCTTGCGTTCGCGCGCCGCAGTTGGCAGACTCGGCGCGTGCTCATTGGACTGTTCCCGGAGCTGGACGCGCCCGGAGGGGTGCAGCGTGCCGGCCGCCACATGGCGGCGGTGCTCGCGGAATTTGCGTCCGGCCACGGAATGGATTGCCGCTTGCTTAGCCTGAACGACACGCCGGAATTGCATCGCATGTCGGTAGGAGAGCGCGAATTTGTATTTACGGGCTGCGAGCGTGGCAAGGTGCGTTTGATGGCAACGGCCATGCGAGCGGCGCGGCGCCGGGCCAAGCTGGTTCTTGTGGGGCACCCAAACCTTGCGCCCATTGCGCAAGCCATGCGCATGGTTTCGCCACGGCTCAGGACAATCGTCAGCACACATGGGATGGAAGTCTGGGAGCCATTATCCACTATGAGGCGGCGCGCGCTGCGGCGCGCGAATGTGGTGCTCGCACCGAGCCGGGACACCGCGGACCAGGTGGCCATGCAACAGCAAGTCGCGCGAGAGCGCATTCGGGTGTTGCCCTGGGCGCTGGACCCGCAGTTCGAAGCGCTGCTGACGCTGTCAGTGCAGGCTGCGCTGCCGGCGAATTTTCCGTCGGGGCGGGTGGTGCTCACGGTCGGCCGGTGGCTCGCTAACGAACGCTACAAAGGGATGGACACATTGATCACCGCGCTGCCGCGCTTGCTCACGCGATGGCCGGAACTGCAACTCGTCGCGGTGGGCGAGGGAGATGACCGTGCTTGGCTCGAGAACTTGTCGGAGGAGCGCGGCGTTAGCCGCCATGTCCATTTTTTGAGCGGGCTGAGTTATGCGGAATTGGCGGCGTGCTATGCCGCGTGCGAAATGTTTGCGCTGCCGAGCCGGGGCGAGGGCTTTGGCCTCGTCTATCTGGAAGCGATGGCGCTGGGCAAGCCGGTGATCGGCGGCACGCACGGCGGTGCGCCGGAAGTAATCCGTGATGGGGTTACGGGCTACCTGGTTCAGCACGGAGACGCCGTGCAACTCGCTACTTGCATCGAAACGCTGCTGGCCGACCCGGCGCACGCGCGCGAAATGGGTGCGCGCGGCCGCAAACGGGTGGAGCGCGATTTTCGCTTCAACGTCTTCGCAAAATCCCTGAAAAAGATCATCCGCGAGCAATGCGAATCCTGAACGTCACGCAAACCTACTCACCCTTTTTCGAATTTGGCGGACCGCCTGCCAAAGTGCGCGCATTGTCCGAAGGACTTGCGCGGCGGGGGCATGCAGTGACGGTTCTGACGGCGGACTGGGGGTTGGAACGGCGTTTGGCGGCCGAGAACGAACAAGTCGGCGCAGACCATTCTCCTTTTGGGATGCGGCGCGAGGAAAACGGCGTGCAGGCCATCTACCTGCCAACGTGGCTGAAGTATCGCGCCACGAGCTGGAATCCCGCGGTGAAGCGCTATTGCCGCGCGCGGCTCCAGAATTTCGACGTGGTGCACATTTTTGGTTTGTACGATCTGATTGGTCCCGCCGTGGCCGCGGCCTGCCGGGCGCGCCAACTGCCCTACATTGTCGAACCCATCGGGATGTTCGTCCCCATTGTGCGAAACCTGCTGATGAAGCGGATGTATCACGCCGTCTTCGGCAGGTCTCTGTTCGAGGGCGCCAGCGCAGTCATTGCAACGTCTGAGCAGGAAGCCGCAGAAATGGTGTCTGGAGGCATCCTTCGCGAGAAAATCGTGATGCGCCGAAACGGAGTTGAGCCACCCGCGAAGTTCCCCGAGCGCGGAGTGTTCCGCGCCGCGCAGGGAATTTCGCCGGAAGCGAAGCTCATTCTTTTTCTCGGGCGTCTTTCGGAGAAGAAGAGCCCTGACCTTCTGCTGCGGGCCTTCGCGGCCCTGACCGGGCAGACGGAGGGAAGCGACCTGCACCTGGTGTTTGCGGGGCCGGACGAAAGCGGCATGAGGTCGCGGCTGGAACAGATGGCGGGAAAACTTGAGCTGGCTCCACGAGTGCACTTTTGCGGGCCACTCTACGGGAAATCCAAGTGGGGGGCTTATCGCGATGCGGATGTTTTCGTGCTGCCGTCACAGAACGAAAACTTCGGCAATTCGGCGGCGGAAGCGGTTGCGGCAGGCACGCCGGTGATCGTGACGCATGACTGCGGCATCGCTCCGTTGCTGGCGGATGTCGCGGGGCTGGCGGTGGCGCATGAGGTCGAGGCAGTGTCGCAAGCGCTCGCTCGCGTTCTAACTGATCGCGAATTGCACGCGCGGCTTGCTGCAGGTTGCCGCGTCGTCGCCGCCCAGCTTGGCTGGGAAGAACCAATCCGTCAGATGGAAGAATTGTATGGAAAGCTTGCGGTGTCCTAGCCCGCCGTAGCAGAATCGCTGCACGCGGGGTAACGCATTGCCAACAACGCGGCACAGGATATTTAGCGGAGCTTGGTGGGGTAGCAGCCTGTTTCTCGCTCGGTACGCTGGTCACCGGCTGCGAATCCTGCGCTTTCATTTCTTCCCGTACGTTCTACGCGCCGGCGCCGCTTTCTTTAACCCTCCGGAGATTAAGTAGCGGCGTGTGCGGCATCTGCGGCGTCGCGTTCGTATCCCGCACGGCTGACGCCGAAGCGCGTGTCCGGGCTATGGCTGCCGCGATGCGCCATCGTGGTCCGGACGATGAGGGCTTCCTCTCCGGGGATCCGCGAGCAGTGGGCCTGGCGCTGGGCGTTCGCCGGCTCAGCATCATCGACCTGGCCGGCGGCCATCAGCCGATCTGGAATGAGGCACGCGATGTCGCCGTAGTGTTCAACGGCGAGCTGTACAACTACCGTGAATTGCGCGAGCGGCTGGCGCTCTGCGGGCATCATTTTCTGACGAAATCCGACACGGAAATACTTGTGCACGCGTGGGAGGAATGGGGGGAAGATTGCCTGACAGAGTTGCGGGGCATGTTTGCGTTCGCGCTGCTCGACCTGCGCGGGCGCTACGCAATCGCGCCACTGCTGTTCCTCGCGCGGGATCCACTCGGCATCAAGCCGCTGTATTACACGCAAACCGCAGAGGGCTTCGCGTTCGCGTCTGAGGTGCGCGCCCTGATTGCTTCGGGGATTGCGGCCAGGCGGCTCTCGCAAGACGCGCTCACGGCGTATCTGCTCTTCGGCAGCGTGTCCGAACCCGTGACGCTGCTGGAAGGTGTATTTTCCCTGCCGCCCGGGCATCACATGGTGTTGCAAGTGCCGGAGCGGCGGCGGACTCCGCGCGCTCGGCCATGGTGGGACGCCGCGCATAGCCCTGCCGCGCGCGACTTGAAGAAGCCGCAGGATCTCCCTGCGGCGGCACGGCGCTTGCGGCCGCTGCTTGAAGACGCGGTTCAGGCACATCTCGTCGCCGATGTTCCGGTGGGGCTTTTTCTCTCCAGCGGCCTGGACTCCAGCGCCATTGCGGTATTGGCGGCGCGCGCTCGCGCAGGCATCCAAAGTTTCACGCTGACGTTTCCAGGGACACCGTGCGACGAAGCGGCGATGTCCCGCATCGTCGCCGAGCGATGCGGCACAAAACACCGCGAGATTCCACTGGACAGCAGCGCTGCCATGTCGCGGCTGGACGAGGCGCTCGCGGCGCTCGATCAACCGACGATGGATGGGATCAATACGTATTTCGTGTCATGGGCGGCGCGCGAAGCGGGGCTGAAAGTCGCTCTCTCGGGCCTTGGAGGCGATGAAATTTTCGCTGGCTATCGCACGTTCGCCGCTACGCGACGCGTGGCGCGATTGATGCAAGTTGCCCGGTTCGTGCCTGCATCATTGCGCCGTGCCACCGCCAAGCTTCTCGGCGACCTGGTCGCACTGCGAAGCTCGCCAGACGCGGGAAGGAAAGTGGCGGCGGCGTGGACTGTGCCCGATGCGCTGCCTTCCCCTTACTATTTCACGCGCACGCTGTTTCCTCCCGGTGAATTGGCGCGGTTGACGGAACCCCGATTCCGCCCGAGCACGGTGGGTGCCGACGGAGTTACGCTCGAGCCGACCTGGCTGGGATGGCTGGAACGGGCGGCGGACGAGGCGCGCAAGCTTGAACAAGTCGAGTCAACTTCGTGGCTGGAACTGCGGACTTATATGGCGGGCACGCTTCTCCGCGACACCGATTCGGTGAGCATGGCGCTTTCGCTCGAGGTCCGAGTGCCGCTGCTCGATACGCCGCTGGTTGAATTTGTGAGCGCGCTGCCGGATGCAGCACGTTACCGGAAGGGCGCGCAGAAGGCCCTGCTCGTGGAAGCGCTCGGCGAACTTCTGCCGCGTGAGATTCTCGCGCAGCCCAAGCGGACGTTCACCTTGCCCTGGGAAGAGTGGCTGCGTGGAGTGTTGCGCGCGCGGCTCGAGGCGAGCTTCGCCGATCCTGCTCCCTCGCTCGCGCCGCATTTGCACGAAGCGGGTGTCCGGGCGGTGTGGGAATCGTTTCTTGCGGGAAAAACGTCGTGGTCGCGGCCGTGGTCGCTCTATGTACTCAATGAGTGGTGCCGGCGCCATCTCGCCGCTTGAACAATTTTCCTGAGGTACACTGACCCATCGCGCGATGAATATTCTTGGAATTAATGCGTACCACGGGAACGCATCGGCGGCGATCGTCTGCGACGGGCGGCTCATCGCCGCCGTTGAAGAAGAACGCTTCAATCGCGTGAAATACGCCGCGGGATTTCCCGCGCAAGCGATTCGCTATTGCCTGCGGGAAGCGGGGCTTACGCTCGCGGACATCGATCATGTGGGCGTGCCGCGGAATCCTTACGCTCGGCTCGGCACAAAGATTTTTTATGCTTTGCGCATGCCGTCTTTCGCGCGCGAGCGCGTGAAAGTGCTGACGAAATTCACCGGGGTGCGTGAGGCGCTCGCCCGGGCATTCGACGCCGATCCGGCAAAGATCGCCGCGCAATTCCACCGCATCGAGCATCACCAGGCACATTTGGCAAGCACATTTTTTGTCTCGCCGTTTGAAAGCGCCGCGGTTCTCTCCGCCGACGGCCTGGGCGACTTTGCAAGCACCATGTGGGCGACCGGCGATGGCGCAAAATTGCGCGTGGAAGGCTCAATCGCGTTCCCGCATTCGCTGGGCCTCTACTACACCGCGGTTACTCAGTACCTCGGTTTCCTGAAGTTCGGCGACGAATACAAAGTCATGGGCCTGGCAGCGTACGGCCAGCCGGAACAACTCAGCACATTTCGGGAGATCGTGAAGTTTGATGAGCGAGCCAAGGGCAACGGTTTCCGGCTCGGACTCGGCTACTTCACGCATCACCGCACCGGCCCGGAGATGAGCTGGGCCGAAGCCGGCAAAACGCCCACGCTCGGCAGGCTTTTTTCTGACGAGATGCCGCGGCGGCTCGGCCCGGTGCGTCAGCCGCAAGAGCCCGTGGAGCAGAGGCACCGCAACCTGGCAGCATCGCTGCAAACGCGGCTTGAGGAAGTCTATCTCGGCATGCTGAAGAAACTTGCCGAAAGCACGCGGCGGAAGGCCGTATGTCTGGCAGGCGGAGTGGCGTTCAATTGCGTGGCCAACGGAAAAATTTTCGAGGCGACGCCATTCGAGGAGGTTTACGTCCAACCTGCCGCGGGAGATGCGGGGCTCTCCGTCGGCGCTGCTTTTCATGTCTGGCACCAGATTCTTGGGAAGCCGCGGTCTTTTGTGATGGATCACGCTTATTGGGGGCCGGGATTTACACCGGCGGAGATTCGCAAGGCGATCGGCGCGAGCAGCATTGCAAACAGCGGCTATTCCCTAATCGAATTGCCGGAAGAAGAATTGGTCCGCCGCTCCGCCACAATCATCGCCGATGGGAAAATTCTTGGATGGTTTCAGGGCCGGGCGGAATGGGGTCCGCGAGCGCTCGGCAACCGGAGCATCGTCGCTGACCCGCGGCGTCCGGAGATGAAAGAGATTCTGAACCGGCGAATCAAGCACCGCGAAATCTTCCGTCCTTTCGCGCCCTCCGTCCTCGCGGAAGCCACAGGCGAATGGTTCACAAAATCGCATCCCTCGCCGTTCATGACGCTTGCGTATCCCGTGCGGCCGGAAAAGCGCGAGCAGATTCCTGCGCCGACGCACGTCGACGGGACCGGCCGCTTGCAAACCGTCAGGCGTGAAGCCAATCCGCGCTACTGGAAATTGATCCGCGCTTTCGGTGACGCCACAGGTGTTCCCGTCGTGCTCAACACTTCCTTTAATGACAACGAGCCGATCGTGTGCCGGCCGGAAGAAGCGCTCGATTGTTTTTTGCGCACGCAAATGGACGCGCTAGTGCTGGGCGATTTTTTGGTCACGAAACCGTGAGCAGTGATTCGCGAGCTTCGACCGCATGAAGATTCTCCTGCTGAATCATTACTACCCACCGGACACCTCAGCCACGGCGAGGATGGCGGCGACGGTCGTCCAAGCGCTCTCCGCGCGGCACGATGTGACGGTTCTATGCGGACGGCCATCGTACGACACGCCAGAAAGGCGTCCCTGGCGGCTGTGGCAGACGGAGCAAGCTGGCCGCGTGCGCATCGTGCGCATCGGGTCGACCGATTACCCGCGCTTTCAAATGAAATGGCGCGTGGTGAACTATCTCAGCTACGCCGCGCTCGCGGCCGCGCGCGCGCTGTTGACATCATGCGACGTGGTAGTGAGCATGACCGACCCGCCGTTCCTCGGCATCGTTGGCGCATTCCTGGCGAGAGTCAAAGGCAAGCCGTTCGTCTATAACATCCGCGACCTGTATCCGGACATGGCGCTGGGCGGCGCCATCGTCAATCCGGGCCTTCTCACGCGTGTCTGGCGAGCGCTGCATGGCTGGACATTTCGGCATACGTCGCGAGTAATCGTGCTGGGCGAGGATATGCGCGCGCGCATTGTTGCCAAGGGGGTCGACCCCGCTCGCATCGTAGTTGTGCGCGACGGCGCCGAAATCCCGGGCGCTGATACTCCGCAACCATCTGCCGACCCGGAAGTGATTCGCGCGATTCGCGGTGATTTTCGCGTTGTATTGCTCCACGCAGGTAACCTGGGCTTCTACGGCGCTTGGGAAACGCTGATTGCCGCGGCCCGCGAGCTTCAAGAGGACGGCGTGGGCTTTGTCTTTGTTGGCGATGGTGCTCAGCGGGCGCAACTGGAAGCCGACGCGAAGGGCGTAGCGAATGTACGGTTCCTGCCTTTTTTCCCGCCAAGCAAGATTCCTTCCGTCCTCGCCGCGCCCGATGCGCACATGATTACCATCAAGCGAGGCCTTGAAGGAGTCGTCGTTCCGAGCAAGATGTACGCGATTCTCGCGGCGGGACGCCCGATTATCGCCGTCGCGCCAAGAGAGACGGATGTTGCATCCCTGGGCGCGCTGCGAGGGTTCGGCTTATCGGCCGATCCGGACAAGCCGGAGGAGTTGGTCAGGGTGGTTCGCGCTCTCGTGTCCGACCCGGGCAAGCTGAAAACAATGGCGCGGGCGGCACGCGACGCGGCACCCGGCTATGATCGAGCGAAGGAGCATGAAAAATTCTTGAAGATCGTAGAGGAAACCGTACGAGCAGATCCGCGTTGAAGACAATTTGAGGCGAAACGCTTGCACGTCTGACAGAAGTCTGTCAGCTGTCGGCGACAGTTTACAGACACGGAAACTTGCTGCAATTTTTGGGGGATAAGGCGGCAAGTTCGCGGTATGGTGTTGTTGCTGCGTGGGGCAGCCATTTTTGACTTGGGAGCCGGGCCCCAACCTCGCGAGAGTTATTTTAGGCGCCGGCCTGCAGCTCCAGCCGGAAATGTCGCCCCCAAAAAGACGAGGACGAATGGCCGCAGGCCTGCTGGCATTTTTCATTGCTTTGCTCTCATCGCTCATGCTGACTCTGCCGGTGCGCGCACTGGCTTTGCGCGTGGGGATGGTGGATCTCCCGGGACCCCGCAAGGTGCATCTCCAGCCGATCCCGCTGCTTGGCGGACTGGCGATGTACGCGGGTGTCATGCTGGCAATCCTCTTTGTATTCGACGGGCACGCACGCGCCCAGAGCGCGGGAATCGTAACCGGCGCGACCCTGGTCGCCCTGGTGGGCTTCCTTGACGACCGCGGCTGGTTGCATCATCAAATCAAGCTATTCGCCGGCATGCCGCTGGCCGCTGGCATTTTGCTCGCAAGCGGAATTCATGCCCGGGTCTTCAGCTTGTTTGTCGCCGGACATCTTGGCTATTTGCTCGATGCCGGGCTCACGGTGCTTTGGCTCGTGGGCATCACCGCATCCTTCAGCATCCTCGATCACATGGATGGCTTATGCGCCGGCGTTGCGGCGATGGCCTCGATTTTTTTTGCCACACTCGCTTATTTGAACGGCCAAACTTGGGTCACGACGCTGGCTGCCGCAATTCTTGGAGCCGCGACGGGCTTCCTGCGCTGGAATTTCAAACCCGCAAAGATTTTTATGGGCGACGGCGGCGCGATGTTCCTCGGATTCCTGATGGCCACACTGGCTCTCAAGCTCCGGCTCGAGAATGCCAGCGCTCTCGCTGGATGGCTTGCGCCACTTCTGATACTTGGGGTGGCCATTTTCGATACGACGCTGGTGACGATCTCGCGCTCTCGCCGCCGGCTCCTGCCATTCGCCTCACCGGGCAAGGATCACATTGCGCATCGCCTTGCCAACCTCGGGCTCGGACAGCGCGGGGCTGTAATCGGGCTCTACATTCTCGGCGCAGCGAGTGGCAGCGCGGCACTTCTCGTCAACTATCTCTCGACGCGTGGTGCAGCGCTCACTTCCATTGTGACCGCGGCCGTCGTTCTCGCAGGCGTTGGCTTGCTCGAACGTGTGCCTTTCGAACGTCAGGGCCGCGAACCCCGAACTTCGCATTGAATCTGTGCAGTTCGCGCGGAAACTTACCGCGTAACTTCCGGCGCACCGCCCGCAGCGCATAGCGCAGCCTTCGCGCTTGTCCTCAGTCTCGGATTCGTTATACTTACCAACGCCGTCTCACCCCTTGTAATACAGTCCCCAACGGGGCAGGCAAGAAGTACTGCTATTTTCATGTATCGCGGGAACCCATGAACAGCCAGGTTTCAGGAAGCCCGTGCGACTAGGACAAAAAGAAATCGTGCGAACCGTGAAACAGAGGCCCGGGCGCGGCCACGACAGTGGTGAGGTCGTAGTGGTCGGGGGATCCGCCGCAGGTTTATACACCGCCGCAACTCTGGCGCGTGCCGGTCGGAGCGTTCGCATTCTAGAATCGATGTCCGAACTCGATCCCGCCCGCCGCACACTCATCGTTACGGACCGTTTCCGGCACCAGCTTGGCGCCTCTTCTTCCGCAAGCATTGTGAATGAGATTCGGCGTTTTGAACTTTTCACCGACGGACGCTCGGCGCAAGTGGCGCTCACGAGGCCAGACCTTATCGTCGAGCGTTCGCGCTTGATTCCTGCTTTGGCGCAGGATGCGCGCCAGGCCGGAGCGCAGCTTTCCTTCGACACGCGCTTTCTCGGGCTGAGCCCGAACTCACGGGGTCTGAGGTTGGAAGTCGAAACGGCCGGGCGTCGCGAAGAGTTGCATGCCGGCAGTGTGGTGGGCGCCGATGGTGCCGCAAGCCGGGTGGCGCGCATGGCGGGCTGGCCGCCCATCGAAACTGTGCCGCTTGTCCAGGCGATCGTGAAGCTTCCGAAAGATTGCCCTCCGGATACGACGCGCGTGTGGTTCGTGCCGGACGACACGCCGTATTTCTACTGGCTGATTCCGGAATCCGCGGAGCGCGGCGCGCTGGGGATAATCGGCGTGGACGGCAGGGACACGTCGCGGTGTATCGCGCGCTTTCTTGAAAAAAAACAGATGGAGCCGTTGGAATGGCAGGGCGCTCGCATTCCGGTTTACCGGCGATGGGTGCCCGTGCAAAGACGAGTAGGGAATGGCGACGTGTTCCTCGTCGGAGACGCAGCGGCTCAAGTCAAAGTTTCGACCATCGGTGGGATCGTGACCGGCTTTCGGGGCGCGCGCGGCGTCGCCGATGCCATCCTCCGGAATGGCCACAGCCCGGAGCTTTCGGCCTTGCGCCGGGAACTCGGCACTCACTGGCTCATCCGGCGCGCGCTTCATCATTTTCAGCAGAAGGATTATTCCCAGCTCGTGGATCTGCTCAACGCGGCCACGCGCCAATCCCTGGGCGAAGTCAACAGGGACGAATCCATGCGTCTGCTTTGGAACGTCTTTCGGCGGCAGCCAAGACTTGTCCTGCTGGGCTTGCGCGGATTGCTCATGGGGAATAATTCAAGGTATCCCGGCGGGAGTGCGTCATCTTAGGCTACCTATTTGAAACATTTCGACGATCTGCGGCTTTCTTCTCATCCATGATTCGGTGACAATAGAGTGATATATTCCGCTTCGGAGAGCAGCCGTTCGGCTCCTGAACCGTTCTCAGAGGACCCCACTTGCATCTCACGGTGATTGGTTGTGGCTACGTTGGCCTGGTAACGGGAGCGTGTCTCGCTGAAGCAGGACACCAGGTAATTTGCACGGACATCGACAGCGAACGGATCACGCAGCTTCAAGCCGGCCGCGTGCCCATTTATGAGCCTCATCTTGACCAGATTCTCGCTTCCGCGCGGAAAGCGGGACGCATCTCTTTCACGGCGGACGCCGGTGAGGCCATTCGCGGCGGTGAGGCAATTTTTATTTGCGTCGGCACGCCGCCGAAAGAGAGCGGGGACGCGGACCTCTCTGCCATCGACCATGTTGCGCGGCAGATTGCGACGGAAGCGCGCACGCCGAAATTCGTCATCGAAAAGAGCACCGTTCCCGCCCGCACGGGAATCGAGCTGCGCCGCGCGCTGACAGCCTACACCCCCAGCGGCAATCTCATGTTTCGCGTGGCCTCGAACCCGGAGTTTCTCCGCGAAGGTACCGCTGTCGAGGATTTTTTCCATCCTGACAGAATTGTGGTTGGCGTGGAAGAGGAGTCCTCAGCCGCCGATTTGCGGGAAATTTACCGCCCTATCCTCGAACACCGCTTTCATTGCCCGGTCCATCACGGGAAATGTCCTCCGGGACACGAAGGAAAGTTTCTGGTCACGACAATCAACAGCGCCGAGCTGATCAAGCACGCCTCCAACTCTTTTCTCGCCTTGAAGATCAGCTACGCCAACGTCATCGCCGATCTCTGCGAGAAAATCGGCGCGGACGTCGAGGAGGTCACGCACGCAATGGGCCTCGATCCGCGCATCGGGACGCAATTCCTGAGCGCCGGCCTGGGTTTTGGAGGCTTTTGCTTTCCCAAGGATATTCAAGCGTTCATCCATCTTTCCGCCTCTGTTGGAGTGGATTTCGAAATCCTCAAAGCTGCGGAGCGCGTCAACAAGCAGCGCATCAACCGCTACCATGAAAAAATCAGCAAGGCTTTATGGGTCGTCAAGGGCAAACGCCTGGCGATGCTGGGCCTCGCCTTTAAGGCCAATACCGATGACATCCGTTTCGCCCCCGCTCTGGAAGTCCTGAAGCGGCTTCTCAATGAAGGTGCACAGGTTCATGCCAGCGACCCCGAGGCAATCGCCAGAACCAAAGCCATGTTTCCTCAGGCCGTCTATCACGAGGATCCCTACGAAGCGCTCCGCGATGCCGACGCGGCTCTGGTTTGCACCGAATGGGAAACTTTCCGCACACTGGACTGGGAACGCGCGGGAAAACTCATGGCGCGAAAACTGGTGATCGATGGCCGGAACTTGTACCGGCCGCAGCGGATGCGGGAGCTGGGATTCGAATATTATTCCTTTGGAAGAGAGTAAAGCTTTGCGCGAAACCGCGCGAGTGTTTCGCTCCTCTATCTAGGCGCGAACGACTTTTTCCTTCGCGAACTGCTCTCTGAAGTACGCGAGCGTCAGGCGTAAACCCTCCTCCAGAGACACCCGCGGCTCCCATCTTAGAAGGCGTCTCGCCTTCGTAATGTCCGGGCAGCGCCGTTTCGGGTCATCTTGCGGAAGCGCTTCGAAGACGATGGCCGGGGCATTTTCGAAGTTTGTCCGGACGCGCTCGGCAAACTCCAAGATCGTAATCTCCTGCGGGTTGCCAATATTCACCGGCAAGTGTTCGTCGGATTGCATCAGCCGGTAGATTCCTTCGATCAGGTCGGACACGTAGCAGAAGCTTCGTGTCTGCTTCCCATCGCCGTATACCGTGAGCGGCTGGCCCGTCAGCGCCTGGTATACGAAATTGGGCAGCGCGCGCCCGTCGTTCAGCCGCATCCGTGGGCCGTAGGTATTGAAAATCCGCACGATGCGCGTGTCCACGCCGTGATAGCGGTGGTAGGCCATCGTCATGGCTTCGGCAAACCGCTTCGCTTCGTCATACACCCCGCGCGGTCCAATCGGGTTCACATGCCCCCAGTACTGCTCGCTTTGCGGAGACGTTTCCGGATCGCCGTAGCATTCGCTGGTAGAGGCGAGAAAAAACTTGGCTTTTTTCGCAAATGCCAGACCCAGTGCGTTGTGCGTGCCGAGCGCCCCGACCTTCAACGTTTGGATCGGGAGTTTTAGGTAATCCACGGGACTCGCCGGAGATGCAAAATGCAATACGTAGTCCACCGGCCCCGGTACATCGATGTATTTCGAAACGTCCGCGCGCACGATTCGGAATTTCGGATGCTTCAAGAGGTGTCCGACGTTTGACTCCACCCCGGTGACAAGATTATCTATCGCCAGAACGTCCCAGCCCTCAGAAATCAATCGGTCGCATAAATGCGAACCGAGGAATCCTGCTCCGCCAGTCACCACTGCGCGCATGCGCCCTCCCGATAATTAGCGGCTAGAGTTTAGCCTCCGAGCCGTCGCTTGGCCATACAGACCAAGAAAGACCGTGCTTGATTTCTCTCGGATTAACTATATGCCTTGGCCCGGGAGACCCTCCTTGATTCCGGCTCAAGCGGCTTGTCCGAGTTAGAAGAAAAAAAAGCGTTTCCGCCGTGGCCGCGTTATCTCGTCCGGCACCTCGGGAACGTGGGGCAACGAGCGCCCTTCAAACGCAGCCAGAGGATTTTCAACGAATAGCGCGCGGGCTTTTTCTTCGCCAAACTTTTTGTCTACCACATCGTAAGCAGGCTTCAGCTTCAGCGGACGGCCTCGCGTGTTGTGCGCGTCGCTCGAAACGAAATGGATCCAGCCCAATCCGACCCAGGAGAGCGCGTCCTGCTGCGCACTGGTCCCAAATCCCCCTGTAAGGGATCCGCCCGTCACCTGCGCGTAACATCCCAGCCGCAGCCATTTCGCCAGTCGCTCCGGCTGCGCGCGCAAAATGGCGTTGCGCTCGGGATGCGTGATCACAGGATGCAAACCCGCCAGCCGAAGCTCATGCAGTGTTTGGTCCATCGCCGGCGGAATGGAGATTTCGTTGAATTCCACGAGCAAGTAATCCCGCTGGTTGATGCAGAAGCGTGGCGCATCTTCCTTCAGCGCCGCCAGGTTTTCCGGGTCCATGTGAAAATCGCAACCCGTCGCAAGCTTCAGCCGTCCGCCGACGAGTTCCTGCAATTCGTTTCGCAGTTTCCGGGCGCGGTCAAAGTCGAAGGTGAATACGCTGTTGGCGTGCGGTGTGGCGACAACATGGGTGATTCCTTCTGCAATCGCGGACTCCGCCATGGCAATGGATTCGTCCATCGATTTCGGTCCGTCATCGAGCCCAGGCAGAATGTGACAGTGCAAATCGACCATAATCTTTGGCGATCTCCTCAGCCCCACCACGCGGTGATCGCCTGCCAAGCTCCCAGCGCAAACAGCATCCCGGCAAAAATCTGCTGCATGCGCAACGGCTTGATGCGCTTCGCGAGGACCCCGCCCAAAATGCCCCCCGCAAAGATCCCGGGGATCAAGAGCCAGCCGGTGAGCCAGGAAACGTAGCCCGCCTTCGCATACGTGAGGAAGGCCAGCAAACCCGTGGGAGGAATCAACGCAACCAAGCTGGTCCCCTGCGCGCGGTGTTGATCAAACGCAAACAATAGCCCAAGGAGCGGCACGAGCAGCCCTCCTCCCCCAACTCCAAATAATCCAGCAGCGAACCCGGTAAGGCAGGCCGCGGCAAAAATCCCCGCGTTGCGCGCTGCTCCTTCACCCACCGGTTTCCTCCCCGGCTACCAAGGTTGGCGAGTAACTGTTCCGACGCGTCTTTCTCCAAAGCATGAACGCGAGGAGCATGAGGAAGCAGCCAAAGAGGCCTTTTAGATTCCGCGACGTAAGCGGGATCGCGACTAGGCTACCGAGGTATCCACCGATCAACATCCCCAGAGCGCACAAAATACCCGCGCGCAAGTCCACCTGGCCGCGTTTCCAGTAAGCAATCAACGCCCCAAGCCCGAGGGGCGGCAGCAGAACAAAGAGCGATGTTCCCTGCGCCATGTGCTGATCCATCCGGAACAGGTAGACCATCGCCGGGACAAGTACCACACCGCCGCCGATGCCCAGCAGCCCCACGAGCACGCCTACGCCGAATCCAAGTAGCAGGATTTCAAGGACCATTGATGAATAGCGCCAGGGAGCGGAATCCGCCCCCTCACGAAGTGCATATCATTTTCTCGCGTCTTAACGTCGGAGGCAACCTCTGCTACGCAGGAACACGACAAAACACACAGCCCCAGCCATTTCTGTCTGCGCGCAAAACCCTGCTATATTGGAACGTCATTGTCTCATCGGCGTGTGACTTGCAATATCCCCAAGAACTACGAGGAGCGTGACGCAACTCATGGCGATTGACCGGAAACCCGAGTTTTTCAAGGGCGCCCAGCTGAAGGTCGCGATCATTGGCTGCGGTTACGTGGGCCTCCCGCTGGCGCTGCGCTTTGCGGAAGCGGGCCACAAAGTCACGGGGTTTGACACCGATCCGGGAAAGGTTGCATCGCTGAATGCAGGCAAGTCCTATATCGAGCATATCCCCCAGACCAAAATTCAGCAGTATGTTAACAGCCGTCATTTCAGCGCCACCACGGATTTCGCGCGCCTCAAAGAGGCAGACGCCATCCTCATTTGCGTGCCCACACCTCTTGATGAACGCCGGGAGCCGGATCTCAGCTACGTTGAGCAGACGGTAATATCAATTCAGCCTCACCTGCAGAAGGGCCAGCTGGTAGTGCTTGAATCGACGACCTACCCGGGCACGACCGAGGAACTGGTTCTCCCCATCCTGGAAAAGAGCGGCCTGCGCTGCCCCGTCGCCTCCGGCCCGGATAACGAAAATTTCCCCTGCGATTTCTTCCTGGCGTTTTCACCGGAACGTGAAGATCCGGGAAACAAGCAGTTCGGCCTCGCTCAGATTCCCAAGGTCGTCGGGGGCATCAACCCCCCCAGCGGCCGCGCTGCTCAGTCGCTTTACGCGCAGGTGGTGGCCCGTGTCGTGCCTGTCAGCTCCACCCGCGCCGCGGAAATGACCAAGCTGCTCGAAAATATTTTCCGCTGCGTCAACATCGCGATGGTGAACGAGCTGAAAATGCTCAGCCTGCGCATGAACATCGACATCTGGGAAGTAATCGATGCGGCTGCCACCAAGCCGTTCGGCTTCATGCCTTTCTACCCCGGCCCTGGTCTCGGCGGCCACTGCATTCCCGTTGATCCCTTTTATCTCTCATGGAAGGCGCGGGAGTACGATTTCTCCACGCGATTCATCGAGCTGGCCGGTGAAGTGAATACCGCGATGCCCTATCATGTTGTTGACGCGATCGCCGCGGCCCTCAACAATCACAAAAAGAGCCTCAAGGGTTCGAAGCTGCTAATCCTCGGCGTGGCCTACAAGAAAGACGTCGACGACCTGCGCGAATCTCCTACCCTAAAGATTATGCAAATCCTTCAGCAGCGCGGCGCACAGCTGGACTATAACGATCCCTATTTTCCGCAGCTTCACAAGATGCGGCACTACAATTACGAAAAGATGAAGTCCGTATCCCTCAATTCTCACACTCTCGGCAGCTACGATGGCGTGGTCATTGCAACCGATCATTCCAGTTACGATTACGCGGCCATCGTCGACGCGTCGAAGCTGGTCGTAGACACGCGCAATGCCACTCGCCGCGTGATTCGCCATCGCGACAGGATCGTTCTCTGCTAGGCCTCGATTGAGCCGCGCACCGAGGTAGTTCGCCGTCTGCCAGAGAAACGTCCCCGCAGCAAACTTTGTAGTTCAAAAGAATTAGTCGAGGCCGTCAACGCAGAAGGCTTTCTCGCCGTTGCTTGCCCGTGCTATTGCGCGCGCAGCAGCTCCACCCTGGCGTTCGCGAACGGCAGCTGCGCTTCCAAGAGCACGGGCGTGCGCGTCGGCGTGTTGGCTAGGTACAAAAAAAAGTGTGAGTCTTTCATTTCCGTGCCATTTTCGAAAACGCGCAGCTCGATCTTTGAGGCCGTGTAGCTCCCTGCAGGCACCGCCACTTTTTCGAATCCTCCGGCGAGGCTCGCGCGCACGTCGTAAAGTTTTTGCCCGTCGTAGACAGGGCTGCGTACTTCCGGAGTCTTCGCCCAATCGACGCTCCGGAGATACTCCAGCATGCCCAGCGGATCGCGCGTTCCCGGCGGCACCACGGCCGCCGTCGCGTCTGCTGGTGCGGGGTCCTTGCCCGCCGTGCTCATCCGCTGCAGCGATTGCACTTTCTGTCCCCGCTCGTCCAGGCGCATTTCGTATTGCAAGCTCGTGAACATGCCGGCATCGCTGTAAGAGTCAAACTGATCATCAAGCGCAAACACCATACGCAGGGGATTCTCTGTGTGAGCAAATGCCTGAAAGTGCCAGGCGTTCTTTCCCAGGAAATTTCGCCGCTCCGCAACACGCACGCGCAGGTTCGCAACATTATTCAATTTAGCCACGTTCGCCGTAAATTCCAGGGCTTCGCCGGCCCGCAGCGGTCCTTCCGCATCCTTCTCCCCTGAAGTCTTTTTCGGCTCGGCGGCTTTATCCCCGGAATGCGATGACTTGATATCGTTTGCTGAACTGCTGGCTCTTGGAGTATTCATCACTTTTGCATCCAAGGCGCTGGAGTGTGCTGATTCAGCCTGTGTTCGCGCCGCCCGATTGTGCAGCCAGAAAAACGCGGCACCGCCGCACAGCAGTGCCGTCAAGGCGGCGATTCCGGTATTCTTCAGATAGCTCATGCTTTTTATGCGACCTTCCATCGGATCGAACCTTTGCGTATCCGTATTCCGTCGTACAATACGCGGTCGTGCCGGGCTCGCGGCTCCGGTCGCGGCAGCCCGGCCCAACTTTGAGCGTACCAAAACGAGGGGCGCTCGTCTTTCCAGAACCTGCGGCAATTGTCGCAGCCGCACGCCGTGGCCCGGCGGCGTGGATCGAGGAGGATTTTCCGCATGCGTTTTTTGTTGACAGGCGGCGCCGGCTTTATCGGCTCAAATACCGTTGACGAACTTGTGCGCCGCGGGCATAGCGTGGTCGTGTTGGACGATCTTTCTTCCGGCAAGGAAGAAAATTTGGCGGAATCCCGCAACAAAATTTCGTTTATTAAAGGGAGCATCACGGACCTCGAAGCGGTGCGCAAAGCCGTTCACGAAGCCGAATGCGTTCTGCATCTTGCGGCGCGCACCTCCGTGCCCCGTTCGGTAAAAGACCCCATTGAAACCAATCGCATCAATGTCGACGGCACGCTTAACGTCCTCGTCGCCGCCCGCGACGCCAAGGTCAAGCGCGTGGTCCTCGCCGCTTCCTCTTCTGCTTATGGGGAGACGCCCACCCTGCCCAAGGTCGAAACCATGCAGCCGGAGCCCATTTCGCCTTACGGCGTCACGAAATATGTCGGCGAGCTATACGCACAGACGTTTGGCCGGGTTTACGGCCTCGAAAACGTTTCGCTGCGCTATTTCAATATTTTCGGGCCCCGGCAGGATCCAGCTTCCCCCTACTCCGGCGTGCTCGCAAAATTCTGCACGGCCTTCCTCGATGATATACAGCCCGTGATCTTCGGCGACGGCGAGCAGACCCGCGATTTCACATTCGTGGAAAACGCCGTGCAGGCCAATTTGCTCGCTTGCGAAGCGCCAAATGTTTCGGGCAAGGTTTTCAATGTCGGTACGGGCGGGCGTTTCTCCTTGAACCAAACCGTCGAGCTTCTTTGCAAGATTTCAGGCAAACGGCTCGCAGCCAAGCACGACCCGCCGCGTGACGGAGACATCCGCGATTCACAGGCGGACATCACACGGGCGCGCGAAATTCTCGGCTATGACCCGCAAGTGAGTTTCGAGGAAGGCCTCCGCCGCACGTTCGAGTGGTATCGCAGTGGCCATGCCAAGGCGGAAGCAAAATAGCAGGCTGCGATGCGTCGCCGTCGGCGCGCTCTTTTTTCCGTCGTTTCACAGCAGGCAATAGCCTGCATCATCCATCTGAATCTTCTTTGTCTTCGTCGTCCCGGCGCTGTGGCGTCGCTGCCGGAACGATATGCGGAATGCCCGCGTCATTCATCTTTTTATTGAGCGCCGGCAGTTCCTCTTCGGCGATTTTCTTTACCTGTGAGGAAGCCTCACTCACCAGCGGCGTCAGCTCCGCCAATTTTTCTTTTTGCTGGCTGTCCGGGGCAGCAACGAAACCATCCAGGTCCTGCAGCAGATTTTGGGCTTGCCCTGGCAGTGGATCGGGCTTCCATTCGAACGGTGGTCCGGCATTACCCAATCCTTCCCGCTCGCGAACAAACTTCTCGGCCACTGCGTCAACTTTCTTCTGCAGCTCGTCCGTCGCTTTCTGGATCTCCTCCGGAATCTTCGTGGCGTTCGGCTTGCCCGCGTCCTTCTTCCACTGCTCCCGCGCTGCCTTCAATGCTTCCTTGATTCCCTCGATGGTTTTGCGGTCTTTGTCCGTAGTCTTCGCCATCGCGTACAGCAGCTCGATCGCTGCTCGCCGCGCCGCGCGATCGGCTTCGGAGATCGTGACGCGGGAATCCTCTTCCACAACGACTTTCTGCTCGGCCGATTTCTCTCCCGCTTTAATCTTCAAGGTGTATTCGCCCGGCTCGACAAGCGGGCCGCGCGGGCCAAAGTCGTATCCCGCCGCAATCGCTTCGAGTTGTTCCGCAGTGGGCTCCGCCGGTGAACTCCAACGCAGGTCCCAGTTGGTGCGGTTCACTCCCGCAGCTCCCGGCCCGTCGAATTCACGGATCAGATTGCCGTCTTTGTTGAAGACGCTGATCTTCACCTTGCCTTCTTTTCTTGCAGCGCCCGCTGCCTTTGCCTTCTCGTCCGGTGCAGATTTGTCTTTATCATCCTTGTCCGTCTTCGGCGCTTCCGGTGGAACTGCTTCCTTCAGGTAATAATTCAAAATCGCGCCGTAGGGCGGGTTCTTTCCCGCGAACATCTTCTGCCCCGCGCTCCAGCGCCGGTTGCGCAGGTGCCAGGTCGTCGCCATCCGCGGTGCAAAAAACGTGAAGCCCGACGCAGCCACGCCGGCATCAAATTTCTCTACGGGTGTCAAATCGTCGAAAATCCAGATGGAACGGCCGTGCGTTCCCAGCACCAAGTCGTTTTCCCGCGCTTGAATTTCAATGTCGTCCACCGGCACCGTCGGAAAATTATTCTTAAACGTGGTCCAGTTCGCGCCGCGGTCCCACGACACCCACAGCCCGAACTCCGTCCCGGCAAACAACAAATTCGGGTTCCGCGGATGCTCGCGCACCACGTGCACGCTCCCGGCTGATTCGGGAATCCCGCTGTGAATCGCTTTCCAGTTTTCGCCGTAGTCCGTCGTCAGGAAAATGTAAATGTTGTAGTCGTCGCTGCGATGCCCGTCGAAGGAAGCGTACGCCGTTCCTTCCGCGTATTTCGAAGCGACCACCCGGCTTACGTAGGCCCCCTTCGAAACTCCGGGCACGCGCGAGGCCACGTTTTTCCAGCTCTTTCCGCCGTCCCGCGTTACCTGCAAGTTGCCATCGTCGGTCCCCGCCCACAGAACATTCGGCGCCACCGGCGATTCGCTCAGTGTCGTGATCGTGGGATATTCCTCCACGCCGTCGTGCCGCGAAAGCGTGTTCTTATCCGGTGTCTTGCCGAAAATCTGCAGCTTGTTGCGGTCCACCCCCGTCGTCAAGTCGCCGCTCAGCCGCGTCCAACTGTCGCCGCGGTCTGTAGACTTGAAGAGGTAATTTCCGCCGTAATAAATCGTCTTGTGGTCGTGCGCGGAAATCGCCACCGGGGAATTCCACTGGAAGCGATAGTGCGGCTCCCCGGCCTTCGCCTCCGGCCGGATCGCGCGTTGCTGCCCCGTCCGCAAATCGCGCCGGTCGATGTTGCCATCCTGCCCCTCGGCGTACACAATCCACGGCTCCACGGGGTCGATCTGCACGTAAAATCCGTCCGCCCCATGAACCACTTGCCAGTCTTCGTTCACAATTCCGTCGCGGCTCAAGGAGTTGCTCGGCCCGCACCAGCTTCCGTTATCCTGCAATCCCCCGCAGATGTTGTAGGGTTTCTGGTTGTCCAGCCCCAATTCGTAGAACTGCCCGATTGCGATCGTGTTGATGAAGTCCCAGCTCTTCCCGTTGTCGTAGCTCCAGTGAATTCCTCCATCCGAACCCGTGATGACGTGGTTCGAATCCCGGGGATCGATCCACATCGCGTGAAAATCGCCGTGAATGCTCTTCACGCGGTCCGTCGAAAATTTCTTCCCGCCGTCCTCGGAATAATACATGGACGCTCCCAGCGCCCAGATTCGCAGGTCGTTATTGGGATCCACCCGCACCTGGCTGTAATACGACGGCCGCGGATTGGTATCGCTCATTTTTTTCCATGTCTCGCCCTTGTCTTCGCTGCGGAAGATGCCGCCCTTCTCGTGCTGCACCAGCGCGTAAACGATGTTCGGGTCCTTGCGATAGATATCCAGCCCAATGCGTCCCGTTTCCCCGCCGTTTTCATAAGGCAGACCCTTCGTCAATTTCTTCCACGTCGCGCCGCCGTCCGTGGTTTTGTAAATCCCGCTGTCCGGCCCGCCTCCATTGAATCCGTACGGTGTGCGCCGCCGTTCATATGCCGCGGCGTACAATGTGTCGGGGCTTTCCGGATCCATGGCGATGTCGCTTACGCCGGTATCCTCATTAATTTTTAGCGCCTGCCCCCACGTTTTTCCGCCGTCCGCCGTTTTATAAACGCCCCGCTCCACGCTTGGTCCCCACAAATGCCCCAGCGCGGCCACGTACACCACATCCGGATTTTTCGGGTGAATCACGATGCGGCCAATGTGATGCGTCGCCGCGAGTCCTGTCTTCTGCCACGTCTTTCCGCCGTCGAGCGATTTGTAAGCTCCGTCGCCCCACGAAGAACTTTGCCGGTTGTTCGGTTCTCCCGTGCCTACCCAAACGATGGACGGATCCGACGGCGCAATCGCGATGTCTCCAATTGTGGACACGCCTTCTTTGTCGAATACCGGCTCCCACGTTGTCCCGTTGTTCGTCGTCTTCCAAACGCCGCCTGACGCCACCCCTACAAACACGATGTTCGGGTTGCTCTCCACGACGGCGAAGTCGTCGATTCGTCCGCCCATGATGGCGGGACCTATCTCTCGAAACTCCAGGTTCTTCAGCTTGTCGGTTGCATTCGGCTGGTCGGCTGGCCCGGCGAGCGCCGCCGCCGCCAACGCGCCGCAAAGCGCCGCCAATCCTAGAGCAATTCTCAACGCAGGCAAAAAGCGATTCATAATCATCTCCCTGGTGCAAGGCCCGGCATCATACCGCCCCGGACCCGCCGTGCGCATCAGATGTTTCTGGAAGGGTGCATGGACCCAGTGTGGACAGACGCGCGGACGGCAAAATGGTTTTCCTTGCGCTCGCGGCTACACATCGTTTCCCCCGCATGCTAGGCTATCGCACTGCTTTCCTTGACCGCATGTTTCGCGTGAATCGCCATCCTCATGCCCGGAATTTCTCCACGCTCCGGCTCTTATTCCTGACCGCGCTTTTTTCTTTGTTTTCCTCATCGCCCGCTCTTGGCGCGCGCCCGCAGCAGATTCATTTGCCTTCCGGAAAGGGCGGCATCGCCGAACTCTCTTCCTCCGGACCGCAGCGCCGGCAGGGCGACCTCTATATCGCGGACGGCGACGTGGACATACGCTACGGCGATTCCCGCCTGCGCGCCGACCACATCGAATACAATAACAAAACCTCGGAATCCGTCGCTCGCGGCCATGTGCAATTTGACTACGAGAATCAGCATCTCGAAGCCGACGAAGCCCATTACAACGTCAGCACCGGCCGGGGCCTTTTCCGCAACGTGCGCGGCACCGTGAAGATCGAGCGCCGCCCCAACCCTACTGTCTTGGTGTCGGAGAATCCTCTCTACTTCGAGGCGCGCGAAGTTGAGCGCCTTCCCGGCGACATCTACCTTGTCCGTGAGGCCTGGATCACGGTCTGCGATCCCGAGCATCCCAAGTGGCAGTTTTACACTGCGCACGCGCGCATCCGCCTCGATAAAACCGTCGCGCTCGTCAACGCTAATTTTCGCCTCTTTCGCGTTCCGCTCATCTGGCTTCCCTACGCCACCGCGCCCGCGGGGCGCAAGGTCCGCCAGTCCGGCTTTCTGATTCCGGAGCCGGGCAACAGCTCGCTGAAAGGATTCATCCTGGGCGACGCCTATTATTGGGCGCCGGCTCCCTGGTTCGACGCCACCACGGGCCTCCAGTACCTCAGCCGGCGCGGTTCCGAAGAACGGGGAGAATTTCGCGCCCGGCCTTTTGAAAATACCTCCATCAAATACACCTATTTCGGCGTCATCGATCGTGGCCTCAAGGACGCTGCAGGCGTTCGCCATCCCCAGGGAGGCCACCAGCAAGAGTTCGCAATGCAATCTTTGCTCCCGCATCATTGGCGCTTTGTCGCCGACGTCAATGAGCTCTCTTCCCTCACGTTCAGGCTCGCTTTTGCCGATACCTTCGGCGAAGCCATCAACTCCGAAATCCGCAGCGCCATTTTTCTCACCAACAATTTCAATGGTTTCAGCTTCAATCTTGCTGCCCTCAATGACCGGAGTTTTCTGACCATCACGCCCGCAACCAGCGTTGCGCTGCACAACATGCCGGAAGCCCGCTTCGGCTCGGTGGAACAGACGCCATGGAAGAATCTGCCCGTGTATTTCGGTTTCGACACTTTCGTTGGCGCCGTCCACCGCGACGATTCCGTTATCGACACGCCAGCCGCCGTGGAGCGCACCGAATTCGCGCCTCGCGTCACCCTTCCGATTCATTTCGGCCCCTGGCTGGGAGTCACTTCCTCTGCTGCCTACCGTGCCGCCTACTATGGAGATTCGCTCGATTCCAGCGGTTTGCTCAGCGGACAATCCATCACTCGCGACACGGGTGAATTCACGCTTGAGCTTCGTCCCCCGACCCTGGAGCGTTTTTTTGACCGGGCGCAGCGTGAAAAAAACAAGCGCAGGAAACGCTACAAGCACGCGATTGAGCCGGAGATTACCTATCGCTACGTGACCGGCGTCAACAATTTCCCGAATCTCATCCGCTTCGACGCTGACTCCACGCTGACGGATACGAATGAAGTCGAGTACGGCGTTACCCAGCGCTTCTACGCCAAAGAAGGCGACGACGCGCCCCAGGAGCTCGTTTCCTGGCGCATTGCCCAGAAGCATTTTTTCGATCCCACGTTCGGCGGCGCCATCGTCAGCGGGCAGCGCAACGTTTTCGAGACGCTGAACTCCTTTTCGCCTTTCGCTTTTGCCTTTGGCCCCCGAAACTCGTCTCCGATCATCAGTGACGTCAATATCACTCCGGGCGGGCGCTACGATACCGAGCAAATCCTCGAATATGATCCTCAGCTGTCGAAGATCACCGTCATCGGCTCACTGGTAAAGATAAAACCTTACAAGGATTTCTTCGCTACCATCGCGCACTTCCGCCTGCAAGCCGACCCCATCCTTCAGCCGCTCTCCAACCAGGTTCGCGCGCTGGTCGGTTATGGCAGCGAGACCCGCAAGGGTTTCAACTTCACCACGGGGATCAGCTACGACATTACCAACGGCGCGCTTCAGAACCAGGTCGTGCAAGCCAGCTACAACGGCGGCTGCTGTGGAATCGCCCTGGCCTATCGCCGCGTTGCTCTCGGCACGGTTCGCACCGAGAATCAATTCAGCGCGGCGCTGATCATCGCCAATATCGGTACTTTCGGCAACCTACGCCGCCAGGAAAGGATTTTTTAGATGAGTGACGCTGATCTCGTTTTCGCTTCCATCGAGGACGTCGCCAGCCTCTTCCGCAAGCGGAAGCTTTCTCCTATCGAGCTGACTAAGCTCATGCTCGACCGCATCGAGCGCCTCAATCCGAAACTGAACGCCTACATCACCGTTACTCCCGAACTCGCTCTCACCCAGGCCAAGAAAGCCGAAGCTGAGCTCTTCGCCTCGCGCGGCCGCAAACGCCATCGCGACCTCGGCCCTCTCCACGGCATCCCCGTCTCCCTAAAGGACAACATCTACACGAAAGGCATTCGCACCACCGCCGGCTCCAGAATTCTCGCGAACTTCGTGCCAGAACAGGACGCTGTGGTTGTCGCGAAACTGAAAGAGGCGGGCGCGATTCTCCTCGGCAAAACCAACCTGCACGAATTCGCCTACGGCGTTACCACCAACAACCCGCACTACGGCCCCACGCGCAATCCCTGGGACCTGTCGCGCATCCCCGGCGGCTCCAGTGGTGGCTCCGCCGCGGCCATCGCCGCCGGACTTTGCTACGGCAGCATCGGCACCGATACTGGCGGCTCCCTCCGCATTCCCGCTTCCCTTTGCGGCATCGTCGGCCTCAAGCCTACGCTCGGCCGCGTCAGCGACACTGGCGTTATCCCTCTCTCGCCGACCTTTGACTGCACCGGTCCACTTGCCCGCTCGGCGCGCGATGTGGCTATATTGCTCAGCGCCATCGGTGGACTCGATACTCCGAACCGTGGCCACTTGTCCGCGCGCGCATTCCTGCCGAAGTCAAAGAACTTTTGCCTTGGCTTGCCCAAAGAATTCTTCTTCGATGTAATTTCCCCTGACGTGCAATCGCTCTTCGAATCAGCTCTGGACGATTTCCGCAAGCTCGGTATGCGCATCAAGCAGGTTTCGATCCCCCTGTTGAACACCACGGAAGATGCCGGCAACCAAATCGCCTGGCCCGAAGCCACCCACTTTCACGAACAGTCTGGATGGTTCCCATCACGCTCGCAGGAATATGGAGAAGATGTCCGCACTCGGCTCGAAATGGGCGCTAAGACTCCCGCCATTGTCTATCTCGAAGCTCTCGCCCAACGAGTGCGTTTTATTCAGGAATTATCATCGAAGATGTCCGGCGCTGGCATTGACGCCCTCGTCGTCCCCACAACTCCTCTTGCTGCGCCGCTTATCGGAGAGGAAAGCACTCACATCGGCGAAAAAGATTATCCCACTCGTGCTTTGCTTCTCCGCCTCAATCGCCCCGCCAACCTCGCAGGCGTTCCCGCCATTTCCATTCCGTGCGGTTTCACGTCATCAGGTTTGCCCGTGGGTTTGCAGCTCATCGGCCTCCACACCGCCGAACTCGCTCTCCTGCAAATCGCTCTTGCCTTCGAACGCGTGCACCCGCCAAACAGTCGCCCGCCTTTGTAGCGATGTCTTTTTGGCCCTATGTGATTCTGCGGACGCGGCTACCGCTCCGCCCTTTTTCATCACCCACGCGCCAATCACATATCCCAGCGTCCCTGTGATCATTCCTGCAAAAACATCCACAACATAGTGATACCTTCCCCACACCGTCGAGACGCACATGCATAGGACCAGCGGCAGCATCACCCAGAACAGCCACCGCCTGTGCCGCCACGCTCCCCACAGCGCGGCGAACGATCCCGCCACATGCTCCGAAGGAAACGCGGCACCGCGCACGCGCCCGAAGTGCTCGATGAAATGGATCACCGCCGTCGCCGCCCCGCCGCGCAGTTCGCCGTGCCACGCGCCCGCCATCGCGAACCACGGGCTTTCGATCGGAAATAAAATCGCGATGACGTAGCCGATCGCGTAACCCGCCGCCGAATACGTCATTACGGACCAATATTCCTGCCAATCCCGCCGGTAGTACAAAATCCCGCCCAGCACGAGGAGGTAGACGAAGTAAGTCAGGTAAGCGAACTGCATGAAGTCATTCCGCGCGGGCGTCGCAAACTGTTCCAGCCACACTGCCGGATGCACGCCCGTCAGCCAGTAATCAAACGCGATGAGTTTCGCGTCTTCCCACCGCGGATTCACCAGGTGCACGAGTTTTCCAAGCTCCTCAAAACAAAACAGAAAAAACACATGCGGGTACCAGTGTCGCCAGAAATGCCACCATCTTGCCGAGAATATTTCTTTATTTCGCCGGGCGTAATACGCCGCCCGGGCCTCAACCCGGCACAACGCAAGAATCATCGCCGCCAGCACAATCTGCACGCCCACCAGACGCACCGGATGCGCCAGATTTTCCGCGAAAAGTACAATCAGAGCGCTCGACGCTGCCAGGTACCCCAGCGCAATCCACTCAAACGCGCCGCACGCAGCCCAGCTCGCAGCCACTTCCCGCTGCAACCATGCCGCAATTCCTCCTCCCGGCAATTCACATTGCGCCGCGCGCCCGGCCCCTCGCAAAGCTCCCGCACCCGGCCGCCATGAAAGCGCAACCGCATCTTTTCTGTATCCCTCTCCTGCCCCGCTGTTCATGCACCCATCTCCAATCCAGCACGTTCTTGCTCTCCGGGTCTTCTCTGCGCCCTCTGTGTACTCTGTGTTGATTCTTCGTTCCCGCGTTTCTCCCAAATCCTCACCGCCGCGAATCCCACCGCCACCCTCAGGAGCGTCACTTTGTTCGGCGTCCATTTCATGTGCACCTGCCGGGCGCCCAAAGAACGTCCTCTCTCTGCCATCGCAACTGCTCGGCCAATTCCCGAATTTACAAGCCTTGCAAAATCAGTTCTTTGCAACGGCTCCTTCCCGCCGAAATCTCCCCCCGCGCCAGCTAAATCTTTCATCTGTCGCCGTTTCGTTTCTCTGGTTTCTTTCTTGCACCTGCTGCGTCTAAATAACTGTCGGTTCTCCGCTGGGGCACTCCGCAAGTAAGGTCTTTTCCTGCCTTTATGCGAGAATTAACAGTTCGCCGCACCAGTTTCGCTTGCGGCGCTCCTGGCGGAGAAGACTCTTCTGCGCAAGCGCGCAGCAATAACGGGAATAAAAATGGTTGGCGTCAAACACTTGAGGCGCAAAAAATTTAGATGACCGACGTCTCTTTAGCCGCAGCTTTTCTCGCCGGGCTGGTTTCTTTTCTTTCGCCTTGCGTTCTTCCGCTCGTTCCCGGGTACATCTCCATGCTTTCCGGCATCGGCATGGAGCAATTGCGCCAGGGGCAGCCGCCCCGCGCCGGTCTTTTTGCCTCCTCGTTCGCCTTCGTCGCTGGTTTCTCTCTCGTCTTCATCTCCTTCGGCGCTTCCGCCAGCGCCGTCGGCTCCTTCCTTCGCCAGAATCGCGCGCTCCTCGCCCCGGTCGCCGGCGCGCTCATCCTTCTTTTCGGCCTCCACCTTCTCGGCGCGCTGACCAAGCTCAATTTGCGTTCCGGTCTCATCCTCGGCGTCGTCTTGGTTGCGCTGGGCGTTGCCGCGCTGCTGCATCACGGCGCGCTCTTCGCCGGTCTCGGCGCCGTGCACTTTTTCTCGCTTTCGATCATCGGATTCTTCGGCCCCACCTTTGCCCGCTGGCTCAACCGCGACGTTCATCTGCGCAGCGCCAGCACGCAGCCCGGCATCTGGAGCGGCTTCTTTCTCGGCTTCGCGTTTGCCTTCGGATGGACGCCCTGCATCGGCCCCATCCTCGCCACGGTTCTCGCGCTCGCGGCCGCCAGCGACACCATCGCGCGCGGCGTGCTCCTCCTCGCCGTTTATTCCGCGGGACTCGCCGTGCCGTTCCTGCTTACCGCATTGGGCATCGGCCAGTTTTTGCGCTTCTATCAGCGCTTCCGAAAATATCTCCACGCCGTCGAACTCTTTAGTGGCGCGCTCCTGCTCTTTGTGGGCAGCTTGATCTTTGTGAATAAATTGACATGGCTTGCCGGAAAGCTCAGCTTTCTCAATAGCGTGGTTTTCTGGCTGGAAAAAGCGTTAACGGGAGCGAAGTAGCGCGTGTAGCGCGCCAGTCCCCGGCGCGGTTGACGCCGTCTCTCGATAGTTTAAACTCTGAGGAACCTCATGAAGCGATTGGTCTTGGTCGGGGTAACAGTTTTGGCGCTCATTGCCGGCACTTATTTTGCCGACAAAGCCACGCGCGTAAAGCCGAAAGGCACGGTGAAGGCGGATAACCCGGCTCCCGCCGCGCAGCTTGCGCCGGACTTCACCCTCAAGGATCTCGACGGCAAAGACGTTTCCCTCAGCCAATACAAGGGCAAGGTCGTGCTCGTCAATTTCTGGGCCACCTGGTGCGATCCCTGCTACATCGAGATTCCCTGGCTGATCGAGATGCAGCAAAAATACGCCGCCAAAGGCTTCACTATCCTCGGTGTCGCCCTGGACGAAGAAGGCAAAAGCGTCGTGGCCCCCTGGGTTGCGAAAGAACGCTTTGACGTGGGCGGCCAGAAGCTCCCCATGAACTACCCCATCCTGCTCGGCAACGACGCCGTGGGCGACAAATTTGGCGGCCTCCTCGGCTATCCCACTAGCATCCTCATCTCCCGCGACGGCAAAATCATCAAGCGCGTCACCGGCATCCTCACCTACGACGAAATCTCCAAAGCCATCGAATCCCAGCTCTGACCTTCATTTTCCGGCCACATGTGGCACAGCCATTCTTGGCTGTGCGCTTTTTCCTGTTGTAGCGGCGAATTCATCTTGCCATCCTCTTGCCCGTGTAGCGCCGGGCTTTCCCCCGGCTTGTGGGGGTCTCGACCGTTCTTGTCGAGAAGCCCGGCATCCTGGCTGGTGGATTCGGGTTTCATTGCGGCCCTCGATTCCTGGATGGAGGGGGGTGTACCCCCCTCGTTGTTGGAGAAAGGCTCCGTAACGGTGCAAAGGGAAAGGGGATAGAAGCGTTTCTGTTGGAGCGCAACGGGGCCCCAATGGGCTCTGTGAGGGGCGAGGGGGTATACCCCCCCCATGAAAATGGATCGTTGTCAAAACAAAGGAGTTGCGGGAGGAGCATTTTGTAGTTATTTGAAAAGAAGAGGGATGGAAGGGGGGAACAGAGTACTTTTGGCCGGGTCGAAGCTTCCCGAGAGGTCCGGGGCCCTTCACTTCGTTCAGGGTAAACAGGCACCGACGGAAAAAAGAAGGAGCCAAGGCGGGCAAGCTGGAATCGAACTATCACGAGGCATGATAGCATGGAACTGTTAACGTGTCAAGTATTATATTATATAGTAATCGTTCGAACGGCGAGAAATGAGGGTTAGGGGCGGGAAGTTAAAGATTGGAAAGAGGTTGCGCGCAAGTCGGCGGAAAAAATGGATTGTACATTCGAATCGTTCTGCAAGCGGAACGGTAGGCGCTCGCGGCTGGAAGGCGAAGAAAAGAAAGGGTTAAGTGAGAGACGCATAGGGCCTAAGAAGGTGCTGCTCGTTCGAATAATTCCACTCGCCCCGGTAGAAACGACAGGGGTGCCCCGACTGGAATCGTCGGGGTAAACGCCAAACGCACAAGAACGGCGAGTGGGGCACCCGCGCCACCCGCCCATGTATGTAGGAGCTGCCACCCATTTTTTGTTCTTATTATTGAAGAGTATACGGCCACCAGGATGATGCTCGATCACATTAAGTATATCGCCCTCAAAAGGTTCATCAGTGGGTGGTCTTAGGAGACCACGTAAGTAGTCCCGCCTTGTCGAGGGCCAAGAAACGGGATCTTATGATGTCACGTGAAAATTTCCCCTTCTTGATCTCGAAAACAGTATTGACCACTGCTTCCTTCTTGGGATTCCGAAATGGCTTCTGAGTGCAGTAAATATAGTGGATCGTGGTTATGAGTTCCAACTCTTGAGGAGGCATCTCACGGAAAAAACTAACAATTCCATTCAACCTCGATTCTTGGTTGCCTAGAAGTGTCTTTTGCTTTTTCAAGAGAATTTTGCATGCGGGACCTGGTATGTACTGAGATGCGGACTTGTCAAGGCTTTGATCAGAAATAACACCGTCTGCGAGAAGATCCTCAGTAATCGAAAAGAGCTCTGCGGAAAAGGGCCCATAATGGTGCATGTCAAAGTGCAATGAAAATGGAACACCCCTCGCCTTAGAGAGATAGCATAACTTCTGCAGAATAGTTCTTCCAAGACGGGGCGCGTCTTGCATCCCGTGGTATTTCTCGACTAGAAAAGCTACCAGTCCATGATCTGCCGTGTTGGAAAAACTAATTTTGTCCATCAACTTATCTCCCCTCGCTCAATTCTTGCCATCTTTTCTTTGAGAATTCCCGATACCTGTCTAATTTCACTTCAGTGCCCTCAGAGTAGATCCTGTAAACTGCGAATCTCTTGGGCAACTTGGCGATTACGGAGGACTCTTTGGCGAGAGGGCGCTGTGAAAATCGTGAAATCACCTTGAATTCCTCGCCTAATTCTTCATCCCCTGGAACGTAGAATTTGTGAATGGTCCCTCTTGCCTCCAAGTCAAGGATGAATAAAGCCTTTAAATATCGGCTCTGCAGTTCTGCGCAGAGAGTCGCTATATCCCTCTTGTCGGGTGGCTCGGCGAAGTCTCCCGTTTCGAATACGACTTTATGATGTTTCCTGCCCAAAATTCTGTGAGCCATCTCTCGCTTTTCGCCATTCCCATTCCGAAAATCCCGCAATAGGCTGTCGTGCACATGTTGGTCGTCGTATTTGGAAACTGCGAGCAGATTATGTGAGAACTTGTTTTTTGCCCAGTGCCGCATGTACTTCGCAAGATAGATATCGTAAATTCGCCGGACCTTATGATAGTAAACTTGCGCGAACATGTAGTAACGAGCGAGAATCAAAGCTTCTAGCGAATGCACCCCTCCACGATCGATCGCTAGTTCAAGGCCACCCTCAGCTCCAGGGATGATTCTAAGCATCTCAAACAATCGAAGATAATCAAAATTACCGTATTCGACACCGCAATGATGGGAATCACGTAGGAGATAGTCCGCACGGTCAACATCTAGCTGACTCGATATCAGTTTTTTTAGGATTTGAAGTTCTGGCGGAACAATCACATTTTTTTGAATCAGGAGAGAAATATACGTAGATGCATCGCGGCCGAAAAGTCTTCTCAATTCGACTTCGCATTCTCTTACTATCTGAACAGAAACATCTTCGTGACTTTTTCCTTTTGGAAGAATTCCCTCGGCAGCATGGGAAAATGGAAGATGGCCGGTATCATGAAAAATTGCCGTTAATCTCAAGAGCTGTCTCGCATTTTCTACCGTTAACCCTGCACCTTTGAAATTCTTCTTCAACGCTGCGCCTTCTCTTTTAGCAAGAGAGTCAAAAGCAAGCGTTGCCATCTCCATAACTCCGAGGGAATGCTCGAATCTGGTGTGCATTGCTCCTGGATAAACTAAACATGTCAGCGCCAGTTGTTTGATCCCTCTAAGCCTCTGGAAAAATTGGCCATCGATGATTTTCTCTTCTCTTTCAGAGAAATGAATGAATCCGTGGATTGGGTCACGTATTCGTTTCTCATTTATCATAGGGCGAACAAAAAGCAAATGCAACCACATCGTATGGGTGCTTGTATATCCTATAAAATCAATAACATCAATTAAGAATTAACCGGGTAGTTTAATGGTGTAGCTCGACAGCACTTACGGCTTTTGGGTCATGCTCTTCGACCTCAACCGAATGCCACTCGACATGACCAAAGGGCCACCCAAAATCTTCTCAAGTCTTTAGGCTGCGCCACTCACAACGATTCAAAATCATCGCCCCCATGCTTGCAGGTCACGCAACAATCGCCCAAATGTCTCCTTATACTTGTCGTGACTTTTCCAGTCTCGAAAATCACCCATGTGCACGATTCGGCGGACTCTGGCGGCCCAGGGTTGTGTCGAGGTCATCACCGCGTCATCCAAACGTACGGGGAACAGAACTGGCTTTTGTTGGTGTCGCTCCTTCTCAAGAGCTGCCTCGACTTCCTCCTCAACCCAGGGGCTCTCAATCGAATTCTCCGAGAGCACCAGCAGCAACTTGTCGTGCAGGCGGACCGCCTCATCGATCTTCACTCGAAACTTATCTCCAATCTTCAAGTCTTCCGGCGCAAACCAGCACCGTACATATTTCGTCTGCAAATCCTGGTGGAGTCGTTCAGCGAACTCCTCATCCTTGCTCGAATAGCTGATGAAACAGGAGTAGTACTCAATTGGATTTACGACCAGCGACTTCATATACGTGAGGAACTGGTTCGGGACCCCGGCTCCGCGCAAGAAGCGTTCCGGAATGTCTCCCTCTGAGCGATAAATGGTGTCGATTCCGACGGTGGATGGTCCAAGGTGCCGAACTTTCTCAAGACCGCGAACCCTCCTTAGATCAATAGCTGCTAACAAGGTTCCATCTAGAACCGCATGATCAAAATTTGCTCCGCTGAGGTTCGCCCATGTGAGGATTGCCCCTCGAAAACTCGCCCCGCTTACGTTCGCCCCGCTAAAGTCTGTCCGCATGATTTCAGTCTGACTGAGATTTGCCTCGGTAAGGTTCGCCCCGCAAAGCCTCGCCTCAGTAAGGTTAACCGCGTGAAGATTCGCGCGTATGAGAGTGGCGTCGCGTAGGTTCGCCCCTCCGAGAGTTGCCCTGCGGAGGTTCGCCTCCTCAAGATTTGCGCAGCTGAGATCCGCTCCAGAGAGATTTGACTCACTGAGGTCCGCGCTGAACAGACTCGCCTTCCTTAGGTTTGCCCCGATTAAGGTGGCACCTTGAAAATTCGCGCGGTGGAGGTGCGCTCCGCCTAGGTTGGCACCTGAGATATTCGCATCCCTGAGGTCCGCTCGATCGAGTACGGTGTCATGAAGGTCCACCCCAACGAGGCTCGGCCTGACATCTGGACTCTCTTCCCTCCAGCGGTTCCAAACGTCCGCACCTTTCCTGAGCATTTCCAGTTGTTCCTGGTCGGTCATCTGGGAAACAACTCCGGTAAGGTAGAATCCTACTCGAAAAACAACATAGGGGCGACTTCGAGAAGCCGGGTACCGCATGCTCGCCCGCCCCGCCACCCGCTGCTTTCTTTCCGTTCGCCCCGACGAAGCGTGCGGGGCGCCCCGGTAAATGCAACCGGGATGCAGACAGCGCACAAAAACCGCGCTCCGCAAAACCGTCCGGAGTGCAAAATGCGCGCTTGCTGAGGCCAAAACGTCTCGTGTACGCTGGCCTTATGCTGGAAGAAAACGATTTTCAGAAGAAAGCGGAGGCCGCCTTCGACGGGACATAACTTCGATGCAGCGTAGAGATTTTTTTAAAAGTACTGTCGCTGTTGCCGTAGCGACGGAACTGGGAATCGGCAAAGCGCAGGCAAAGGTTTCCGCCCACAACTGGGGAAATTACGATTTCGGTTCCGGTCCCACGGTGAACGATCGCCTACATCAGGGGCCGTTCCCGCAATACGCACCCGATGCCGTTATTCCGACTGACGATGTAGTGATGACAACAACTGCTTCGGAAGACGTCGTGCCGAACTATGGGAAGGGACTGGTCACCTACATCACAGCGGACAGTGGCACGGAGGAAATCAAGTCAGACAATATTTCCCAGGCGATTGAAGATCTCGTTCGATTTCCCCTGGGCCAGCAACTTTACGTCCGCCCGACGTGGAGGGAAGTACAGCCGCGGCCCGGACGCCTGGAACTGCCCGATTACCTGAAGCTCGTCTTTGAATTGGCGAAGAAGAACAACAAGCGGGTCGGATTCCGAGTTCAGATGTGCGCGCCCGACTATACACACGAAGCGGCCCTCCCGGATTTTGTCTTCGACAAAGTGCCAAAAGTCGATCTGGTGCTTAGCGATCAGGAAAGCAGCGCTTCGGCGCAAAGATATTTGCAGAACCCGCATTCGCGTTACCAGCCCCGGTTTGACCATCCTTTTTTTCAGCAGGCATTCAAGGAACTGGTTGGCCTCCTGGCGGCGGAATTCGATGGCAACCCGCTCATCGAGTTCATGGATACCTTCATGTACGGTTTTTGGGGTGAAGGACATACCTGGCCATTCGGCAACAATCCTTTCCCTGATTACCTGACGGCAGAACGCACCTGGACCAATATGCTCGAAGTCCAGCTCGAGCACTTTTCGAAGACCCCTCTGCTGACCAATACTCAACCGGACTTCAGCCGGGTTGGTAATTCAGAGTTGGTGGACCGCACAGTCCGCAGCAACAATTGGATTCGGAGCGACACCATCTTTATCGAGAACGAGCAGATTGAAGCGCTAAGCAATCGTCCGCCTTGGATCGCCGCATTGCTCGAGCAAGGGCTTCCCGGTAAACCTCCTGATCCCCACGCCGCACATGAAGGGATATCCCCGGCAGAGAACATGATCGCGCATGTGATCGATGTCGGAGCGAATTACTGGTCACTTTGGAACTTTCACCAGATCAGCGCAAAGAACCTGATGAGCTACTACCAGGCTTATCCGGCATCGTTCGACCGGATCAATCGCCGGATTGGCTATCGGGTGAGACCCTCCTTCATCTGGAGCTATAAGGACGGCAGCTACCTGGGGCTGATCGTCGGCTTCGCAAATGACGGCATCGCAGGTGTGCCGGGCGTATTGAGGGTGACCGTGGAGAGCCCGGATGGAAAAGTGCTCAAGAGCGGTTGTCTGGACGCCGGCTACCCGTTACCGGGCAAGATTCGGCAGGCACAATTTGTGCTGCCGGACTTGACCGATTGGAAAGGATTGAAACTTAGAGCTGAGATTGAGGTAAAGGGAATGCGCTATCCGGTGCGGTGGGCTTGTCACGAGAAGCTGAACGACGATGGCTCGCTCACGCTGCGACCCAACCTCCGTCAACAGATCTAGGCTGCGGTTGTTCAGATGCAAACAGATGTGGAACTCGGCCCCTGCCCGCCACGCCGCGCGCTGCTCACTTCGCGTTCGCCCCGACGAAGCGTGCGGGGCACAAAAACCGCGCTCCGCAAAACCGTCCGGAGTGCAAAATGCGCGCTTGCCGAGGCCAAAACGTCTCGTGTACGCTGGCCTTATGCTGGAGGAAAAGGATTTTCGGAACAAAGCGGACGCCGCGTTCGAGGACCTCAAGCGGCGCATGCTCACCGCCGGTGATGAGCACGGCTTCGACGTGGAAGGCGAAAGCGGCAAGCTCGAAGTCATTTTCGAGGAGCCTGAGGAAGCAAAATTCGTGGTCTCGCCCAACACTCCCGTGCGCGAAATCTGGATCTCCGCGCTCTCGACCAGCTTCAAGCTCGGCTGGTCGGCCGCAAGAAACGCTTTCGTCCTGGAAAAAACCGGTGAGGATCTTTACGCCGTGATGAGCCGCGTCATTTCCCAGCAGCTCGGCACGCAGGTGACTCTGTGAGATTCGTAACCGTAGTTCTCGTCAGGGTTCTATTATTTATAGCCGTCGCGGCCCTGCCCTCGCCGCCGCAGGTGCCGTCCGGCCGGGACGTTGTCGCTCCCAGCGCTTTTGTTTCGCTCGAACCCGTGGCCCGCGGAAGTGCGTTTCAGCTCGCCGTCGTCCTGAAAATTCGCCCGGGCTTTCACATCAACGCGCGCGAGAAATCGGAAGACTATCTCATCGCCACCGATCTGAAGGCCGACGTCCCCGCGGGATTCACAATCGGCGAAGTCGCTTATCCCAAAGGAAAACTCCGCCCCTTCACTTTTTCCAAAAAGCCTCTCAACGTTTACGAAGGCACTGTGATTCTCCGCCTTCCGCTCACCGCGCTCGCGAACGCTCCGCTCGGCGCGCAGCAAATTGCGATGAAGCTGAGATATCAAGCATGTAGCACAGAAATTTGTCTTCCGCCCGTCACCCTCGATGTGAACGCCGGCTTCACCGTCGCCGCCGCGGCCACCGACGCGCGCCACGCCCATCCAGAGCTTTTTTCGCAAGAATAATTTTTCGATGCGCGTCAAACCCTTCCGAATCGAAAATTATTTCGCGAAGCACGAATTCTCCGCCAAATATTTGCTCGCCAGCTCTGACGCCGAATCGCAAACCGTCGGCGAGGTGCTCGCTCTCGAACCGGGCGCGCACGAAAAATTTCTCGAGCAGTGGTGCGGCTACACGGAAGTTCCGGGAGCGCCCTGGCTGCGGGAAGCCATCGCGGGAATTTACAAACGAATCAAACCGGATGATGTGCTGGTTCTTTCCTGCGCGGAAGAAGGAATTTTCGTCCTTTACCACGCGCTCGTGAATCCCGGCGATCATGTGATCGTTGAAACCCCGGGTTTTGAAAGCGGGCTCGAGCTTGCGCGCAGCACCGGTGCTGAAGTGAGCGAGTGGCGCCGCAGCGCAGAAAAAAACTGGGCGCACGATTTCCACGCACTCGAAAAGTTGATTCAGCCGAACACGAAAATCATCTACATCAACACGCCACACAATCCCACCGGCTTGCTGATGCCGAAAAATATTTTTGAATCCGTGCTGCAGCTCGCCGGAAAATACGGCATCACTGTTTTCTGCGACGAGGTGTACCGGGAACTCGAACACGATCCGGCCACGCGACTGCCCGCTGCCTGCGACCTGTATGAGCATGCGGTGAGCATGGGCTCGATGAGCAAGACTTACGGCCTGGCGGGCTTGCGGCTGGGCTGGTTCGCTTCACGCGACGCGGAAATCTTGAGGCGCTGCGCGGAGTTCAAGCTGTACACCACGATTTGCAGCAGCGCGCCGAGCGAATTTCTGAGCGGGGTCGCGCTGCGGCATCGCGAAGTGCTGCTGAACCGCAACGTGAAAATCGTTCAGAAAAATCTTTCGCTGCTCGATGCGTTTTTTTCGAGGCGCGCCGATTTGTTTGATTGGGTGCGGCCCAACGCCAGCACCATTGGTTTCGCGCGTTTCAAGCTGCCACGCGACGTTCAGGAATTTTGCGACGACGTCGTAAACAAATCCGGCGTGATGCTGCTTCCGGGAAGCGTGTACGACGAGCCGCATCACATCCGCTTCGGGTATGGCCGCAAAAACATGCCCGAGGCGCTGGAACACTTCGAAGACTACTTGCAGAAGAATCTGTAGTATCGTCCGCTCGCCGGCGAGATCCTGCAGGCGATTACGCGTGATGGGCTTGCGGCTGGGCTTTTCGCAGCCTGCCGACGACGCGGGCCTGGCCGAGCACGACCATGGTATCGAAGAGCGGCGGCGCAACGGCTTGGCCGACGATGGCGACGCGCGTGGCGTTGATGAGCAGGCCGGCCTTTACGCCGGCGGCTTCGGCGACGGCGCGGGTGGCATGGTCGCACGCATCATGATTCCAATCGGGAAGTTTTTCGAGCGCGGCGGCAAGATTCGCGAGCAACTCGGGCACTTTCGGATCTTTCCAGAATTTTTCTTTTGCCGCGGGGTCGATGGTGAATTCATCGCTGAAAAATGCTCTCGACCACGTGGAAAAATCCGGCAGCAGGCGAATCCGCGGCCGCAACAAATCCACGGTTTTCGAAAACCATTCGTGGTCTCTCCCATCCTGGCCGGGGCCGGCACCCGTGGCCCACGCTTGCTTCCACAATCCGCTGCGCTTCAGCTCGCCTTCCACTTCCGGCAGCAGCTCTGCGATCGGGAGTTTTTGCAGATACTGCGTGTTGAACCATTCCAGCTTCGCCCGGTCGAATACGCCGTTGGTCCGGCTTACGCCTTCGAGCGAAAATTTTTGCAGCAAATCTTGCGTGCGCAGAAATTCCTCGTCGTGGCCCGCGGACCAGCCCAGAAGCGCAAGAAAATTCCGGAACGCCTCGGGCAGAAATCCCTCGGCGCGGTACATGTTGACGTCCGTGGCGCCGTGCCGCTTCGAGAGGCGTTTCTTGTCGGGACCGAGGATCAGCGGCACGTGCGCGAAAACCGGCGGCTCCGCGCCGAGCGCGCGGTAGAGCAGCACCTGTTTCGGCGTGTTGGAAATGTGGTCCGCGCCGCGAATCACGTGGGTGATGCGCATGTCGATGTCGTCCACCACGACGCCAAGCTGGTACATGGATTGGCCAAAGTCCTCGTCGCCGTTCCCCGAACGGAGCAGAACGAAATCTTCGATGTCGGCGTTGGAGAATTCGGTTTCGCCAAAGACCACGTCCGAAAATCTTGTGGTTCCGCCCAGGGGAACCTTGAAGCGGATTGCGGGCTTTGTTCCCGGCGTCGAAGGTTTTCCGTCGCGGCAAGAGCAGCGGGTCACGCGACGCGGCCCGCCGCCCTTGGGCTCTTCGTCCTGGGCGGGCTCGGCGTGGTCTCCGCCCGCATATTTTTCCGCCGGGCAATAGCACAGGAATGCAGCGCCGTTCGCGAGACACTTCTTGGCAGCCTGGCGATATAATTCCGTCCTTTGTGACTGGTAGAACGGGCCTTCGTCCCAGTCCACTCCCAGCCATTGCAAGCCGTTCAGAATCCCCTGGACCAACTCCGGCTTGTTGCGTTCCGCATCGGTGTCTTCGACGCGCAAAATCATCGTTCCGCGCTGCCGCCGCGCGAATAGCCAATTAAAGAGCGCCGTCCGGGCGCCGCCAACGTGCAAGTAGCCGGTGGGCGAAGGCGCAAACCTCACGCGCACGCCGGCAGCTCTATTCTTGGGTGTCTCGGTCATCGATTAGCCGGTTCGTTCAACTCAAATTCGAACGACCAGTCTAGCGAAACACCCCGCGCCCCGTCCAACTTCTCGCAGAACCAAATTTGGGGGCTGCGACAGCTCTGGGTGCATGGAGGGCGTTACCTGCTGGGCGCTGTCTTTTTGGCAACCAGTACCGCGGTACGCTTGCTTCCTGAAAATTTCATCATCCATAATTACGAGTACTTTGTCTTGTGCATCGACGTGACATTTCCGCCCCGGCGCAGGATTGTCTTCGTACGAGCGGCGCGGGGTTACAGGTCATCCTCGAAGCACGTCTATTTTTGGCGTATTTTTAAGGCATAGCGCAGCCGTCCCCACGCCGGGCGGAGAATTGACAGTGGCTTTGACACATCAGAGCTTTATCGACATTGCGCTGTTTGCCAGCACCACCGTGGTGGCTGGTTTTTTTGCGTATATTTTCAACCTCAAGCGCCAAAACTACCTTCTCTTGTGGACCGCCGGTTGGAGCCTCTTTGCCCTTCACTATCTGGGTCCGGCTCTCTCCCAATGGATGCCGGACGGGCCAGTGCAAAGTTCTCTCGATCAATGGCTTTACGGGCTCGCCGGGCTGCTATTTCTGCTGGGGACCCAGCTCTACGCGCAGCGCAAACCTTCTTTTGTCCCCGCGGCGATAACCGCCTGTGCCCTTGGATTCTGGGCAGCGGCCAACTCCGTGCATCTGCTCGCCAGCGTTCCCGTCGCTGTTCCTTCCGCGCTGGTCTTCTTGAGTGTCGCCGTGGTTTTCTGGCAGGAGAGCCGGCGCCAGGAAACGCTTGCCGACGGGCTGCTGTCCGTATCTTTTGCTTTCTGGGGGATCGCGCGGCTCGCGCTCTTTTTGTTCCGCGATTCGGCGGAAATTCGCGGCCCCGGCCTGCAACCCATCGCCGCAGTGCCTGCCGCGATCGTAGCCATGCTTATGGTTATGGCGTTTTACGAAGAGGAAAAACGCCGCATCGAGCGCAGCATGCTCGCGCTCTCCAACCTCAATCTCGCCACATCGAGTTTCATGGGCGGCGAAATCCAACGCATGCTTTCCCAGGCGCTCGAACGCGTGCTGGGCGTTGTGCGGCTTCCGGCAGGCGCGCTGTTCCTGCACCACGGTGATCCACAAGGGCCCACCTCCGTCGTTGCCGTGGGCTTGAACGACGACTTCTGCCGGGTGGCGCAAGAAGAAGGGCTCGACGACTACCTCGTCAATCTCGTTGCGCGACTCGGCGGACTGCTTGGATTCCGTGATCTGCGTGACGATTCTCTTTCCGCGCTCGAAAAGGAAGAATCCATCCGCCGTTTCCGGCAGCTTGCGCTTGCGCAGGGACTCCGCAGCGTTGTGGCCATCAGCCTGCAGGCCAAAGAGCAGGCTTTCGGTGTATTGCTGCTCGGCACACCCGACAATCGCCGATTCACTCCCGCCGAGCTGCGCCTCCTGCTGGCGCTTGGCCATCAAATCGGCATGGCGGTGGAGAACAGCTATCTCATCCGGCAAACATCGCGGCGCTCCGAAGAGCTCCACGTCCTGAACGAAATCGGCCGCGCGCTCAGCTCCACGCTCAATAAGGAAGATCTGTTAAGCAAGGTTTGGGAGGAGTTGCGCCGGCTGTTCGACGTGGAAAATTTCTACATCGCATCCGTAGACCCGCTGCGCGATGAGATGCACTTTGACCTGGATATGACTGACGGCGTGCGACAGCCGCCTCGCAGCCGGCCGGTTGGAAATCACCTGACCGAATACATCATCCGCACGCGGCAGCCCGTCCTCATCCGCGATAATTACGTTGCGGAAGTACGCAAACTCGGCGTGGAGCCAATCCGTACGCGCGGCTGCTTCTGTGGCGTCCCGCTCGTTGCTTACGACCATGCCATTGGGGCCATGGCCGTTTTCTCCGATCAGGAGCGCGTTTTTGATGAAGGCCACCTCGAGCTCCTGCGCGTCCTAGCCAGCGAAGCCAGCATCGCCATCGAAAATGCGCGCCTCTTCCACGAAGAGCGCACCAAGGCGCGCCACCTCGCGCTTCTCAACACCATCTCGCGCAATGCCATCGCAACGCTGAATCCTGACGAAATGCTCGCTAAAATCGCCGAGCAACTCGAAGACGGCCTCAGCTACGACCACATCGGAATCGGCGTTTTGGACTATGCCACGCGTGAAATCATCGTGCAGGCCGAGGCCGGCAAACGCCGAGGCGCTCTAGGGCAGCGCATTCCGCTCGGCGCCGGGCTTATCGGCACGGTCGCGCGCAACGGCCACATGGGCGTTACGCGCTCGGCAGCCGCTCTGGATAATGCGTCGAAACCCATCCTGCCCGATTCCGTAGCCGCCATCGCGCTCCCTGTTTTTTACGCCGAGCAGCTCCACGGCATCCTTTATGCGGAATCCTCGCAACCTGCCGATTTCTCCGAGGAAGAAGTGCTGCTCCTTCGCACGCTGGCCGACCTGATCGCCGGAGCTCTGCACAATGCGCTCTCGTTCCAGAAAGCTCAGGAGCAGGCCATCACCGATGGCCTGACCGGCGTCAAGACACACCGCTTCTTCATGGAGTCGCTCTCCGCGGAATGGAAGCGCTCCACGCGCGCCGGCCGCGCCTTCGCGCTCGTCCTCATGGACCTCGATCGCTTCAAATTTGTCAACGATTTCTACGGCCACCTCGAAGGCGACCTCGTTCTCCAGCGCGTCGGACATATTTTGGAGACCAATTGCCGCCGCTCCGACGTGGTGGCGCGCTATGGCGGCGACGAATTCGTCATCTTGATGCCCGAAACCAACATGGAGCACGCCCGCCAATTGGCCCTCAAGCTCCGCGGCTGGGTCTCCGCCGATCCGCTGCTGCGTGAAAAGAACATCAGCGCCAGCTTCGGTATCGCCTGTTATCCGCTCCATGGATCTTCACCACAGGAACTTATCCAGGTCGCCGATGCTTCCATGTACCTCTCGAAGCACCAGGGAGGCAACACGGTCTCGACCGCCGACCACTTCGATCCCAACGAAGCGAAGAAGTGGAAACGCGACGTGCTGGAAGCTTATCTTGGAGTCACGCTTAAACGGCTTTTTGCCACCGGGCCGGAGGCGTTCGAGGAAATTTATCAGCGGTTGACGCAGTTTACAGAATCACTGGCGGCCACGGAAACCTCCGGGAGCAAGTCGCCAGCCGCCGCCGCTCACAGTTCCCAGGCGCTTCCCCAGGCGGTGCTGGATACCGTGACGTCGCTGGCCTTCGCCATTGACGCCAAGGATCACTACACGCAGGGCCACTCGCAAAAGGTTTCCGCTTATGCCGCGCTTATCGCCGAAGCTCTGGGAATGTCTGAAGTGGAAATCGAAGAAATTCGCCTTGGCGCGGTGCTTCACGACATCGGCAAGGTCGGCATCCCCGAAAATATTCTGAACAAGAGCGGCCCGCTCAATCCGGATGAGTGGGAAACGATGAAGTCTCACGTTCAGTTTGGGGCGAAAATCCTCGAACCACTGACACCGCTCGGGCACATCCGCAAGATGGTTCTGCACCACCACGAATTCTTCGACGGCTCGGGCTACCCGCATGCTCTTGCCGGCGAAAATATCCCTCTCGGGGCGCGCATTATCGCCGTCGCGGACGCCTACGACACGATCACCAGCGACCGCACATACAAGAAGGGCCGGTTCGCCGCCGAAGCTCTCGCCGAGCTGGAGCGCTGCGCCAGTGCTCAGTTCGACGCGAAAATAGTGGAAGTATTCGTCCGCACGATGCGCCAGCTACCGAATCCCGTCATTGAAGTTGCCTCCACTCCCGGCAGCTAGCCCGCGGGAAGCTCTCTGTTTTTGCTTGACATTTCCTAAAAAATCGAATATTGAACCGTTTTAATTAGCAATCCGCGAGGGGAGTCTCCCAAAGTCCCTGGGGTGGTGCAGGCTCAAGACAATATTTGTCTTTCGAGGCACACAGAAGTTGAAAAATGGGAGGGCTACCGTGGGTCACCTCGTAAGATTTTTCAATTTTCCCGGTATGAGCAAATCGGTGGAAGGCAGCGGGAGCTGTCTTGCACGCGCAATCCGATTGCTTGCCGCGCTGCTGCTTGTTGTTTTCTTTTCTTCTGCCGCACACGCACAGCTTTACACGGGCTCCGTGACCGGCGTGGTCACCGATCCTTCCGGGGCGATTGTACCTACGGCGAAAATAACGCTGGTCGATCAAAACAAAGGGTACACGTTCACAGCTGCGACCGACCCCGCCACGGGCAGGTATCTGCTGCGCTCGATTCCTCCCGGAACCTACAAAATTACAGTGGAAGCGCTGAATTTCCAAGGCCAGACCCAGGAAGGTATCACTCTTGACGTCAGTCAAAATGTCTCAGTCGACTTTTCTTTGAAGGTTGGAGCCGCTAGCGAGGTTGTGGAGGTAAAGGGCGCTGGTGTGCAGTTGCAGACCGAGGACGCCGTAACCGGCCAGGTCGTGAATCGAAGGTTCGTCAACGATTTGCCGCTGGTTGACCGGACTTTCACAGACCTTGCGTATCTGGCTCCGGGCGTCACGGAGACGAATGCGCCGGGAACACGAGGCTCAAACGGCGGAATCAATTTCAATTCCAATGGGAGCCGGAATTCCACCTCCGACGTTTTGATCGATGGGGCGAGTGCGACAAATTTTGAGCAAAACAGCGGACTTCAGAATGTACCCTACAATCCTTCCGTCGACTCGGTTGAAGAGTTTAAAGTCCAGCAGTCGAACTTCAACGCGGAGTACGGCTTCGCGGGCGGAACGATCATCAACGTGGTAACGCGCTCGGGCACCAATCAGTTTCACGGCAGCGCGTACGAGTTCCTGCGCAACTCGGCTATGGATGCTAACGATTGGTTTAACAACGCAACTGGCAATCCGATCGCGGCCTTGAAGAGAAACAACTTCGGCGGCACCGTCGGCGGGCCCATCCGCAAGGACAAGACCTTTTTCTTTTTCGATTACGAGGGAACAAGGGAGACGAGTGCAACCAATTCAGGATTCATGGGTGTTCCCAGCCTTTGCGAAAGAGGAGACCCCTCGGCCGCGTGTCCGGTCGGTGCGTCCGCTTTAGGAAATTTTGGCGAGCTGTGCACGACTCAACCGGACGCAAATGGTATAAACGCCCATTTCAATGCGAGTGGCCAGTGCTTAGATTCGAACAACCAGCTCTTTCCATCCGGCCAGCTCTGGGACCCGTACTCCGGTGTGTTCAGTGCCGACCCTGCTGGGGATGGCAGCTTGGGTGCCGGCGCGATCCGTCAACAGTTTATTCCATTCGATAATCTGGCAACTTATACGAGCCTGCCAACTCTCCCAGGAAATGCGGCGCTGAAGGGAACGCCGTTTGCGCTTCCCGGAGGACCCGGGAATCTGATCAATCCCGCGGCGGCAAAGTACCTATTGCTCTTCCCCAAGCCAACGGTAAACGCCACTGACATTTTCACCCTGCAAAACGCGAACTTTTTCAATGCGGGCGCCAACACAAACTCGAGCAATCAGTTTGACATCAAAGTGGACCACCGCTTCAGCGACCGCGACTTGTTGAGCGTGAGGTATTCTCAGGAGACTGGGAATTCCACCAGCTTCAACGGCTTCGGGAATGCGGCCGATCCCGTCACCGGCGGACCTGCAAGTTTCACCCGCCATGAGGTGGCGATCAATCACACCCATACGTTTAGCCCGACGGTTGTGCTGACTGTTACCTACGGGCTCGTTCGGGGATTTGATAATGCACAGGGCATCGGTGGTCAGTTCCCTAACAATGGCGCCTTGTTTGGTCAGCTAGGACTCCCTTCTTACCTGAATAATGGCTTCGGAAGCCTTCCCGCCATTGGCATCAGCGGATATAGCTCCGGGAACGCCGGAAACAACATCGGGTCCCAACCATTCAGCATCACTCGGGAGGGCCAAGACGCCCACCACTTGGAAGGCGCAGTGAGCTGGCTACGCGGGAAACACGAGCTGAAGTTTGGCGGCGAAGGCCGCTTGTATCGAATCAATCATGGCAATCCGGGATGGCCTTCCGGCTTTTTCCAGTTTGACTCTACGGGCTCATCGCAAATCGGGAGCGAAACCAACACGACCAATGCAGGCTTGCCCGTTCTGGGAGGTGATGGACTGGCAAGCTTCCTGATTGGAGTGGGGCCGCCGAACGCCGGCAGTGGCGGCTGCACGCCTTGCCAGCAAGGTTTCGATAATTTCGTCAGCACGCAGAGTTTCCGGTATGGCGCTTTTGTCCAGGACAACTTCCGGGTAACGCCCAAGCTAACGCTGAATCTTGGCATACGGTATGAAATCTCTTTGCCCCGAACGGAGCGTTTCAATCGCATGAACTGGCTGGACCCCAATGCTGTATCGCCTCTGCAACTGTCTCCGGCTCAATTGGCCCAGGTTCAATCGCTGGGACTTCCGGCACAGGCAGTCCAAACATTGAGCAGTTTGCATGGGACCGAGGTATTTGCCAGCCCTAACGATCGTTCCAACTACTATACCGATTACAAGGATATCCAGCCGCGGTTCGGACTGGCGTATCAATTGCCGCGTGGCTTCGTGGTTCGAGGCGGGTACGGCATCTATTTCTCGACTCCGCGGAGCGGCGCATCCGGGACGGGCCCTTGGGGCTTCCAGGGATTCAATATCCAGCCTCCCTGGCTGACAACGCTGAACACTCCGGGCAACTTTCTCGCGACGCCGTGGAACACGTTGAGCAATACGTCTTGCGGGTTCGCGCCTCCCTTTAGTTGCGGCGTCGCTCCGGCTCCGGGGAATTCCCTGGGGGCCTTTAACGACATCGGATTTGCCGCCGTGGGACCCATTCCCAGCGTCAGTCAGAACGTACCCTACGAGCAGGCGTGGAGCTTTGGGTTCCAGAAGGAATTACCGGGGAAGATCCTGGTGGATGCAAGCTATGTCGGGAAGAAAGGCACCCACCTCTACTTGGGTGGTTTCCGTGAGCATAACTACGTGCCTTTCTCCGACATCGCAGGCATGACGCCCGCGCAGATTCAGAACCTCACTAACCAGGTAGCGAACCCGTTCTTTTTCAGCGGACCGGGGACATGCGACCGGACAAAATTTATTTGCGACCCGACCAGTGGTCTTGCGGGTTCCACTGTCTCTCTTTCCCAACTCCTGGTGCCATTCCCGCAGTACAACGGGTTCCAGGGCGACTCCCCGCCAATTGCCAACTCCATCTACCACGCGCTCCAGGTTCGCGTCGAGAAGGAGTTCTCGAATGGCTTGCAGTTCCTGTTGACCTATACCTGGTCGAAATCGCTTGACGACGCCTCCGCAAGTGATGACAGTTTCGTCTTCCTGGGCGGCGGTACCACCGGTGGGTCCACACTCACTGTGCAGAACCCGTTTAACTTGGCGGCCGAGAGGGCTGTCTCCGTCTACGATATCCCTCAAATCCTGCAATTCAGCTATGTTTACGAACTACCTATCGGACGGGGAAGGACATTCGGACGGAATATGAATTCGGTTCTGAACACCATCGTCGGTGGCTGGCAAACCAACGGGATTGTGCGCATAGACGACGGAAGACCGTTCATTCCTTTGCTCGTCAACGGAGGAACGCCCATACCGACGTATGGTCAGCGGCCGGATTTGACGGGCACGCTGGGACGCGCGTCAGGTTCTCCAGAACAGTCCGTAGTCACTGACGCAAATCCCGCGAGTTATTTCGCGAACCCCAACGCACTATCAACGCCAGCGAACTTCACGTTTGGCACTGCTGCAAGAACAATTAGCAGCGTCCGTCAACCCGGAGCCAGAGACGTGTCCATGTCCATCTTCAAGGAGTTTCCGTTGGCGAAGGTTCACGAGGGAATGCGTCTGGAGTTTCGCGCAGAATCCTTCAACACCTTTAACCATCCGCATTTTCAAGGACCAAACGCCACCGTGGGCGCCAGCGATTATGGTTTGATTAGTTCTACGGTCAACAGTCCTCGACAACTGCAAATGGCGTTAAAGCTTTACTTCTAGCCGGCAGATAGTCCGGGACAAATAAGAAGCGGCGGCCCGATGGAAATTGCGCCGCCGCCTTATTTTTAGAGAATCTTTTAGCGGGCTTCCAGGTCCACGTCCTTAACCGGAATGTCCCAGTGGCCGTCCAGGATTTCGAACCGGCGCTGTTCTTCTTTTTTGTAGGTATCCTGGTCGGGATAGAGCTGCTTGAGCAGCGCCGCGCTGTCAAAGTTGTCGTTGGCGATGGCGGCATTTTTGAAGACAATGGTCACGCGGTAATCCCAGCGCCCGTCTTCCGTGGCGTGCAGCCGCGGCGCAGTCATGCTCACTTTCAACATTCGCCCCAGTTCCATCTCTTTTTTCAGAACGGGGTAGTGATTTTTCTTGAAGAGTGCGAGGAATTCGTCGGCATGCCCCCACTTCGCTTTGTAGTAGTACTCCACCACATAGGGCTGGTCTTTCCCCTCGGCCGCGACGCTCTGCTCGGCGCGCACCGCGCTGTATCCGGCGAACAGGATCGCCGCCGCGACCAGCAGTCCGCCAAGCCGCCGCATCGCTCTTTGACTCATGCTTCCCATCTTTCCCTCCCTTATCGTTTCTCCGCATTGCTACAAATTCGAACTTCCTGTATCTCTTTTCATTAACGCCCCGCCGTGCGGCCTGCAAAAATGGTCAAAGGACGCGCTGCAGCTTCGGCGCCATGCGGCACGGCAGATTCGCCATCGGTGATCGAGTGGCGAACCGCCGCCAATGGCGCATCTTCCCTGAAGTGAATGTCTTCGGCGTCGCTCTCGATTCCCAATTCTTTCCACCGTGCAGGCAGGTCCACGTTCGCCGGCTGATCCTTCATCTTCTCGTACTGCTTCAGCAACACGTCCACGCCGGCGGCTTCGTCTCCGACCTTGAGCGCTTTCACGAGTTCCCAGTCCTCCCGAATGTCTCCGCCGGCATTGAGGATTCCGCGCAGCGCATCCTGAAGGCCTTTCTTATTGTTCGTCCTGCGCCGGATTTCGACATCGGCGACGAAGCAGAATAACGCGCCGCCCCAGTAGGTCCTTCCCCAAGTGTGCGTGTTATCCAGGCCCGCGTCGCCCTCTTTCGGAAGCCCCTTCGGCAGGTCGCGAACCAGATCCATCCACATCTGCCGCGCCGTCCAGTGTCCCGCACGAATGCGGGCGATCGGCTCGACATACGTGGAAAGCCCTTCTTCGATCCAGTGGTGATTTCTCCCCATTGACGGAAACGCGAGGTGCACCATCTCGTGGGTGAGCATCCAATCGTCCGCCAGCTCGGTGGGCGGAGTCTTATTTCCGACATTTATCGTGATCAACCCGCCGTCACGGCCGAAGGTCTGACCGTGCCGAACGCCGGAGCCGTCAAAGCAGGCGATTTGCAGGACCAAGTGAGGGACGGGAAAACGGCTGTAGTACGCGGTAACGGATTCCGCGGCGGACTTCACCCAGCGCAGCAGCTCCATCTGCGACACTTCGAGTTTTCCGGCATCGATCGTCACATCAATCCGGGCGCCGCCAATCAGGAATGTCGAGGTCATTTTGCGGGCCGCCACAGTGTGCAGTGGAAACAGTAGCAAAAGCGTCCCAATCGGAATAAGTCTGACGAAGCCACAGAGGTATCCGGATCGGGGCATAGGACGCAAAATAAACTCTACTGCAAAAGAGGAGGTGCGCGCGCCTAATTTGAGGGGCCTGTGGTCTTGGACTCAGAAGCCGGAAACCACCGCCCGAGAAGCGTGTCCACGGCAATTTTGCCCGGGCCAAAAATCAGAATGAGAAGGGAGGCAAACAGAAACGTGAAGGGCGCAGCCGCCATGAATTTGTCGGGGTCCGAGAAAATCGAGGAGAGAGCTTCGCGGTCAGCGGTGATGTACGCGGTGATGAGATTCACAGTGAGCATCAGGGAAATCACCCGTGAGAAAAGGCCGAGCGCCAACAGAATCCCGCCAAAAAATTCGAGCGAGGAAATAAACATAGCCGTGGCCCCGGGCATCGGCAATCCGAGGCTGGTGAAGAATTCCGTCACCTTGTCCAGGTTGTGCAGCTTGCCCCAGCCGCTCTCCACGAGCTGCCAGCCCCAGTAGAGGCGGACGAAGAGCAAGAATGGCGTCTGGGCGTAGGAGACCAGGCCAAAAAACTTGTCGTGCAGATTTTTGACGCGCAGAATCAGGTTTCTCATACCTACAGTGGATGCACGCGGCGCTCGAAAAGTTCAGTGATTCTTGGTTTTCTTCTCCGTCCGGCAAAACCAGCCGAGCGCCGCCCAGTTCTGAAACCAGCCTTGCACGCTGGTGGCGCGCTCCTGCGGAGCAATTGAGCTTTTCCGGAAGGCGATCGCGATCGCTTTTCCAAGGGGTTTCCCTTGTTGCAGCGCGCTGAGGATCAAAAATTCCTCCCGGTCGATGCGCCGGAAATACACTGAGTAGTCCACTCGATGCACAACCAGATAAATTTCCGCCGGCTTCAGCTTCGCGACCGCCCGCACGTGCTTGCGTTTCCGCCGCTCCTGGAACGCGTTGCTTGCAAAATCGGTGTCTTCGTCCTCCTTGCGGACTTCCAAAAGTAAATCGTCCACGGGATAACGCAAATCCAGCAATTGGATGTAGGGCTGCAATTTGAGCCGCAAATTCGGCCCAGTGCCGGCACTCAAATCTTCTGGACGTAGCGCCTCCTCAGCCTTGCCGTCGAACGCCTCGATGTCGGCCCATTCCAGCCTCACGATGTCGAGCGCCAGCTTCTGCTTTGTTCCCGCCCATTTCGGGCGTTTGCGGAGCCAGGCTTCGAGACGCGAACCCAGGTTTCTCAGCGTAAACGACCGAGAGGGGTTGTCGCAGAGATATGCTTTGGCCATTTCTTCGAAGCGCCGTTCGCCCAGCACCGCGCGCAGGCCGGGAAAGTCCTCGATCATGCTGGAGAGCACTCGAAACCAGTACTGCCGGTTGTATATTTCCAGCCGCTCGAGCGATGTCAGCCGGTCGTTCGGCTTGATGAATCGCGAAGCGTAGGCGCTCATCTTCCCGCCGCCGGGGGCCTTGCGCCGCATCCTTTCCGTACGCGTGAGCGGCTGCATCACCGCGCGCGCCATCGTTCGCTGGAGTTCCATCAAGCTCATACGGCCTTCGCCAGCACGGTAGATTTCAGAAAACGGCTGGCCTTCAGGGCTTCGTCGTGCACTTCCTGAAACGACGGGATGCTGTCGTCCCACTCGAGCAGCGTGGCCGTATGCCCAACGCGCCGGACCGCGCGCTCATACAACTTCCAGACGGGATCGATGACCGGATGATCGTGGGTGTCGAGGATGTACTTCCGGTACTTCGAATGCCCGGCAATGTGAATCTGCGCAACCCGCTCCGCGGGAACGTTGTTGACGTAAGTGAGAGCATCGAAGCTGTGATTCTGCGCGGAGACGTAAATGTTGTTCACGTCCAGCAAAATTCCGCAATCGGCACGCTCCACCACTTCATTCAAGAACTCCCACTCGGTCATTTCCGAAACGTGGTATTCCGCGTAACTGCTCACGTTTTCGACCGCCACCGGGATTTCCAGAAAATCCTGCACTTCGCGCACTTTTTGCGCGGTGATCCGCGCCGCTTCAAACGTATAGGGCATCGGCAGCAGATCGTGCGTGTAACGGCCGTCCACGCTGCCCCAGCACAGATGGTCGGACAGCCAGGGCGTCTTCGTGCGCTTCACCAGCTCTTTCAAACGGCGCAAATGGTCGCGGTGCAATTTTTCGGCGGACCCGAAATACATCGAAACGCCGTGCTGGACCACTTTGTATTGTTCGAGGATTTGCTCGAGGATGTGCAGCGGCCGTCCGCCGTCAATCATGAAATTTTCGGAAATGATTTCGAACCAGTCCACCACGGGCTTGCGCGTCAAAATGTGATTGTAATGGGGCGCACGCAACCCGATTCCAATTCCGTAATCCGTGAATCCATTAAACCGATTCGCAGGCATGGCCTACTCCGCAAGAGAAAACGCAGAGGGGCCGGCAAATTCTACCGGCCCCTCTACAGGTAGAACGCTTCACGAGGAAGCTGGCTTCACCCCGGCTTCTTGTCTTCTCCCGGCATCTTGGAGCCATCGGTCGCGCAGCCGCCCTTGCCCTTGCAAGAGTTCTTGCCGTTGCAACCGTTGTCGCTGGACTTGCAGCCGCCCTTGCCCTTGCAAGAGTTTTGGCCCTTACAGGCGTGCTTTTCTTTTGCTTGCTTGTCGGCTTTCTTGTCTGCGGGATCGTCCGAGGCGCTGAACGACGACTTCACGCCCGGGAGCAGATTCGAAGCCTGAATGCTTGCGCTGGTTCCCGCGAGCAAGCCCGCGATCGCCGCACCCGCAATCAGGTATTTATTTGATTTCGTCATATCCCTCAATGACCTCCTGTTTTTTTCAAGTTGATCCTGCTGCTACCCTTCCGGCGGGACTCCCGCCGTGAAGATCGTGAACCTGGGAAGTATAACTCCCGCCCCCGCCCGGGGCGCCACATGATTCTATCCTGGCTTCATTGGGCCGCCCGGTCGCCGGGCAGGGAAATCCCCAAGCATGATTAGACTGCCGTGCGTCCCGGAAGATTCAAACATTTTCGATAAATTCTTTGTGACAAATACGCGAACTCCGCCGTTGGCCACAAATTGTTCCCTGGGAAGCCAGCCTTATTGGCCCACTCCTGGATATACGCCACGCCATCCATTTCGGATGTGCTGGGAAGTCTAATTCCGGGGCGGAAAGTTCCCGGGGCAGGTGCCACCGTAACGCCCACGGCATCACTCACCCGCAAGCAGTTGTGCCGCCAGACAGGCAAGCCGCATCCTGATACGAGCGGCCGGCACGCTTAAGGTGAACCAGCGTTGATGGGTTTGGCGAACTATCTGCTCGAACAGACCGCGGTTTACAGATTGTGGCAGGCGCCGTTTGCCGCAGCGAAGCTGGCGCCTTTGCTGGCGCACAACGACATTGCCAGTGCACGGCTGGTGCTCGATGTGGGCTGCGGCCCGGCCACCAACACGCATCTTTTCGCGCAAGCGGATTATTTGGGGATCGATGTCAACCCAGGCTACATCAGACACGCCCGGCGCAAGCACAATCGCCGCTTTGTGGTTGCGGATGCGGCCACTTATGATGACCCTGCCGGAGCGGGCTTCGATTTCATTTTAATCAATAGTTTTCTCCACCACATGGATACGCCCTCGACGAATGCAATTCTCAACAGGATGCAGTCCTGGCTCTCCCCGGATGGGCACATCCATCTTCTTGAGCCGGCTTTGCCGGGGGAACGTTCGCTCGCGCATCTCATGGCTAACTTGGACCGCGGCAAGTATCTGCGGCCGCTGGCGGAATGGCGCGAGCTTTTCGGTCAACATCTGGACATTGTCGTTTTCGAGCCCTACCCGCTCGGTGTGCTGGGCGCAACCCTCTGGAACATGGTCTATTGCAAGGGAAGAGCAAAGCAATGAATGCCGGATTCCGACTTTCGGTGGCGATCGCGATCCACAATGAGGAAACGGTGTTGCCGGAATTGCTGCGAAGGACGCTCGATGTTCTGGACGGCCTGAAAGGGGGGCCGCACGAACTTCTTTTTGTGGATGACGGCAGCACGGATCGCACCGCGGCTCTGGTCGAGGAAGCGGCGAAGAAGGATGCGCGCATCGTCTTACTGTCTCTCTCTCGGAATTTCGGGCATCAGGCTGCCCTGACCGCTGCCCTCGATCACGTCACCGGAGACGCAACCGTGGTCATGGACGGCGACTTGCAAGATGCGCCGGAAGCCATCCCGCAAATGGCGGAGCGCTATCTGGAAGGCTACGACGTGGTGTACGCGCAGCGCACCGGACGGAAGGAAGCGTGGCCGCTTCGCCTCTGCTATTTTATCTTTTATCGAATGATGGCCATGCTTTCCGACATCCGTCTGCCGCTGGACTCCGGGGATTTCGGATTGATGTCGCGGCGCGTGGTCGAGCAGCTTCGCCGCATGCCGGAGCATCACCGGTACCTGCGCGGGATGCGCAGCTGGGTGGGTTTCCGCCAGATGGGGATGCCGGTGGAGCGGTCCGAGCGCCATTCCGGGGAGACCAAGTACGGCTTCCTGCGCCTTCTGAAACTCGCGGCGGACGGAATCTTTGCTTTTTCTATCGTCCCGATTCGCGCGGCGGCATTATTGGGAACCGTGGCCGTCTCCATATCTAGCTTGTTTGGGCTCTACGCAATGTTTGCGAAGATCGTTCTCCACAAGTCCCCGCAGGGTTTCACGGCTTTGCTTCTGCTGATCACGTTTCTCTCCGGTGTGCTCCTGTTTTTCCTCGGAGTGATCGGCGAATATGTGGGGAGAATTTACGAAGAGTCCAAAGGGCGTCCACTGTACGTCGTGAGCCGGATTGTTGGAAGCAGCTCAGGCCCACAGGGCGACCTCGAACGAGGATCCGTGCGGCGCGAAGCTGGCGACAGGTTGCGCGCTGGGCGTTCTTAAGCTCGGCGCAAAACGCGCATCGGAACGAATACAGGAGAGAGAATTTCCGCGCTCATGGTGAAGACTGCGGCGACGCTTCCAGCGAATCATTCGCATGAGAGCACTGCCTTGCGAAACATAGAGTATCTGTCCAAGCCTGCCGCGGTCCGCATGGCCGATCAGTGGTTTGAGATCGCGGCGATGGATCACTTCTGGATACGCCGGCGATTTGAAGTACTCCAGCGGCTGGCAGGTGGCTTGATTCCTGGCGCGCGGGAGATGGCGGAGATCGGATGTGGTAATGGCCTGCTTCAGCGGCAGATCGAGGAAGCGTACGGGCGGGAGGTTACGGGATTCGATTTGAATGAATACGCTTTGAAGCAGAACCTGAGCCAGATCAGCAAGGTGTGTTGTTACGACATTTACCAAGAGGATGCTGCGCTTCGAGAACGATTCGATTTGATCTTTCTGTTTGACGTCCTTGAGCACATAACGGATGAAGATCGATTTTTCAAGGCGCTGAGGTTTCACCTGGCTCACGGCGGGAAGGTGGTTGTAAATGTTCCCGCGGGTAATTGGGCGTATTCCGCGTATGACGAAGCGGCGGGACACGTGCGGCGCTATTCGATCGGCACGCTTCGAGCAGCAGCGGGGCGTAACGATCTTGAGGTCACCAACTGGAGTTACTGGGGCTTGCCGTTAGTGCCGGCATTGGCGCTCAGGAAGCTGTGGCTCATGGGGAATCATGACCAGAAGAAGATCATTTCCGCCGGGTTCGACACGCGAACGCCGGCCATCAACGGAATGCTCCGGTTTCTTTCGCGGTGTGAACCGATTCCACAGAAATTCCTGGGCACATCTTTGATGGCCGTTCTCGTGGTAGGGCGCGGCTCGCGCTAGCGTGGTGCTTGGAACAGATAAATGGAGCTCGACGATGGCCGTGCCGGACACGATTGCCCCACAGAAGCGAAGCTGGCTGCTCGGCGGACTTCTGTTGCTGAGTTTCTTGCTCTACGCGAACGCCGTGGTGAATGGGTTTGTGTACGATGACCATACGCAGATTGAAAGAAATCCTTACGTGCATAGTTTCAAGTATGCCGGAGCAATCTTTGGCAGCTCGCTGGCAGCGGAACAAGGAAAGCAGGTGCTGCCAAACTATTACCGCCCGCTGATAAACTTCACCTTTTTGCTTTGTTACGAACTTTTCGGTCTCTCTCCATACGGATTTCATCTCGTCAGCATATTGCTGAACTGCGTCGTGGTTTGGCTCGTCTTCGAAGTTTCCGCTGAACTTTTTTCGAGTGAGTGGTTCGGGCTGATGGCAGCCGCAATTTTCGCGCTGCATCCGATTCACACGGAGCCCGTGGCCTGGATTGACGGGATTTCCGACATCGAAGTCTCGGTTTTCTGCCTGCTGGCGTTTTGGCTTTTCCTGCGCCAGGAACACGAGCAAGGGCGGCGCGGCATCTGGGTTCGCACCGGCATGCTGGCAAGTTTTGCCCTTGCGTTGTTCTCCAAAGAAACGGCGATAGCGTTTCCCATAATCGTGACCGTCTATGAGCATGTCTACCGTTCCGATCACCTGGCGACGAGCTGGACGCGAAAACTCCGGCGCTATGGCGGGTTTTGGGTTACCCAGTTGATCTATCTCTCGGTGCGAGGCCTGGTCCTTGGGGCGCTCATCCCAACCCCTCTGCGTGGGGATTTTGACCGGCGCGGAGTGCTGCTCAACGCTTTCCGTCTGGCAGGACAGTATGCCGGAAAACTCGTGTGGCCTATCCCGCTCGTGGCTTTCTACCCATTTCAAAGGAGCGTGTCATTCGCGGATCATCGCGTGTTGTTCGGCATTGCGGTATTGCTTGCTGTGGGCGCGGCTTTTGTCCTGCTTTGGAAGCGCTCTAGGCTGTATACGTTTGCTCTGTTTTGGATTTTCGTAATTCTTGCGCCGGCTTTAAATGTGCGGTATATGGGCGCGAACGTCCTGGCGGAACGTTACCTGTATCTGCCTTCAGTGGGCTTTTCCTGGCTGGTTGCGGGAGCCATTTATTGGTGCTGGCGCAGACCCTATTCATGGATGCGGCCGCTGCGCTGGGCCTTGGGAACTGCGGCTGTAATCGTGTCTCTGCTCGCGGGCCGCACTATTGTCGCGCGTAATCGCGACTGGAAAGACGACCGGACTCTCGTCGTCCGCACACTTGAAGTTCGCCCCGATTCGCCGAACATGCGCAACGATCTCGGATTGATGAAGTGGTACGACGGCGATCACGACGAGGCGGAACGTCAATGGCGGCTCGCACTGGCCTATAAGCCCGACACGGTTGAAGCGCTTTCGAACCTCGGCTTCGCCAGGCTGGAAGAGAAGAGATACGAGGATGCCATACCCTATTTGCAAAAGGCCATACAGCTCAAGCCTCTGTTTGCCACTCCCCATATTCATCTTGCCCGAGTTTATGCTGCCGAAGGCAGGAATGCCGCCGCGGAAAACGAATTTCGCCGCGCCGTTGATATTTATTCGATGAATCCCGACGCGCGAAAGGCTTGGGGGCAGTATTACCTCGACGCGGGCCGTTTATCCGAGGCGGAACAACAATACCTCGTTTCCGTGAGCGTCGCGCCGGACCTCGAAGCTTGGTCTGCGCTGGGAGTGATTTACGACGCGCAACACGCAAACGACAAAGCTGAAGACGCGTGGCGCCATGTTCTCTCTTTCGAATCCTTCAATGCGCAAGCCCACCTTTCCCTCGGCCGCATTTATCTCTCGAAGGGCCGGCTCCCCGAAGCGCAAAAGGAGTTTGACGCCTGCCTGCTCATGGAGCCCGCCAACCCGGAGGCTCTCGCAGGCCTTACCAAGATTCACGCCGTTGCCGTTCCGTCGTCTCCCGCGTCCGAGCCCCGGTAATTCCATGGCAAATGTTGCGAGAACGCCAATGTCGTAACCTCCAGGTCAACCCCGTACTTTCGATCCCTTGCACGGCCAAGCCTGCAGGTTCCATCCTAGAGCATTGGCGGCGCTTGCAGGTCGCCGCAAGCTGAATGAGCCCGACAACTCACATTCTTCCGGCAGAAACGCTTCCACCTAGCGTTCCCGTCGCTCAACCCGCGACTGCCCGGGCGGGTCAGGAAAATCCGAATTTGGATTTTCTTCGCGCCTTTGCCGTGCTGCTCGTTTTTTTCGGCCATCTCTCCTTTTTCCATCAATTTCTCGCCCTTGGGCCTCTGAACCTGACCCTGATGGGCGCTTTGGGCGTGATGTTTTTCTTCGTTCACACCGCCTTGGTATTGATGCTCTCTCTCGAGCGGCAGCAGAAGGACCAGGGCGACAACCGGCTCTTCATGTCCTTCATGATTCGCCGCTGTTTCCGTATCTACCCTTTGAGCATGACTGCCGTCCTGCTGATCATCGCCTTCCACTTGCCCCTGACCGCAGAAGCCTACTGGCATTTTGAAGGCATAAGGCCCGACGGCGGCGACATCTTCTCCAATCTTTTCCTCGTCCAGAATTTTTCCGGCCGTGTTTCCATCCTCGGACCGATGTGGAGCCTGCCTTTCGAAATGGACATGTACGTTTTTCTTCCCTGGCTGTACTTGCTCCTGCGCCCCAACCGCTCCACCCGCCGCATCGCGCTCGTCTGGATCATCGCTGTCGCTTCCAACCTCTTCTACATGCGCTACACCAACAATCCTTCTTTTCTCGGCTTCGTTCCGTGTTTTCTCGCGGGCGTGCTTGCTTATCAACTCCAGCGAAGCAACTACCGCCGGCGCCTGCCGGCGTTTCTGTGGCCGTTCGTGGTTGCCCTGCTGGCCGCATTCTTCCTTGCGGATGGCCCGGGAGAACATTGGGAAAAGAAATGGATGACATGCCTCCTCCTCGGTCTGGCAGCGCCATTCTTCTCGCGGATCTCCACGCCGTGGCTCGCCGCCGCCAGCCACTTCATCGCGAAATATTCCTACGGCATCTACCTCACGCATTTTTTCTGCATCTGGTTTGCGTTTGAGCGCCTGGGAAATTTCTCCGCGCTCGTGAAGATCCCCGTGTTCATTGCGCTCGCCGTCGGCCTTCCGGTACTTTTCTACCATCTCCTCGAAGAGCCGCTAATCCGCGCCGGCAAGCGCGTCGCAAAAACTTACGCTCGCGCCGCGCGCCCCGCCGGCACCGTCGCTTCTCCGCTCCCCGCCCGCGTGCCCTAAGCTTCATTCGCGCAGCGCCGCCCGGCGGGTGGCACAGCCATGTACCACTAGGACGATTTTGATTGGGTGCCGCACCCTACGGTTTTAAGGGTGCGGGTTTTGACTTTTCCTCCTCGATGCTTGCCGTATCACCCTCCGCTCTTTGCCTCTTCAACGGAGTCAAT
>JBIOGB010000003.1:0-157044 GCA_044447665.1 Candidatus Acidiferrales bacterium | reverse complement strand
GTGGGCGAGTAGCTCAGCTGGGAGAGCGCCTCGTTCGCAACGAGGAGGCCGGGGGTTCGAATCCCCTCTCGTCCACCAAATTCTTCAACGACTTATGCGACTTCGGGAATGAATGTGAAGTTGCCAGGTTACTTTAACTCGGAATAACCTGTCACTCAGCGGAGGCGATTCGTGCGGCAGCTAATTACGTTGTCCATCCTGCTTTTCTTCATTTCGCCATCCATAATTGCGCAAGATCGCGCTTACGGCCGGTCCATGGTGGCAACCGACCGCGGGATCGTTGCTACGAGTCACGTTTTGGCTTCGCAGGCAGGCGCTCAAATCTTACAACAAGGCGGATCGGCGATCGATGCGGCGATCGCGGCTAACGCGGTCCTTGGCGTGACTGAACCGATGATGAATGGTGTCGGAGGAGACCTCTTCTTGCTTTATTGGGACGCCAAGACCGGCAAGTTATACGGTTTGAACGCCAGCGGATGGGCTCCCCGGAATCTGTCGATTGAGTACCTAAAAAAGAAGGGCATCACTTCAATGCCGGAGGAAGGCATTAATTCCGTGACCGTACCCGGCGCGGTTGATGGGTGGAGCCGAGCGCATGAGAGATTTGGTCGCTTGCCATGGAAGGACCTTTTCACCACAGCGATTTTCTATGCGGAGCACGGCTATGCAATCCCCGAAATCATCCACGACTATTGGGTGATCGGTGAAAGCACGCTGAAGCGCGCGCCCGAAGCACAAAGGGTTTTTCTTCGAAATGGAAAGGCACCAGAGGTTGGGGACATTTTCTCCAATCCTGACCTCGGCAAAACCCTGCGCTTGATTGCAGAGAAGGGCCGCGACGGCTTCTACCGCGGAGAGATTGCGCGATCTATTCTGAACACCTCTGGTGAGCTGGGTGGAACCATGCAAGCTGAGGATCTCGCCGAGTTCTCTTCAGAATGGGTTGAACCTATTTCTATCGGCTATCGCGGCTGGAAGATCTACGAACTGCCGCCTAATGGACAGGGCATGGCTGCGCTGGAAATGCTGAACATTATGGCCACGTCGCAGGCAAGTAAGGATGGCCCGTCTTCGACAGCCGAACTGCACAAAAAGATTGAGGCCATGAAACTGGCTTATACTGACCTTTATCGCTACGACGCCGATCCACGGCTTGCCAAAGTGCCCGTCACGGGACTCCTCTCAAACGAGTACGCGAAGGAGCGAGCCTCCCAGATCGATCCGCAGAAGGCCAACTGCACGCCGGCCAGTGGCAAGCCCGCGAAGAGCGATACGACTTACCTGGCCGTCGTGGACAAAGAGGGAAACATCGCATCTATGATCCAGAGCAACTACGACTATTTTGGGTCGGGGGTCGTCGTCGCGGGATTGGGCTTCCCTCTGCACAATCGCGGTGCACTCTTCGTAATGGATCCAAACGATCCCGACGCGCTCGCGCCACGCAAACGCCCGTTCCACACCATTATTCCGGCGTTCATGGAACGCGGAGATATTCACATAGGTTTTGGCATTATGGGTGGCTCGAACCAGCCACTGGCGCACGCGCAGTTCATCTCCAATCTCGTGGACTACGGGATGAATATCCAGGCGGCGCTGGAAGCGCCCAGATTTACGATCCCGGATACCGGCACTAGAGCCATCGGTTGCACGATTCTGGTCGAATCAAGGGTCGCTCCTGAGGTACTGCAGGAACTGCGTGAGATGGGACATTTGTTGAGGGTCCGCAAAGAGTACTCTGCTGCGATGGGAAGAGGCCAGGCTGTGCTTCATGATTCCAAGCGAAGAGTTAACTTTGGAGCCTCCGATCCTCGCGCTGATGGGTCCGCCGAACCTGAACCGATATCGATACACTAGCCTCTCGATTTTTGAGGGCACCTACCCGCAGCTAGAATCTCTGATAAATTTTCCTTTTGGTGTACATTTGAAATTTCTCCTTGACAGTACGATACCCTTCGCTTAACTTTGCATAACTTTTGTAGAGTTCTCGGGTCGTTTGCCGGGTAGCTCTTAGACGGTGCAAAGTCGAGATCGCCTGGGGAGCGGCTGATCTAATGGGATTCGCCCTGCTCGAACTTCCGCGTCCTGCGGACGACCGGCCTCGCCTTGCCCTTCTGGCGACTTGCCCGACCCCCGACACCTCTCGTTCCCTAAGTTCACTTTTTCCAATCACATTTCAATCTTTTGGCGTGAGATTTTTATCGAACAAATCTATTTGTAGGAGCCATCTATGAAACATCATAAGGAAGTCTTGTTGCTCGTTGCAATCCTGGCATCCGCTGGTTCGATGCAAGCCCAGACGGCACTAACCTCTTTGCGAGGAACGGTCACGGATCCGTCGAGAGCTGTTGCGCCGGGAGCACAGGTCGAGATTGAGAACTCCGCACGCGGATTCCACGCAACTACGAAGACAGACTCGAGCGGAGCATACGAATTTGCGCAGATTCCTCCCGGCCGGTATACCGTCACCGTGACCATGGCGGGCTTTGCCGTTCAGACGAAAGAAGCCGAACTTCTCGTGAGCCAGCCAGCTACGATCAATTTTACTCTGTCCGTTCAGGAATCGAAAACGACGGTCGAGGTCAGTGCTGAGGCACAAACTTTGAACTTGAGCGATGCGACCATCGGAAACTCGGTTGGCAACTCAACGATCGAGGCCTTGCCGATGGAGGGACGAAATGTTCCGGACCTGTTGAGCCTTCAACCTGGTGTGTTGTATTTGGGACGCCAAATCAATCAGGACCTGGACAGTCGCAGCGGGGCGGTCGCGGGTGCTCGCTCGGATCAATCAAATGTGAGCCTGGACGGCGTTGACAACAACGATCAGCGACAGGGGTATGCATTCACCGGCGTGCTCCGCTCCACTCTGGATTCGGTACAAGAGTTCCGGGTAACAACAACAAATTCAAATGCGGAAGATGGGCGATCGTCGGGCGCACAGGTTGTCCTGGTAACCAAGAGCGGAACCAACACTCTCCACGGCAGCGCCTACGCGTACAACAGGAATGCCGCCGCAGTGGCGAACGATACATTCCTCAAGGCCGCCGAGCTCAGCAACGGGCTGCCGAACAAACCCGGCGCACTGATCCGCAATACTTTCGGCGCGGCATTGGGAGGAGCCATAAAGAAAGATAAGCTCTTCTTTTTTCTGAACTATGAAAGTCAGCGCACTGCAGAGAACAAATCGGTGACCCAAACCGTGCCCACAGCTTCCTTCCGTGCAGGCAACGTCAAATACATCGACGCAAACGGAATCACGCAGACCTTGTGCGGGCCAAACTTCGCCACACCCGGGAGCTGCCCGAATGCGATTGCGAAGAATGACATTGCGGCAATGGATCCAAATTGCACCGCTTTAAACAAATGCCCGCAGGGGCCGGGGGTGGACCCCAGCGTATTGGCTGATTTGAACAAATATCCCTTGCCCAACGGTTTTAGCTCCGGCGATGGACTGAATACGGCATCTTTTGTTTCTTCCGCGCCCAACCCGATCACATTAAACACTTATGTCGGCAAAATTGACTACGTGATGTCCGAAAAGAGCCGATTCTTCGTGCGCGGAGTTCTGCAGGGCGACAGGGATTCCGGGCCGCCTCAGTTTCCAGGCCAGTCTCCAAGCTTCAGCCTGACCAACACCTCCAAGGGCATCGCAGCAGGGCACACCTGGACAGTCCGCAGCAACCTTATCAACAACCTGCGTTATGGGTTCGTCCGCCAGCAGTTAGACAATACAGGCGCGGGCACCTCATCCTTTTCGGATTTCGCGGGACTCAGTCCGCTTACGGCGGAGAATAGGACTGCACTTCTGAGTGTCCCGGTTCACAATCTTGTGGACGACGTCACCTGGATCAGGGGAAAGCACACCTTCCAGTTCGGCGGCAATTGGCGGCTGATTCACAACAATACGATGTCCAACAACGTGTCCTTTGCTTCTGCGGCAACCGGGGCCGCGAATATCTCCCAGGCGGCAATTGCAAATACCGGTCAGAGCTTCGATCCCGCGGTCTTTGGCCATACTGCCGTCTCCAACGGTTTTTCTTCGAGTTACGACAACGCCATAACGACAATTGCGGGGTTGCTATCGACCATCAATGCCAACAACAATTACCAGGTCTCCAGCAACGGAACACAAGCCACCGTCCTCCCGATTGGATCTATTATTGCGCGCGACTTTAAGGCCAACGAAGGCGAGTTGTACGCCCAGGATTCCTATCGTTTCAAATCGAATCTGACGGTCACTCTGGGTGTCCGCTATAGTCTCCTGCAAACGCCCTACGAGCTGAACGGCCAACAGGTGGCGCCCACAACGGATCTGCACCAGTGGTTTCAGAACCGCGCTCTCGCCGCCATGCAGGGCTTGGGCAACCAGCCCGCCATCTCGTTCGCGCCTTCCGGCCAGGGGCGCGGTGGCCAGCCCTACTGGCCCATGAACAAAAACAATTTCGCTCCGCGTCTCTCCGTAGCGTATTCGCCGGGATTCGATAGCGGCTGGCTGGGCAAGCTATTTGGTGGTCCGGGGCAGAGTTCCATCCGCGCGGGATTTGGGATGTACTACGATCATTTCGGACAGGGCATTGTTGACGGCTTCAGTCAATTTGGTTCTTTCGGCCTCACCAGCACACAAGCCGCTCCGTCGAATATCTTCACTCCCGATGACGCGCCGCGTTACACCGGCAGGACGGTTGTGCCGATCGGTGTTCTTCCGACGCCGGTTGCAAGCGTCAGCTATCCCGCAACTCCCTCGTCAGACCCGCTCAACGGGGGATTCACGTTCAACTCCGACGGAATCGATGGACGCATTAAGACGCCGTACTCGATCGCGACGGACCTTTCCATCCAGCGCCAGCTACAAGGCGGTTTCACTTTCGAAGCCGCGTACGTCGGCAGGTTTGGCCGCCACCTATTGCAGCAGCTCGATCTGGCTGAGCCTACCGATCTCGTGGATCCGAAGTCCAGAATGGATTACTTCACAGCCGCGCGCCTGATGTCGCAATTCGCCCTGGCACACGGTGAAGATCCCACTGCGGTGATCGGGCCAATCCCGTACTTTGAAAATCTGTTCCCTAGCGCAGCTCACAACGGCTTCAGCGCAACCCAGAATATCTACACGGGCGCAAGTGGGAGCAACGCTTGTCCTTCGGGTTTTTCCTGGTCCAACAGGCCCGGCCGCGAGGTCGGCGCGCCATACCGCTTGGGCCTTATTGCCACCAATCTCGCAAACGGAGGTGTGTCGCCCGTGTGCGCCAACCTGCCGCCGGTGCCTTTCTGGGATCCGCAGTTTTCCTCGCTCTTCGCGTGGTCTTCCATTGGCGTCAGCAGCTATAACGCCGCCCAGTTCATCCTGCGCCATCCCGTGTCCCACGGTCTGCAAATGGATTTTAGCTACACCTATTCTAAGTCCATGGACATGGGCTCTGACACGGAACGCGCCAATGCGCAGGGCACCACGTCCACAACCACCGGCGGTGGCTCCAACGTCGCGAGTTACATCCAGAATTCGTGGAATCCACGCCTGAACTATGCGCCGTCGGACTTCGATACCCGGCATGTAATTACCGTCAATTCTGTATATCAATTGCCTTTCGGCCGGGGCAAGGCACTCGCAAGCAAGACGAGTGAGTGGACCGAGGCCTTGATTGGCGGTTGGCAACTGTCGGGCCTGGGTCGCTGGACAAGTGGCTTGCCATTCAGCGTAATCGACAACACCGGCTTCACGAACAATTTCCTGTTCACCAGCAATATGGCGCAAACCGGGCCGATTAAGACGGGCGTCTTCCAAAATGCGAACGGCGCGCCCGATGTTTTTTCCGATCCAGCGGCAGTAGCGGGCGGAATCTTTACCAACCAGACCCCTCTCAGGTTTCCCTTCCCTGGGGAAGCAGGTAGCCGTAATAATTTCCGAGGCCCCGGCTATTTCGGAATTGATGCCGGCTTGGCAAAGAGCTGGAAAATTCGCGAAAACATGTTTCTGAAGTTCGCTTGGGAAATCTTCAACGTAACCAATTCCGTGCGCTACGACGTTCGAACCAACGCAGCCGGATCCGGCCTGCTGGACAATGGCTCCAGCGATGGACCCAGCTTGGGTGCCTTCAGCAGTACGCTGACAGCGCCGCGCGTCCAGCAATTCTCCTTGCGGTTCACGTTCTGAAGCGACGCGGCCTTTCGGGTCCAGACGTGTTAAAACGTTCAATGGTTTTAGGGCCTCACGCTATTCGTTCCATGCGCCGAGTGGTTGTCTGGAAAATGAACAGGCGCAGGACACTTTGCTGAGAAAGGTCGAAAACCTCGCTCTCGCATGCGGCCCCACAATCTGACCCGTACGCGTCTTATGAATTTTTCTACCTCGTTCGCAACGAGGAGGCCGGGGGTTCGAATCCCCTCTCGTCCACCAAGAGTATTCCCACCTTAGTAACTTCCCAAACCCAGGAAAGCGCGCACAGCCGCATCGGACGAGCTTTGCGACGAATCAAACTCCCAAACGCTCCCGCTGCCGTTTTGTCTGACCAGGTTGATCGAGAGGGCTACGCGACAGACGGGCGGCGCTTGCCAATCTGCGTTGCTTGTTCGAAAGCATAGCCCAGCTGCAGCACGCCCCAGTCATCGTGATGCCGCCCGACGATCTGAATCCCAATCGGAAGCCCGCTCGCGGAAAACGCGCAAGGAACAGACATCGCAGGATTTCCAGTCGTCGAGATATAGTAAGCCGACTTCATCCAGGCAATGTAGCTTTCCATCTTTACGCCGGCGATTTCCGTGGGGTAGCGCGTGTTGACGTCGAACGGAAGAACTTGGTTCACGGGAAGGATGAAATAGTCGTATTTGCCCTTGAATTCGCACATGCGCTGGTACAACGCAGTGCGCTTCGCCTCCAGGCGGGAGAGATAGGGGCCCGTCAGCTTACGGCCTTCCCCGACGTGCCAGTGGATGTATTCGTTGAGCTGATCGCCGCGTGTAGCCAGCAAGTCGCCGAAGGCAAGTTCCGTGGACCAGTGACGCCAGGCCACGAAGCATTCATCGGCGTCGCGAAAATCGGGTTCGTCCTCTTCGACGATGCAGCCGAGCGACTCGAATATTTTGGCTTGGGCCCGCACCGCACTTTTTACCTCAGGCTCCCAAGGCAAACCCATGTCCTTGAACATCGCGACGCGGACGCCCTTGAAGTTGCGACCGGCCAATGGCTGAGCGAACTGGTTGCCGGGCTGGTCAATGGAAATGGGCGAGTGAGGGTCGAAGCCAGCCAGCACGCTCAGAAAAAAAGCACAGTCGGTAACATTGCGCGCGACCGGCCCGGGAACCGAGAGCGTAAACCAGCCCAATTGGGTGGGCACGTTCGAAACACGTCCGGGGGAGGGACGAATGCCGACGACGTTGCAGAAATTCGGAGGATTGCGCAGCGAACCGCCCATATCGCTGCCGTCGGCAAGCGGCACCATCCCGCAAGCCAGGGCGACGCAGCCGCCGCCGGTGCTTCCGCCGCACGTTTTGGTCACGTCGTAGGGATTGCGCGTGGGGCCAAAGACCGGGTTAAAAGTTTGTGAACCCAGCCCAAATTCAGGCACGTTGGTCTTGCCGATGACGATGGCGCCCGCGCTTTTCTCTCGTTGAACGACACGGCAGTCGAAGTCCGGGACGAAATCACGATGAAGCGGCGAGCCGTACGTTGTGCGGATGCCTTGCGTCTCGTGCAGGTCTTTCACTCCAACGGGGAGCCCGTGCAACGGGCCCAGCCAGTTCCCTTTCGCCAGCGATTCATCGGCGGCGAGCGCCTGCGCCATCAACTGCTCTTCGGGAACCAACGTGACCACGGCGTTGACTTTGGGATTTACGCGACGGATTTGTTTCAGGTGCGCTTGCAGGACTTCGCGCGCGGAAAGTTTCTTGCTCCGGATCAACTCCAGGATGTCGACGGCACGCATGAAACAAATATCCGAGGATGAATCGAGCGGTGAGACACGCGAGGGCGCAGGTTCCGCCGATCCGGAGTGCGCGCAAGCGGAAAGCGTGTTTTCGGAGAGCAGGAGCGGCGTTACAGCAGCCGATACAGCGGCATTCGTTCCAAGTTTAAGCGCATCGCGACGCGTGAGTTTGTTTGCCATCAAATGCCTCGTGGTCTTGCTAAGTATCGGCCCACGGTTACCTCGAAAAAGATTTGGCCCAGAGCACCCAGTGAAGCGAACTCTATACTTCCAAGCCCTGGGATTGCAAAAGTTCACGCGCCGTGGACAGGGCCTTCTCCGCTTGAGCTGCATCGGTGAGGCGGCCACGGGCGAAATCACGTGTACCGCCGCCCTTGCCGCCTGTTTTTTCGAGTACTTGTTTCAATAGCGCGTTCATGTCTTTTCCTACGGAGGAATGCTGTGCGAAGATTATGTGCCCTTCTTCCTTAGAAATGAGCACCACGACGGTTTTCTCTTCCTTTGTGAGCCGCGCCGCAAACTGTCCCAGATACTCCGCGCCCACATCATCCACACTCCGGACGACCACGCGCACGCCGCCGGGCCCTTGAAGTTGCGTGAGGAGAACAAGCGCCGCCTCGGCTTCGGCAAGACGGCCGGAGATGGCGCGCGTCTTCTTGAAATTTTCGTCGCGCTCGGTAACGGCGCGTTCCGCTGCCTCAGCTACGGCTTCGAGAGCGCAATCCAGTTTCGCCGCGACCTGCCGCAAGCGCTGAAAATCCGCGCGCGCCGCGCGTTCAGCGCGCCGGCCACAAACAAATTCGACACGCCAATCCTGACGGATCTTTGTGCAGCGGCGCACCAGAAGCAAGCCGATTTGCCCGGTGCGCTTTACGTGAGTGCCGCCGCAGGGCTGGAGATCGGCGCCTTCGATCTCTATGGCACGCAAAATTCCACGGCGGTCGACTTCCTTGCGCACTCCGATTTGCGACAGTTGTTCGGCAGTGCCGTAACGCACCGTCACGGGGCGATTTTCAAAGATAACCTCGTTGGTGGCACGCTCTGCGCCTTCGCGGATCTCTTCGGAAGGCTCAAGGCCGCGGAGGTCGATGCTGGAAGTTTCGCTGCCGAGATGAAACGAGACGGTGGGCAGGCCGAAGCGCTCTTGAAAAATCGCGGAGAGGAGATGCTGCCCAGTGTGCTGTTGCATGTGGTCGAAGCGGCGGTCCCAATCGATGCAGCCGCGGACAGGGCCGAGTTCGAGAGGGCGGTCGAGTACGTGGATGACCTCGTCTCCTTCGTTCAGCACGTCGAGAACGCTGGCCTCGCCGAGACGCCCCAAATCATGTGGCTGGCCGCCGGAGGTTGGGTAAAACAAGGTGCGATCCAGCATCGCGCTCCATGCCGGAGCTTTCAAACCGGCACTGACCCTCACAGGTTCACAGCGTCGCACCTCAGCTTCGAATTCGCGTTCGAACGAATCATTGTAATAAAGGCGGCTCGTGGCCATGGCTGGTCGAGTCTAGCACAGGCCTTTTTGGCTATTCTTTGGTGGCATCGAGGAGGGCCTTCGGCCGGGCAAACACACTTTTCACGTTACAATAGGCATATGGCGGTGCGCCTGATTGCGCTGGATATTGACGGCACCCTTCTGGACAGCCGATGGGAAGTGTCGGAGGCAAACCGTTCTGCCATTGCGGAAGCCACCCGCCGGGGGATTGAGGTTGCGCTCGTCACCGGAAGGCGCTATGACTTTGCTTTGCCCGTGGCGCGAAAAATCGGCAGCCCGGTAACGATGATCGTGAACAACGGTGCGCTGATTCGAACGCAGGATGGCCAAACGCGCTTGCGGCATCTATTGCCAAGGGCTACTGCCGAACGCGTTCTGCAAATGACTCTTCCCTGGCGAGACGGCACGGCGGTGGTATTCGACCGTCCACGGGAAAACCAAGTCATGCTCGAGACTTTTGATTGGGACGACCCAAATCGTTACGGCTACTACACGAGGAACAAGGAATTTCTCGGGCAAGCCCAGCCGCTCGAGAGCTGCCTGGTGGAAGATCCCATCCAGGTGATGCTGACGGGCACGGTTGCACCGATTCGCGAAGCGGAAGGGGTCCTCCGTGCTGCGGATTTTGCCGAGGAGTTCGCTCTCGCCGTGACAACTTATGAGCGCAAAGACTTTGCGATGATCGACGTTATCCATCCGGTCTGTTCGAAAGGATCGTCGCTCGAGGAATGGGCCGGGGTACGGGGGTTCGCGCGCGAAGAAGTCATGGCCATCGGCGATAACCACAACGATCTGGAGATGCTCACGTTTGCGGGAATCCCAGTGGTGATGGGAAACAGCGTGCCGGAGCTGAAGATATTCGGATGGCATGAAACGTCCAGCAACGATGAAAACGGAGTTGCGGCGGCGATCGAACGTTTTGCGTTGCGGGAGGCCGCCCCGTGCGCCTGACGCGACTCTGGCTTTGCTGCTCCCTGCTGCTTGCGGCCGCGCCAGCGGGACGCGCGGAGTACATCGTTCTGCGCAGCGGTCAAAGGCTCACTGTGAACGGCTACCAACTGCTCGGCGACAAATACCGTTTGCAATTGGCAGGGGGCACCGTGGTCATCGCGGCCGAGGATGTTCTTGGAATCGAACCAGAAGAGGTATTCACACCGTTGAAACCGACGGATGATCTCAAAGCACCCTTTCGTGAATTGATCGAGGCGGCTTCTGCCCAATACAAAGTGGACGCGGACCTGATCACCAGCGTGATAGCCGTGGAATCAAACTTTGAACCGAAAGCAATTTCGCGGCGCAATGCGCGGGGTTTGATGCAGCTGCTTCCTGAAACCGCGACGCGGCTTGGCGTAAAAGACGTCTTCGACCCAGGACAAAATATCGACGCGGGGACGCGTTACTTGAGCGATCTGCTTCAGCGTTACCACAACAATCTGGTCCTTGCGCTCGCAGCGTACAACGCGGGCCCGGAAAAAATAAGTAAATTCGGCAATGTTCCTCCGTACCGAGAGACCATCTCCTACGTTCGCCGCGTGAAGCAGGCCTACGAGAACAGCAAGTCCGGGGTAACTCCGCGGACCACGCAGAGAAGTAAACCCGTCTCCCCGGCTACTGGCCTGCGAAGCGGACACTGATTGCGAGCCGGTCTCGCCAAGCCGAAGGATTCCCCAAGTTACGTCCAAAGGTGAGATTTGCCCTGAGGTGTCAAGCCGGGAATGTGCGAAGAAGTCTACTGAGGCGGAGCGTTTGGGTTGGGGTTGGGATTCGGCGGAGGTTGTTGCGCGTTGGGTGGGGGATTCATTGGATTCTGCATAGGTGGCACGCCAAAGGGAGCCTGACCCTGTCCCTGGCCGGGGTTGACTGGCGTTCCTACCTGTGTGCCGACCTGGCCGCCAATGGCAAGTACATCCTTTGAAGGATCCCACACGAATTCATACAAGCGGTAATTCTTGGCTTTCTCGTAGATTCTTATGGAGCGCTCTGCAACCTTGCTCCCAACACCGATAATATTGCCGCCGATGATGGTCGGTGTTTCCGTTAAGGAGCCGGGTGCAGGATTGGTCGGGGACTCTCCCTGATCCCCGGATGCGGGATTCTGCTGCGTTTCGCTGCCCGGCGCCCCCGGAGTGGCGCCTGCTTGTGCGCCAGCGGGCGGCTGGCCCGCGCTCGCCCCTGGCTGAGTTTGATTCGCGCCAGCCATGGTGGCAGCGGGCGTGCCGGGCTGGGCCCCTCCCGTTGCAGAAAGGTTGATCGTCTGTGGCGGCTTGAGGCTGCCGATGAGCTGGCCTGCGGGGCCGACGTAAATCATCCGCCATGAACCGTCCGCTTTGTTCATGGGGTCTTTGTATGCCTGGCGCATGAAGCGCAATGTGCCCACTTTCGGCTTAGTCAGATCATCGAGTGAAGTCGGGAAGCGACCGAGTTTGCGATAGTAGAGCTTGATGCCCCTCACGTATTGCTTGCCGCGCCAGATCATTTCTTCTTCTTTTTCGCGCTTCGCCTGGGTGAGAATGTTTGGGGCGATAGTCATCACGGCGGTGAACATTAAGGCAGCAATGAACATGACCATGAGCAGAGCGTAGCCGCGTTCCCGTGATGCTCGACGTGGATGCATGCCGCGAATCGTCATACTCCCGGCCCTTGTTCTTCAAGCACGGCGCTGGCGTGACGCCCAGTCGAGATCTCCTCGAATTCCAAGTTGGCATTGCCGATTTTGAGGATGCGGTAGCGGCCCAGCAAGGTTTCGCCTTCGCCCACAATGTACACTTCGTCGCCATCGGTGAAGAAAGCGCGGCGGGCCGCACCAACAGGAACTGTGCCGTAGCCGAAGAACTTTACTGGAAGAGCCGGCGGTGAAGAGACGGCCGGCGCAGGAGGCGCGGCTGCATTTTGTTCCGCCGGCTGCTGTTCTTGTTTAACGGGAGCGACCGGCGCAAGCGGCGCAACGGGGCTGAAGATGTTTCTCCCGTTGCTCTTATATTCCGCCTTCCGTGAAGATTCCAGCTTCCACCAATGCAATTGAGGGTTATCCACGGCAAGCGGCGGATAGTTCTGGACGAACGCCGCGGTGTCCGCGATGACTGCCGGATTCGCAGGACGGAAATGCCAGACGAGTCCGGCTACCACCAGTAGCACGAGAAGCACAGCGATTTGGCTTTTCTGATTCATCAAGCCGCCCGGAAAAAAGTCCTGACGTGTAAAGTTACGCGAATCGCGCCGGCCACTCCTTGCGATTGATTTTCAGAAGCCAGGGCCAGGCTATCCACGGTATAAACATTTTCGGAGCGCTGCAAACCGTTCAAAAACCGCACCACACTCGGGTAATCGCCATTTATCGTTGCCTCCAGTTCGACCTCGCTGAGTCCGCGAGTGGGCAACTCTTTGTGGTGAAAGTTCACCCCGGAAATTTGCACCCCCGCCTTGCCGGCAATGCCGCCAAGCTCCTCCGTCACCGCCGAATAGCCGGTGATGGCGGGGAATAGTGATTTTTCGAATTTGTCGCAGTCCATCTGGGTGGCCGGCATGCTCTGTTGAATTGCCTTGGCGCGGTCAATATCGCCCTGCAGCAATTTCAGTTGAACGGTCTGGCGCTCGAGCTCCTGCTGAGGCATGTGCGGTGCGGACGCCTGCCGCCAGCTGAAGGCGGCCAGGCCGCAATCGGCAAGGACCAGCGCTGCCAGGGAACCTATGACCACTCGCTTCTGCAAAGTAAAGTCGCGCCGCATCACGTCCTCGAATAAATTACGGTCAGGTCCAAGATAACTCGATCGCTGCCGTTCGTCTGGTTCGGAACATGCTCGCTGACCAGCTCGACGCCCGAGAAGACGCTGGACTCTTCGAGAGCACGAAGAAATTTCAGCTTGGCTTCATCACTGGCCGCGCTCACGCTCAGCCTCACTTCGATGCGGCCATTTTTCTGCACGGGCTCGATGCTCACGACACGCACGCCGCCCGGCAATACTTTTTCCAAATCCATGAACATCTGAGTCCAATTGAAGCTGCGGGCGTCGAGGATGGTGTTCAGAAAAGCAGCGCGATCATGGAGTCTCGCGTTATCCGGGCGGCTGAAGAAGCCCTCCAATTCGCTCCTTTCCTGCTGGTATCGAAGTAATTCCCGGCGCGTTTTTTCGGCTCTGGCGCGCAGCTGCGCATCGGCCTTGCGGACGACATACACATGCCAACCCTGGGAAAGAAAGACGACGACGGCGACCGCGGCGATCAGGCCAGCTCCAGCTAGAAACCTGCGATGGGTCTCCAGCGGCTTGGTCGCAAGATTGAGCCGTACTCTCATGCGTACTCGTGCTTGGCTTTTCCTCTAAGTTTCTCTATCCGCGATTCATCATCCAGCCGATCAGACCTTCCAACTCGCGATCCGCCAGGGGGCGCGCATATTCGGGAATGCGGCCTTCGGAGATTGCGGTGTGAGAAAGCGACCGCGTGTCACAGTGAAACTCTTCCTCGAACGGCCGTACGAAGTCCGGCAAGCGGCCTCCGAGCCCAGCCACGCGCACCGACTGAATACCTTCTCCCCAAGTATCCTGATAATAGGCGGCGACCGGAAAGATTTCTTCAAGCAACATCTGCGGCGTAAGGTCCTGGCCGTAGGCGGGCAGCTCCGTAGAGCGATAGCCGCAAAGCACACCTTCACGCGCGATGGCAGTGGTAAGCGCGAGGCCGGAGACGCGAGCCAACAGCGTCGGACGCTCATCATCCAGCAGCGTGATGGCCGCCAGCGATGAACTAAGCACAACGCCCGGAAAAAGCCCTGCGGCTTCGGCGAGCCCTTCGTATTCGCGGATAATGCGCAGCCGCGCCAGGGCCGTGACGACGTCCACGCCGCCCTCGCGCGGCGCTTGCCGCATATAAGAGATCAACGTCTCATCCACTTCGAAGGGCACGCTCTTTTTCAGCTTCCAACGAAGTATGGGCAGTGCTTCCTCCGGGCTGCGGGGAAACTGCTCGAAATGCTGCACAAAGACGCGAATCACAGGATCGGGGAGCAGCAGGGCTACCTCCTCGTCCTTCGTACGGAGCTTGTTGCAGACATTGGTCATTGCGGTTCTGACCCCAGCGGTATTAACGATGTTCGCTTCGACAGCTGAAGGTACAATCGCTCCCGGAGGCAGGTTTTCCACAGCGAATCCGTCCAGTCCTCCGGTTCGCGTCCAGCGCGCGGCAGCGATGCGGTCCGATGAGATTTCGATGGCGAGAGGTGTATGAGGCGTGGCATCCAGCCAGCGAGCTACGCGGCGCACCAGATTGCTCTTGTAAATTCCCTGGTGGAATGTGGGCGCACTAGTCAACGAACGTCACCTTATTGATTTCCTTTAGTGTGGTAATCCCCGCGCCTACCTTGGCCATGCCGCTTTCGCGAAGGGTCGTCATCCCTTCTTCCCGCGCGAAGCGTTTCACTTCCGAGGTCGGCCGGCGGTCTACGATCATTTCCCGAATGCGGTCAGTCAAGTCGAGCAGCTCGCAAATGGCCGTGCGCCCGTGATATCCGGTGCCGGAACATTCCAGGCATCCGGCCCCCTCTGCGAAAGTTACGTTGCCCCAAACGGCGGGATCAACGCCGGCTTCCTGCAGCTCCACCGGGGAATATTTCTTGGGACGCTTGCAGCTGGGACAGATCACGCGCACGAGGCGCTGGGCCATGATGCAGTTCAGCGCGGAAACGAAATTGTACGGCTCGACGCCCATGTTGATAAAGCGTCCGATCACGTCGGTAACGTTGTTGGCATGAACGGTGGTGAAAACCAGGTGGCCGGTGAGGGCGGACTGGATGGCGATCTGGGCGGTTTCCTGGTCGCGGATCTCGCCAACCATGATTTTGTCGGGGTCGTGACGCAGGATGGAGCGCAAGCCGCGCGCAAACGTCAGCCCCTTTTTCTCGTTGACGGGAATCTGCGTGATTCCGCGCACCTGATATTCCACGGGATCTTCAATGGTGACGAACTTGTCTTCGTCCGACTTGATTTCGTTAATCGCGGCGTACAGCGTGGTGGTCTTGCCCGAACCAGTCGGGCCGGTGACCAGCACCATGCCGTAAGGCTCGCGAATATAGCGCCGGAAACGGCGAGTTTCTTCCTGCGAAAAACCGATTACATCGAGGTTCAAATTGTGAAATTTCTCGGACAGTGTCTCTTTGTCCAGAACGCGAAGAACGGCATCTTCACCGTGGCTCGCCGGCATAATCGATACGCGGAGGTCGATGAAGCGCCCCTTGTATTTGACTCGGAAACGGCCGTCCTGGGGCACGCGGCGCTCGGCAATGTCCAGCTCGCTAAGAACTTTGATGCGGGAGATTACCGTGGAATGCCACTCTTTGGCGATCGGCTGCATGGCGTGTTGGAGCACTCCGTCAATGCGGTACTTTACGGCCACCTCGGTATCGCGCGCTTCGATGTGAATGTCACTGGCGCGGCGCTCCAAGGCGGTGAAGATGACAGTTTCCACGAGCCGCACGACGGGACTTACGGCCGTGTCGCGTGTCAAGCGGTCGCCGGAAATTGTCTCTTCGGCCTCTTCCTGGTCTTCTTTTGACACCTGGAGGGTGAATGCTTCCGTCGCCTGTTCTAGAACGCGCTGGGACTGCTCCGTACGCTTGAGGAGATCGCCGATCTGCCGGGCCGTCGCCACCTTGATCGCAAGTTTCTTGCCGAGCAAGAGAGGCAGCTCGTCGCTCAACAACACCTGGCTTGGGTCCGCAACAGCGATCGACAAGAGATTGTTATGTTGCTCGAGCGGCACGAAGTTGTAGCGGAACATCAAATCCGCGGGGATGGTGCGAAAGAGCTCGGGATCGATGCGCTGTTCGCGAAGGTCAATAAACCCGCAACGATATCTCTCGGCGAGCTTGCGGGAGTGGTCGCGTTCGTGCTGTTCTTCCGCTGCCGATGCGAGTCCCGCTGCCGTTTGCAAATTTTGATCCGTGGTGGCCATGGCTTCCTACTTTACAGTCCCGCTCAACGAAAACACGGGGAGATACAAGGAGATCAAGATGGAAGCTACGAACAACCCCATGAAGATGAGCAGCACCGGTTCGATGATAGAGACCAGCATGGCAAGCCGCAGGCTGACTTCCTCTTCATAAAATTCCGCCACGCTCGTGAGCATGGGCGCCAGCGCGCCGCTTGATTCCCCCACCTCAATCATGTCCAGAGCGAGATCCGGCATTACGCGGGTGGAAGCGAGCGCGGAATGCAAGGACTCGCCTTCACGAACCATTTGCGTAGCTTGCATAACCGTTCCGCGCACCAGTTTGCTGGCAAGGGCGTCCGAAGCAGTCTGCAAGCCGGCAACCAGGGGAGTTCCACCAGCTAGGAGCGTCGACAAGGTTCTGGAGAACTGTGCCACTTGAAACTTCAGCAGCGTGTCTCCGATGATGGGCAACCGAAACTTCAAGCGATCGATCACGGCTCCGCCATCCTCGGTTCTCGACCACAAGTAGACAGCTAATGCAGCCAGGAACAGCGCCGCGACACCACCTAAAACGTAATAGCGATAGTCAACCGTGACGGCGAGCAGCAATTGCGTCGGCGCGGGCAGGTCTACGTTCAAGTCGCGGTACAACATCGCAAACTTGGGGATTACGGCGGTGACGATGTAAGTGAGGATCAATATCGAAACGGCGATCAAGATCGTGGGATAAACCAGGGTTGCCACGATTTTCTTTTTGACGCCGGTGGTGACGCGCTGATACGCGATGTAATAATCCAAAACACCCGAGAGATTTCCGCTTTTTTCTCCGGCGAGAATAGCTGTGGAGTAAACCTTGGAGAAGATTCCGGCCTCGGCCACGGCCTCCGAAAGCGACTTGCCCTCGCGCACGCGGTCACGCAGCTGGGAAAGAACGGGGCGCAGTTTTTGAGAAGCGGCCCGGTCGGCGAGGAGATCAAGCGCACGGAGAATGGGCAGTCCAGCCTTTACGAGCGTATTGAATTGCTGGTTGAGAATGAGAAAATCCGTGCCGCCGATCTCGCGAACATTGCGCTTCTGCAACAGGCCAGAGAGCAGTCCGCTGCGGGATTCCACCGAATAGACATAGAGACCCCGGTCCACCAGCTTCTGGCGGGCTTCCGTAAGCGAGCCGGCGGCTTCCACGTGCGAAAAGACACGCCCATGTGCATCCGCCACGCGGCAGACAAATTCTCCCATAGGCCTACAGTTTACCTCATCTATTCAATATGCGGGGAAGGCCGGAAGGGTTGGCCGTTCCTTCTCGGAAATGGACTTGGCAAGCGGCGGGAAACTACTTTTTCGTGGCTCCGTCAGAGCCGGGTAATTCGCCGTTAACAATCGCCACACCCTGGGGAACCTCGAAACGAAACATGGAGTCCGGGACGGGCGGGTCCATTTTCCAGTGGGTGAAACGGAACTCGACTTCTACTCCGCCCCTTCCCTGGACCAGGGCGCGGACGAGGTCCCCAGAGTCCTTGGCCACTTCGAGGAAGATGGCATCTGCCTCCCTGTGCTCGGGTGAATTCGGTTCGAGAGGATGCGGATTGCTGTGCTCAGGTTCTTCCCCTCGGGGTGCGCAATAGAGCACCGCGTCCTCCGGGTTTTCCGGCGCGACCGTTGTCGAGAGTCGAATTTGTTGGCAAATACGCGCCAATTTCGCCTCACCCGCCAGCAACGAAAGGGGCGTCCGCCAATCGCCGCTTTCTTTTGCCGGGACTCGAGTCACGGTGTGGTCGCCGGCAACATAGAACCACGCGGTCTTGCCATCTACGAGGAATAGGTTCTTTTCTGGCGACTCATACTCCCAGCGCATTTTCCCCGGCCGCCGAAAGTAAGCTGTGCCGGCTTCCACTCGAACCGTCCGATTGTTTTCAATGTAGCGTTCAAGGAAAGTAGCCTGCATGGTCCTGGCAGTGCGATACCTGGCTTCTAAGAGACCGACAATCCGTTTCGCAGCAGGATCCTCCTGCTTTGGCGAATTAGCAACGGACGGCAGGCAAACAGAGGCGACCGAGAGAGAGGCAGCCAGCAATCGCGAAACAGCGCCTGAAACGCTCATTGTAGTCAGTATAACAAGATGGTTCTTGCCAAATCGCCTCGTTATTGCGCAACGGGGCACGCGAAGGCGGAAAGGATCCGACCTTTCCAACTCGCTTGATTAGACTATTGCTTGCAATGCCTTCGAATCCTAAAGCCCTTCCTGCCGCCCCGCCTGCCACCGTCACCGGGGAGGCCACGCCGGCCGAGCCTCATGAAGGGGTGGTCTTTTCAAACAAGATCCTCATCTCGCTGCTCATTTTCATCTCCTTGCTTTGCTACGGAAATACACTGCTCAATGGTTTCGTGTATGACGATGACCAGCAAATCCTGCAGAATCCCTACGTAAAGAGCTGGCACTACGTGCCACAGATCTTCGGGACCACCGTGTGGTCTTTCATAGGCCAGGCCGGGGCGACCAACTACTATCGCCCTCTTATGACCCTTAGTTTTCTCGTTCTCTGGCACGTCTTTGGGCAGTTACCTTTTGGTTTCCACCTATTCAGCATCCTCATGAACGCCCTGGTTGTCTTCCTTGTCTTCGATACGGGATGCAAGCTTTTCAACGACCGCCGCATTGCCTGGATTAGCGCGGTGATCTTTGCGGTTCATCCCATTCACACGGAGGTAGTCGCCTGGATCGCCGCACTCCCTGATCTGGAAGCGACATTCTTCCTACTTCTCGCCCTTTCACTACTTGCGACGCCCGGAAAGATCAATTGGAAGCGGAGTCTGGGGATCCAGGCAAGCTTTCTGCTTGCCCTGCTTTGTAAAGAGCCTGCGCTGATGTTCGGCGTGCTCGCGATTATCTTCCTGCATGGCGTGAGAATCGATCGCGATAGCACGCCGACGACCCAAAAGATTCTGGAAGACCTGCCATTCTGCATCATCGGTTTGTGTTACCTGGGGTTGCGGATTGTCTTGTTTGGCAAAGTCGCACCGGTACTCCAGCACCCCAACCTGAGCTGGTCCCAGGCGATCTATTCTGGTTTTTCGTTGATTTACGATTACGCCAAGCTACTGGTCTGGCCAGCGCATCTGTCCGCGTTCCATGTATTCCACCCAAGCAATTCACCCGCCGATCCTCATGTTCTAGCCGGGGTAGCGATTTCCGCTCTGGCTATTGCCGGCATGCTAATCCTCCAAAGGAAAACTCCTTCGGCGGCATTTGCTATTCTTTGGATGGGAGTCACGCTCGGCCCAGTTCTGAATGCTCGCTGGATGGCCGCCAACGTCCTGACTGAGAGATATCTCTACCTGCCTTCGGTAGGTTTCTGTTGGCTGGTGGGTTGGTGCGCCGTTCAGGTCTGGGATGCTCTGGCGCGGCTCAGTACACCACTTCGTGTTCTTCGATTTACTGTTGCGGCCCTCCTCGTTGCCGCTGCTGCGCTGGGGTCCGCCAAGACCATCTTGCGCAACACCGATTGGCGAAACGACTTGACCCTATACACGCGCACCCTTGCGACCGACCCCGACGCCCACGTCATTCGAAGCAATCTGGGGGGCGTATATTTTGACCTTGGCCAGGCCGAGCGAGCCGGCCGGGAATGGGAAATCGCTTTGGCGGGCAAGCCCGATAACGTCGTCACCATGAATGCCCTGGGGATGCTCTACACGCAACAAGGCAAGCATGCTGAGGCGAACGCGATGTTTCAGCGAGCCATTGCTGCCAAACCATTGTGGGGCACGGAACACTATAATTACGGCCTCCTTCTGCAAAAGATGGGTGAGACAGATCGCGCGCTGGAGGAGTTCAAGAGCGCGGTTCAATTGTCACCCCTCGATGCAACCGCAAGGCGCAGGTATGGAGAGGCGCTCCTGGCCACCGGAAACCTGGATGAAGCCGAGGTTCAATTAAAATCCGCTATTGACCTCGAACCATCTCTCGAGGCTCTTCACAGCCTCACACAGGTCTATCTGCAAATGAAAAAATACGACCAGGCAGAAACCCAGCTGCGGCGTATCGTCGAGGAATATCCATTCGACAGCGCGGCACACTTTCAACTGGCGCGGCTGCTGGAGATGTCCAAACATTTCGACGAAGCCAAGAAAGAATACCTTGAAGGCCTGAAAACAGACGCTGCGAATGCCGAAGCAAAGTCGGCAATCCAGAGGATAGAACAGGAGCAGAGGAAGCGGACGCAGATCCCTCAGTGAAGCTCGGGAGAGCTGCGTCATTTGCAAAGCCTGGCACCTCTGATTCGGGAGAATACGAAGGCGAAATAGCGGAAAGCCAAGCAATTATCTAGGCCGGATGCTCCTGCTTGCCTGGCCCAGTTGCAGTCTTATTGAATCGCCGAGCTGTTTAATGTTGCAGGTCCCGTCAAGCCATAGCGCAGCACACCCGACTGATCTGTGAAAAAATTGCGCTGCCCCGCGGTTCCAACCACGGTGGGTGTGGCTGTCACGGTGTACGCCGTGTTGATGCCGCCGACGGCTGCTCCGAGGGCATAAGAGAAATAATAGCCGCTCTTTGCGGTAGCTAACGTAGTGGCAGTAGCCAGAACTTCGTCGATGATGCACGCTGTTGCAGAGGAAGCACCGCCCGGTGCGCTACAGACTGCTGGCGTGCCTCCCAAAGAAGGCAAGTCATTCGAGTAGCCAACACCCGGATAGACCGTGGCATAGGTAACTTCCGCGGTGTTGATCGTTCGCAGCGAGCTGATGGCCGATGACTCGTTAGCGGCCATTTTCGACCGCATCAGGTTTGGAATCGCGATCGCCGCGATGATCAGAATAATCGCCACGACGATCAGGAGCTCAATTAGAGAGAAACCCTTTTGCTTCTTCATAAGGCATCCTTGACAATTCGCCTGGCGCCCGTTGTCCCTGATCTACTCGCGCGCTTGCACATGGCGGCGCCCTGTCCCTGCGAAACGGCACTCCTCTTCAAATCTCAGGCTAGTGGCTCGGGTCCTGATTCCAGTTCCTTTAAGAACTCATTGCGCACCGACCGAGCGCTGACTAGCTCGAATCTCTAGCTCCCACTAGAATTCAGGAGCCATTGTCATTCCGTGGGCTTCATCCCCACTCAATAAGAAAGGGGGAAGTCCTGCGACTCCCCCCTTCTTTTTCACAACTGTTCCCTTCTTACTGAATTGCCGAGCTGTTGGCCGTGGCAGCGCCGGTCAGACCGTAGCGGATCACGCCCGTCTGGTCGGTGAAGAAATAACGCTGGCCAGTCGTGCCCGCGTTCGCTGGTGACGCCAGGATGGTGTACGCCGTATTGATACCACCCGCTGCGCCAGTCACGGCGTAGCCGAACCAATAACCGCTCTTCGCCGTACCTGCGCCAGTGGCATTCGCCAAAACGGCGTCGATGAGGCAAGATTGAGTGGAAGTCGCGGTGGTCGCGCACGTTGCCGGAACGCCCGTCAGCGACGGCATGTCGATCGAATACCCGACATTGGGATAAGCCGTGGCGTAGGTGACTTCGGCAGTGTTGATCGTACGCATGGAGCCGACCGCCGAAGACTCGTTGGCCGCCATTTTCGAGCGGAGGAGGTTCGGGATCGCGATCGCCGCGATGATCAAAATGATCGCCACAACGATCAACAGTTCGATAAGAGAGAAACCCTTTTGCTGCTTTTTCATGCTATCTCCTTGAGATTTCGTATCGTGCCAGAGCACGCCATGAAATAAGGCACGGCCCATGCCATTCTCGCCAGCCTCGCAAGTTGAGGTTCGATCTCGCTATAATATTGATAATACAGAGTTTGTCGAGAATTACTGGGTCGGGGCCTCTGTCAAATCTCGGTTGGACTACGAATTACGCGTCCAGAATGACCATTTTTGTCGCGACCGACCGACGGAAAAGGTCAACTCAATCGTGTCTGTCAAACCGTCCCCGAAGCCCGCCTTCCTGAAACCTGCGGTCATCAGAGATTCCGTACTGCTATCTCTTCTCTTTCGTATTTCTAGATATCTCTATTTTTTAGTCTCTGTGGTAGAATCCGCCACGTATTCGTTCCTGCATCATCCCAGTGCTCCTTGGAACGAATGTCCCGGTTCCCTTGCATTTAGGTTTTTCCTGGCTCGTCGAACCATTTCGTTTGCCATGGAGGATTGAGATGAAAGCTACCCACGTCTTGATCGCAATGCTTTTGGTGTCTTTGTTTTTCGCTCCCGCAGTGTTTGCGCAGTCGCCCGATTCCGCAAATCAGAGCGCGGCAGCTTCTGCTGCTTCTGCGGCCGAAGTTCCACGGCTCGTCAAATTCAGCGGCACGCTGCTGGACGCCCAGGACCGCCCGATGGCGGGTCCCGTCGGCGTCACCTTCGCTCTTCATGCGCAGCAGACCGGCGGCGCCGCGCTGTGGTTGGAGACGCAGAACGTGACCCCCGATGCCCACGGCAATTACACCGTCTTGCTGGGAGCCAACAGCGCGAATGGCGTGCCCGCGGAACTGTTCGCTTCCGGCGAAGCCCGCTGGCTGGAAGTGCAGGTGGAGCGGCAAGCGGAACAACCGCGAATCTTGCTGGTGAGCGTGCCCTATGCCTTGAAAGCGAAGGATGCGGAGACCCTAGGTGGACGGCCGGCCTCTGCTTTCCTCACCACCGAAACGCTCGCGGGCAGTCCTGCCGGAACCTCTCCCACTGCTGGTTCAACCGCGCTGCCTAGTTCGAAAGCGCAATCAACTCCCAAGAAGGCGGCGTCCACACCCCAGCCTGCCGTCGCCTGCACCAGCGTCACCAGCGACGGGACTGCCACCGCCAACTCCGTCGCCAAGTTCACCACCGCTTGCAACATCGAAAACTCGGCGATTACGGAGACGGGGGGCAATGTGGGCATTGGTACCACCGCGCCGATCAGGGCGCTGGACATCGAGGGGGGCACCAATACCGCCATTCTGGTGCGCGGGCCGGGGACGCACGGCGTGCAACTGACGGGAGATTCGAGCAGCGGCCGGCTGGGTCAGGATTTGGAGGGATTCTTCTTCTCTTCGGACACCAACGGGAAGGTGATCAAATTTCTGACCAACAACGGCGCGCTGAACGAGTGGATGCGCATCACCAGCGTCGGCAATATCGGCATCGGCACGAAGACGCCAGCAGCGACGCTGGATGTGGTCGGCACTCTTAATCTCCCGGCTACCACAAGTGCGACGATGGGCGTGATCAGCCTGGGCGGGACCCGATTTGCTCACAATTTCGGTACTGAGAATGCTTTCTTCGGCGTTAGTGCTGGTAATTTCACCATGACGGGCTCCCAAAACGCTGCCTTCGGCTTCCTCACGTTCAACGTCAACACGACGGGCAGCTTCAGCTCCGCGTTCGGCAACAGGGCGCTCGTCCGCAACACGACGGGCATCAGTAACTCCGCCTTCGGCTATCTCACTCTCAACGCCAACACGACGGGCGGAAGCAACTCCGCCTTCGGCGAGGGCGCGCTCTTCCAGGTCACGGGCGGGAGCAACAACATCGCGATCGGCGCGGGTGCTGGCAACAACTTCTTAACCAGCGAAAGCAATAACATAGACATCGGGAACCAAGGAGTCACCACCGAATCGAACACCGTCCGCATCGGTTCCGTGGGCACACACACCGCGGCCTTCATCGCCGGGATCTCGGGAGTCAACGTGAGCGGCGCGCCCGTCCTAGTCAGCTCGACCGGCCAGTTGGGCGTGGCGGTCTCCTCGCAGCGATTCAAGCACGAAATCGCCGATATGGCCGGGGAAAGCAACCTGCTGATGAAGCTGCGCCCGGTCTCGTTCTATTACAAACCCGAGTACGACGACACCCAGACGCGCCAGTACGGCCTGGTGGCCGAAGAGGTAGCCCAGGTGGCCCCGCAACTCGTCGTCTTCGACAGAGACGGCGCTCCCCAGACGGTGCGCTACCACTTCGTCAACGCCATGCTCCTCAACGAAGTCCAGAAGCAGCGGCAGCTCGTTGAGGAGCAGCAGAGCACCATCGCGCGGCAGCAGGCGGAGATTCAAGACCTTGCCGCCCGCCTCGCAAAGCTGGAAGCCTTGGTAGCCCCGGCGCCATGACCTTATCACGCAGCAAGGGATAAACGAGCCGAGTGCCGCCAAGAACCTCCTCTTTCTGAGGACCGGTCGAAGATTCCGGCCTTCGCCGGAATCTCAGACTCCGACCCAGTCGGAGAGATTCGACCCCGTTGGGGCACTGGTTTAATTCCCCACTTTTCGTTAGAGGTTGTGCTTCTTGGCGTAGTGGCGGAGGGACCGATAGCTAATCTTCAGCAACTCCGCTGCATGCGTACGCACACCCTTCGATCGGTCCAGCGCCGCCTGCAGGTAACGCCTCTCTGTCTCGGCAATTTCCTTCTCAAAATCGACTCCCTCAGGGGGGATCACTGGCAGTCCGTTTGCCGGGCCGGCGGAATCCGCCGTGCCCGAGTATCCAGCAATGCGATCCGGCAGCACACGCAAGGAAATCTCGCGGCCTGTTTCGAGCGCAACCGCCCGTTCCATCGTATTCTCGAGTTCGCGCACATTCCCCGGCCAATCGTAGGACTCCAGCCGGCGCATCGCCTCGGGTGAGATCCCTTCGATCGCTTTTTCCATGCCTTTGCGGAAACGCTCCAGAAAATACCTTGCCAAAAGAGGAATATCCTCGCGCCGCTCGCGCAGCGCCGGCAACTGAATCGGTATGACACTCAACCGGTAGTAGAGATCCTCACGGAAGCGGCCCTCCGCAATCTCCTTTTCAAATTCCTTATTCGTGGCTGCGATGATGCGCACGTCCACGTCTATTTCATCGTTGCTTCCAATCGGGCGCACTTTGCCTTCTTGCAGCACGCGGTAGAGTTTCACTTGCATCGTCAAACTCATGTTTCCGATTTCGTCCATGAAAAGTGTTCCGCCATCCGCGGCCTGGAACAGCCCCCGGCGGTTTTCGTTTGCGCCGGTGAAGGCCCCTTTCATGTAGCCGAACAACTCCGATTCGAGCAACGTCTCAGGAAATGCGCCGCAATTGATAGTGATGAAAGGCTTCTCCGCCCGCAGGCTGTTTTCGTGGATGGCTCGAGCGACGAGCTCTTTACCCGTGCCGCTCTCTCCCGTGATCAGCACGCGGCTCGTCTGGGGAGCGATGGTTTGAATCAGGTCGAAGATCGCGCGCATCTTCGGGCTTTGGCCGATGATATTGTCCAGTCCTGTCAATCGGCGTAGTTCGCGGCGAAGGTATCCCGCCTCTTTCTTCCACCTCAAACTTTCGGCAACTCCCCGCACCGCGCGGCGTAACTGGTCGACTAATTCGTGGTCTTTGATGACATACCGGTCCGCACCAGAGTTGATGGCCGCGATGGCGGTCTCCACCGTCGGCACGCCTGTGATTAACAGGAAGAAACAATCGGGCGAAATCTCTTTCGTGAATTTTAGGAGGTCAACACCGCCTGCGCCCGGCATTCGCACATCGGAAATCACAATATCGAAGAGCTGGGATTCGAGCTTGCGCTTGGCGGCGTCAACGCTATGGGCCACTTCAACGCGATATCCCTCCTTTCGGAAAGTGATCTCCAGCAGTTCGCAAATGGAGCGCTCGTCATCCACGACAAGGATGTGCGCCATGTCTCGAGCTGTTTCCCGGACCGCTACTTTGGTTCCCTGCATAAAACCTCACGCCACCCTGGGCAAATCAACGATGAACTCCGCACCGCGGTCTTTTTCCGAGATAACCAGGATTCTACCGCTATGGGCCTGAACGATCTGGTACACGATGGAAAGGCCCAGCCCCGTGCCTCCCTCGAAACCGGACTGGAGCGGCTCGAAAATCTTGGCACGCTGCTTTGCGTCAAGGCCGACGCCGGTATCGCGAAACGCGATGCGCAGCCAGAAAGGTTGCTGTTCCAGGCCCACGGTCAGGGTCCCGCCTCCAGGCATGGCACGGAGGGCGTTGTCGCACAAGTTCCAGAATACCTGTTTAATTTTGCTGGCGTCGACGCGTGCCCGCAGCGCTTCTCCGTTGAACGCGCGGACGATTTGATATTTTGACCCAACGTCCGGCTTCTTTTCGATCAGCGTGAGCGTCTCGTCCAAGAGAGCGCGCACGTCTGCTTCGGCGAACTCGTAGGTTTTCTCGCGCGAGTAATTCAAGAAATCCGTGATGATCTGATTGAGCCGTTCGGATTCACGGCTGACGATACCCACGAGATGTTTCTCATCATCTTCCAGCGGCACAAGGCGGGCTAGTTCTTTCACCGCCCCCGCCATTGCCGTCAGCGGTTGCCGGATTTCATGCGCAATGGCCGCGGATAACCGGCCCAGGGCGGCCATACGCTCCTTGGTCGCCACTTCCTGCTCCAACCGCCGCAGTTCGGTCAGGTCTTGAAAATTGAAAACGTAGCCGCTCCGGAGAGAATCGCGTGAGCGCAATACGGAAACGGAGATACCGAGATACCTCAATTGTCCATCGGGAGTGCGGAAGTCGATTTCTTTGCGGAGGCCCTGCTTCAGGCTGGCCTCGAAAGTCCCTGGCAGCCAAAAATCCTCGCTGATCTCCCGCAGTTTTCGCCCGCGCACGTCGGCGAACTGTATCCCAAGAATCTCTTCCCCGGTACGGTTAAGAAGAATGATCCGGCCGTCCAAATCCGTGGTAACCAGGCCGCCGCGCATGGAATGGATGATGTCTTGCGTGAAATCCTGGAGGTCAAGCAGCTCTTCCCGCTTTTCTTCCAGCTCCATCCCCTTGCTACGCAGTGACTGCGCAAGGTAGCTGGCCAGATACGCTACTGCCAGAAAGCCGAAGAGATTGCTGAGGAACCAGATGCGCAGTCCTTCGGTGGAAAGAGTAGTCGAAGCAGTCCGCGGAATTTTTCCTGCCGAGGCCAGCGCCGTCATGCCGCCCAGAATGCCCAGACACGCCACGGCGGTGACAAAGGCTGCACGCCGCGAGAACAGGATGCTGGCGACAATGATGACCAGCAGGTAGAGCGAAATGAAATAGCTCTCCTGCAGACCCGTGGCGTACACCAGCGCCGAGATCATCAAAATGTCGCTGGTGACTTGCAGCCCCCCGTGCCACTGGGCGTTGGGTATCCAGCGCACTAGGATGAGGTGGAGAATTCCCTGAGTAATCCAGAGAATAATTAGCGGGAGAAAGTAGCGGTTCGTGCTGGAAGCGGGAACATACTGCGGCCACACCGCCCCGACACCCAGGATTAGAACAATCATCAACAAGCGGACGCGCGTTAACCAGTCCAGCCATTCGCGCGTGCTGACGTTCTGATTCATCGCTTGCCCTGGGCCTCGGGCATATCGTCTGTGAAGGAGACCAACCCGGGTCCGGGAATGCTCGTTTCCTCACCGGCCCGATGGACAACGCTGCGTGGACGCAGCCGCGCTTATCTGCCGCTCAACTTGCCGATCAGCGAGAACAGCGGCAAATACATCGAGATGACCACGCCGCCGACCACCAAGCCCAGGAACACGATCATGACGGGCTCGAGGGCGGTCAGCAAATCTTTAACGGCGGCGTCAACTTCTTCTTCATAGAAATCAGCGATTTTCTGCAGCATGGCATCCATCGCGCCCGTCTGCTCGCCGACGGCGATCATCTGCGTCACCATGCCGGGAAAAACTTCCGAGTCTTTAAGCGGTTCCGTGAGCGACTTGCCTTCTTCGAGCGATCTGCGCACTTTTCTCAAAGCACGCTCGACAACTGCATTGCCCGCCGTCTTCGCGGTGATGTCAAGCCCTTCCAGGATGGGCACGCCGCTCGCAATCAGGGTTCCCAGCGTCCGCGTGAAACGCGCGACGGCAATCTTCCTCATCAGAATGCCCAGGACCGGCAGCTTTAATATAGTGACGTCAATGGCGTAGCGCCCTTGCTCGGTGCCGTACCACACCTTTAGCCCGACGATGATACCCGCGCCTGCCACGACGATCAGTAAACCAAAAATACTGCCGACAAAGTTGCTCAGCATGATTACGATCTTGGTCGGCAGCGGCAGATCAACGCCGAGGCCCGCAAACAAAGTGGCGAAGATCGGTACGACCTTCCACAAAAGGAGCGTGATAACAGCGGCCGCAACGGTCAGGACGCCAACCGGGTAAACAAGGGCGGACTTGACGGCACGCTGCAGCTTGACGTTCTTTTCAATGTACGTGGATAGGCGCTGAAGAATGGTGTCGAGAATACCGCCCGTCTCGCCTGCCTCCACCATGTTCACGTAAAGGGCATCAAAAACCTTGGGGTACTGACGCATCGCCGCGGACAGCGTAGCGCCGCCTTCCACCGCGCCACGGGTACCCACTAGCACCTTCTGAAAAAACTGGTTCTCCTGCTGGCTGGCCAGAATCTCAAGACACTGCACGAGCGGCAAACCCGCGTCGATCATCACCGAGAACTGTCTCGTAAAAATCGCCAGCTCTTTGGAGTTCACGCCGCCGCCGAATGTGGGCAAGTTGAATTCCTTGCCCTTCTCCGACATCTTGGTCGGCGTGATCTGCTGGCGGCGCAGCAGGTTTTGCAGCTCAGCCTTACTGGTGGCCTGCATCACGCCGCTGACGCTGGCGCCGGCCCGATTGGTTCCTCGATATGTGTAGTCCGGCATAAGTTTTCCTCCTCAGTCTGTCAATCTCGTAGGCTCCGGGCCTCCAAGGCCTCTGAAATCTTTATCGCTTCCCCACCGGCGTCTTTGCACCACCCACGGGCGAAGATACGCCTCGATTAATCATGTCCTGTAGCTCGTCGGGATTCGAAGAGCGTGACAGCGCCATGTCGAGCGAAATCGTTTTCGTGAAGTAGGCGTTTGCGAGGGCCTGGTTGAAGGTCTGCATCCCCGTTTGCCCGGTTCCCGTCTGCATCGCGGAGTAAATCTGGTGAATTTTGTCTTCGCGGACAAGGTTTCTGATCGCCGGCGTCGGCACCAGAACCTCCATAACCATGACGCGGCCGCGGCCGTCAGTACGCGGGAGCAATGCCTGACACAGAATTCCTTCCAGTACCATGGAGAGTTGGGCGCGGATCTGCGGCTGCTGGTGGGCCGGGAAAACGTCAATAATACGGTTGATGGTGGAAGAGGCCGAGTTTGTGTGCAAAGTGGCAAAGGTCAAGTGACCCGTTTCGGCGATGCGCAGCGCTGACTCGATTGTTTCCAGGTCGCGCATTTCTCCAATGAGGACCACGTCGGGATCCTCGCGGAGCGCGGCGCGCAGTGAATTCGCGAAGGAGTGCGTGTCGGCGTGCACCTCTCTTTGATTGACGAGGCATTTCTTGTGATTGTGCAAGAACTCGATGGGGTCCTCGATCGTGATCATGTGCTCTTCGCGTTCGCTGTTGATCTTGTCGAGCATCGCGGCCAGCGTGGTCGATTTTCCGGAACCTGTTGGCCCGGTGACCAGAACAAGCCCGCGCGGCTTGTCGCACAGCCCTTTGACCACCTGCGGAAGCCCCAGAGCATCGAAGCCCTTGATCTCCCAGGGAATCGTACGGAACACGGCTCCCACCGCTCCGCGCTGGTTGAACACGTTGCCACGGAATCGCGCCAAATTTTTCAATCCGAAGGAAAAGTCCAGTTCCAAATTTTCCTCGAAACGATGCTTTTGAGCGTCCGTCAGCACGCTGTATGCAAGCGATTTCGTGTCAGCGGCCGTCAGCGGGGGCATATCGAGCGGGCGCAGCCGGCCGTGAACGCGCACCCGCGGCGCGCTGTTCGTCGTGATGTGGAGGTCACTCCCCCCCATCTCAATCATTTTCTTCAGCAGTTCACTCAGCGTGATTCCGGCCATCGCCCACCTTCTCTGTTCTACAGAACCGTTTCGCGCAAGACTTCTTCCATCGTTGTCTGCCCTAGCGCAACCTTGATCAATCCGCTCCGCCTCAGCGTGATCATTCCCTGTTCGATCGCTTTTTTCTTCAATTCCAGCGCGGAAGCACCCACCAGGATCAGTTCCCGAAGCTCGTCGTTGATCTCCATCACTTCATAGAGACCCGTGCGGCCTTTGTAACCACCCTTGTTGCAGGTCGAGCATCCCTTGCCGTGGTAGATCTTGGTTGTTTTCACCTCTTCCGGCGTATAGCCGGCGTCGATCAGCGCTTGTTGCGGGACTTCCAGTTCTTCCTTGCAGTTCCCGCAGATACGCCGCACCAGGCGCTGAGCGCAGATGAGATTTACCGACGTAGCCACCAGAAAAGGCTCAATGCCCATGTTCATCAAGCGGCTGATTGTCGACGGCGCATCGTTGGTGTGCAGCGTAGAAAGCACCAAGTGTCCGGTCAGCGCCGCTTTCACGCCGATTTCCGCCGTTTCGAAATCGCGAATCTCGCCGACCAAAATGATATTGGGGTCTTGCCGGAGGAAGGCGCGCAGGGCCGCCGCGAAGTTCAGGCCGATCTGCTCCTTCATCTGGACCTGGTTGATGCCGGCAAGCTGAAACTCAACCGGGTCTTCCGCGGTCATGATGTTGGTGTGCACCTTGTTCAAGGTCGCCACGGAGGAATACAGCGTATTCGTTTTGCCCGAACCCGTCGGCCCGGTGACCAGCACCATGCCGTAGGGCTTCAAAATATTGCGTTCGAACTTCTTCAGCGATTCGGGTTCAAATCCCAGTTTGGTCATGTCCAAGCGCAGGTTTTCTTTGTCCAGCAGCCGCATTACGACCTTTTCGCCGTAAAGAGTCGGGACCGTCGAAACGCGGAAGTCCAGTTCCTTTTTCCTCCCATCCGCCTTGTACTTGATCATGATGCGGCCGTCTTGCGGCAATCGCTTTTCCGCGATGTCCAGCTTGGCCATGATCTTCAGACGGCTGGTAATGGCGTCCTTCAATCGCAGGGGCGGACTCATCACTGTCTGGAGAATGCCGTCAATGCGGAACCTTACGCGCATTTCGACCTCATACGGCTCGATGTGAATGTCGCTTGCGCCCCGCTTCACTGAATCCGTCAGAATCAAATTCACCAGTTTGATGATGGGAGCTTCTTCCGCGGCCTTTTCGAGCGTCGCGGTATCCGTCTCTGTTTCTTCGCCAGCCAGCTCCAGCTCCTGGTCATCCTCAACCAGGTCTTTCATCAAATTGCTGAGCTCTTCGCCGTTTGAACTGGACCCACCGTAAAAGCGGGTAATGGCTTCACCTATCGCCGATTCGGAAGCCACCACGGGCTCGACATTGAACCCGGTCATGAACTTGATGTCGTCCATCGCGAAAACATTGGTCGGGTCGGTCATCGCAATGGTTAGGACGGAGCCGACGCGCGACAGTGGCACGACTTGGTAGCGCACGGCCGTGTCTTGCGGGATCAGTTTTATGACGTTGGGATCAATTTCGTAATACTTCAGGTTGATGGAGGGCACGCCGTACTGCCGGGAGAGCACGCCGGTAATGTCGTCGTCCGTGATGAAGCCCATCTTGGTCAGACAGCTACCCAGCTTGCCGCCATTGGTGCGCTGGAACTCCAGCGCCTTCTGGAGCTGATCCTGCGTGATCAGGCTTTCTTTGATTAAGATTTCGCCGAGCCGGACAGACATCCGCACTACTCCGTGCCGATTGGCACCCAGCGCTCACCATAACAAATAGCAGGGGCCCAGTGAGACAGAAAATCGTGCGCCGTTCTGAAATGGCTAATACCTGCCCTCATGGGCAGGTGCGTCCTTCGTAGTACAGGTAGCTGCCTTGACTTGCCATGGCGCGCTGGCTATCTTGCCTGAGAGATGTCCTCATCTAATAGTTTGCCACAATTCGTCCATGTTCGACGCAAGCTGACGAAAAGTGTCGGTAGCGTTGGTGAGCGTCGCATCCATCCTTCACGGAAAGACTGTTGGTCCTGTACAGTGGCCCCATCATGAGCCCTCTCGAATCCAAGCAACGATGGAGCCTGGCGATCGGCGGCGTCATCCTCACCCTTCTCCTCGCCGCAGTTTTCACCTTCGGGTCTCTCGACGTACCGTTCGAACCGGGAAATTGGCGGGAAGTCATAGACCTTTACGCAGTCTCGAGTTTCATCATCGCTGCGCTTCTCGTTTTTGGCCTCATCTTCTTGCGTACGTTGGTCCGCCTTTGGGCCGAACGGAGCAAGGAGCAGCTCGGCGCGCGTTTTAAAACGAAAATGGTCGTCGGCGCCATGGGTTTGTCACTTCTCCCCGTAGTCTTTATGTTCTTCGTGAGTTATTCCCTTCTGAATCGAACCCTCGGTCGTTGGTTTCCTCGGCCGCTTGAAATTGCTTCGGAGCAGACGCAGCAGCTCCTCACCGACTTTGGCAAATCGCAGCTCCCACGCCTGAGAGCGCTCGCGCGACGTGCGCAGTTAGCTCCATCTCAGCCGGTTGAGAAATTTCTTCAACAACCTCTCGCCGCAGGCGCCGATGCTGTCTGGGTACTCGACAAAGAAGGCCAGGCGGTCAGTGGCGGCGTAATCTGCGACGACCAGCCCGAAGATCGATCGAGACCTCTCTGCGTTAAGGCGAATGTCTTGGGCCGCGAAGTCAGCCTCTTGCCCAGCGGCATTGAACTCTGGCAAGCAGAAGGAAAGAACTATTTCGCCACCCGCATTCCTGGCGCGAACCCCGCACAATCTGGAGGTTTTATTGTCGCCGGTTACAGGGCGAGCCCCGATTTCTATAAGCGCTTCCTGGAGATCCAGTTCCAAACGCGCAACTACGAACAGCAAAAGCAAAACCTCAGGGCCCTTAAAAGACAGATGCTCCTTATCTTGCTTCTCTTCACCGTCCTTCTGTTCTTTGCCGTGATGTGGCTGGCGTTGTTCCTCGCGAAGCAGGTCACTGTCCCGATTCAAGCCCTTGCCGAAGGTACGCGCGAAGTCTCCACCGGAAATTTTGAATATCAGGTTCCCGAACAAGCCCAGGATGAGCTTGGGGTGCTGGTTCGCTCCTTTAATACTATGACCACGCAACTGCGGGATAGTCGCTCACAGATCGACCAATTCACCCGCAACCTGCACCAAGCGGTCCAGGAGCTCGAGCGCCGCCGCCAGCTCATGGAGACCGTTCTGGAAAACATTCCCACCGGCGTGATCTCCCTCGATGCGAATGGCGCAATTCTTCGCTCCAATACGGCGATTTCGCGCTTGTTCGGCGGTGCAGCCCACGATACGCGCTCCTTGGAAGAGCTGATTGGACCGGAATCGGCGCGCACGGTGCAACACCTTATGAAGCGTTCCCTGCGTATGGGCGTCGTTTCTCGAGAAATCGAAATGGTCATCGCCGGCCGCGTTCTTCACGTTGCGGTCACTGTTAGTTCCTTGGGCCCTCGGCGCGCGAATACAGGCTATGTCGTGGTTCTCGACGATTTGACCGAGATGCTGCGCGCGCAGAAATCTGCCGCCTGGCAGGAAGTCGCCCGTCGCATCGCGCACGAAATCAAAAATCCACTCACACCCATTCAACTCTCCTCGCAACGGCTTTCGCGCTTTCTGGATCGCCGTGATCCCTCCGAGGCTGCCGCGCCCCGGGATCCGGATCTCGTCCTTCTCGTTCAGGAATGCTCCCGCCTCATTGAGCGAGAAGTCGCCACGCTGGCGGCGCTGGTCAACGAGTTTTCGCAATTTGTCCGCTTTCCTACCGCCAAACTTGCGACCACCAATGCAAACACCATCGTGCATGAAGCTTTGGAAGTTTTTTCCGGACGGCTCGACGGCATCACGCTGAAAACGGCACTTGCGGAAAATCTCCCGGCAGTGCGCGCCGATGGCGGCTTGCTTCGCAGCGTCGTCGTGAACCTCATCGATAACGCCGCCGAAGCGCTGGAAAACGCTCCCTTGCGCGAAATCCGTGTTTCGACCCAGTCCAACCCCGATGCGGAGACGATTCAAATTCGTGTCGAGGACACCGGCCACGGCATTTCACCAGAAGATAAAGACAAACTCTTCCTTCCGCAGTTTTCTACCAAGGACCGCGGCACCGGACTCGGCCTGGCGATCGCCGCGCGCATTATTGCGGAGCACGGCGGCACAATCCACGTCGAGGACAATCACCCCGTCGGCTCGCGGTTTCTTGTCGAGTTGCCCGCCGCGGAATTGACGCCGGCATCCGCCAGCGAACACAACGGGTCCGAAATTTCCAGATGACCCGCCGCTCTCATCTTCTCGTCGTTGATGATGAAGCCGGCATCCGAGAATCCCTCGCTTCCATCCTCGAAGACGAGGGGTACCTGGTCGATGCCGTGGCTTCCGGAGAGGAAGCGCTCGCCCGCGCCACTTCGGGCGATTTCGAAGTTGTTCTCCTCGATGTGTGGCTTCCCGGTATCGACGGCCTGCAAACTCTCAGCCGTATTCAGACCATGCAGAGGCCGCCCGCCGTCATCATGATTTCCGGACACGGCACGATCGAAACGGCCGTGCGCGCCACGAAACTCGGCGCATTCGATTTCATTGAGAAGCCGCTCTCTCTAGAAAAAATCGTCGTCCTCGTGCGCAACGCCGTACAGCAGAGGCGTCTCACCGAAGAGAATCAACTTCTGCGCAGCGAACTCGGTTACAGGTACCAAGTGATCGGCGACAGCGTTCCCATGAAAGCCATGCGCCAACAAATTGCGGTGACCGCGCCAACGAACGGCCGCGTTCTCATCTATGGAGAGAGCGGCACCGGCAAAGAGCTTGTCGCGCGCGCTCTCCATGCCGCCAGCCTGCGCAGCAGCGGACCATTTGTGGAAGTGAATTGCGCCGCGATTCCGGAAGAGTTGATCGAATCAGAGCTCTTCGGCCATGTCAAAGGAAGCTTTACGGGCGCGACCGAGGACAAGATTGGCAAATTTCAGAAAGCCAACGGCGGCACTCTTTTCCTCGACGAAATCGGCGATATGAGCCTGCGGACACAATCGAAAGTTCTGCGCGTGCTTGAAGAACAACGCTTCGAGCCGGTAGGCTCCAACCAAACCGTGAACGTAGATGTGCGCGTCATCGCTGCAACGAACAAAAACCTGGAACAGGAGATTGCGCGAGGCGCCTTTCGCCAGGACCTTTTCTACCGCCTCAACGTCATCCCGTTCTATGTGCCGCCGCTGCGCGACCGCAAAGAAGACATCGTTATTCTGGCGCGTCATTTCCTGAATGAATTCAGTTCCGCCTACGGAAAAAAGACACGCGAACTCAGCGACACGGCGATGGAGGTTCTTCTGCGCTATCCCTGGCCCGGCAATGTCCGCGAGCTGCGCAATCTTGTCGAACGCCTGGTCATCGTCTGCCCGCAAGCGCGGATCGAACCTCATCATCTTCCTCCCGAGCTGTTCCGGGGCGCCGCAGAGAGTCCCCAGCAGCCGTACTCGACACTGCACGAGGCCCGCAGCGCCTACGAACGCGAATTTATTTTGCGGAAATTGCAGGAACACCGCTGGAATATGACGCAGACCGCGTCCGCGCTGGGCCTCGAACGCAGCCACCTCTACCGAAAGATGAAGTCCCTGGGGATTACTGCGCCAGATTAGCGCTCCTACTCTTCTTGATCTCGGCTCAGCCCTTCCAACTGAAAGTGCCAGTCGAGTTCCCGCACCTTCTGCGGATTTTCCCGCCAGTCCGGCGCCACCTTCACAAACAATCCCAGGTAAACCTTCACCCCGAAAATCTCTTCCAATTCCTTCCGCGCTTCTGTTCCGATCCTTTTCAGCATCTCGCCTTTGTGCCCGATCAGGATCTTCTTCTGCGTGTCCCGCTCTACGTTCATGGTTGCTTCGATGCGCAGCAGCCTGGGAGACTCCTCAAATTTCTCCACGAAAACAGCCAGCGCGTAGGGCACTTCGTGGTACATCACCTGAATTGCTTTTTCGCGCACGATTTCCGCTGCCAGGAATCGTTCCGGCTGGTCCGTCACCTGGTCTTCGGGAAAGTATGGTTCTCCCTCGGGCAACAACCGCAGAATCTCCTCCAGAAGTTCGCCGCAGCCGCTGCCCTTCAACGCGGAGATCGGCACGATCGCCGAGAAAGGAAAAGCTTTTTGAAATGCATCGATCAACGGGAGCAGCTTCGGCTTGGGCACGCGATCCACCTTATTCAATGCAAGGATCGTCTTTCCCCGAAATCGTTTGGCGCGCTCCAGCAGGAGCTCATCCGCTTGGGGGAAAGCGTTACTGGCATCCACCAGCAAGAGCAGGACGTCGACTCCTTCCAGCGCTGCCGCCACTTCCTGCATCATCTGCCGGCCCAGCGCTGTCTCCGCCTTATGCAGTCCGGGTGTGTCGATAAATACAATTTGGCCCTCCGGACGAGTCACGATTCCCTGTATGCGATTCCGCGTCGTCTGCGGCTTCGAGGTCACGATCGCAATCTTCTGTCCGACCAGCCGGTTCAGAAGTGTGGATTTGCCCGCATTCGGGCGCCCTAGAATCGCGACAAAACCCGCGCGGCGCGCGTTCTCTTTTTTCTCTACCTCACTCGGTTTGCTTGCCATCAGGCCTTCAGAGTCGTCTATTGCGGTTCTGCCGCGTATTACGGTTTATGCTTCCTTAATAGCAGCGCTCTTCGCCGCTTGCTTTCGGATGCGAACGCGGAGCACCTTGCGCTGATTCGCTTCCACCACTTCAAAACGGTAGCCTTCCAAATCAATCTTTTCTCCCGGGGCCGGCACTTTGCCGGATACGTGACTCAGCAATCCGGCAATCGTCGTAACCGTCTCGTCAGAATTCTCGCCGAATTGCACACCCAGCAATTCCTCCACATCCCGGATCGCCATGCTCCCGCGCATCAGCAGCCCCCCATCGGCTTCGCGCACGACATCCGGCGCCGGCTGCCTGCCGTCATACCCGCTCTCGCCGACAATCGCTTCGACGAGATCTTCCACCGTCGCAATTCCTGCAACCAATCCGTGCTCGTCGATGATCACCGCCATCCCTTGGCCCTTCTGCCGCAGTTCCCGCAAAAGATCCGATCCAGCCTTTGTCTCCGGCATGAAAAGCACAGGCCTGACCAGCTCCCGCACCTTGCGATTCGGCAAATCCTGGTCCGCGACTTGCAGCATGTCCTGCGCGTTCACTACTCCGAAAATGTCGTCCAGCGACTTCTCGAATACCGGCATGCGCGCAAATCGCGTCTCAATAAATTTTCCGTGCAATTCCTCGAGTGACGCGTCCGCGGCGATGGCCACGATGTCCGGACGCGGCGTCATGACCTCTCGCACTCGTTTGTCGCTGAATTCCACCACCTGCTCGATCAGATCGGCTTGTTCCGGTTCGATGATGCCCTCTTCTTCCGCGGCTTCCACAAGAGCCTCGATTCCCTCTTCGGTGCGTTGCTCTTCGGTCTTCTCCGGTTCGTGTTCAGAAATCCGTGCCAGTGATTCCGCACCCTCCAGGAACACGCGCACCGGCCAAACCAGCCACATCGCCGCGCGTATCAGCGGTAACAAGGGCAGCAGCCACCGGCCGGTTGTGCGGTACAGCAGCATGTCGGGAATGAAATGCATGGCCATGACGACTTCGAGCGTCAAAAACACAAAAAACTCGACGAACGACTCCCACGTGCCGGAAACGAAGTACACGACTCCGCGAGTCGTTTCAAGTACGAGAAACGCCAGCCAGAAATGCCCCAGGATTCGGAATGTCCGCCCGCCGCTGCGCCGATTGATGTGCAGCTTGGGTTCAATCTCAGCTTCGAAAATGTCCAGATGCTCGTGGACGCGCCCCGTTGTCATCCGGCCCAGCTCGCGATAAATCAACGTGACGTAGGAAAAAACGGGCAGCCCCAGGGCCAGAAGAAGAACACCCAGTGCATAGATCCAGGAGAACATGGTCAAGCCAGTCCGAGGCGCCTTCGCAATTTTTGTTCCAGCCGGTTCATTGCGCCGCGGTCGGTTTCGTGGTCATAGCCTAACAGGTGCAGCACGCCGTGGAGAATCAAAATTCGAATTTCGCTGCCTAGCGTTCGCCCATAGTTTTTGGCATTGCGGCGAGCGGTAGCGGGAGAGATCGCGACATCACCCAGATATTTGCCCTTCAGGGAGCCTCGGCGTCCGCGCCGGATCGGGATCGCCACTGGTTTCCCCCTCTTCGCCGCCGGAAACGACAGCACATCTGTCGGTCCCTTCTTCTTGCGAAAGGCCTCGTTCATTCGCGCGATCTCCGCGTCGCTCACCAGGCAAATCGTGACGTCTGCGCCTTCGAGGCCGAGCTCATCCCCTACCCGGCGCAGAAATAATTCGAGTGGCCGCCGCGCCAGGCGCGCCGCCCGCTGGCGGTTGAGGATCATCCTTGCGGAATTTCTCTGGTCCGATCCTTCGTCTGTTGTTTTTTGGATTCTTTTCCGCGGCCATCGACCTTGCCATTCTCGCCCGCCGCGCGATTCTGCGGATTCGCTGCTTCGTACTCTTCATAGGCACGAATGATCTGCTGCACCAGGTTGTGCCGCACCACGTCCTTCTCGCTGAACTGCACAACTCCGATTCCTTCGATCTTCCCGCAAACCTCCAGCGCTTCGATCAATCCTGACTTCTTCCCCGCAGGCAGATCGATCTGCGTGATGTCGCCGGTGATGACTGCTTTTGAATTAAAACCCAGCCGCGTGAGGAACATCTTCATCTGCTCGCTGGTGGTGTTTTGCGCTTCGTCCAGAATCACAAAGGAATCATTCAGCGTCCGGCCGCGCATGAACGCCAGCGGCGCGACTTCGATGATGCCTTTCTCCAGAAATCGCTCGAGCTTATCGGCATCCAGCATGTCGTAGAGCGCGTCGTACAGCGGCCGCATATAAGGATCGATTTTTTGTTGCAGCGTCCCCGGCAGGAAACCCAGCCGCTCCCCGGCTTCCACCGCCGGCCGGGCCAGGATGATGCGGTTCACCTGTTTCGTCAAAAGCGCGCTGACCGCCATTGCCACCGCGATGTACGTCTTCCCGGTTCCTCCCGGTCCGATCCCGAACATCATGTCGTGCTTTTCGATCTCTTCCATGTACCGCCGCTGGTTCGCATTCTTCGGCGTGACACTTTTCTTTCCGAACGACCGCGCCCGCCCATGCTCGAACATTCCTCGCGGCGATTCCTGCGGCTCCTCGGTCGCTACGCGCACCAGGGATTTCACTTCGGCGCTCGAAAGTGATCGCCCGTGGCGCGTCAGGTGGTTGTACTCTTCAATGATTTTCACGGCCTGGTCGACGCTCTCTTGATCGCCTTCGATCGTCAGCCGCGTGTCGTTCAGGTGCGTGCGCACACGCAGCGAATCCTCGAGCAGCCGCAGATTTTCATCCAGCGTGCCAAACAACGGTTCAATTTTCCCGGAAATGTGAACGGTACGTCGCATCCAAGTGGAAGGTTTTTCTGCTAACCGTGCTGGGTGGCCGATGGTAGATTCCTCCTGCTGGTGCGCAAATTAGAAACCGCCAGCTTAGAGAGAAGCTTCCTCCACCCTAACCCACCCCTGCCCCATGGTCAAGTTACAGCCTCGCATCATTCCAAAGAGGCACCATACAAACCTCACGTTATGCGGGCACGCAGCAAGTTAATCGGCAGAAACCGCTCGCGTCTTTGCCCATTTCCGGATGGCCTGAATATCTTCCGCGCGTGTCACGCTGAGCGGCTGGGTTCCTTTCAATTCCGCGAGCAAAATGTCCGTCGTCAACTGCTGCTTCTGCGCAAATGCCGTAAACAAACCCGCCACGATGGCCTGTTCAATTTCCGCACCGGAAAATCCCTCGCCGGCCACGGCCAATTTGGGCAGGTCAAATGCAGCCGTATCCCTTCCGCGCTTTTTCAAATGCAGCGCAAACAGCAACGCGCGAACCTCGGCATTGGGCAGGTCCACAAAGAAAATTTCGTCGAATCGCCCCTTACGCAGCATCTCCGGCGGAAGCGCTGAAATATTGTTCGATGTCGCTGCAAGAAACACGCCGCTCTCGCGGTCCTGCATCCATGTCAGCAGCGTCGCCAGAATGCGCTGCGACAATCCCGCGTCCGCGTCACCGCTGGCGCCAGCCGATGCGAACGCTTTCTCGATCTCGTCAATCCACAGCACCAGCGGCGACATTTTTTGCGCCAGCTCCAGCGCTTTGTGCAGTTTCTTTTCACTTTCGCCCACATATTTGTCGTAAAGCGCCCCCGCCTCGAGTCTGGCCAGTTCAAAGCCCCATTCTCCGGCCACCGCGCGAGCCGCCAGGCTTTTCCCGCAGCCCTGCACGCCGGTAATCAGCAATCCCTTCGGTGGCTCGAGCCCAAACCGCCTTCCCTCCGGCGTCAGGGCGCTCCTCCGCTTGTCGATCCAATCGCGCAGCCGCCGCAATCCTGCAACGTCATTAAAAGTGGCGTCCCGCCGCACCGCCTCAAGCAATCCCTCGCTGCGCATTGCTTGCCGCTTGGCATCCAGCACCGCGTCCAACAGCCCGGCGTCCGCGCGGCGGCGCGCCAGAACGCACATCCGCAGCGTTCGCAGAGCTTCTTCCTGGGTCAATCCGACAAGGTTACGGGCGAGCGCTCCCATCCCGTTCGCATCCAGCGCAATCGGAATCTGCTGCTCGCGATTCATTTCCGCCAGCACGGTCTTCACGCCGGACAGTAGATCTTCCTCCGACGGCAAGCCGAGTTGAAACGGCGCAGCGTCTCCCGCCAGTTCCGGCGGCAACTGCATGGCTGCAGCCGCGATTACGATGGACCGCCGCGTCGTTCGAAATTTTTCAGCCAGCTCCCGCAGCCGCCGGCAAATGCGGTCGTTATCGCAGTACCGCGCAAAATCCTTCAGCAGGAAAATGGCGTCACCTTGAATCAACGCGACGTTTGCCAGCATCTGCTCCGGTTGATCCGAATTGTAAAGCGGCGCTCCGCGGGCCTTCGCCAAACCAGTCGTCACGCTCCATTCGTACAATGGCACGCCCATCTCCGCAGCCACATCGAAGAGAAGCGCTTCGAGCCGTTCCTCCTCTGGTGTTTCCACGCTGATGATCGGATGCCGTGAATTCACCAATAAACGCAGCTCATCGTGCTGGTTAATTGCGGCCAACGGTCCCCGTGTCGCCGGCGTGCCTGAATTCCCGCTGCCCGGGCTTGCGCTCCCCGTTCTGGTCGGCGCCGCGGGCGGCGCTGGCGCAGGATTTTGAACCTTCGACTCGTTTGACAAAGATTTCTGCCTCGTTTAACGTTAGAAGTTTGAGCGATACCCAAAAGGAGCAATAGATGGCCCAGGGACAGGCTACCAAAGTTAAGAAAAAGAAAAAGTCGGTTTTGAAGCGGGCGGCGCAAGCTCGTCAACGCGCCGAAGTGAACCGCGCGAACCGCACTCGGGTCCGCACGCTAATGAGGCGTCTGCGCACCGCAATCACCGCGGGCGACGCCACCGCCGCAGGCAACCTTCTTCAGCCCACCATGTCGGCCATCGACCGTGCCATCACCAAAGGCGTGCTGCACGAAAACACGGCCAATCGCTACAAGTCCCGCCTCTCTCTGGCCTACAACGGCCTCAAGGCAGCCAAAGCTTAAAAGATTCCTGTAGGATCACCGGATGGGGACAACTATTCTTGCCTGCCCTTTTTCTTAGCGGCCCCTTCTCTATTGGTGTGCGACTCTCGTTTCTTCAGCCGCCAAACGTGTCACGAGGAACTCCATCACGGCCCGCGCATCTTCCCCGCCGCGCTTCAGCCGGTCATCCGCTTTTTGCAGAGCCCTCAACCCGTCCAGCAATCGCCCTTTCGGTATCTTTCGCGCATTCTGTAGCGCCAACTCCGCTTGCTCCGGACGCATCCTCAGCTCTCGCGCCGCTTGCCAGCCATTCGCCGCTCCCTTGATCTCGCTCGCTTCGATCAGTTTCCGGTACATCCACGCGATCCCGCCCAGCACGAGCAGAGGCTCCTCGCCATCACGAAGCAATCGGTCCAGAAACTCCAGCGCCAGCTTCGGCTGCCGCGAGGCTAGCATGTCTGCAAGTTCCCACACCGTCGTGGTTTTCTCCGAAACGACCATGGCGCTCACATCCGCGCGTCGGATCACCTTTCGCTCGCCTGCGAACGTCGCAAGCTTGTCAATCTCGTTCTTCAGCCGCATCAAATCCGCAGCCACAAACTCCGCCAAATCCTCCGCCGCGCCTTCGTCAAACTCCACCCCTTGTTCTTTCCCGATGGCACGCGCCAAGGCCACAGCGGACGCCTGCCGGTTGTCTGCGTCTTCGCCGAGGCCCACCTCCACAACCAATGTTTTCCCCATCAACAGTTTTGCGAGCTTCATCCGCTGATCCAGCCCGGTTGCCTCCACAACCAGCACAGTGAACGGCGCGGGGTCATCCAGATAGCCCTCGAGGAGCGCGACCGCTTGGTCGCGATTTTTCTCCCCCATTTTTTCGATGGCTTCGCCGTCTTCCAGAAATACAACTTGCTGCGGCGACAGCATCGGCAGCGTTTGTGCCTGCTCCAGTGCAGCTTGCGTTTCGCCGCGCTCCGCCGAATAACGCGACACCGCCCACGTCCGCGAGGCCTCCGGCACAAATGCGTCGATTAGTTGCGCCCGGCATTTATCCCGCAGGTAACGCTCTTCACCCAATAGCAGCAAAGCGGGAACCGGTTTCCCCTTTTCCAGACGTCCCAACAACTCTTCCGCTGAAACTCGCGCCATCTGTTTCTTCGCTCCTCTGGTTCCGGGGCTTTCGCTCGCTGGGCCGCGTCAATAATTCTCCGTGACTGCGGCCACCAATCGCATTGCAAAATCCTGCGCCAGACGGTCCAGCGCCGGATCCTGCTCTTCAAAAAATCCCTTCACATTTGTGCTTGTCGAAATCTCGTACTCGTTCCGGAACAAAAAATTATCCGTTTGGTAGATCACCTTTTGCGTCGCTGTTTCTGTCAGCGAAATCGCGCACTTCACCGTCACCAACATCGTCGTCGCGCGGCCCGTCGCCGTGTCGAACAGCAGCGGCACCGCCTCCACGCTCATCACTGTGCCGCGCAGGACCGCATCGCCCTGCGCCGGATTCGAAGTCACTCGGTACTGCGTCTTGGCCAAAAACTCGTGCACCGTCGCCGCCGTCAACTTCTGCTCGATCCGGTAGCTTGACGTTTTGTTTTCGAGCGCCGGAACCGCGAGCACGTGAATGCTCTTCGGCAGCGAATCGCTGCGGCCTGCAACATGGTAACCGCACCCCGCCGCCAGCACAGCAGCGGCTATGAGCGCGCAAGTGAAATTGCTTCGCCTCATCCAAACGGCTCCGCTCCCAGCAAAATAGCCGCTCCGCTAATCACAATCCGGTGGGAGTCCCGCTCAAGCGAAGGCATGAATCACGTGGTCCGCGAAACCATCCGATGGCGGAAGAAGCGCACCACATGCAGCACCAGTCCCACGGTGGCATAGGTGCACGCCAGGATCAGCAGCGCATATTCTGAATAAAGCCAGATAACGCCCACCAGTAAACAGAGCAGAACAATCGCAAGTGAAGGCTGTTTTCTCGTCCAGGGAATGTCCTTGAAGCTATAGTAGCGAATCGTGCTGGTCATCAGGGCGCCCAGCGCTGCGGCAAGAAGGAACCAGGTCACCGACCACCACCCGTTTTGCAGAGGTCCATTCGAAATCGGCCCGCCAACGCGCAGCCCATGAACGATTGCGGCGATCACGCCCGCGGCCGCCGGTGTCGGCATTCCCACAAAATACTTCGAGCTGCCCGGCGCCATCCCCTGAACATTGAATCGTGCCAGCCTCCAGGCGCAACAGATCAGAAACGCCAGGCAGCACACCCACGCGAATTCGCCCAGTTGGTGAAGGGCTTCCCCACTCAAGCTGGCAACGCTGCGGAATCCCCAGGCGTAGGCGAGAATCGCCGGTGCAATGCCGAAACTCACCACGTCCGCGAGCGAATCGAACTGCACGCCAAATTCCGTGTTCGTTCCCGTCAACCGGGCGAGCCGTCCATCCAGCGAATCAAACAAAATCGCGAGCCCAATCGCCTTCGCGGCGTGATCCAGATCTTCCGCGCTTCCCACCAGTGACGCCACAACCGCGTAGTATCCGCACAGTAAATTTGCCGACGTCATTATCGCCGGCAAAAGAAAAATTCCTCGTCGACGCTTCAGGTTCCGGAAGCGTTTACCCTCAAACGGAATTTCGTGCTGCTCGAGAGCGCCCATAGCGATTACCGCCGCCCCACCAGGGATGCTCTTGCGTCTGCGGCCGCCATTCGCCCCTCGTTCACATTTTTGACTTCCGGCTTTCCCGTCCACCGCGCCACCACGCTCGATCCACCCTTCACATTCTCTCCCAACGAAACCAGAATCTCCGCCTCCCGCGGAACCCACAAATCTACCCGCGATCCGAACCGCACCAGTCCGATTCGCTCTCCGCGCGCCACGCGTTCCCCTTCTTTCTTCCAGCAAACCACCCGCCTGGCGATCCACCCCGCGATCTGTTTGAACACCATCTCCCCCGCGTCTGTCGAAAGTGTGATCACGTTCTGCTCGTTTTCCAACGATGCTCGCTCGCGCATCGCCGCCAGAAATTTTCCCGGCCGGTATTCCAGCTTCTTGATAATCCCCTCCGCCGGTGAACGGTTCACGTGCACATTCCATATCGCCAGAAAAATGCTGATGCGCTCCCCCGGACGGCCCGCATTTTCTTCCTCCGTCACCACAACGACGCGCCCGTCCGCGGGTGATACGACCGCGCCTGCTTCGGAAGGAATCTTACGATCCGGATCACGGAAAAAGGCGAATACCAACGCAGCCAGGCAAATCAGCGCGCTTCCAACGAAGGGCCAGTGCGCCAGAAACGCCACGCCACCCAGGGCGAGCGGCGGCAATCCAAAGTAGTATCCCTCTTTGACCATGCTGCCCGAACGGCACCTCAGGATTTTCGCGCGGTTCTGTTTCGCGCCGGGCGAACACGGTCATTCTACGACAGAATTCTCTGCGCGCGTGCCGTTATTGAGCCGCGTGTGCCCGGCCTCGCTGGATACGCAAGGCGATCCTCTCCATCTCATCCTTGCAATGGAGTTTCATCTTTTTCAGTTTGATTTCTTCCAGGAGGTCTTCCGAACTAAGGTAGGGTGCTTTGGAGATTCTCTGCAGTTCTGATTCGTAATGCTGATGCTGTTCTGCCAGACGCTGATACTCGGCGTCTGTTTCGAGAAGTATGTCCCGAGGGTTCCGCTGCAATAGTGCCATGCGTTCCTCCTCATGACCGATGGATGGATTCGGTTCACTGCATGAGCGCAAGATACCACTCTGGATTGCCACGTCAAGAGGGAACTCGTAGCAACTTGGTCCTAGCCTGTGAGTTTCTTCTCCATCAACACCGCCGCTTCCTCCGGATCCTGGTAGTAGCCGGGCCGTCTTCCCGTTTTGGCAAAGCCCATTTTTTCGTAGAACGCGGTCCCCGCCTCGTTCGATTCTCGCACTTCCAGAAAAACCTTATTCACTCCTCGCCTGTGAAGTTGTTCCAAAATGGCAGAGAGTAGCGCGTGCCCCTCGCCCCGTCTCCGGTTTTGGCGCCGAACTGCCAGATTCAAAATTTCTCCTTCGTCCACCACCTGGCGCCCGGCCACAAATCCGCTGATGCATCCCGCCGTCTCGTTCACAAATGCCAAAAATCCTTCCAGCCTGCATAACTTCTCGTAACTTTCCTTGGACCAATTTGAAGATTGAGTGGATTCCTCCGTGATCGAGACCAATTCCGGAATATCCTCCGGACGGAATCCTCGAATCCCAGCCAGTCGGGAATCGCCTTCGCCTTCACCGCCCATGCCCGCTTCCGCCCTTCCAGAGCAGCTCCGCGTCCGACCGCCGCACGTAATTCGCATCCAGTGTGACCGCATCCGCAGTCCGGTTCTCGAGTAACTTCTGATAACCAATCTTCCCAATCACGGGAGCAAATACCGCCGAGACCTTTTGCACTTTTTCGCCATCCTTTTCTCGCCCCCTCCAAGCTTCTTGGAAGGTGATGTGCTCCGTGTCCGGCGAAACCCAAGCCACGCGTTCCGCTCCACACCGCTCTCCCACCCAATCCACAAACTTCCCCGGTGACACAACCATCTCGTCTTCAACGCGTTGCAATCTCCCGTCTTTACGCGTATACAAAGCGCCGAACACCTGTTCCCGGTGCGCATCCACAAAAACAGCCACTACTTTGGCTCTCTCTTCCGCCTGTGAAGCAAGCGCCTCCAATCGGGATACCGCCGCAATCGGACGCCCGAACACCTCGCCCCACGCCTTCACCGTCGTCAAGCCAACGCGAAGCCCCGTGAACGACCCCGGCCCCGAAGCCACGGCGTAACCCTCCAGTGTCTGCATAGAATGTCCGCCCGCCTTCAGCAACTGATCCACGGCGCGCGGAAGCCAAGAGGAATATTCCTCGGCCGACTCGTGAGCCAACACTTCCAGAACTTGTGCGCCCTGCAAGAGCGCCACGCTCCCCCGCGCTTCACAGGTATCTAATGCGAGTAAAATCACGCCCCGATTCTAACCGAGCACGGATCGCAACGCTCGTCTCCCATGCAAAAAACGCACTCAGCCATGCCAGTTTCGGTGGCGAGAACCCCTGTTGCCGCTCCGGCGCTCGATTGGGGCCGTGTTCAAAACCCCGCTGGCTACTCGCTCGCCCCTGAGCAATTCTAATGCCATAATGGCACCTTACTTTCCCTAACCTCCTGATTCCACACGATATATCTTGACTCATGCAGCACAAACCCTTAGAGTATTTTTGCAGGTTAGGGGGCAACCGAAGCTATGGACTACAAGATCGGCGACAAGGTCGTATATCCGAACCACGGCGTTGGGCTCGTTGAGCAGATTAGCTACGGTCTTTTGAACGGTAGAACCGAACGTTACTTCATGATTCGCATTGTTTCCAGCGGCCTTCGCGTGATGGTTCCTCAGACAAACGCGGAGATAGTTGGCCTTCGTTCCGTCATTCGTTCCAATGACACAACCAAAGTCCTTGGCTTCCTCGAGAAGGGCAAACTCAACTCTCATCACGACTGGAAACACCGCTTTAAGGAGAATTCCGAGCGCATGCGCACCGGGGCCCTCCTCGAAGTCGCCGTCGTCCTCAAGAGCCTCGTTTCCCTCAGCCGTAGCAAGCCTCTCTCCTTCCGCGAAAAGAAAATGCTCGAACGCGCGAAGTATCTCCTCGTCAGCGAAATGGCCACTTCCCGCAACACCACCGCGGAAAGCGCCGAAGCCATCGTCGTGAAGTCCCTCGCCAAGGCCAAGCTCCAGTTCCCCGTAATGGCCGAAAAATTCGAATAATCCTTGTCCTTTGCCTTTGTAGGGGCGCAGCTTTATCCCAAGCGTACGCGAGGGATTGCTGCGCCCCATTCGAGCAAACTTTGTAATGATCCGGCGGGCAGCGTTGATGCTGCCCGCCTTTTTTCTTTGGTCGAGAACGCTTGCGAAACAGGTGTGAGAATTCCTTCAATATATGAGGAACTGGAGCCCGCAGGAAGAAAGGGGTTCTTTGAGCTAGCTGAAGAGCGGGTTTCGGTCTGGGGGATTTCCCCGCACCCGCCGAAAAGGCTCTGCGGTCAAGAACCTGGCTGGAGCATTGCACGCTTAGATGGTCAGGTATATATTATCGGTCGGCCGGGAGGTCAAACCGGAAATTCCGGTTGAGATTCAGGTTCTAGATTATGACCAGACATCTGCATTTCCTAGTTTTTCTAGGACTCTCTATGTTCCTCCCCAGCTGTGGCGGGCAAAATCTAACTAGAGACAAAGCATTGAGTTTGGCTAATGCTAACTCCAAATACCTTCTCAAGCCCGAGAGTGAAGTCTTCTGGTCGACAGCGCCTTTCGCAAGCGACAAGAATGAGTGTAGTCATCAGATGTCGGCGGGACTCGAATTCATGGAAAGAGCCGTAGCAGCAGGATTGATACGGGCAACCTCTACGCAAAAGAAGTCCGTACTCGGAGGCGGTCTTTTCGGGAGCCCCAATCCTGAGGTAAATACAGAAACCCTGCATTATTATGACGTGGTTGACCAACCATTCGCCATGGCTGAGAGAAGTAATCCAGCGTTGGGGAACCAACAGATACTTGAGATTAAATTCCGCCTGTCACAGTCGGCATTCAAAGCTGTGACTGGTATACAACAGGAAGGTCCTCGTGCAGTAGTTACATTCGAAGTCGAAAAGACACCTACGGATGTGTATTTGAAATTATCCAGCATTAAAGCAGAATTACAAAAACAGGGTGCAGCGTGTAGGCTTAATTGGGTTTGGCTTCCGCCCGTAGACCAAGTTCAGAACCAAACATCTGTCCACTTTCCATTTACCAAATACGATGATGGATGGCGACTGGGAAATTAGGGCTGGCATTCCTTTCGGTCTCAGATATGACAAAAGGGCAGAACACTACATGCTCAGCGTGCTGCGCCACCCCCTTGCCTTGCGGAATCCGCACTGAGCGTAACGCCGGCTTCGCGCAGAGTCCGCGCCACCGCCGCGGCAATCTCCGGCGCGCCCGGAGTGTCGCCATGAATGCAAAGGGTCTGTGCGTCAACGGAGACTTCCGTCCCGTCGCACGCAATCACCGCTCCACGCTCAACGATGCTTAGCGCCTGCCGCCCAGCTTCCTCGGGATCGCGGATCAAAGCATCCTCAAACTTGCGCGAGCGCAACGTTCCATCCGCTTCATACCGCCGGTCCGCAAACGCTTCGGCGGCCACCGCAAAGCCAGCATCCCGAAAGACATCCAGCATCGGCGAGCCGGCCAGCCCCACAAGGACGACGTCGCGGCCCCACCGCGCGACGCCCTTTGCAATCGCCTCCGCAATCTCGCGATTGCGCACCGCCTGGTTGTAAAGCGCTCCGTGTGGCTTGACGTGCGCCAGCCTAACCCCGCAGCCGGCGGCAATCTCGGCCAGTGCCCGGACCTGTTCGAATACGGTATCGGCGATTGCATCCACCGGCAGTTTCAACTCCAGCCGTCCGAAATTCGCGCGATCCGGATACCCCGGATGCGCGCCGATCGCTAGCTTCCAGCGAAGCGCCTGCTCGACCGTCGTCTTCATGGTTCGTTCGTCGCCCGCATGCCCCCCGCAAGCGACGTTGACCGAAGTGATTGAGCGCATCAATGCTTCCTGCGTGCCGTCGGCAATCGCCTCCGTCAGTTCGCCCATATCGCAATTCAAATCGATTTTTGCGCTCTTCATCCCGAAATCAATTCCTCCGAGGCCAGCAGTTCCTCCTGCTCCTTCAGCAGCGATCGTGCCGTTTCCCACTCTACCCGTTCAAATCGAATCTCATCGCGCGGGCGAAGCTGCCCCAGGCTGCTCAAGTCCGCCGAAATCACGTTGGCAATCTTCGCATACCCGCCCGTGGTCTGTTGTTCCACGAACAAGATAATCGGCAAGCCCCCCGATGGAATCTGGACCGCGCCAATCGAAACTCCTTCGGTAATCATCTTTCCACCGGATCCCTCCGGCACGGGCGCGCCTTCGAGTCGCAGCCCCATGCGATTCGATTCCTCTGCCACACGATACGTGCTCGCATAGAAAATCCGCTGCGATGCGTCCGGGAACCATTCACTTTGCGGCCCCGGCGTCACGCGCAGGATTTTACGCGGCGTCAGACCCTCCAACGCCTTCGCCGCTACCGTCCTTTTCCGGTAAGACCCATTCGCCTCCCCGATCTTCAGCACATCTCCCTTCCGCAAAGCCCTCCCCTCATAACCTCCGAGTCCGCTCAAGAGATGCGTTGACGCGCTGCCGAGAAAAGGCGCCACCTCGATTCCACCCTGAACGCACAAGTAACAACGCGCCCCCGAACGCGTCGGCCCCAGCCGAAGTGTCTGGCCCCGCCTCGCTTCCACCGATGTCCACAGGTTGACGGGTGCATCATCCAAAGTCGCGCCGAAATCGGAACCTGTCAGTGCCAGGATCGCACCATCTGGAAACTCGAATGTGCCGCCGAGCAGCGTCATTTCCAGTCCCGCTGCGCCCTCCGCATTGCTCACCAGCCGATTTCCAATCCGAAGCGAAATCGCATCCGCCGCTCCCGATGGGGATACACCCATGGGACCGAATCCTTCTCGTCCCAAATCTTGCACCGTAGTAAGGAGGCCCGGCGCCCGCACCTGAATCGCCTTCATTTATTCTCCAGCGCCGTGAACTGTTCGCGTGATATCGGGATGAATCGCACGCGGTCTCCCATGGACAGAAGGCTCAATCGGGAGCGGTCCGTTCGAAACATCGCCATAGGGGTGCGTCCCAGCAATCTCCAACCACCGGGCGTCGCAAACGGGTACACACCGGTTTGACTTCCCGCGATTCCCACGCTGCCCGCCGGCACCCTTCGCCGCGGCGTCGCCAGACGAGACGTCACCAGCGCTTCCGGCAATTCACCCAGATACGCAAAACCCGGCACGAACCCAAGAAAATAGACGAGATAGCTGGCCGAACTGTGCAGTTCAATCGCCCGCGCGGGCGTCATTCCGTGCATGGCCGCAACGTCTTTCAGGTCGGGACCATACTCTCCGCCGTAGCACACCGGGATTTCCACTTGACGAGGCTCGGGGAGGCTCACTTCTTCCAGCCGGTCGAGATATTCCCTAAGAATCGCTTCTAGTTCGTCGTGCCACAATTTCAGCGCATCGAACTTGACCAGCAGCGAACAGTACGCGGGATGTAGGTTGCGGACGCCTGCAATGGGCTCCAACTCGAGCAGCCGCAGCAGTCTTCTGACTCGTTCATGTGCTTGAAGTGTGATTTCATGGCCGAAATAAACCAGCAGCGATCGGTCGCTCGAGGGTTTGAATCGCACGCCATCGGCCGCGGACGTGTCCATGCTCGCGAAAGTATACCCCACGCCCCGTTTGACTCAGAATTGCATCGCGCATCTCCGCCGGAGAGGATGCTAGGCCAGGGCGAGACTCGGATCCGCATTGAGGCTCGCATCGGCAAGGATACCCGCGCGCAACCGCGAATATGCCGCCGCCGCAATCATCGCGGCGTTATCCGTTGAAAGCGCCCGGCTTGGGAAATACACTTCGATTCCTGCACCCTTCGCGCGCTCCTCAAATGTCTCCCGCAGTTGGCTGTTCGCAGCCACTCCTCCCGATACCAGCACACTTCCGACGGACAATTCTTCCGCCGCAGCCATCGTCCGCTCCACTAAATCGCGCACCACAGCGTTCTGAAATTCCCTCACGAGCCCCAATGTTTGCGCCGAGCACAGCGGCAGCAACTCCTCAAACTTTCGTTCTCCCCGTGCGAGGGATTCTTCCCGCCGGCGAATCTCCGACCCATATTCCGCGTGCTCGCGAACGTGATACAGCACCGCCGTTTTCAATCCGCTGAAGCTAAAGTCCAGCGGATTCCCTCTCGTCTTCGTCGGCCCAAATTTCACCGGAGCCGGCGCGCCATTCGCCACCTTTGCAAGCTGGTCCACAATCGGCCCGCCCGGATACCCCAGCCCCAAAAGTTTCGCGACTTTGTCATACGCCTCTCCGGCCGCATCGTCGCGCGTCTGTCCGATTTTTCTGTACCGCAACAGACCGCCGCCATTGCCTTCCGCCTCGGCCGCTCTCTTAACTTCATACAAAACCGTGTGACCTCCGGACACAATCAAGCACACCGCAGGCAAATTCGGCTGCCGCCCGGTCTTGTGCCCTTCCAGGAAAACCGCGTGCACGTGCCCTTCAAGGTGGTTCACTGCGACCAGCGGCTTCCCCAGCGCCGCCGCGAGTGTCTTCCCATAGGTAATCCCCACCAGCAGGGCTCCCACCAGCCCCGGCCCTTGCGTCACACCAATCGCATCCACGTCCGCCAGCTTCATCCCGGCCTGCGCCAGAGCTTCCCGCACCACCGGTACGATCTGCCGCAGATGTTCACGCGAAGCCAGCTCCGGCACCACCCCGCCATATTTCCGGTGAACCTCAATCTGCGACGCCACCACGCTGGACAAGATCTCGCGCCCGTCGGCGACCACCGCCGCCGCCGTCTCATCGCACGAAGATTCGATGCCAAGAATTCGCAAGCTCATAAACGATCTCTTGCAACCGAAACACCAACCTCGATTATGCTAGCACACGCCTAGGCTGGCCATTTTCTCGCGGTCGTGCGCATTGACAAACTCACTGCCCCACAGATACTGTGCAAAAGAAATGGTGCGCAAGACTCTCGTTCGAATTTCACAAAAATAATGGCGGCCAATTCCTCCAGCTCTGTTTCGAACGCTGCTCCCGTGCGAAAAGTGCGCAAGGCAGTCCTCCCAGCCGCCGGCCTCGGAACGCGCTTTCTCCCCGCCACCAAGGCTCAGCCAAAAGAGATGCTTGCGGTGGTTGACAAGCCGCAAATTCAATACGTCGCCGAAGAATGCGTCGCCTCCGGTATCGAGCACATCATCATCGTCACCGGAAAAGGCAAGAACTCCATCGAAGATCATTTCGACAACGCTCCCATGCTCGAGCGTTTTCTCGAAGAACACGGCAAAAAAGACCAGGCCGAAATGGTGCGCCGCATCAGCAATATGGTGCAGGTCAGCTACACGCGCCAGAAAGAGCCCCTCGGCCTCGGTCATGCCGTGCTCGTTGCGCGCGACCTCGTTGGTGACGAACCCTTCGCGGTGCTGCTCGGCGACGTTCTCATCCCGGGAGAAAATCCCGCGACGAAACAACTGATCGACGTCTACAAAGCAACCGGCGTCGGCGCCATCGCTGTCGAAGAAGTGCCAAAGGACAAAACGCATCTTTACGGGATCGTTGCGGCCGAGCCCGCTCCCCTGCCGCCTTTTGGCGCGCGGCTGTTACGCGTTCGCGATCTCGTCGAAAAGCCGAAGCCCGAAGCAGCTCCATCGAATCTGGCTATCACGGGTCGCTATGTCTTGCCGCCGGCCATCTTCGATTGCCTCGCGCGCACCAAGCCCGGCGCGGGCAATGAAATTCAGCTCACCGACGCGCTGCGCATCCTTGCGCAGGAGCAGGGGCTGTGGGCTTATATCTATGAAGGAATTTCTTACGACGCGGGTGACAAACTCGGCTTCTTGAAAGCCACCGTCGAGCTTGCGCTGCTGAATCCTGAACTCGGTGCGGCGTTTCGCGAATACTTGAAAACCCTAAAACTTTAAGTGCGGAAGGTCTTCCGGCAAAATTATTGTTTCTTCGCCGGCTTCTTTTCGCTGGTTTCCTTATTCGAGCTCTCTTTCGCAGAGCTTTCCTTTCCCGAAGAATCTTTCGCCACAGCCTCTTTTGTCTCCCCTGCGGGCTTCTCGGTCTTGTCTCCGTCGCCTTTGGACTTAGTCGCATAATCGGTCACGTACCAGCCCGCACCCTTGAACTGAATCGACGGAGCAGTAATGACCGTTTCGACCTTGCCGCCGCAGTGGGGACACTTTTTCAGGTACGGCCCCCCAACGTTCTCAATCTTCTCCGTCAGCCGGCCGCATTTTAGGCACTTGTACTCGTACAGGGGCAAGGACGCTCCTCCTCACCTGCCACCAAAATTTTAATTGTACCATGCGCCTCCGTCTCCCTCGGCCGCGCATGCTAGACTCTTTGTCATGGCCCGCACGAGTTCTTCCGTAAATGGCGGCGAAAAATCCGCGCCAGCTTCCACGCAATCGTCGGGGCAGCCCGAAGGCGGCTGCCTCTATCTCGTCGCCACGCCCATCGGCAATCTCGAAGACATCACTCTGCGCGCCTTGCGCATCCTGCGTGAATCCGACCAGATCGCTTGCGAAGACACGCGCCACACGCAGAAGCTCCTGAACCATTACGAAATCGCGAAGCCCCTCGTGAGTTATCACGAGCACAACGAACTGACCCGCGCGCCGGAACTTCTCATCGCTCTCGAACAAGGCGCGAAAATCTCGCTCGTCAGCGACGCGGGCATGCCTCTCGTCTCCGACCCCGGCTACCGCCTGGTCACTCTTTGCCTTCGCCACAAAATTCCCGTTGTTCCCATCCCCGGCCCTTCCGCGCTCCTTGCCGCGCTCGCCGCCTCCGGTCTTCCCAACGAAGAGTTTCTCTTCGTCGGCTTCCTCCCCGCACGCTCCGGCGAACGCCACCGCGCGCTCGAACGCCTTCGCATCGAGGATCGCACCATCATTCTCTACGAAGCGCCGCACCGCGTGCAGGAATGCGTGGCCGACGCCATCGAAGTTCTCGGCGACCGCCCGGCCTGCCTCGCCCGCGAAGTCACCAAGCTCCACGAAGAATTCCTTCGCGGCAAACTCTCCGAAATCGCCGCTTCGCTCGAAGAGCGCCCCGCCCGAGGCGAAATCACGCTCCTCATCGGCGCCGCCGACGCCACGGAAGCTCGTCACCACGCAGACTCCGCGCAATCCCTCGCCGCCCGCGTCGAAGAGCTCATGCACCAGGCCAAGCTCGACCGCAAAGAAGCCCTCAAGCTCGCCGCCAAGGAACGCGGCATGACGCGCCGCGCGGCCTACAACGAGATGCTGGGCGACCGAGCCAATCCGGAATCCTGAAAGCAAGGAGCTTCTGATGTCTCGATTCTCTGCCGCTATCGTTGCGCTAATTCTCTTCTCCGCGCCCTATCTCTCCGCGCAAGCTCCCTCTCTCGCAAAAGCTCCCGCCGCAAATGTGCCTGACGCTCGCGCCAAACCGGAAGTCTCTCCCCATCCACTCGACAAAGCCGATCTCGAAGCCTTCTTCGACGGCATCATCCCCCTCCAGCTCGAACGCAGCGACGTCTCCGGCGCCACCGTCCTCGTCATGAAGGACGGTCAAACTCTCCTCCAAAAAGGCTACGGCTTTGCCGACTGGGAAAAGAAAACTCCCGTCGATCCCGCCACCACCGCTTTCCGACTCGCCTCCATCTCCAAACTCTTCACCTGGATCTCCGTCATGCAGCTTGTCGAGCAGCACAAGCTCGATCTCGACACCGACGTCAACACTTATCTCGATTTCCAAATTCGCCCCGCCTTTGGCAGGCCCATCACGCTTCGCAATCTCATGACCCATACCGCCGGCTTTGAAGAAGTCAGCCGCAACCTTCTTTTCACCGACGCAAAATTCAAACTCTCGCTCCGTCAATTTCTCATCGAAAACCAGCCCAATCGCCTCTTTCCTCCCGGCGTCATTCCCGCCTATTCCAACTACGGCGTCGGCCTCGGCGGCTATATCGTCGAACACGTCAGCGGCCAGCCCTTCGAGCAGTACGTCCGCGAATACATTTTCCAGCCGCTCGGCATGACCCACTCCAGTTTCGAAGAGCCTCTGCCCAGCCCCATCGCTCCTTCGGAGGGCTATCGCGCTACGGACAAAAAACCTATCGGCTTTGAAATTTTCCTTCCCGCTCCTGCCGGCGGCGTCTCCTCCAGCGCCGCGGACATGGGCCGCTTCGCCCAAGCTCTCCTCAATGGCGGCGAACTCGACGGCAAGCGCATCCTCCAGCCGGAAACGCTCGCCGCCATGTGGACGCCGCAATTTCGCGCCAGCGAAGCTCTCGCTCCTATTTGCATGGGCTTCTACCAGACGTGGCGCAACGGCCTCCGCTTCATCGGCCACGACGGAGACCTCATCGCCTTCCACAGCATGTTCCACATCGAGCCGCAGAAAAAACTCCTTCTCTTCGTCTCCTACAACTCCGCCGGTGGTGGCGGCACCCCGCGCGACGAAATCATCCGTTTCTTCGCCGACCGTTATTACCCCTCCGCCGAAAAGCCCACTTATCTCACGCTCTCTCCCTCCGAAGCCCGTGAATACACCGGCACCTATCAGACCACGCGCCGCGCCGACTCGAACTTCTCCGCTGTCGGCAATCTCGTCTCGCAAAGAAATGTCTCCGTGGGCAAGGACGGCATTCTCATCGCCGACCGTTTCGAGGACACGCACGGCCACCCCGCCAAGTGGAAGCCCATCGCCAAAGACCTCTGGCAACAGGTGGACGATCAAGACAAACTCTTTTTCATTCGCGACTCGAACGGCCAGGCCGTCCGCCTCTCTTTCGATTTCGCGGCTGTGCAGGGGCAGCGCGTCCCCTGGTGGGGAAACGCCAAACTTGTTTTTACCCTTCTCGGCGTCAGCGTCCTCATCCTGCTCCTGCCGGTGGTTGCTTCGCTCATCCGGTTCATCCGCCGCCGCGCTTTCCGCCGCCGCCCGCGCTTTCAGCCGCAACCCGGCACCCTCTATCTCACCGCCGGACCGCGCCTCGCCTGCCTCGCCTGGCTCATAGTCGCCGGCATCGTTGGCGCCATCGCCGCCCACTTCTCCAGCGACTCCGCGCTCGCTCCCACGTCCGCCTTCGACAAAGTCCTCGTCATCCAGAACATCTTTGCCGCCATCGCCATTCTCTTGAGCGTCTCGGCTGTCTACTCCGGCATCGCCATCTGGTTCCGCGAGATTCGCATCATCACCCAAATAAAATTTTCCCTTGTCGCCCTCTCCTGCCTGTTCCTCACTTCCTTCGCGCTACACTGGCACATCCTTGGCCCCGCCCACCGCTACTAGGCTCTTGCTCTAATCCTGTGCTGTTGTCCGTGAAGCAACCACGGCGATGCGACGTTGACACCCGAGGGCTGCCGACGTATTGTTTTCCGCGGCGATGAAGTTGGAATCGTAACCGCTAGTTAAATCTTCTTGCGGGAGGAGATCCGTTCTATGCGCCACACAATTCTTTTCTGCCCTCTGCTTTTCCTCGTCGGCGTCTCCGCCGCGCTAGCCGGACAAGAGCAATCGGTAGAAAAGAAGGCCACGCCCAAAGCGGCCGCCGTACCTTCTGGAAAACAGTTGTTCACCCAATACTGCGCTGCCTGCCACGGCGAGACGGGCGTCGGCGATGGCCCCGTCTCTCCCGTACTGAAAACGCGCCCTGCCGATCTCACCACGCTTGCGAAGCGCCATGACGGCGCATTCCCCTACAAATATGTGGAGGACGTCCTGCACTTCGGCCCCGGGCCCGCTGCTCACGGCTCGTCCGACATGCCCACATGGGGACCTATCTTCCAGTGGATGGACGGCAAGCAGAAAAGCGCGGTCGACCAGCGCATCAAGAACCTCACCAAGTATCTGGCTTCGCTGCAGGTAAAATAATCCTTTAGCGCACATTCAATTTCTCTGGCTGGCTCTAAACCGCCTGTTCGGCCTGAACGAAGCGGCATCGGAAATGGAGATCGATACATGCGAATCTTGCTCTACAACCCCGACAATGGTGTCACACGTAATTTCATGCCGCATCTTTGGATGTTTCTTCTGCAGGCGTTGACTCCGCCGGGCCACGAAGTATTCCTGATCGATGGCAACGCGCAACGCATGGATGAAGCCGGCATCGCCAAGTACGTGCGCGAACACAACATCGGACTTGTCGGGATCGGCGCGATGACTCGCATGATCGCCAAGGCCTATCGCATGGCCGATGCGATTCGTGCCGTTGGTGTGCCGGTTGTGATGGGAGGCCCTCACGTCACCGAAGAGGCCGATGAAGCCCTCGGTCGAAACGGCGGGCCGCGCCATGCCGACGCTGTGGCCCTCGGTGAAGCCGATGAGACTTGGCCAAAGATCGTCGAGGATGCCGTCCGCGGCCAGCTCAAGGATGTTTACGCTCCGGTGGATGCCTTCGGCCAGGAACGCAAACCCTCCCTCCAGGAATATCCGGCGATTCCCTGGGACAAAATCGACCTCGCCCAGTTTAATTTGATTCCAAAAATGGCGAAGCGTACGCTCCAGCGCATCGGCGAAGGCTGGGGCACGTTTCGTATTATCCCCGTCGAATCGGGGCGCGGCTGTCCCTATGGATGCGAGTTCTGCACGGTCACCGGCTTTTTTGGCGACTCCATCCGTTTTCGCACGAATAAGAGCGTCGTCGATGAGCTGCTGCTCCTGAAAGCTCGGGCGCGAAGCGAGGGCGGCCAGATCGCCGTCTTCTTCATCGACGATAATTTCGCCATTAATATCAAACGCACGAAATCCCTCCTGCGCGACATCATCGCCGCCGGCGCCCAAGTGCACTGGGTTGCCCAGATTAGCGCCAATCTTTTGCGCGACGAGGAACTCGTGGACCTCATCGCGGCCTCGGGCGGCAAGTGGGTCTTCATCGGCATGGAATCCATCGACCCCGCCAACCTCGCCAGCGTAAACAAAGGCTTCAACAAACCGGGTGAATATGCAGCCGTGCTCGAGAGGCTCGCCCAGCGCAATGTTTATGCCATCACTTCCTTCATTTTCGGCATGGACAATGACACGCCCGGAGTCGCGGAACGCACGCTTCAGGCCATCCGCACCTGGCCCGCGGGGCTGCCCATTTTTGGTTTGCTCACGCCTTTGCCCGCCACTCCGCTTTACAAGAGGCTTGAGGCTGCCGGACGGCTCACTCGGCCGAAGCACTGGCAGGAGTTCATTCCATTTGAAATGGCCCACACTCCGCTGAAGATGACCATCGCGGAGGCTCACGCCGAGGTGAAATCCGGCTGGGCGAATTCCTACAGCCCCGCAGCCCTGGCACAGGCAGTTGATTCGCTTCGAGCCAAGCCCCTGGGTTATCGGATCAACATTTTCATCGCCCGCATGTGTTTTCGCGGAATCTACTTCCCGCAAATGGGTCCCATGTCCTGGCTGAAACAGATTTATCAAAATCGCCGCACAATCTTCAGCCTTGTCAGAGAAGGTTTCGCTACCTGGCACGGCCGGCCTGTCGCCCCCGTAGCCAACGAAAGTCTCGGAACCGGAGTCGGCGCAGATTAGCGCCTCTGTGCCGCCGCCACGCCCTCTTTGGGGGTCGGACCGGCGCCTGTCCCAACTCCTGTCGGGAGGTCCGACATAGGCGCAACGCCACAAACCCGGGCTTCAACCCCGGCCAGTCTTGCGCGTCGCTGTCACTCCAAGCGGAACGGCTGGCTTTTTCCTCGCTTACGAACATGAGCTTTGGCCGCGCAATGGAAGGATCCGCTTCATCCCCCGCCCCGCATTGGCTCTGCCCAGTCCGTACGTTGGGATGTAAACGGTTTAGTCTTTGGCGGCCGGAGTTTCCCCGCGGTCTTAGATTAGCTCTTGCTCGGTGTATCCCATGTTCGTCCCGCACGGGCCAACGTGGGCTTCCTCGGCGGAGATTCTTCGCTCCCGCAGCGGGTTCCACCGCGTGATAGTATCCCCGCGGTAATATGAGCGCCGAAGGCAATCACACTTACACGGCAGTTTATCCTGAGCGAAGCCGAAGCGCGCCTTTCGCGCCCCGGAAGATTCTCCGGGGGAATGCCGAAAACCGCCTCTCCCAGGTCGACGGCGGTAACATAGCCACCACCTACTTCTTTCACGAAGACCACCTCGGTTCCACCCGTCTCGTCAGCGGAGTAGGCCAGAATTTAACGCCAAATGCGGGCTTCGAGCAGGGACTCACCGGCTGGTCTGCCTCGAATTCCACGCTGATCACCGACCCTACCCGCGCGCACTCCGGAAACAATTATGTGCAGATCTCGGCTCCGTCCGGCGGAGGGGGTCTCGTCATGATGTCCCCAGACCTTGCCGTACAACTGGGTGATCAATTGTCCTTTGGCGGTTGGTCCTACCTTGAGTCGGGAGGAGGCGGCGCGCTCGGCTGGTGGCTCCAGGTAGAGGATTCCAATCACAATCCTCTGAGCTGGATCAGCGCAAGCCCCGTGCCGACCACTTCTTCCGGTTGGACCTTTCAGTCCACTACCTACACGGTGCCCTCGGGCGTCGCCTATGTGGCGCTCTACTCGACAATTTATAATCCCAGCGCATCCACCGTCTTGCGCGCTGACGATGGTTTCCTCTACGACAACCGGTTGAGCGCGACCATTGTGCAAAATCTCGACTATCTTCCCTTCGGCGAATTAAACTCCACGGATTCCGGCATCTCCACCCACAAATTCACCGGCGACGAACGCGACGCCGAAACCTCCTTCGACCACACCCAGTTTCGCCAATACACTTCCCAGCTCGCCCGCTGGATCACCCCCGACCCCGCCGGCCTCGCCGCCGTCGACCCCACCAACCCCCAATCCTGGAACCGCTACGCTTACGTCGAAAACGACCCCATCGACTTCTTCGACCCTACGGGCCAGCAGCTAATTGGCCCTGTGGGTACCCTTGGGAGTGGCAATCCGGGCGGCAATCCCTTTGACCCTAATGGCAACGGCTCGGTATTCAGTGGTGCGGCCTCTGGAACATTATTCCCAGTTTATGGGTGGTTTGAGGAGGGTGACGCATGGGGTGTAATTGGATACATGAGTTTCGGATCACAGACACAAACCGTAGGTGGCGGCAATAGCAGCTTCAGTGTTTCAGTCAACAGGAATTTCTCGCGAACCTTCAAATGTACAAGCACAGCTTCGGGTGTGATGAATGCACTTGAAAGCAACTTTGCATCGTTTGCAAACAACCAGGCGCAGGGAAACCTGAGCACTTTCGCAATTTTCACTCCCGGTTCTGTCTCCCCGGGCCAACAGGTCGACATAAGTGTGGGTGTGCAGGCATTCGGCCACACGTTCGGCTATAGCGATGTGTCTGTTAACGTCCAGTCCGTGACATCAAATCAGCTCGTTTTTACGAGCAATCCCGGTCATGTGTTATATCCTGCGACCGTATCTTTTAGCGCCTCTAATGCAGGGAACGGCTCAATCACGTTCACAACGAATGTAAACGGGGCCACGAACGGTTTATTCGGAACGCTCAAATTCTATCCAGGTGGCGGGCGAGCGGGAGAATCAAGCACCTGGAATAATCTCCTAAATAATGTCGGCAAATTCTGTAGCCAGTGAAACTTTGAGGGAGAGAGGAAGAGGACCAGATGAATTTCGTTCCGGCGGCCGTTAGCCTGTTGCTGCTACTGCTTTCATCTGCCAGTGGGTTCTTCCTAGTATCACGTATCCGTCGGGGCGTAAGCCCAGGGAGGTTCATTCCCCTATTGATTGAGCTTTCCCTAGCGCTGCTACTCCTGAGTTTAGCGATGCTGCCACAAGGGCTTCCTTCAATATTCGAGCGCATTCTGGGGCACTCGATCACATCGGACTACGTATTCCCACAGACAATGGATGGAACGAGAGTAACCGAGACATGGATTTCGGCACGCTGGTGGAAACCGATTGGCACATTTTTCAGCGTTGCGATGGTTATCGGCCTTGCGTGGTCGATCTGGAATCTACGTAAGAAAACCGAGCGCACAGCAAACACCTTGGCACTAGCTCTAGGGGTCTTGTGGGCGGTCGCTATTTTCATGAATACGTTGAACTCTATTGTTTTTCGATGAGCATGAGACAGGCTCACGTGGAAGTGGCAATAGCAGCGGTGGAATGATTACGGGGCCTAATGGGCCGTGTACCCCAAGTGTTTTCAACCCGTCATGCAAACCACCCTCGTGCCTCGCAGTTTTCTTCAATTCTACAGCCAACGCTCTTGACCTACCGGTATTTCCCGCAGGGTCTGGCCCTGAAGACGCCGCAAAGGCGTGATCTGCCCCCTAGCTCCGCGCACGGGATCATACGACACCAAAATCTCCTGAACTCATGACTTTTGCCTTGGCCAGCTCTTCGAATTGCGGCTCGCAGGGAGCCGTAGGTGACCTGCCCCCTAGCTCCGCGCACGGGATCCTACGAAACCCTCTGAGCCTGAGCTAGGTGCTTCGCCCGGCGTAGCCCCTTGAACTTCCCCTAAGTCCCTTCTAATCTGAAACATCCAACATCGAACCCCGTTCGAATGCTATCCATCCAGTTATATTCCTCGACAGTAACTTAAAATCGTGCTATCCTCAAGCGTGAACCTCGACCTCAGACCCGCCACAGCAGCCGCTGTCTGCCCCACCGAAAGGACGAAATACCTTCTAATTCCCGCCATGCATCCCTCTTGTTTTCAAAGGCTTACAAAATGCTCCTCCCGCAACCCCTTTGTTTTGATAACCATCCATTTTCATGGGGGGTGTACCCCCCTCTCCTCCCAGTTTCCCCTCGACTCTTCTCCGCGCTTCGATGCCCCTGTGGTGTGCCCACGCTCACCTGTACTTCTCTCGCTGCGCTGTGCGAGACTCGCAGACAGCGTTGAGGAGTCTTCATCCATGAAACTTTCCGATATCGCGCAGAAGCTCGGATGCCGCCTCGAAGGCTCGCCAGAAACTGACATTCGCGGTGTCGCCGGAATCGAGCATGCCGAATCCGGCCAGCTTACCTTCCTTGCCAACCGGCGCTACTTCCCTCTGATGAAAACAACCCGTGCCTCGGCCGTTCTAGTCGAAGAGGGTGTTGTCGTCGAACGCGCGCCGGGCTTGCCGGGACTGGGGCGCGACCATGCCAAAGGAGATCTGGAGAGGTGCTAAGCGCCGGATTCGGGCCGGAAGACGCGACGGAAGCGGGGGCCGGTAAATTGGACGCCGACGAGGCGTTCGCCGTCCGGCTGCTCATCGGCGACATGGACGACGCGGCCCTGCGTCTCGAAATCGGATTCACCACGGCGCGAGGCGTAGCGCGAAATAGGAATGCGAATCTCCAGGTTGGAGCCCATAGCGACATCGAAGCGCGTCAGGAACGCGGCTCCGCTGCGGCACAAATTTTCGCTGGAAGTATCTTCTTCGAAGACTACGCCGCGGGAGTCGCGGCCGCGGACCCGGAGCGGGAGGCGGACGGCGATTCTACGTTCGGACCTCTGTCTCGACGCGAGCGTGCTGAGTGGGACCATGGGCTGGGTCCTCATTTCTGGCGGCTCGGCCAACGAAAAAACGCTCGACGCTTTCGAGCACCTCGCTGGGCGTTTTCGCCGCGTGAACCTGTCGACGTAGTTCGCTGCCGTTCCCCACGCCATGCGTGAACCAGCAAGCGAACTGCTTCATTTTGCCAATGCTATCGGGTTGGTTCGCAGCCTTAATTTCCCGGTAGTAGCCGGAGAGTAAACGGTGGCGGTCGGCGTCGGACGGCAGGTCGTAGCGCCCAGTGGCGGCGAATTGCGCCATTTGCGCGAAGATCCAGGGATTAGTGGCGGCGGCGCGGCCGATCATCACGGCGTCGCAGCGCGTTTCGCTTACCATGCGCGCGGCGTCTTCGGGCGTGTTGATGTCGCCGTTGCCTATGACGGGAATTTTTACGGCGCGCTTGACGGCGGCGATGATGCTCCAGTCGGCGCTGCCAGTGTAGCCCTGCAGCCGGGTGCGCGGATGAACGGCGATGGCTTCGACACCGGCGGATTCAGCGAGCGTGGCCACCTCGACGGCGACGATGGAATTTTCGTCCCAGCCGGCGCGGAGCTTGATGCTGAGAGGAATTTTCACCGCGGCGCGCACGGAGCGGAAAATAGTTTCGAGCAGAGGCAGGTCGCGCAGAAGGCCGGAGCCGCCGCACTTCACGACTTTCTTCGCGGGGCAGCCGAGATTGATGTCCACGGCATCGAAGCCGAGGTTTTCCACCATTTTGGCGGCGCCGGCCATTACGGCGGGATTCGCGCCGAAAAGCTGCGCGGTGATGGGATGCTCGTCTTCCTGGAAAAAGAGATACCGCAAAGTTTTCTCTGCGCTGCGGGTGATGCCTTCGGAGCTGGTGAACTCCGTCATGAGCAGGCCGCAGCCGCCGAGGCCGCGAATCACACGGCGGAAGAGTGTGTCCGTGACGCCCGCCATGGGGGCGAGCACCGCGGCGGGGCGGATGGTGAGGTCGCGAATTTGGAAAGACGCGGGAATCATTTCTTGCCGACGCTTATTTTGCTTTTGCTGCTTCGCCGATTTTGCCTTTCAGGAATTCGTCGAGCTTCAGGAAGCGGCGTCCCAGCGCGGCGCTGTAGGCGGACCATTCGTCTTCGCCGGATGCTCCGGCGAGCGCGGCGCGAACGGCGGCGAGTTTTGAATCCAGGTCGTCGAGGTAATGAAAGACAATGGCTTCGCGAATCATGGGAAGTTTTGGCGAACCGAATTCGTACTGGCCGTGATGGCTGATCAGAATATGTTGCACCACGGTTTTCAGCGCTGGCGGAAATCCCTCGATGGCGTCGATTGCGTTGGAAACCGTCTCGAACTCCATCACGATGTGGCCGAGGAGCTGGCCTTCGGTGGTGTAGGCAATGGCGCGGTCGTAACAAAGCTCGTCGAGTTTTCCGACGTCGTGGAGCATCGCGGCCGTGAGCAGAAGATCCACGTCGAGCTCCGGATAATGCGCCGCTACCTGCTTCGCCAGGCCGCAGAGGCTGATGACGTGCTCGATCAAGCCGCCAAGATAGGCGTGGTGCATGACCTTCGCGGCGGGTGCTCGCTTGTAGCGCGTGACGACCGCGGGATCGGTGATGATTGTGGTGACGAGTTTCTTGAGCCAGGGATTCTTGATCGAGGCGGCGAATTCGAGAAGCTGGGCGTACAGTTTTTCGACATCGGCGGTCGTGTGCGGGAGAAAATCGGCGAGCTCGACTTCTTCGGGCTTGGCGAGGCGCAGCTGCTGAAGGGAGAGTTGCGGCTTGTTGCGGTAGATTTCGACGCGCGCCTGGACTTTGACGAAATCGTCGCGGTTGACGTCGCGCGCGGCGGACTCGAACTGGTCCCACATGCGGGCTTCAATCGTGCCGCTGCGGTCGCCGAGCTCCAGGCGGAGATAGGGCTTCCCTTCCCTGGTGTTGCGAATTTCTTTTTCGTGAACGAGGAAAAAAGTGGTGATGGTTTGCTCGGAGCCGAGATCGCTGACAAACGCCGTCTTCATGAGCTGGCGCCGGATCGCTTGCCGAAGAGCAGGAATTTCTTGTGGCCTCTCTTGGACTTGGAAACTTCGGGCGTGGCGCTGACTTCCTGAATTTCAGAGTTGCCTCCGCCGGCCATATCCTGGTAGCCCGGCTTGATGACGACGTAGCTTTGCTCGCGCAGCGTTTTCAGATAATCGCGCAGCGCCGGCTCCATGCGCGCGGAATAAAGTTTGTCCGTGATTTCATTTTCGACTTTGTTGAGAGGCTGCATGCCTTCGTCGTAGTGCTCCATGACCTGAAGGATAAGGTAGCCCTGCTTCGTGTCCATCACGTCGGTGAGCTCGTTTTTCTTCATCTTGAAAACGACGTCTTCCAGCTGCTTCGATAATTCGCCGCGCTTATATACGCCGAGAAAACCGCCCTGCTTGGCGGTGCTGCCGTCGGAGAGGCGCTTGGCAATTTCGCCGAAGTCTTCGCCGTCCTTGACGCGCTGGAGAGCAGTTTCCGCTTTCTTTTTCAGGTCGGGGAGCTCCGATTCCTTCTTTCCTTCCGTGGCGACTTCGATTTCGCGGAGCGCTACCTGCTCCGGACGAATGAATTCCTTCTGGTGGGCTTCATAATATTTCTGGACCTCGTCTTTTGCGATGGTGATGTGCGAGCCCACTTCGCTGCCGATGACACGCTGGGTCAGGATACCGTTGCGAATGTTGTTCTTGAAATCCTCCCAGTTCTGTCCCTGGCTCGAAACCGCTTTCTCGAGATCTTCCATGCTCGCAAGATTGTTCTGGATGCGGATCTGGTCCAGTTTTTTGATCACTTCCGGCTCGACGCTGACGCCCATATCCTTGCCGCGTTGCACGAGCAGCGATTGATCGATCAGGTCACGCAAAACATTTTTTTGCCGGTCCTCGATATCAGCCTGAAGCTGCTCCGGAGTGCACTTGCCGGAGCACTCCTGCTTGGCATCTTCCTCGGCAGAAGCGCGGGCGCGTTCGTAGTCCGAGCGAGTGATAATCTCGTTGTTCACGCGAGCAATGATTTCCTCGATGGTTCTGCCATTGGCACCTTCGGCGCGCTTCGCGGCGGGCGCAACGGGGGGCTTTTGGGTTGCTGGGACTGAACTTTTGTTTTGCGGGGCAGTGGCCGCGGGTTTCTCCTGGGCAGGCAAGGCCACGGACGCGAGCGGAAGAGCCGCGCCGAGTGCCGCCAGCAGTGCAAGCTTTCGCATGTATTTCCTCACTTATGAAGTTTAGCCCTGCCCTTGCAGGCCTAGCAATACGTTTCTCACCGCGCCGGGCACGGACTCCCCGCGAGCCACTTCGAGCCAAAGCACGCCACTGGGGTCCAGTTTGATGCCCTTGCGGGAGCGAACCACGGACACGAGGCGCGCGGGATCGAGCGGAGTTTCCGGATGGAAGCGAATGGCCACGCGAGTTCCCTGCCGCTCGACGGCGGAAATGCGCAGGCGTTCACACATGGACTTGAGGACAGCGTACTCCAAAAGGTTTTCCACGGAGGGTGGGATAGGACCGAAGCGGTCCTCCAACTCGCGACGCACGTCCTGCTTCTCGTCGTCGGTGGCGATGGTGGAAATTCGTTTGTAGGTGCGAAGGCGCAGGTTTTCGCTCGGGACATAATCCTGAGGAATGCGCACGTCGAAGCCAAGACTCAAAGTCGTGCGGAGTTCCGGAGCAGCGTCCTCACCCTTCAGCTTTGAAACGGCACGCTCCAGCATTTGGCAGTAGAGATCGAAGCCGATGGCTTCGATGTGGCCATGCTGCTGGCGGCCCAGCATGTTGCCAGCGCCGCGCAACTCCAGATCCAAAGCGGCGATGCGGAATCCGGCGCCCAATTCGCTGAACTCTTTCATGGCGGCGAGGCGGCGGCGCGCGATTTCTGAGAGCGTGGTCTCCGGAGGCACAAGCAAATAGGCATAGGCGCGCTGATTCGAACGGCCTACGCGGCCGCGCAATTGATAGAGTTCCGCGAGGCCGAGGCGGTCGGCGCGATTGATGAGGATGGTGTTGGCGCGGGGAATGTCCAAACCATTTTCGACGATGGTGGTGGCCACGAGCACGTCGGCTTCGCCGCGGATAAATTTCAGCATGACTTTTTCGAGTTCTTTTTCGGCCATCTGCCCGTGGCCGACGACGACTCTGGCATTTGGCACGAGTTTCATGATGAGTTCGGCGAGGGAGTAGATGGATTCGACACGGTTGTGGATGAAGAAGACCTGGCCACCGCGCGCGAGCTCATTTTCGATTGCATGGCGCACGAGATCTTCCTGGAACGGCGCCACGACCGTCTGGATGGCCAGGCGGTCGCGCGGCGGGGTCTCGATGACGGACATGTCGCGGAGTCCGACCAGCGACATGTGCAATGTGCGCGGAATAGGAGTAGCCGACATAGCCAGGGCGTCAACATTCTTGCGCATTTCCTTCAAGCGTTCCTTGTGGGCGACGCCGAAGCGCTGCTCTTCATCCACTACCAGCAACCCCAGGTCCTGGAATTTCACGTCTTTCGAAAGCAGGCGGTGAGTTCCTATAACGATATCCACTTTGCCGGCTTCGAGCGCGGCGAGAATTTGCTTTTGTTCCGCGGCGCTGCGGAACCTGCTGAGCATTTCGATTCGCAAAGGAAATGCGGCAAAACGCCGCTTGAATGTTTCGAAATGCTGAAACGCCAAAATCGTGGTAGGCGCGAGGACGGCAACTTGTTTTCCATCGGCAACCGCTTTGAACGCCGCACGCATGGCGACTTCCGTTTTTCCGTAACCCACGTCGCCGCAAAGCAAGCGGTCGGTCGGCGTGGGCCGCTCCATGTCCCGCTTGATGTCGGCGATGGCGGTGACCTGGTCGGGAGTTTCCTCGAATTCAAAAGTGTCTTCGAATTCGCGCTGGAAATTTCCATCGGGCGAAAAAGCGAATCCGGGAGAGGTCTTGCGTTCGGCGTAAAGGGCAAGAAGCTTATCCGCCATTTCTTCGACCGATTTGCGGACGCGCGTTTTGCGCGAGGTCCAAGAGGTCCCGCCGAGTTTGTCGAGGCCGGGATGGGCGCCCTCGACCGCGCGGTAACCCTGCACCAGATCCATGCGCTCGAGCGGCAGGTAGAGACGCGCGTCTTCGGCGTACTTAAGCAGCATGAACTCGCCGCGGCGGCCGTCCGATTCAATCTGGCGAAGACCTTCGAACTGGCCGATGCCGTGGTCCACATGCACGACGAAATCACCGGGCTTGAGCTCGGCAAAATCGGTGAAAAATCCCGAGGTTCGAATTTTTCTGCCGGGCCGTTCGATGGCCGGCGCAACGTCGAAGAGATCGGCATTTCCGAAGATGGTGACCCGGGCATCGAGAAACGCCACACCTTCCGCAAACGGCGCGCGGACGAGCACCAGCGCGGCGGATTCCTGCGCGCGTTCCGCGGTGAATCCGGATGCGGCGTCTTCCGATTCTCCGAGGACGTAGGGGACTTCGTATTCACGGCAAATATCGCCGAAGCGTTCGATCTCGCCGGTGCTGGAAGCCGTAAGAAAAACGCTTCCGCCTGCGGCGAGCTGCGATTTCACATCGCCGATGCAGGCGACCACGTCGCCATGGAATCGGGAGCTCGGACGGGACGGCAAAGCAAACTGCGGTGATGTAGCGATATGGAGCGCGAGCTGCTCGAGGTGGATTTGCGAAGTTTTCTCGAGGGAGGTGGCGAGCTCTTCTTCCGACCAAAAATAGTATGAGGCTGTGGGAGCAGTGGCTTGACCGTGACGCTCGTAGATTCCGGTTGCAGTCGCGAGATGTCTTGCCGCCGCCGCGCGCAGCGTTTGCGGTTCATCCAGGAAAACAATGGGACGCAGAGAACTTTCCGAGAGTTCGAACAGGGTGTCCTCACCGGGATTCCGGCGCGGACCGAAAAATCCGGGGATCTCGTCATAGTCCGCCTGGATTCCCGGGGCAGAGGCGGATGCGCCGATAGCCCATTCGGCAAGTGGGAGAATCGTGGTCCGAACGACAGGCGCGATGGAGCGCTGGGTGCGAGGATCGAATTCGCGAACGGACTCGACGGTGTCGCCGAGAAGTTCGATGCGCACAGGGCGCGGCGCTTCGGGCGAGAAGACGTCGATAATCCCACCGCGGACGGCGAACTGGCCGGGCAGCTCGACCATCTCCGTGCGGGTGTAGCCGACCGCTGCGAGATGCGCGATGAGCTCTTCGAACGGGACTTCGGAGTCGGTCGCGAGTGTGCGCGCCAGCCCGAGATAAACCGTCGGATCGGCATATCTCCACAGCGCAGCGGCAATGGGGGCGATGACGAGCGAAATTTGGCCGTCCGCCAAACGGAAAAGCGTTGCGGCCCGCCGCTCGAGGATGTCCGGGTGCGGGCTCTGGGCTTCCCAGGGCAAAGCGTCGAAAGCGGGAAGCGTGGCGACGCCGCCCGCAGGGCCGGGAAAAACGTTTGAAAAAAAACGCAGCGATTCGGCGAGCTCTTCGGCGCGGCGATTCGATTCGGTCACGAAAAAGGCAGGTCGGCGCAACTCGTGCGTCAGATAGGCGGCGACGAGCGCTTTGGCGACGTCGTGGAGACCAGAGAGAGAAACGTGCTGTCCGCCGGAACGCAAAGCAGCGAGCGCGCCCTCCATTCCGGGGTGACGAATCACATCTTGCAATCGTTCACGGACAGCAGGAAGGATCATTCGTGGTTTTCTTCAGGATTTCGTGCCGGAAGCGTGCGCTTCGCGGCGAATTTTTCGCAAAATGTCGGATGTCGAGTAGCCGGGGACGACCGGAATGGATACAACGCGGCCGCCAGCGGCTTCGACTTCCTCGCGGCCAACGATTTGGTCCAGAGGCCAGTCGCCGCCCTTAACCAAAACGTCCGGAAGGAGCTGGGCAATCACTTCACTCGGGGTCAACGCGTCGAAAATAACGACGGCGTCAACGCATTCGAGCGCCGAGAGGATTTCCGCGCGCTCCCGTTCGGCCATAACGGGACGCCCTTCGCCCTTCAGTTGCCCAACGCTTGCATCGCTGTTCAGTCCGACAATCAAAACGTCACCCAATTCCCGCGCCTGCTCGAGGATGCGGATGTGCCCCGGGTGGAGAAGGTCAAAGCAGCCGTTGGTGAAAACGACGCGGCGGGCGTTGCGTTTCTCGCGGCCAAACCGCAGAATCGCTTCCTCGATAGTGAGCACTGTAGAATTCAAGGGTGCTCCCTGTGGGCACAAATACAAGTCACACTGCCGATGCGCAAGAAACTAGTCTATCACGCGCGCTGGGGCTGCTGATGGGGGCGCACGCGCGGCTATGAAAACGAGAAGAATTTTGCGCGCGCGCGCCGGTGTGACGCTGTGCGGACTGGGGTTTTGGATGGCGCTGGACGCTCCGCACCAGCATCAGACCGTTCTCACCGATGCCGAAAGCTGCCGGATGGCTGTGGACATTGTCGAGCCCATATCGGTCGCGCCACAGGGTTCCGTCGTTCTGCTTCACGGACTGTCTGCAAACAAGAAGATGATGTCCTATGTCGCCGAGGGGTTTTTCCGAAGAAGGACTGCGCGTGTTTATTGCGGACCTGCCGGGACATGGGCGGACGGCGGGACCTTTTTCTCCGGCACGGGCGGAAGCGTGCGCGGAAGGTTTTGTTAGAGAACTCATCGCGCACCATGTCGTCGAGGCGGACCGCACGATTTTCGCCGGCCATTCCATGGGCGGAGCGATCGCCGCGCGCGTAGCTTCGCGGTTGCCGGTTGCGGGAGTGCTGGCCATTTCTCCCGCGCCCATGCGGGCGGCCCTCGGCTCAAAACCAGAGATGCTGCTCTTTAACAGTGCGCCGCTGTTGCGCGGGAATGCACTGGTGATCAGCGGCGGGTGGGAGCCAGAATCGATGCGAGGCGCGGGCCGCGACCTGGCTGCATCCGGCGATGAAGGCAAGGCTCAGTATCTCGTCATTCCTCACGCAACCCATGTGAGCCTGATTTTTGACCGGGAAGCGGTGCGTGCTTCGCAGAAATGGGCGGGGCAAGTGCTTCATTTGGAAGGCAGCGTCCGGTTGCCGCCCCGGTGGCCTCTGTTGGGTTTCTTTCTGGGCTTCGTGGGTCTCATTGTCCTGACGGCCCCTTTTCTCCGCGAACTACTGGGCAAGAATAGCGTTGTCGAACCGCTCCAGCCGGTTGGGATCACACGGTCCGTTCTGGAAGTGATCATCTGTTCTGCAGCCGCTGTGCTCTTGCTCCGGTGGCGGAATTTTCTGCGGCCCCTGCACCTCTTTGAAGGTGACTATTTGGCGGGATTTCTGCTGATCAACGGCGGGCTGCTTGTTCTCCTGCATCGTAACGCTGTGCAGGCCGTATTTCGAGCGAGCCCAGCGCGAGCGCAGGTTCAAAAGATTCTGATGGCGTCTTTTTCCGCGTTTGTGATGCTTTTCTTATTCAGTGGGTGGTTTGATTTAGCGTTCAGCGAGGCGTGGCTGAGCGCAGCGCGGTGGCTGCGCTTCCCGGCTTTCTTTTTGGCTTGCCTGCCGTACCATGCGGCAGAAGAAATAGTCGCAGGACCGCCAAGTTCCGAAGGAGCAGTGCAGCACCTTGCGCTGACGCTGTCGCTGCGGCTGATTGCGTGGTGCGCGCTGCTGGGCGGAATCTTTTTTCTGCAAAGCGGGGAAATCCTGCTGGTGCTCCTTGCGCCGTATTTTGGACTCTTCTGCGTGCTGCAACGCTTGAGCATGGATGTCGTACGGAGGGAAACAGGGTCAGCCGCGGCAGCAGCGGCCTTCGGTGCTATACTCATGACCGGTTTTTGCCTGGCGATTTTCCCAGTCGCATGAAAGGCTTTGTCCGGAAGAGTTCGCCCGAGGGTGCGGACTTCGAAGCTGTCAGCGAGAGACGAATATGTCAGAGATAGCGATCGTCGGGGGCGGACCCTCCGGCGCAATGTGCGGCGAGCAACTTGCGCGGTCGGGGCACAAAGTCCGGATTTTTGACGAGCACCTGGCGTGGGAAAAACCGTGCGGCGGCGGGCTCACGCACAAAGCAGTGGAATGTTTTCCCTTCCTGCTGGACAACACGCATGCGAAAAAATTGGTGAGCTCGATCGAACTGATCAGCAGCAATGATCAGCGGGTAACGCTGGAAATGTCGCACCCCATCGTGGTCTATTCGCGCAAGGTTTTGAACGGGATGCTGCTCGACCGGGCGAAGGCGGCAGGCTGCGAGGTGCACCGCTCGCATGTGATTGGCGTGGATACTTCGACAGCGAAACCAAGGTATTGCGCCGACGGCGAGTGGCGCGAAGCCGATTTTCTGGTTCTAGCGGCGGGAGCACGGAATCAGCTGCTGCCGGAGACGCGGCCGCTGAAGCGCGATGAACTGGAGATGACCCAGGGGTACTTCGTGCCGCAGACCGCGGACGCCATCATCGTAAAATTTTTGCCGCATTTCGAGGGGTACATCTGGTCCTTCCCCCGCTCCGATCACCTGTCGGTGGGCATCTGCGGGCGCATGTCCGTGCACAACAGCGGTGAGCTGAAGAATCATCTGCAGGGTTTCGTTGACAAGCAGAAGATTCCAACGGATGGCGCGCAGTTTTACAGCCATGTGCTGCCATCACCTCAGGAGCACACGCTTTCCGAACGAACCGTGCTGGGCAGAAATTGGGCGCTCGTCGGCGACGCAGCCGCATGGGTAGATCCACTCACGGGAGAAGGGCTGTTCTACGCGATGCGATCCGGCGAACTGCTCGGGCGATCGCTCGCGGAAGGATGTCCCGAAAAATATCCGGCGCGGGTGAAGGCCGCGTTCTGCGCGGAGCTGGAATTCGCAGCACGCATCGTGCGCCGATTTTATAGCGGGTCGTTTCTAGGCACGGCGGTCACCACGCGGATGGTGCAACTGCTGCGGCGGAGCAGCGTGTTCCGACAATTGATGGGAGATCTTTTCAGCGGCACGCAGGATTACACCAGCCTAAAGCGGCGACTGTGGGGGCATCTGGGCTTCACCGTGAGCGAATTCATCTCAAGCGTGCTGAATCTGGAGCGTCCCACGGTTGCGACGGTTTCCCGCGGGAGTTCCGCGGATTAGGCGCTTTAGCGAAACCAATTGAATCGCTAGACGGTCGGCCGGCGCAGCACCTGCTTGCGCATTGGCGGCGGAACCAAAGTGGCCATTTTGCGAATCATTGCGAGAACGAGGCGCTTGTCGCCGTCCGAGAGGGTGGTCGTGTAGCGCTTGATCTCCGCGAGGAAGCGAATCTCATCCTGGGAGAGCTCGCCGAGCATTTTCTGGGTTTCCTTGTCGCGCGGCGTTTCGGTGCCGGGGAAGAAATCGGCGAGCGAGATGTCCATGGCTTCGGCGATTTTCGCCAGCGTCTCGAGCGACGGCACGGTGTGGCCGTTCTCCACGCGCGAGAGGTAACAACGCAGCAAGCCGGTGCGGCGCTCGATGTCGCCCTGCGACAGTCCGCGCTGGCTCCGATAGGTCTTGATCACTGCTCCGATGTTCACACGAGGCTTTTCTTTCGGCACGGCATTCCCCCACTTGAGGGGGTATCTTAGTGGCTAACAGTAGGAGTAGCAAGAGGAATTTTCAGGAGGATGGCGCTTACTCGACAAGGGGCAAGAAAAAGGGGCAGCACTCATTGTGATGGATGCAGGAGTGCCGCCCCGGGATTTTGCAGCGGTAGAGGAACAGCCGACAGCCGTTATCGGCCGGCGACCATCACCGTTACGGGCTGTTGCAGGCGGAATTCCAGCAGGGTTTCGCTGGGCACTTTGACCTGCTGGCCACGCGTGAGCACCTGTACTGCTCCTCCTGCTCCCGCACCGACGCCCGCGCCGATGGCAGCGCCCTTTCCGCCGCCCGCAATCGCGCCGATGATGGCGCCGAGGGCTGCGCCACCGCCCACTTTTTCGGCAGTGTTGGTTCCACGGCCCTTGCCCTTCAGAGTGTAGTCGCTGCTGACGACCGGGTAGTCCTTGCCGTCAATGACCATGCGCGTTAGTTCCAGTTGCAGCTCGGAACTCCCGGCGATGTGGCCGGCTTCTTGCGCGTTGGCAAGGCGTCCGTAAACGTCCGTGCCTTTCCGTGCCACGACGACGTTGTTGATGTTCAGGTCCGTCTCCAAGCTGGCGTGAAAAATGTCACCGACGCGGTTTTTTGAAGAATCCACCCCGTCAATCATGCGCACCAGGAGCGATTGGCCGGCTGGAATCATCACGCTGCCTCCGGCGGATGCAGGCGCAGCTGCGGACTGGGGAGCAGGGGCGGCAGCCGCCTCCGGTGCGGGAGCGTTTGCTCCGGTAGTCCCCGTAAAGGTCAGGGCGACGATTTGTGTGACGTTGAAGGTTTGCACTTCCCCGTTGATGTCGAAACGCAAGATGGCTTGCGTGCCTCCCACGAAGCGACCTTGCAGAACACGGCCGTCCTTCAATTCCAATGTGTCGGCAGTTGCAGCGCCGACCAGCGAGAGGCCCAGGGCGGCGGCGGCGAGAATACGTCCCATAGTGTTCATCGGTTTCCTTTCCTGCAGAGCGATCCCGTGCGGGTGCGCTCCCAATCGGCTGCACTTCAAATCGAGCTGGCCACTCAATTCTACTGCATAGGATGGCGGGGGGTGCTGCGAGGTTGTGCCGTGTTTCGCAGAAATCAATCTCTCGCTTAGGCCGCGAAGTCTGAGCAGAAAAAGAGGGCCCAAGCCGAAACGGCCTGCCCGCTCATCAGGGGTTGCGTCCTTTCTGGGCGCGACGGGGCGGTTGGAGGAGACCCGCGCCAAGCATGAGATCGCTCACCAATTGGATCCACTGTCCTTGATCATCAGCATGGGCGCCGCCGACGCATACTATTGCGCGCGTCAATACGACCAGGCAATCGCGCATTTGAGGGGCATCCTCGAACTAGAGTCGCGCTTCGTGGACCTCCTGAGGGCAGCGCGTCTAGCGGCATAAATTCGTGCACCGGTGCGGTCCCGTGCCGTAAAGCCCGGCTGCAATGAGTCACTCAGCTAGTCGGACGGTGGCGCTGGGACGCTCTGCGGGGCGATGTTGAAGCCATCCACGGCGAGCACGGGCTCTTTCCCCTCAAGGGCGGAGGTATCGTACTTCGCGGCCACCTCCCGCTGCTCGCCGGGGAGAAGCGAAAAATAATTGTCTTCCCAATAAATCGGCACGACTTCTTCCCCGCCCTTCCCGCGCGTTATTTTCAGGTGAACCATGAAGGCGAGACTCTCCCCTGGATTTCGGAGTGTGACTCGGCTGACGCCGTTCCCGGCTTCCTGCTGGTGTGACGCCCCGACCTCCAATTTCACCTGCGGCAGGTCATTCAGGCCAGTCAAGTCACCAAACTCGGCTTGCGGCGTGTAGACGGTATCTTTCTTTTTCGCCCAGTCGAGCACGTCTAGCTGTGTCGAAAGCCAATAGAAGTTGTCGCTGAACAACTTTCCGTCGGCATCGTGAAGCTTTAACCTGAGGAAATATGTCTTGGTGAGCCCGTCGACTTTCGGCAATTCGAAGGCGCGGCTGCTGCTGTCCGGCGCAAGATCAATGGCCGCTTCGCGCGAGGCTTTTTCCTTCGCATCGAGATTGTAGATTTTCGCGCTGATTTTCAGGCCCTTCAGCGATTCATACGTGCTGTTGACCACAGCCACCGAATTGTCATCGTAGGAATACTGCACGTGCACCGGTTCACAGGCTTTCTTCGCGCCGAAATAGCCGCCCGCGGGAACGAGGTAGTAATCGTAGAGATGCCAGATCGTGGAGGGCCACGCATTATTGAGCATCCACTGAATGACGCCAGTCGCGGTGTACTTGTTGCGGCCGTAGGCTTCGAACATGGCGCGCTGGCCGTCGTAAGTCACCGCCTGCGCTTTGCGTTCGTAGTCGTCCAGCGACGCCGCTTTCCCGTAGCGGCGGTTCAATCCTTCGGTGAAAATATGGATGTTGGTGAAGCGCTCGCCGCCGGCGTGGAAATTCCAGACATCATTGATCGGCCACAAGTGCTCTTTGGGAATGAATCGTTCGAGGCTTTCGCGGGTGGGAACGGCAGGCCCGGGGCTAGTTTCCGTGTTGTATCCATACGCTCCGCCCGCCTTCGTGTCCGCCAACCAGTACACGGGCGGCACGTATTCATAAGGGCCAGTCATCTTTACACCGGAATTCCCAGTCACCTTAGCACGCTGCTCGGATGCCGAAGAGACCGAGGGGTTCGGCCAATCCAGGTCCTTGAGAATGCCCAAGTACATTTTTTCGACCTCCGCCGGCGGCGGATTGTCGCTGCCGTACAACCATACAAACACGCTCGGATGATTGCGAAGAATTTGAATCTGGCTCCTCAGCGATTCGCCGGCGATCTTGTGCTGGTCTGCATTCCAGTTTTTCCACATTTCCCAGGCGTCGCAGCAGGTCCATCCGGGCATGACAAGAATGCCGAGGCGGTCGGCCTTGTCGAAAAGTTCTTCGTGGTCGATTCTGCCTTCCAGACGAATGGCGTTCATGCCCATGTCGCGCACGTAATTCAAATCCGCATCCAAGCGCGCGGAAGACCAGCGCAGGAACATGTCCGGCGCCCAAGCCGCTCCGCGAATCAGGACGTTGCGGCCGTTAATTTTGAACAACCGATAGCCTTTGCTGGTGAGTTCCGAGGTAACCTCCCGGATTCCGAATTGGATGGCGGAAGAATCGGAGGTTTTATCCCCGATGTTGAAAGATATTGTGGTGGAGTAAAGATAAGGCTCGCCCATCTGGTATGGCCACCAAAGCCGAGGGTGGTCCAGCTTGAGCTGAGGAAACTGATCAGGCTTGAAACGCACCGTCATTGTTTCGGATGCTGCGAGCTCGACTGGTTGACGGATTTCGATTCCAGCGACCTCAGCGCGGAGAGTGCCCTGCACAGTGTGATTCGAATCGTTGCGCAGGTCCGCGGAGACGGTCAGCGAGGCGGTCTTGTATTCAGAATCGAGCGCCGAGCTCACAAAAAGATTTCGAACCGAGACTTCGCCATTTGAAGTCAGAAAAACTTCCTTCCAGATGCCCATGTCCTTATCGGGAGGCGTCGGGTTCCAATCCACCCAGGTCATGGCCAGGTCATTTTTTTGTGGGGCGAAAACTTCAACGGCCAAAGCATTGGGTGCACCCGCGTGGAGAACCTTGCTCACATTGAATTCAAAGGTGCGAAACATCCCCGCGACATCTGCGGCGCCGGCCACCATTTGCCCGTTGAGCCACACGTTTGCGCGGTAGTTGATGCCTAGGAAGTGCAGCCAGTTTGTTTTGTTCTCTTTTCCGGCGGGCAAGGTAAATTCCGTGCGGAACCACCAGGTACAGCGGAAGGGGCTGTCCTTGGGCATGTCCTGATTGGCGAAAAAGGTTTTGGAGGAATAGTTCATCCCGGGGAGTGACTTCAAATTGGTTCCGTAGAAGGGGTCGGGATAGGTCTTGTCGGTCACTAGCGCCCCGACGACGGTGGCCGGAAGATCGGTGCGGTGCCATCCTTTCGCATCGAACCCCGGGGCCGAGATCTTTGCTCCCGTGGCCTTCACCTCACACGAAGATTGAAGCAGCCAATTGGAATGCAAATAGAGTTTTCCCGAAGCGACTCCGGCAGATTCTCCCGCAGAGGCAGGCGAGGAAATGAGGAGAATTGCCGCGATTGTGGCAAGAAAACGGAACCAGGAAAGGCGTGACATAGCGCTCCTTGTGTGAGCTTCGGGTACCGGTGAGGACCCAGGATCGGGCATTCCAATCTCAATGACCGCTGGCAATATTAAACCGATTCAATCAAAGATTTGGGTACTTTTTTCGAAAATTATTTTGAAGCGCCGCGGGCCGGGAGGTCTCCGGGTATCTTGGCGGAAGGAAATGGTCCCGGAGGAGGGAGTCGAACCCACACGAAGCAAAGCTTCGGCAGATTTTGAGTCTGCTGCGTCTGCCAGTTCCGCCACTCCGGGTTTTGCTTACAAACTATTGCAGCGTAACACTTTCCGCGTTCGCTGTCTCTTCCACTCTCTTGGCTACTTTAGCTTGTCTATAGCTTAACTGCGCGGATTCGATTTTTTCCGCTGCATCGGCCAGATCACGCCCGCTCACGATATTGTACCTATCGAAAACTGCGCGTGTTTTGTGGCCGCTAATTTTCATGCAAACCACTTCGGGGATTCCCCCGCGCACCATGTTCCGCACAGCGGAGCGGCGCAGATCGTGGAAGAGCAAGCCGGGGCAGCCTGCCTTTGTAGTCGCAGCATCCCAGGAGCCTCTAAAGTCGGATACGGCCTTGCCGTTGCGAGTAAAAACGGGTTCTTCCGCATCCTTCCCCGAAATGCAGGCCGCGAGTAGGCCGCGTGTTTCCGCTGTCAGTGGCACGGTACGCGGCTCGCCATTCTTAGACGTTCGCAGCCGGATTGTCCCGCCTAGCAGATCACAGTCGGAAACTTTGAGCGTGAGCAATTCCCCTCTGCGAAATCCAAAAGAGTACGCCAGGGCCAGCATTGAGCGGAGATACAAGTCTTTGCAATTATCGGCAATGGCGCGGTATGTCTTTTCCTCAACGAATCCTTGACGGCCTTTCGATTCCGGCAGGCGGTCAAAGTAGAGCTTCGCGGCCACGCGGCGGGGAGTCTCGCGGAAGCCCATAGAGAAGGCGGATTGCATGATGGACAGTTCCCGGTTAATCGAGGCGTTGCTTGCCTTCTGCCCTTTGCGAAATTCCATGTAATCGCGGATTGCGGCGCTTGATACCGCGCTCGCTTTCATCGTGCCGAAAAACTCTAGCAGGTGCTTCCAGCAACCCTCTGCCCACTTGATCGAGCGCGGGCCGCGTCCGTGTAGCTTCCAGGCGCTTATCATGGATTCTTTGAGACTGGCTACCGTGGTAGTGCGGCAATCCACGGCTTCCCCGCTTGAGTATTTGAGAATCTTTCCCTTGAGCGCGTCCAGGGCTTCGCGGCGGCTCTCCGTGTTGGCCGATTCCTGTACTACCCGGCCAGCGACGGAAAACTTAATCCACCAATTCCGGCTACCGCTCGGACGGTACACGCAGCCTTGACCGCGCTTCCCTCTTGATTTTTTCTCTGTGCTTTCCATCGGGGTTACCTCCCAATTAGTTTGCGTGCGTATTTGGAAACGTCCAGGCCCGCTTTTTTCGCAGCCGCGCAAAGAGCCTTGTACTCTTCCCGCGTCAAGCGGAGCCTTAGAACTATCTCCCGCTTGTCTGCCGCTGCTTTCTTTGGCCTGCCGCGTTTCTTCATGAGTTTATTATTGTCCTACGAAAAGGATTTGTCAAGCCCTATGTTGCTGGACAAACTTCTCCACATCCCGCACGTCAAACCGCATCGGCCCGCCCTTGCTCAAGCGGATACAGGGCAGCTCCCCGGCGCTCACCTTGCGGCGCACGGTGATCTTGGAGACGGCCAGGAGCCGCGCTACTTCGTCAATCCCTATCAGTGGAGTCATACAGTTGCGTTCCTTCAACGGTCTTAACATGGCCTCTGAAAGGGCCGTCAAGGACTTTTTCAAGAAATTTTAGAGCACAAACTAGTATGTGCGCGGTCATTGCCCTGCCTCTCCATCCGACAATTCCCTACCAAGATTGCGTAGGAGTTTGGAAAGTTCCCCGCCACTGAGCAGGTTTTCATGCTCGACTGTTTCCCGGTTGCGGAGAAACGCTTCCACAAAAGATTTTTTGGCCCATTCGAGCTTTGCCGTGGGGCAGGATTCGAGATATAGCAATCCGCCAGCAGCGCGGGCCGCTGCGTCTATCTCTGGCGATAGCTTGGGCATCCCGCTAGGGTTTGGAATGTCCGGGCTAATCCAGCGGCGGCAATAGTCGAGCGTGTATTGCCATGCCTTCTCAGCGGCGCTTTTATTGTCCCGCTCGGCGGCTGTATTCAGCGGCTCTAGCACATCGGCGGGCGTGGGGAAAAATTTGCAGGTGCGAAGCACGTTCCGAAACACAGCCTCTAACGTCGCGGCGGGGTAGGCCTCTAGCTCTCCCGTCCAGATCGCAACGAGCGGGGCCGTGATCTGCCTACCGTACACTTCCCCGGCCTTTACAAGAAACTGCCGGATAGCCTCACTGGACGAAACCGGCTGCTTTGAGGTTCGCGGTTGTAAGAGCTTCGCCAGTGAGCTTTTTTGTACTTCCATTGCTTCCTCCAAATTGCGGAATGTCTTCGTCTTGCCAGCGTTTCTCGTTTAGCCAGGTTGCGGGATGCGGGATAACCCCGCGCTTCCATTGATCGGACGTGCGCCACTTCTCAAGGCCCGACATAATGGCCGGGTACTCGCTTATGGGAATTTTCATCCATGCACGGCGGGCATCGGACTTAGCTTGCTTCCGGGGCCACTTCTCCCAGAACAAGGAAAAGGCCGCGTCTTTGGTTTCCAACTCTAAGGAATCAGAAGGCGGGACACTCGCGGCGTGGTGTTTCTTCTCTTCTCTTACTCTTATATCTGTATCTGTATCTGTATCTGTATCTGAATGGTTGGGCTTCTGTTGAACAGGTGTTGACTTTGATTTTCGTACTCTAGCGCTTTCCAGGCCAGCAAGTCTTTTCTTATCACAGATTTCTAAAAATCCATCGTACTCTGACTTTTGCCTTGGGTTGTAAATTCGCTGTGAATCCCCTGGGACTTTGCAGAAGATTCCCTGGTACTTTACTGTGAATCTACTGAGGATTCGCCGGTCAATCCCGGTCAGTTTCGCCAAAATCGTTAAATTTGCTGGCAATGTGGCGGTTTGTTCCTCTAGCCAGGCGTAATCCAAAAGCAGATTGTAAATACCGTGCTCTGCGAGAGTCATTCGCCGCGTAGTAGAGCTAGAGAGATAATCTCGCGGGAATCGCTTGTAGTAGGGCGGGTGGTAACTCATGGCACCAACTCGAAAGACGGCTCAAGCTGGCGCGTCTTTTCGTCCCGCTCGGCGCAAACCTGCTGCCAGGACTTGACGGGCTGCGGTTTGGCGGGAGCGATGCCTAGAACGTCAACGGCCAGAGCGATTCTGTAGGAGCCATGACATTGCCCATTGACCCACTCGGTTTTGTTTTCGATGCGTTCGCGGTCACCGGATCGGGCTAGATTCTTTCTGATAGCCGCGATTCTGGCGCAGTATTGCAGTGCCAGATCGGAAAGCTCATACGCTGGAATCCACTGGCCGTAACGAGATCGCAGCAGGGATTCAATTTTCTCCGCTTGCGTTGCAAAGCCGGACGTGCCGTTACTTTGATTCACGTACTAAAATTAGCACGCACGCAGGAAACGTGTCAAGCAGTTTCGCGTGGTCAGCGATTTTGTCCTTTGCGGTGGCGCTTTGCGGGCATGGAATCTTCTCTCTTGACAGGGGCAGAAAATAGAACGATACTTCTTACGTTGCCGCACGACGGCGGGAAGGGCGCGACCCATGGCGAAATTTTGGTACGAGGATGGGAAGCAACTCAAGGCAGAGCGTAAGCGGCTCGGCTTGACGCAGGCGAAACTGGCGAAGCTCGCGGGTGTGAGTCAATCCTTGGTTGCTGCGGTCGAGCGAAACGCCAAGGATAAGGGAACAGACGTAACACGCAGGCACATTGCCAACGAACTAGTGAGGATGAAGGCCGAACGCATCAAGGCCTTCGGCGCAACACCAAACAAGGAAATCAAATCCCTGCGCGAGGCTTTGGCGCATTCGCAAGCGATGGAACAAGAAGGCATCGACATTATCGAGAAGCAGGACGCGGAGATCAACGAATGGAAAAAGCGATACGACGCGCTTCTCGACGTGCTCAACCTCGAAACCCAAAAAGCGCTCACTGAGAGCGAGAAGCAAGAAAAGATTGCGGCGCTCGGCCTACAAGAACGTGTGCCGGTAGATGAACCAATCGCGGCTCCCGTTGATACGAAAATGGAAGCGGGATGCCTGCCGAAAAACAAGGCCACGCATGAAGCGGAGATGCGGCGGATTGGATTCAAGAAAGGGGAAAAATGAGCGGCGAGCAGAAACAAGACGGCCCAGACTACTCTGCTCCGACTTTCAGCGACCGCAAGCGATTGCCTGAATTTTACAAAGTATTGGAGATCGGGCAAGAGGACTTGGCGCGGATTTCTGGCGTCCCGCTGGAAACAATCAAGGCAATCGAAAGCGGCGCGCGGCCATTCGCGGAGCCTTCACGCACGAAAATTTGGGATGCCCTATTCACTGTGATGGATGAGAAAGCGCTTCGAGACGTGAAGGCTATGGGACCAAAGCCTTATGAACCCTTTGCGATCATGAATTGGTACCTGTCTTTGTGCGCCGATGTTGAGCGCGGAGCGCGTGAACTAGAAATTCTGGAAGCGCAAGCAATTGTGCGTGAATGCGAACAGGTGAACTAAGGCCAATGAAAGTCATTCTGAAACTGGAAACGGACAGCGGCTCAGAGATCAGCAGCCTTGTGTTGCCTATAGGGCAGCGGGACTATCTCCTACTCTCACCGGAAGCACTCTCCGCACGATACATCACCCCTTACCTTGAAAACTTGAGGGCAGACGGATTCCTTTGGGAGAGGATTCGCCGCGGCAGGGCGTTCCCGGAAGAGGGAGCCTACGGGCCGGCATGAGCAAAAATGGCAAAAAGGACGTTTTGGGGGCTTCGCCTGATAACGGAAGCACCGTGGAATCAGCACCGGTTGCCATTCCGAGTAAGGGAAGGAAGGATTCACCCCTAGCTGAGTACCAATGGGAGCCTGGAGAGAGCGGGAATCCCAAAGGCAGGCCGAAAACAAGCGATTTGAAGGCGGAAGTGCGGCAGTTTGCCGATGAGCAAGACCCGAAGCTCAGGAAGACGCGCTTGCGGCAATGGCTTGAGATGGCAGATCGGCGGGCGCGGCAAGGCTCCCCGAAGCACCTGGAACTGCTTTTGGCTTACGGATGGGGACGGCCATCGCAGGCGGTTGAATTGGAAGCGAATCTTAACTACACGGATGCGCTCACTTCGATGCGGGCCAAGCGGCTCGCAGAGGCGGACCAAACCATCCGGCAATACTTCCTTACGCCGGGATTAGCAGCGGTAAGCCCTACAAACGGGCACAGTGACCCAGAGACGGCCCAGGCAGCAGCGTCCATGCCAGAGCAGGACGTAACAGCGGCCCGCGAGGATGATACGGAGCGGCCAGCACAGCCAGCCGTTGAGCAGGGGCCGGTCAAGCGGGTAGTGACGAGGGCTGGGGAATGAGGAAACGCACTAGACTGCATATCAAATGGGCCATTGTAAGGGTTTGTTTTACAGCATGTTACGGCAGTTATAGCTTATCTCTAGCCAGAGAAAGGAAGGATTCATGCCAAACGTAACTTATCGCAATAAGTCAGAGCTAGTACTGCACATCGAGGAAACCGACTCAATGGGCAGGTCTGAGGAATTAGTCAAAGCGATGGAGCAGAACGACCCGAAAGCCCGTAAGCCCGGCAAGGCGGAAAAAGTCTATGCGGCACTCATCGCCCAGGAGCACGGCACCTATCCCCGCGTGCTGTATCGCTTGGCCTTGAAGGGCGGGAAGCCAGCGGGCGACGTTGCGAATCCCGACTATCCCCTACCCGTGGACACCGGATTACAGATCGGCTTTGGGGACCAGAATTTTAAGATCATCGGGAAAACGAAAGACAGCCCAGGCAATTTTATCGTTCGCTTGCCGTGGATTACACGGCTCTGCGGAGTCATTCGAGAGGACAAGAGCATTGACTTGGAAGCGAGCAAGGCGGAAGAGAAAAAGCTACTCGCTGCCGGTTGGGTTTACTCGCCAAGCCAGATCAAGGGCTTGCCGGTTCCCCCGGCAGAGCAAGAATTTGACGAATTGCCGGATGAGAAACCGTCTAACGGCGCGAGATCGGCATAACTCATGGAAGCGGAAGAATTAAAGAAATTCATCGAACGCGGTCAGGAGTTTATTAAAACGCATCCCGACTACAACGCTGTATTGCAGCGTGCGGCAGAGCGCGGATTGAATTTAACGCCGGAAGCAACGCGCGAGATCGTCAGGCTTTGCAGGCCAGACGTTCCGTATGCTCTCGCGCTCGAAGAAAACGAATCCGAAGCGCGGACGGTTAATGTCGCACCAAACGAACCCGCGAATGGGGAACGCTCGGCGGACAAGATTCGCCGTATTGCTTCACGGCTCGACAGGCACGATACGTTCAAAACGATCACAGAAAAGCCGAATGAGGTAGCGACGTATCTTGAAAAGCGAAAGCAGGACTTTCTTTCAGGAAAGAGACGGAGGCGTTAGCGATGTCGGTAAAAATCACCCCACAACACATGGAATTGGTGAAGCGATTCCATGACAACCATCCAGAGGCGTATACCGCAGAGCACGCGGCCTTTTTGAAGGGAACGAATCTTTCGGAAGCGGCACAGCAGAAAATCGTTGACCTTGGTGCGCCTGAAATTGCACACGATCAGAATGCAATCGAGCGCGTTAGCAGTATGCCCGAAGCGGCGCACGTTAAAGAGATCGCGCGGCTTCACGAAGCATCGAAGGGCGATGACCACGAAAATTCCGCCGTTGATAAATATATTACTGGGCGTGCAAAGCGCGGGAAGGAACGCTAATGGCGACTGGCTTCCCCGCGTTAATGATAAAAAGTCCAGAGTCACCAATCGAGCAGCTTGGCGGCGTCATGCAGCTCAAGGGGGCGATGCAGCAGCAGCAGCTAACTGGCTTAGAGGTTCAACGGCAGCAGCAGGACATTGCCGACCAGCACGCGCTAACTACCGCAATGGCCGGATGGAATGGGCAAAACTATACGGACATTCCCGGTTTGGTGAAGCAGGCGGGCGGGAGCGGCAAAGCTCAAATACAGGCGAATAACGCCATTTTGGACATTCGCACCAAGGCATCTGACATAGCCAAGAATGACGCCATCACCAATTCCAACAATGTCGAGACGCTGGCCAAGCAAAATGACGCATACCGAGGCAGGGTTATAAACATTGTCGGCATCGGTGACCCGGCGCAGCGGCAGGCCGCATGGGACGCGGAGATCACAAAAGAAGAGCAGGCCGGAACTATCCAGCCCGGGCAAATGTCTCACCAATACCCAGGCGACGCGCAAGCCATGAATTTAGCGAATCACTTCGCGCTCGGAAGCCAGCTAGTGAAAGAGCAAGACGAAAGGCAGCACCTTGCGCTCGACGCCTGGAAACCGTCAGGCGGGCAACTCGTCAACGCCATAACCGGCGAGAAGATCGGCGGCATCCCAAGCGTTGAGCCGGTAAATGCGGGATTGCAAGCCCGCTGGCAAGTGCTCCACCCCGGCGAATCATTGCCGGATTATTTCACATTGAAACCCGGCGCATCACCTAACGACTTTGACCGCGTTGACAAACTTCTAGAGGATACGGAACGGAACACGGCTACAACGGCGCAGCGAGAACAAACAAACGCTATCCGCTCTCAGACATTCGAAATGGCACGCGACAAGGCCGACATGAAGGCCGTTGTCGGGACTGACCCAAAGACGGGAAACACCGTGCTCGCGCCGTTCGCGCAAGCGCAAGCAATGGGGATTCAGAATCCGATGCAGGCCAGCGACGATATGACCAACAAGGCTCTCGCGGGGCGGCATTGGCTTACGCTCGCAACGAAACCCGCTCCGGCAGGGGCAGACCCCAGCGACATGAGCATCACACAACTGATTGACACCCTCGACAAGAGCGGAAAGCTCGGCCCAGTAGCGTCCCGCTGGAATGATTTTATGGCCGGAACTTACGGCGCGGGTGACCCTTACGTCTCGGCGCTCCGGGCAAAGATGGGACTCTCTACCACGCTTTTAATGCAAGCTCACGTGGGCAATCGCGGCTCGGCACAGATGCTAGAGCACTTTGAGGACTTGGCGAACCAAAAGAAGCTCGACGGGCCGACACTCAAGGCGGCATTCGGATCTGAGATTAACTATGTGCGAGAGCGTTCTATGGACCCCTCGCCACCGAACTACAGCTCGACGGCTCCCGGCAATGCAGGTGCATCCAGCGCGGCATCATTGCCGAAAGGCAACGGCAAACTGATTGACAAGGCAACAGCGCAGCAATTCTACCACGCGGCGGGGAATGACCCGGTTAAGGCGCGGCAACTCGCGCAAGCGAACAACTGGAAGGTGCAATAAGTGTCAGACGTTTTCGGACAGATTCATGCGGAGATGCAGCAGCGGCAACCCCCGCCAGGGGGAGCGGATATTTTTTCGCAGATTCATTCGGAAAACCAGTCGAATACAAAAACACCCCCGCGTGTCCAAGATCAGCCGCTACGCGCCTACGACTGGACAGGTTTTGGCGCTCTGCAACGCATGGCCGGGGAGCTATCCGATTGGGCCAAAGGGAAAGCAGACCAAGCACAGACGGCGAATCTTGCGAAGGTTGCGAGCGGACAGCCAGTGAATCCGATGGAATCGGGCGCTTTATCTCCACGGGCAGGATATGACTTGCTCTCGCACACAGCGGGGCTTGTCTCTAGTTTCCTAGAGCCCAAGAACGTCGCCATTACAGCCGGAGTTATCGCGGCGAATGCCATCGGCCCGGTTACTGGTATCCCGGTAGATATGGCGCTTGCAGCGCACGGCGGCTATGGCGTAGCCAAGAACGCGCCGGCGGCGCTCGAGGGAGACCCCGACGCGGCAGAGCGGGCGCTTCTCAGCGCATCGGAGATGGTAGGCGGGGCGGCGGGAACGGCGGCGCAGGTTCGCGCGGGATACTCGGGAATTGCGAATCTTATCAAGGGGACTCCATCCGGCGCGGGCGCTCCAGCAGTGGAAGGCGGGGCAGGACCGGAAGCAGGCCCGCAAGCTCCGGGCGGGCCGGGGAGAATTGCTCGCACGCTCGGCATAACAGATCCGCCACCGAATCAGCTTCTAACGAAAGCGATTAAGCCTCTCGCGTCGAACACCGGATGGGACAACGCGATCGCAAAAGCGGCTCCCGATATGAAGGCGGTAGAGAGCAGCCTATCGGGACCAATTTCCGGCATTGACGATGCCTTAGACGCTGCGAGCATTGCGAAAAAGGGACTCTGGCAGCAATATGCAGCGAAACTTGAAGCAGCTAAACAATTCGCTCCGAACGCTCCATCCATCGCCGCGATTGACGGAAACGAGATTGGGGACGCAATGATACAGAGCATAGACAAGCGCACGCAGTTACAGAATCCGGGCCTAGTAGAACGCATTACAAAGGTTGCGGACACTTACCGGCGCACTATGCCGGTGGAAGAGGCGGAAGATTTTCTCCAATCCGCTAACAATGATTTGCACAGCTACTACGCCAAAAACAAAGTGGGGCGGCGGGTTGCCCAAGGTGACCCGGAGATCGGCAGCACGGTTGCAGAAGCAGACCAGCTCAGAGATTCGCTTTACAGCAAGCTAGACGAATTGACCGGGCCGGGGGCGGCGGACCTGAAAGCCAGATACGGGGCGCTCTCAAACGTCGAGGCTGAATTATTGCGGCGCAAGAATGTTTCAGCGAGACAGCAACCCGAAACTCTGGCAGAAACAATCGGCATGGCGCGGTCATTCGGCAAGATTGCGGCAGCGACGTTGCGCGGAAGCCCAGGACAAATGCTTGAGGGAGTCCAGAGTCTTGCGGCTGCGAAGTGGCTCGCGGCTCGCGGAAGAACAGACGCCATGATTACCCGCGCATTCCAGGCTCTCGGACAACCGCCAGCAACGCCGGCAGCTACAGGGCCAGGAGCGGGAACGGCGGGAACGGTTGGCGGGGCAGCGAACGCGGTAGAGCGGGAGCAATAAGACGTGAAAACAGCCCCTCTCGCATACCCTGTTACGGAGCCAATTCTAGGCGTTGAAAGGGTTACTTCGTGCGGATTGACTCATCTAAGAAAAGGGAGCCTAATCACAGTAGGGCTTTACAGGACCGCCGAATGTGGGATACAACATTGCACACAGCGCGAAGCAAGCTCGATAACTAAAACACAAGGAAGAATGGAGGGTGCTATGGCCGACCGCAAACAATTTGAGAACGTCCCCGCACCGGACCCGGAATTAGTGCATCTCTTGAACGACACCAAGCGACCCGTAACTGAGGATGAATTGCGCGAACAGAGAATCAGTTTCGCGTTTGGGAATGCCCCCACCGATGCGACGACCATAACAAAGGAAAGCGTACGACACGCATCAGAAAACCTAAAATTGTTAACCTAAGTTGTCCACTGTTTCGGCCCATCCAGTTGTGTCTGTCCGGAAAAAAGACGATCCCGCCCTCTTCGAGCGCATCGAGGAGCAAAATCTTTTGCGCCAGTACGACCTTCTATCGAACTGCATTGAAATTGGTTTTAAGAAGGGCATCGAAGCATTCGATAAATACACACTCTGGGCCTTGGACTATGCAGCCGTTGCGAATGTTTCACAATTTGGTGGACGCTACCGCGAAGAGCCAATTTACGTTGGGAAGCACGTCCCTCCTCACTTCAGGGATGTTCCGAACCTGATGGACAGGTTCTTTTCCTTCGTACACGAGAATTGGACGATCCACGATCACCCCACTCTAATTGCCGCGTACGCTCTCTGGCGACTGAATTGGATTCATCCATTTGTCGAGGGCAACGGAAGAACGGCAAGAGCCGCCTGCTATTACTTGATTTGCATGAAGCAGGGCCGATTACTTCCTGGAAAAAAGACAGTACCGGAGCGGATACGTGACAACCGCGCACCATACTACGCAGCTTTGAGGGCGGCAGACACGGCGTGGGATGAAGGCCATTTCAACGTGTCCGAATTGACGACTTACCTTGCGGATTTGCTCAAAGCCCAGCTAGCTGAGGCGGCACCGCCACCAGACGAACGGGTGTAAAATCCCCTCTCCTGCCTCTACCGCATTTCAGTCCTAAACTGCGGAGACTCTTATGACCGAAGAGCGGAAACACGCAATCCTGCTTGCCACAGTGATCTTGACGGCCCGAAAACTGCAACCAATCCTTGAGCAAGACGACGAGGCAGGCAAGCCAAACATGGCGACGGAATTTTGGGCGGAAGCCTACACCAAAAAATCAATGGAGCGGGCAGCGCATATTCTGGACTTGATTGACGCGAGGTGGCCCGTGCAATCCGAATCCGCGTCAAACCGTGTTCCTCATGTCGGACACTTCACGATGCGCGCCGGGAGCTTCATTCTTAACCAACAAGCGTTTTCGTGGAAACGCCAAACACTGTGAGTGACCCGGCGAAGTACCGGAAGGGATTGCCCTTGGCACCCTTTCCGATGCGTTGGATCCGTTGAGCGGAGAGCAATTGCTGCAGCGCCTTTTGCCCGGTTGTTTTCGATGGAATACTCGCCTTCTCAAAAAGCTCTGCTTGCGTCAGCGCATGATGTTTCGAGCGAGGCATGCACTTCACCAGGGCTTCTATGGAGGCTTTCAGGGAGACAGCGGCGCTACCAGGCGGCATGCCCAGATCGGCGAGGAGTGCTCGGGTTTTCTTCTCGCGGTTCATTGCCAGGGACGCCAAAGTACCCGGCTGCCGGCCGTGCGTGCTTTCCGTCAATTCCCCGGAGTACAGGTATTCACGGCTTCCGGGGTCAGAGCGCAGTCCCTTTTTCTGCCGCATGCGGGACCGCGCCATTGCGAGATGCTTTTCGCAAAACCGCACAGAATTGCGGGCGAGTGGCAACGGACAAACGGCGCATAGTCCCTGCGCGATGTGATTTTCCTGGTATCGAAGTGCAGCGGCAATATGCGCGGAGCCGGGTGGGAGCAATGCACGCGGGACAAGCTCCCCTGCAATCTCTTTCTCGCTTTTCCCTTTGTTGCGGATGCGCTCTTTTGCCCAGCCAAGAATATCTTCGGGGTTTTCTATCGCTCGCTTGAGCGCGTTCCGGTCAGTTACGCGAAACCAGCCGGCAAGGGCCGCTTGCGCCATTTCGTCTATCAGTCTGTCGAGGATTACGTGTAATTCACTGCGAAGGTTTGCCACTTGCGACAGCCGCGCCAGCTCGAAACTCCCGAGATCGCGTTCAGAACAGCCAAGCAAGAAATTCAGAGGGACGCCGGTTGTGGTGAGGCCCTTATTCTTGCGGCTCACGACGCACCCCCGCGCGTCCACTCGTTTAGCCATTCGTGAAGCTCTGGAAATGCTTCGACTAGCTTCCTCTGCGACAGGGCCGCCAGATCGCGGAGATTCCCCGCGATGAGCTTTTCGTCTGGCTGCAAACTGCTTTGTACGGAATCGAGGAAGGGCGTCAATCCAGAGAAGAAAACGTAACTAGATTCGAGCGCGCTTCTTTGTTCGGGTGATAAAGTACGGGGAGCTTGCATAGCGGGTTACCTCCGCTTTGTGGGTTAGGAGCGCCGTGCGGCCTTTAACCGTGCGGCGTTCCGCTTTTCACTTTAGCTTATCTATAACTTCTCCCTGAGCAAGAGTGAGCAACCGTGAGTAAGCCTAAGTCTTTTTTGTCCTACGGTCAAGATAAACCTTGTATTTCGTTGAGCAGCGGTGAGCAAGTGTGAGTAAGCGGCAGGCATTTGCTTTTGAGTCTGCTGCGTCTGCCAGTTCCGCCACTCCGGGCCGCCACATGTAAAAGTAGCACGCTCTGGGGCGCTGCTCAAGGTTTCCACAGGCCCACTTGACCTCCACTGGACTTGGCGTGGAGAGGGCGCTACCCTGAAGCACCCGTTCGGCAGGGTTCCCATCGTCCCCCCGAGGCAGACGAACGGACTTCCGAGGATTGCATGGCCAGCGTTACTACTCTTCCCTCCGGGGCTCGCACTGAGCACCGGGGACTCGCCTTTTGGATGGACCGTGTCTTGAAAGAGCTTGCGGTGGTGCGCGCGTCGCCCGATGCCGACAGTGTGCATGATTTGCGCGTGGCCATCCGCCGCTGCCGGTCCATCGCTTCGGTAATGGAAGAGGTGGACCCGCATCCTGCCTGGCACGCGATGCGTAAAGTGGCGCGCAAACTCTTCCGGGGGCTGGGGGCTCTGCGGGACGCGCAAGTGATGGAAGACTGGATCAAGCACCTTGGCGCGGAGAGCGACCCGCTACGCGCGGAGCTGCTGGCAGGTTTTCAAAGCAAAGAACAAGAGCTTCGTGAAGAGGCTCTGCACGTGGCCGAACGGTTTGACGAAAAGGCCTGGACGCGCCTCGGGCGCACGCTTCGGCAACGCGTGAGGCTGGTGCCGCCGGGCAGCCTGGTGGCGGAATGCCTTGCGCTCGAGCGCTACCACGAAGCCAGAGAACTCCACGGCGACGCGCTGCGCACGGAAAAACCGAAACCCTGGCACGCACTGCGCATCGGCTTGAAGCGATTTCGCTACACGGTGGAAAATCTTCTCCCCGAACATCATGCCGCCTGGAGCGAGAAACTGAAGCGGGTGCAGGATCTTCTTGGCGAGGTGCACGACCTCGATGTTTTGACCGGCGTCGTGAAGGGGGCATCTTCAAACGCGGCGCAATCGCGGGAAACGTGGCTGGAGACTATCCTTCACGAACGGCGAGAACGGATGGAGAAATACCGGCAGCTCACCCTGGGCAAGACCAGTTTGTGGAGTGAATGGCGCCACGCGCTTCCGCATGGAGAACGTCTGGAGACCGCTTCCATGGCACGATTGCGCGCGACGGCCCGCGCCGCGGATGCTCATCCTCGGCGTAGTTCGCAGATTGCTCACATCGCCGTGGCTCTCTTCCAAAAATTGGGGCGCGTAAAGGCCGGGCCGGCCTTCGCTGATCCGAAATTGCTGCGCGTCTTCTGCGGAGCTGCGCAACTTCACGGCGTTTCTGCCGCCGGCACTTCGAAATCACAGCAGAAAGCAGCGCGAAGATTTCTTCTCGACTTGACGATTCCTCCGGGGTGGTCCGCCGAGGAATGGGAACTCCTTGCGTGGACGGTCCGCTATCACCGGGGCGCGGAACCGAGGTCAAAGCGTGGCGCCTTCGCGAAACTCAGCGAAATACAGCAAAGAAATATACGCGTCCTAGCGGGAACCCTGCGGCTGGCACGCGCACTGCGGAAGTCCGGCATCACCAGCCCAGTGGGATTGCGAGCCGAAAAATCCGTTGATGCGATCATCGTGCGCGTGCCGGGGCTGACGGACAGCGTCGAATCGGCTGCCCGGCTGGCGGCTGGCAAGCATCTCCTGGAAAGTCGTCTGGATTCGCCGCTGCTTTTGATGCCCTCCGGTGTACAAGAAAAAATAGTCGCCTTGCCGGCGCCGGACCCTCAGGTTCCCTTGTTTTCTACTGTCGCTTCCTACTAGACCGCCCTGAGTCTTACCCTACTTCCGTGCACGTCGAAGCAGCTTTGGTGTCGCGAGCCACACAAGTTGACCGCTGGGCGGCGAAACACGCCTGAGCTCCACCAAGGCAACGCCCGTCTTTTTCAGTGAGGTGACGTGATGCTTCGAGCCTAGCGCCGTCGCGATGAGGTCATCCAAGTGCGGCGCGTGCCCGAAACAAAATACTGACGAGGACTGCTTATCCCGTGCCAGTTCGCGGAAAAACAGAGCAGGCTCGGCTCCAGGCAGAAGCAGATCCGAGGGGAGGATTTTCTGCTTGGGGTATTCGAAGACGGCCGCAAAAATCTCGGCGGTCTGCATGGCGCGAACATAAGGGCTGGACAGGAATAAGTCGGGCGTCGCACCGAGCGCTGCGACCCCTCTGGCGACCTCCCTCGTCTTCTCGACGCCTTCTTCCGTCAGATAGCGTTCCGGATCGGGCGGACTTTTCGGGTCCTCGCGGTCGACGGCGATCCCGTGGCGCACGACGTAAAGTTGCATTCGTCCTCCGCACCTACAAATATGAGCTGCAGGAGATAACTCTGTCAGGAAATGTTATGCCGCCGACTGACGGAAAAATAACCTGACGTGAAATTCTTTTTCAAAAAGATCCGCGCTGCGGTTGGCGTCGCGGAGATCTTCGACCGCATCGCCGCGCGCCGTAACTTGCAAGCCGACGGCCCCGCGCTGAAACGAAGTGTGGAGATTTGTGGCGCGTTGCCGGTGGGAGTGGTCGAGCGCCTCCGCGATTCGCAGGATCGCAGCGAGCCGGCGAGCGATGCGTTTGTCATTGTTGCTTAGAGACGAATACGCGGCGTGATGCCCAGCGGGGTCTGACTTGCGATTGTGATAGCGCACCAGCGCGGCGACGACGGCGCGGTCACGCCCTTCAAGACCCGGAATGTCTCCATACAACGCCAGATACTCCCCATGTTTGTGATGCCCGCGGTGGCTTACCATGTGGCCCGCATCGTGAAGCAGCGCGCCGGCTTCCAATAGAACACGCGATTGCGCAGGCAGATGGTGAACGGGCTGCAACTGATCAAAAAGCAAGATGCTGAGCTCGCGCACATGTTCCGAGTGGCGCTGGTCGTAATCGAGACGTCGAGCGAAGCTGCGTGTGCCGACCAGAAGCTGCCGCGCTTCGGCGCTGTAGCGGTGGGGCTCTTTGCGCGAGAAAGCGTCGCGTGCGATTTCCTGGAGGAGGCCTTCGCGCACGCCGACGCTCGGAATCATCAGCGTGCGGATATTCAGATAGCGGCCCAAAGTGATCAGCGTGACCGCGGCGATTCCCATCACATCCGCGCGATCGCGCCGTACCCCGTACGTTTTCATTCGCGCACGCAGGTCACGCCTGAGAATGTCGGATAAACGCTCCCGCAAGAGGGAAAGCTGCAACGTGGGAAGCCCGTGCACGCGCGGACCCGGCGCGACCGTGGCCAGGGTTTCCGCGTTTCCGCCGACCGCCACGGCGATGCTCTCGCCCAAGTTGGGACGCGAGGGCAACCGCGATTCGAGCAGCGCGCGGACGTAGCGGCGTACCTGTTCGGCTTGCGGAGGGCGAATCACGCCGGGAATATTCAGCGTGGTCATGAGCCGCACCGTGCCGGCGGGCAGTTGCGCGCTGTGCTCGACGAGGTGCTCGCGCAAAATGCTGACTTCGAGGCTGCCTCCGCCGAGATCGATGATGCAGCGCGGCGGGTGTTCCGGTCCAAGCGCCGCGGTCACTGCTTCCCTTCCGAGGCGCGATTCTTCGGCGCCACTGATGACTTCGAGTTTTAGGCGCGCTTTCTGCCAGATGCGGCGGACAAATGCATTGCGGTTGCGTGCTTCGCGTGAGGCGCTCGTGGCGACGGCGCGGTACTGTGTTACTCCGAACTCGTCCATGATTTCCCGAAGGTGACGAAACGCCTTGACGCCCTTCGAGAAGGTTTCCTCGCTAAAGCGGTGGCGCACAAAGACGCTTTCTCCCAGGCGTATCGGATAGCGTTCCGTGTGCAGCGGCTCAATATCCAGGGCGGAATAGGCGCGCGCGACGGAAAGGCGCACGGCATTGGAGCCGGCGTCGATGGCGGCAATATGAACCGGCTCGGCCATTTCGAAAGTTACCGCCAGAGATGCGCGAGAGCGGCCGATGGAGAGTACTTGGTGGCGCGGATGCCGAGTTGCTCACCGATGCGCAGACGGAGTTGCTTGTTCACCGCGGAGACACTGGATTCTCCATCCAGCTCAATGAAGGAATGCCGCTTGGCCATCACCTCGAACTCGCGTTTGATCATGGTCTGGTATCGGATGAATGACCAGTACAGGTCGTGAGAGAGCGACATGTCGCGACCGGCCTCCCAGTAGCTGATGGCCTGGGCCTTCTTGAATTCGCGGGCGAAAGCCGTCTCTGGGCGCACGTTGAGCCAAAAGGTCAAATGAGGCCGCAATGCCATGGCATACAGCCCGCTCAGGTAATCACGGTTGATTCCGCGGACGACGCCGCGGGCAATCAGCGTAAAAATGAAACGGTCCGCAAGAACTACGGTGCCGGAGCGCAGGGCGGGCAGGATACGGTGCTCGACCTGATCGAAGAAGTCCGTCGCGTACATCAGCGCCAGCGTCAGCCGCGTGACCGCGTTCTTGGCAAGCAGTTCGTCGATATCCCGGCCCACGAGATTCGACCGCCGCAGTCCGCTGGTTTGCACCGCAAAACCTTCCGACTCCAGCCACTCTTGCAGCAAGGCGATCTGTGTTGAGCGCCCCGATCCGTCCATCCCTTCGATGACGATGAGGGAGCCGGTAATTTCGCTTGGATCGAAACCCACCAGCGGCTCACCAAAAAAATATTGCGAAGATGCTTCCTCTGGCGCCGCAGATTTGGCTGCGGGTGAGAGCGGAGCTTCAGCGGGCGCAGTTTCCGCGGGACTGGCTACGGCTGGGGCCTTCTCTGTTTCCTGATCGGGCATGCTCACTCCGCTTCCGGCGCGCCGGGGGCGAATCGCTTCAGGTCAATTTTTGAGGCCACAAGGTCGCGCATCTGCTTCTGCAGTTTGTTCACCGGCAATGTTCCATCGAGAACGACAAAATTGTCGGAGTCAACCATCTTGTCGTATTCCTCGAGAATCCGCGCCTGGAAAAGCCGGAAGCTTTCCGCCCGGTCATAGGACATGCCCAGGTCCATACCGGCTTCGTAGTATTTCAGTTTCGGGCGGCCGCTCAAAATCCTGTGCACGGCGACGTCCAGCGGAGTTCGAAAATAAAAAGTGACGTCCGGGACTGGCGCAAAGCGATATAGATTGCGAAGCCAGCGCGGCGGACAGCCCCGAGCAGCGTCTCTCGCAAATGCGGTATAGATGTACCGGTCGGCAAGAACCAGATAATCACCCTGCAGCAGCGGCATGATCTGCCGCTCGCAGCGGTCGGCAAAATCAGCGGCGTGCAAGAGGGAGAATGTCGTTGGCGTCAATAGCCGCCGCTGCTTGCCACGCCGCGTCGCCGATTTCACGAGCGGCGAGGAGTTCCACTCCGTGAAATGAAGGCGGTAGCCGCCGATTTCCAGCCAGCGCTTCAACAAATAGAGTTGGGTGCTTTTTCCGGAGCCGTCCGTACCCTCGACAACGATCAAGGCGCCGGGATAGGCACGGCTGGGCACCGGGCGTCCCGGTTGAGGCAGAGTGGATTTCGCCGGTTCAGTGCGGGGCTGCTTTTGTATTACGTCCTGGTTTTCCATCTAGGTCTTCGCGCCAAGCGGTCAGCTTCCACAGCCTATTTGCCATTTGTTACGCGCGTATTACAACACACCGCCGACGCCACGGCAAAGCAACCGGTCCGATTTAGAAAATGGATACTTTGATGCGCAAGAATTTCTTCGGATTCTGCCGGAAATCGCCGAGCAAGAGGCGCATATCCCCGAGCATGCCCGTCAAGTTGTCATAGAGTTGGGGGTCGGAAAATAATTTTCCCGCCGTCGTCGTGTTTTCATTCAACTTTGCGGAAGCTGCCGCTAGATTCGTGCTCGTATCGCGAAGCTTATTATACAGCGTCTCGTCGGTCGCCAGCTTGCCCAGGCTGCCCTTCCCCGCGCGAACATCGCTGATGAAAGAGTTGCTGTTCGAAAGCGTGTCCTTGAATTGATCGTACAGCGTGGGATCGTAGAGCAGTTTTCCGATGGTCCCTTTCTGTGCTCGCAGATCGGCCAGGATCACATTGACGTTATCCAATCCCTTGTCCACCTTGTTGTACATCTCATCGGAGACGAGCAGCTTCCCTACGGAGCCCTGCCCTGCCTGAACATTGCTCACCAGTTCATCACCTTTCGCCAGAATGTTATTCAGGTGCGTGTAGGCCTCTTCGTCGGTCAACAGCTTGCCGAGAGAGCCTTCACCCGACTTCACGCCGGCAATCAGATCGCGCACATCCTGGGAGAGCGCCTGCAAGTTGCCCAACAATTCCGCGCTGCGCTGAACCACTTCCTTCATGGCTTTTTCTTCCGTGCCCGGCACCTCTTGTCCCTCTTTGACCGGCACGCCGGTCAGCCCGCGCGAAATGTTCACATAGCGGTTCCCCAGCAGACCTTCCGTCACCAAGCTGGCGGCAGAATCCGTGAGAATGTCGTTTTGATACCGCCGGTCTACCCGCATTCCGACTTCGATATTCCTATTTTTGTCTGGAACATGGCCAGGCGTTCGCTGCAGCAGCTTGATGGACTCCACATTTCCGATCTCCACGCCGTCCAGACGCACCGGCGCACCAAGCGCCAGCCCGGAAACTTCAGGCAGATACGTTTTCACGCGGTATTTTGGCGCCAGAACATTTCCGCCACCCGTCACATAAAATATCCCCATCCCTAAAACGAACAAGCCGATCAGCACGAACAAACCAACCCGCAATTCGGTCCACGTCAATTGTTTACGCTGCGCCATGAATATTCCCCTCCTTGCCCCACTGTCCGAAAGTGCCGGCCAAACAGACTATAGCAATTTCACACCAGAAACCGCTTTAGGTAGGTGTCTTGAGAGTTCGCAATCTTTTCCGGCGTACCTTCGAAATAGATCTGGCCCTCCCGCAACACCAGGAACCGTGTCCCGCCTTCAGGAGATGTCCGCGCCGTACCTTCCCGCCCGTCATTGTGAACAACACGCTTCGTCTCCGGGTCAAAATGATAATTAGCCATCGCAAACCCATCCTGTAACCGGTGCGTCGCCAGCATTGCCGTCACCCCGTAGACATCCCTTAAACGCAGAATCAGCGCGATGATCGTCTGCGAGGTCACAGGATCGAGTCCTGCCGTTGGTGAATCATACAGCACGATCGGGGGCCGATTGATCAACGCGCGCGCGATGGATACCCGCCGCCTCATCCCGCCAGAAAGTTCAGGAGGGAATAGTTCCAGCGTATGCTCCAGTTCCACGAAGCGCAGCACCTCAAGTACGCGCTGCTCGATTTCCGTGGGATCAACGCGTTCCTCACGCAACCGGTACGCGACATTGTCGGCCACCGTCAACGAGTCGAACAGCGCGCCTTCCTGAAACACGAACCCGATTTGCCGACGAAACTTCAGCAACTCCCGCTCGGACATTTCCGAAACTTCTTTCCCCAGCACGCTTATGCTTCCGCTCAACGGCTGGAGAAGTCCGGCCGCAAGCTTGAGCGTGAGTGTTTTTCCGGTTCCGGTCTCTCCGAGGAGCACGAGCGTCTCGCGCGGCAGAACCTGAAAGGAAATGCCGCGCAGAACATCGCCTTCGTCAAAGCCCATGTGGACGTCCAGAAATGTGATGGGAGCGGCAGTATCTTGCGCAGGTGTGACGGCACTGTTCATTTCCTGTGCGTTTGATTATAGCGATAAACGGCGTTATTAGACGCACCGTTCGACACCAGCCGCCAGAGATGTTTCCCGGATGGTGCTAGAAGACTTTGTTAGCGAGAAAGAGCGAAAGCTTGGTAAGAAAAGTGTCGGCAACGATGATCAGTACGGAGGCGACCACCACCGCCTGTGTGGTGGCGCGTCCCACACCTTGCGTACCCCCGCGCACGGTTAGACCTTTGTAGCAGCCCACTGTAGCCAGGATAAATCCGAACACCAGCGACTTCATGAATCCCTGCATCAAATCGGCAAACTCCAGCACGTCAATGGCGCGCCTCCAAAATTCGATGGCACCCAGACGCAGCGAAAAAACCGACGCGACACAGCCTCCCAGCAGACCGACGAAATCAGCCAGGGCCACCAGTAAGGGAAGCATCAGAATTGTCGCCAGGACTCGCGGCGTCACCAATTTCCGGCTCGGGTCCGTCCCCATTGCGCGCATCGCGTCGACCTGTTCGGTCACCAGCATGGATCCGAGCTCCGAAGCAATCCCCGAAGCGCAGCGACCTGCCACCAGCAGTCCGGTAATCGCGGGCCCCAGTTCTCGTACGAGTGCGAGCGAGACCACATCACCCGTCAACGACGTCTGACCGAACCGCACGAATTGCGATCCCGTCTGCAGCACCATCACCGCGCCAATGAAAAATCCGGACAGCAGGATGATAGGAAGCGAGCCGACCCCGATGTTGTCCATTTGCGCGAGCGTGTCCTGGAAATACCGTGGGCCGACCGCAAGATTCGTGAGCGATTGGAAGGCCAGTTCAGCGTAGACCTGAACACCCGCTACCATTCTTTTTGCGGCATCGGACAAAACCTCTCCGATGGAAGGGATGTCTCCCACCTTGGTTTCGCGGCCCGTGACCTGGATTGGAGTGTCTGCCACAAGCCCCCATGCACTGAACCCGGTCCCCGAGGAGGTCCAGTGACACTTCGCCCATCACGATGAATACTTCGCCGAAAGCCTAACCGTGCGCCGGGAACACGTCAAGTAACGCATTTCGCTTCTCCACGACTGGACGCGACGAAGCGCGGCGGATACACTTCTTGTTTTTACAGGGGAATACGCGGGCACGCCTGGGAGCGTCATTCGGGATGCTGAAGTTCTACACAGCGGGTGAGTCACATGGGCAAGCGCTACTGGCGTTTGTCTCCGGGCTGCCCGCTGCCTTGCCCGTGGACCTGGAATTCATCAACCGGGAGCTTCACCGGCGGCAGCTGGGATACGGCCGCGGAGGACGCCAAAAAATCGAGAAAGACCGAGCCGATATTTTCGCCGGCGTGCGGCACGGAAAAACTATCGGCGCACCTGTGGCCATGCGCATCGAGAATCGCGATTGGGCCAATTGGGAAAAAATTCTGCCCGTCGAGGCTTCCGCCGAATCCGCGAGCAACGAGAGAAAGCTGCTGGCCCCTCGGCCCGGCCACGCCGACCTCGCGGGCGCGCAAAAATTCAATTTTCACGACGCCCGCTATGTTCTCGAGCGCGCTTCCGCGCGGGAAACTGCGGCGCGCGTCGCCGCCGGGGCGCTCGCCAAACTGCTGCTCCGCGAGCTCGGCACGGAAATCGCCAGCCATACCATTCAGGTCGGCCACGTGCGCCTCGATCGCGCCGCGAAGTGGGAAGAGATTCGCTCCGCCAGTGGCGATCTTGAATCACCGTTGCGCTGCGTGGACGACTCGGTGCAGAGGAAAATGATGGCCGAGGTCGATGCGGCGCTCAAAGCGGGTGACACGGTCGGCGGAATTTTCGAAGTCGTCGCCCACGATGTGCCCGTGGGTCTTGGGAGTCACGCTCAATGGGACGAAAAGCTCGATGGCAGACTTGCGCAAGCTTTGATGAGCGTGCAGGCGGTCAAAAGCGTGGAAATCGGCGCGGGAGTTATCGCCGCAGGCTCCTACGGGAGCGAAGTCCAGGACGAAATTTCCTACGACAAAGCTGCAAAACGATTCCGGCGGTCAAGTAATCGCGCGGGCGGGCTCGAAGGCGGCATCACCAACGGAGAGGACGTAGTCGTTCGAGGTTATTTGAAACCTATCTCCACGTTGCGCCGCGCGCTTGGCACCGCTGACATGGTTACGAAGGAGCCGGTGCGCGCTGCCTATGAGCGTTCCGACTGGTGCGTGGTGCCCGCCGCGGGTGTGGCCGGCGAAGCGATGGTAGCGCTTGTGCTGGCGGATGCTTTTCTGCAAAAATTTGGGGGAGATTCACTTGCCGAACTACGGCGGAATTTCGACAACTATGCCCGACAACTCGACGAGTTCTGAACCCACCGCCACGGCGCCGGAAACGGCAGCAGCGCCGCGCAAGATTTATCCGATCGTGAAGTACGGTGATCCGATCTTGGGAAAATCCACTCCTCCAGTAAAGAAATTCGACGCGGAACTCGAGGAGCTCGCGGAAGACATGTTCGCCTCGATGTATGCCGCGCAAGGCGTCGGCCTCGCGGCGCCGCAAATCGGATTGAGCCTGCGTCTGACCGTCGTTGACGTGACGAGCGGAAAAAATCCGGAAGGGAAAATTGTTCTCGCCAATCCGGAACTCATTCACGCCGAGGGGGAAGTTCGCGAGGAAGAAGGCTGCCTGTCCATTCCCGGCTTTCGCGGCTATGTTATCCGGCCCCAATTCGTCACCGTGAGGGCGCAGAACGTGAAAGGCGAAATGTTCGAAATCCGCGGCGAAAATATCCTGGCGCGCGCCTTCTGCCACGAAATCGACCACCTGAACGGAATTCTCTTCATCCAGCATCTCAGTTTGCTGAAACGCGACCTCATCAAGCGCAAAATCAAGAAACTCAAGAAAAAGGGCGAGTGGTGATCGCCGGAGAGGGTGCGCCATGCGCATCGTATTCTGCGGCACGCCACAATTCGCCGTTCCTACGCTAAAGCATCTTCTTGCGCAACCGGATTTCGAGATTGTGGGCGTGATCAGCCAGCCTGACCGTCCGCGAGGCCGGGGGCAGATGGTTTCACCTTCACCAGTAAAAGCAGCGGCGTTTGCGGCCAGTTTACCGGTGCACCAACCGGAAAAAATCCGCTCCGCGGAAGCGCGGGAGCTGTTGCAGAAGCTTGCGCCCGATGGCGTCGTCATCATCGCCTACGGCCAGATTATCCCCGCGCTACTCCTGTCCATTCCAAAATTTGGCTGGATCAATCTCCATGCTTCCCTCCTGCCCAAGTATCGCGGGGCGGCGCCCATCAACTGGGCGATTGCGAATGGGGAGACCGAGACCGGGGTCACGACGATGCGTATCGACGCCGGCATGGATACGGGCGAAATTCTGTTGCAACGCGAGATCCCGATCGGCGTCAGAGAAACTGCTCCGCAATTGTCCGTTCGCCTGGCAGAAGCAGGCGCTCCGCTCATGGAGGAAACGCTGCGCGGCTTGATGGCTGGAAAAATCATGGGACGCACGCAGGACGGTAGCAGGGCTACATACGCGCCGCTGCTGAAAAAAGAAGACGGGCGTGTCGACTGGTCATGCAGCGCGAAGGAAATTTTCGATCGCATGCGAGGGTTTGCGCCATGGCCGGGTGCGTACACGACTCATCGAGGGCAAACTTGCCACGTCTGGGGGGAGCCAGCGTCTCAGCAAATGAGGAAAGAGACGATAGAAGATAAGCCCGGTGTCGCACCGGGGACGCTGCTCCAAGAAAAGGGGGAATTGCATGTTGTATGCGGTGGCACAACCGTTTTGCGGATCTTGACCGTCAAAGTGGAAGGGCGCAAGCAGGTTACCGCGGCGGAGTTTGCCAATGGTGCGCGCCTGAAGACCGGTGAACGCTTTGGTATCACGTGAATTGCGCACTGTGAAACGCTAAGGCATACTTGGTTTCTGCGCCACTTATTCCACTTGCGAAACTCGTCGAGATGCCGAAGCATCGGGAGCCCACATTTCATGAAAAGTTTTCGGTCGTTTTTCAGCGGCGGGAGATTGCCTGTCTGCGGACGTGAATTCTTGCGAGTTGCCGTTTGCTGGCTGCTAGCGACACAATTGGCCGGCCTGCCGGCGGCGTCCGCGGCGGAGAACTCCTCGGTCGACCCCAAGAAGAGTTCCAATGATCTGGTTTTGAAGACAATGCAAAGTGAGCTGTCTCGCGCAACCGCAGCTCTAGCGAAAACAGAGCCTTCGCCATATTTCCTGAGTTACACCGTGTACGACCAAAACCTGGTTGTGCTGGTCGGCTCATACGGAAGTCTGCTGACCAACGCCGCGCTGCAGCGCCGCCAGGCGGATGTAACCATGCGCGTAGGCACGCCTGCACTGGACAATACCCATGGGCAAAGCCGCTCGAGCGGCGTCACATCCGGGACATTGCCGCAAGGCGACGATGCCGACGCCCTGGCCCGGGTCCTCTGGGAACTTACGGACCGGGAATACAAGCGCGCAGCTCCTGCGTTCCTGAACGTGAAAACCAACACCGCTGTTCGCGCCGAGGAAGAAGACAAATCGCCGGATTTTTCCAAGGAAACGGCGGCTACGCATTCTGCGGAAGCAGCGATTTCGCCAGCGTTCGATCGCACGTCGTGGGAAGGGGAAATCCGGCGGCTTTCGGGTGCGTTCCGAAAATATCCGGACGTGTATTTCGCGACGGTGGTTTTGCAAGTGCAAAACTCGAGCGCGCGGCTGGTGTCGAGCGAAGGAGCCGCCGTCGTGACACCCAACGCCTCAACACGGCTCGTCATGGAAGCGCAAACCCGCGCGGATGACGGAATGGAGCTCCTGCGGGTCGAGACCTTTCAGGCGCCGACTGCGAGCGGATTGCCCAGCGAGGCGGAGCTGACTGCGAAAGTCGACAAGATGGCGGAGGACTTGAAGGCGCTGCGCAACGCACCTGTTGCGGAGCCCTATGACGGACCTGCGCTGCTGAGCGGCCGCGCAGCCGCAGTGTTTTTCCACGAAGTCCTCGGGCACCGTCTCGAAGGACACCGCCAGCGGGACGAAGAAGAGGGCCAAACATTTACCAAGAAAGTGAACCAGGAAGTGCTGCCCAAGTTCCTGAGCGTGGCGGACGATCCCACAATACAAGAAGCCGCCGGTGTGAAACTTGCGGGCACCTATGCGTTTGACAATGAAGGGACTCCGGCGCAGCGCGTGGAGGTGATTCAAAATGGCGTGCTCAAGAATTTTCTGATGTCGCGAATGCCGATTAAGGATTTCAGCCAATCCAATGGACATGGCCGCAACCAACCTGGATTGATGCCCACGGGAAGACAGGGCAACTTGATTGTGACTTCAACGCAAGCCGTGACGGAAGCCCAGCTGCGCCAAAAGTTAATCGACGAAGTGAAAAAACAAGGCAAGCCCTATGGGTTGTATTTCGACGATATCCAGGGTGGGTTCACTCTGACGCAACGCTCTTTGCCGCAGGCATTCCAGGTACTGCCTGTGATCGTTTATCGAATTTACGCGGATGGAAGACCCGATGAACTCGTGCGCGGCGTGGACATCGTCGGGACACCGCTGGCGGCACTGACGCGAATCATGGTGACAGGAGATCAACAGCATGTGTTTAACGGCGTCTGTGGCGCGGAAAGCGGGCAGGTACCCGTGGCGGCGGTTGCGCCGGCCATGCTTTTCTCGGAGATGGAAGTGCAAAAGCGGGCGCACGCGCACGAACGACCGCCGATCCTGCCTCCTCCCGGCTTTGAAACTGCAACGGATGTAAAGGCTGCGCAGTCCGCGCCGGCGGTGAAACCGTGAAGATGCTTTGTGGCACAACGGGAATAATTTTGGCGGCCTGCCTGATTTGCCTTGGCGCAATCCCACTGCTCGCCGCTCCTCGCCACGCGGGCGCAGCGAGCGCAAGCGCGGCGGCCCATGCTGCTGCAAACGGCGATGCCCTGCTCGAAGCTCTGCTGACAGAACTGGATCGCTCGAAGGCAAAGCTCAAAATGGATCAGGTGCAGCCGCCGTATTACATCGAATACCGCGTGAATGATGTCGATGAGTACGCCGCGGAAGCCGCGTTCGGCGCGCTACGCGATCACCAAAGAATCCACGTGCGCGTTCTCCGCGTGGTGGTGCGAGTCGGCGATTACAAGCAGGACAGCTACTTTGGGCAAGGGATGGGCGAGACGAACATTCTTCCGCTGGACGACGATCCTATTGCCCTGCGGCACCAGATTTGGCTGGCCACGGATGAGGCATACAAAGCGGCGGGAGAAGCGCTGACGGAGAAACAGGCGGCGCTCAAACAGTTCAGCACCGAAGAGCACCCAGTGGACGATTTTGCGAAAGCTCCGGTAGTCACCGCCGTGGGATCCGCGATGAAGCTGCAAGTGGATGAAGCTTCCTGGAAAAAGACGCTTGAGGACGTTACAAATTTGTACCGGCAGTATTCCGACGTGCAATCGGTCACAGCGTCGGCGCGATTTTCCGCCATCAATGAATACCTGGTGAATTCCGAAGGGACGGTGACGCGCAGCGGGGAAAATACCTACGTCGTTCAACTGAACGGTTCGGCGCAGGCGGCGGATGGCATGAGGCTGAACCGCAATCCCTTCTGGATGACAGCTCGCGCCGAGGAGCTTCCCTCGCGAGATGCCCTACTCAGCGAATCGAAGAAAATGCTGGAAACCCTTACGGCTCTGCGGGAAGCACCCATCGTCGAAGAGGAGTACCGCGGCCCGGTGCTCTTTGCGCCGGACGCCGCGGACGATGTGGTGGCTTCGATGGTGGGGGCAAACGTCTTGGGTAGAAAACCCCAACTCGGCAAGCCCAACCGAACCACGGGCGCCTTCGCCACCAGTTACAAGACGCGGGTGCTTCCGAACTTCCTGACCCTGGTGGATGATCCGACGCTGAAGGACTTCCAGGGCAAGAGCCTTGTAGGTAGCTACGGAGTGGACGACGAAGGTGTAACCGCGCAACCCGTCACGCTGATTGAAGCGGGCACACTGACAAATTACTTGATGGGGAGGCAGCCCATTCGCGATTTCCCCGCCTCGAATGGACATGGGCGTGCCGCACCGGGCTCCTTCCCTGGTCCCAGTCTTGGCGTTTTGCTGTTGAAGAGCTCTGAAGCCCAGTCACCGGAGGTGCTCAAGCAGCGTGTAGTGCAAATGGTGACCGAACAGGGCAAGCCCTATGGCTATCGCGTTGAAACGATGGGCGGGAACGCGCCTCGGCTGCTCTATCGCGTGTACGCTAAGGACGGACACGAAGAATTGGTTCGTGGGGCCGTATTCAATGAGCTGGACATCCGCGCCTTGCGCAGCGATCTGATAGCAGTGGGCAATGACCCGTTGGTTAGCAACCGCGCAGGCGCGGTGCCCACGACGGTCATCAGCCCTTCGCTGCTCTTTGATGAACTGGAAGTGAAGCGGGGGGACACCAGCAAGGACAAGTTGCCGGATTATCCGGCGCCTCCGCTGGCAAAGAAATAGGCTCCTGTCGTCCATATGACTCTGCTTGAGAGACTCGAATCGCTCAGCCGGATGGTGCTGCTGGTCTTTATCCTGGCGTCGGCGGCGTTTCTGAGCGCCATCACGGCAATGCGCATCGCTATTCACGGGCGCGAAGTGACGATGCCGAATCTCGTGGGCAAGAATGTCTCGGAGGCCAATCAGCTATTGCAGTCGCGCGGCTTGGTGTTGCGCGTGGCGGACCGCATCTACACGGATCTGCCCATCAATGTGGTGGTGCGGCAGACTCCGCCCGCGGGACTGCTGATGAAAGTGTCGCAGCAGGCGCACGTAGTTCTCAGCCTGGGGCAGCGGCAACTTCAGATTCCCTCGCTGGAAGGTAATTCGCTGCGGGCTTCACGGATCGAGTTGCTGCGCGCGGGCTTGCAGGTAGGCGAAGTTTCGAGCGTGACCATGCCGAGTCCGGCAGCGGACACCGTGGTGATTCAGAATCCAAGGCCGGGAACGGGAGCGGCGACGCCACGCGTGGACTTTCTGGTTTCCCAGGGGCCGCGCGAGACGGCCTACGTCATGCCGCATCTCGTCGGAATGAATGAAAGCGAAGCGCAGCACCGGCTGGACGTGGCTGGGCTGCGGCGCAAAGTGAATTACATCTCGGCGCCACAATGGCCGCACGGAGCGGTGATCGATCAGGCTCCTCTGGGCGGAAACCGGATTCCTACCTCATCGACGATCGAGCTTACGGTCGCGAATTGACGCAGCAAACCGGGGATTCAAGCCCAATGCTCTCTCGGAGTGCAATTCCAAAGGCGGGGCCCGAGATTAGCGCGAGCTACTGGCCTTTTTCGAGCAGGGCTTTCCAGCGGGTCCAAGCGTCGGTGCGCGCTTTGCGGTTAGCGTCGCTGGCGTCGGGAGCCTCACCCGCTCGCATGAAGCCGTGGCCTGCGCCGTCGTAAACGACAGGATCAAATGCTTTGCCCGCGGCTTTCATCTGTTCGCGCGCATCGGGCAGGGTCGCGTTGATGCGAGCGTCATTCCCCGCATAGAAGCCGTACACAGAGGCTTTGATGCGGCCCATGGCATCCTTGTCAGGGGGCGCGCCGTAGAATACGAATGCAGCGGCCAAGTCGGCGCGGTTCGTCGCGAAGCGAAAGGTTTGCCCTCCACCCCAGCAAAATCCACCAACGAAGAGTTTGCCGTTAGCAGCAGGAAGCTTCATGCCGTAGTCCGCAGCCGCATCGAGATCGGCCGTGACCTGATCGGGATTTAGTTTGCCGACCGCTTCCGTGGTCTGGCCCTGTGGGAAATCGGAGCTCCGGCCGCCGTTCGGCGCCATGCCCGAAAGCAAATCGGGCGCGACGGCAATATACCCGGCTTCCGCGACTTGATCCGCAAGGTCCTGCACCCAATCGGTCATGCCGAAAATCTCGTGGATGATCAATACGACAGGTCGTTTGTCTTTTGACTCCGGATATACGACAAAGGTCTGCACCGCGCGGCCCTCATGTTTCACGGTGACCCACTCGCGATGACGCGGGGATTTTTCCAGGCTCGCGCGGGCCCAATCTTGCGCGGAAGCTACCTGGGCAAGTAAAAGAACTCCAAGGAGAAGAATCGTGCGTTTCATGTCAGCCCTCAGCGGGCCGGCCGCCCGAATGGCGTTTGCGGCTCGGCTCATTGCTTAGAACGGGCACGATAATATAGGCGACAGGCAAATAGTCGCAAGAGCCAAAGTCGTGCGCCCCCCGAGTTCGCCGGCGGCAGATGGAACTTCCCATCTGCTAATGTCGTATCAATCAGTGGCTTGGAGGATTTCATGAACAGATCAAAGCGGTTGCCAGAACGCGGTAATCATCCGACTCGCACAGAATTGCGCCCAGTTCCGATTGTTTTGCTGGCCTTATTTTTTGCCGTGGCGATGTCCTTGCCGGCGCAAGATAAGAAGAGCTCGGGCAGCGAAGAAGAGGGCGGCGCAGGTCTGATCGTCAGCTCAAAGGCAACCGCGAAGGAAGTGGGGTTGCCGATTTATCCAGGCGCGCGGCCACACAAAGACGAGGGCAACAACTCGCATGCCGCGCAGTTGGGCTTATGGGGCAACACGTTCGGTTTCAAATTGGTGGTACTGAAGATGGAGTCGAACGACGCGCCAGGCAAAATCGCGGCGTTTTACCAGAAAGCACTGGGGAAGTACGGGAAAGTATTGAACTGCACAAATGCCGCTCCTGGCGAGGAAAAACAAAAGGGCAAGTCGGCAAGTGAGCTCGATTGCGGCGATGACAAGCCGGAGGAGGGTGGGCAACTTTTCAAATCCGGCACGAAGGAAAAGCAGCACCTCGTTAGTGTCCAGCCGAATGGACCGGGCAGTATCTTCCAATTGGTTTATGTGGAGGCGCGCGGGGAGCAGAAACCCCTGTAGGCGTTGCCGCGACCCCATAAGCATGAGGCAACCCCGGGAGGCGGAGATTGGCATCCCAGCAAGAGAATACGTGAGCCAACCTGGCCGGAAGGGCAAAGTTCCCGCTCTACCTGGCTAAGGGTTCAGGTTATACTTAAATGTTCCGGGCCGGGATGAAACAAGAGGCACGCTCAATTCCAGGCGTGGTAATCCAGCAATCCGGCCAAGGAACACGAAATCCTGCAGAGAGGTGATGTTTGCGCCGGATTCTCTTAGCTGCAATGACCGCAATTGTCGTGCTGAGTGCCGCACAGTGCGACGCGCAGATCTTCCACAAGAAGAAGAGGGTCAATAAGTCCACCAGCGCGGATAACTCCGCCGAGCCGGACAAGATTCTCTACGATCGCGGGTTGGCGGACATCAAGCGCGGGCGGCAGGAGGTTGGCAGGCTGGGGATGCAAACCCTCATCAACACCTACCCCGATAGCGAATACCTGGCCAAAGCAAAGCTTTCCATCGCCGATTCCTATTACAAGGAAGGCGGAACGGCGAATATGACGCAAGCCATCAACGGCTACAAAGACTTCATCGTGTTCTTCCCTTTCTTGCAGGAGGCATCCTACGCTCAACTGCAAGTGGCGATGGCGTACTACCGCGAGATGGAGAAACCAGACCGCGACCGGACTCAGGCCAAAGCCGCGGAAGAAGAATTTCAGACGTTCTTGCAGAAATATCCAAAGGACCCGCTGGCGCCAAAGGCGGAGCAGCGGCTGCGGGAAGTTCAGGAAGTACTGGCGGAAGGCGATTACCGGATCGGCTACTACTATTACGTAAAAGGTGACCGGCGAGCGGCGGCGGCGCGGCTACTGACGGTTGCGAAGCGGTATCCGCTCTACAGTAAGTCCGACAGAACGCTGTGGATGCTGGGTGATATTTTCGAAAAAAGCGAGCATAAAGAGGTGGCTTCGCTCTACTACGCGCAGATCGTGCGGAATTACCCACTTTCCGGCCTGGCAGGGCGATCGAAGGACAAGCTGAAGTCATTCGGCGTCCCGGTGCCGCAGGCGGACCCGAAAGCCCTGGCTTGGCAGCAGGCCGAGTTGAGCGCGCCAAGGCCCCACACTCCCCTGGTAAAGAGACCGCTTGCGCTGGTTCAATCAGGTGCAGGGAGAGAAAAACAACTGGCTGCGCGAAGTGGACAACCCGACCTTCAGCCCGAGCCCGACAATGCGTCGGCTACGGATATCTTGACAGGTGGGAATCAGTCGCGGATTGGGGGCACGGGCGGTGGAGTAGGAAGTACGGCAGTAGTCGAAACTGTGACGCCGGGCACTGGCGAAGCGGCGGCGGGAAATGAAGCGACGAGCGGCGCGGAAGGGGCGTCGGCACCAGCTGGCGGGAATGGAAGCGATGCGAATCCTCCTGCGGCGGGCGAACCCAATGGCAGCACAGCCCCGGCCTCTACAGGGTCGAACGCGACGGATGCAACGAACGGGGCGGCGACGGCAGATTCGGCGCAAAAAACGGATACTCCGAGCACCGACCAGGCACAGAACGCGGATGGGACAAAGACAGACGCGGCACAAGATACGTCGCAGAAGCCCACGGATGGGGATGGCAAGAAGGAGTCAAGCAGCAAGAAAAAGAAAGGTCTACGCAAGATCATTCCCTGGTAGCGGCACCTGCCCAAGAATAGTGATCCACATTGTGGAATTTGAGGGTACGGCAAAACGCCGTACCAACTTGTTTTTGAAACGCCTGAGCTGTTCCAAAAGCGCGCAATCCGCCATATTTACTTCCGACACACAACCTCCCCGTTAAGATTGACGGCCTACACTCCGGGTGCTCCAATACAAAGGTGGCCTACTATGCGCGACCGCAGGGCGGTCGACGTGTGGTGCAGGCGTGGGTTATCCGGAGGACGTTCGGTGGCCAAGATCCTGGTTGCGGACGACAACAGCAACATCCAGAAAATGGTGGGGCTGGCCCTGAAGGATCAGGGTATTGATGTAGTGGCCGTGGGAAACGGTGAGGCCGCCGTCCGTAAGATTTCCGACATACGTCCCGATCTGGTGCTCGCCGACGTGTTTATGCCAGTCCGCAACGGCTATGAAGTCTGCCAGTATGTCAAATCAGATTCTACGCTTTCGCATATTCCCGTGATCCTCCTGGTGGGAGCGTTCGATCCTCTGGATGAACAGGAGGCGCAGCGGGTGGGTGCGGACGGGGTACTAAAAAAGCCGTTTGTACCGCCAGATCCCCTGATTTCGATGGTCAAATCGGCGCTGATGCGAGCGGGCGTGTCCCTGACAGCAACGAGTGTGACAAAAAGCGCGGCCCCCGCCCAGGCGGAGTTTTCGGCTCCGGCAGCATCGCGTGCGCCGCAGGCAACCGTCCCTGAAGTGCCGGCGTCGATGCAGAGCGAATCCTTCGTGGAGGAAATACCGTCGCGGCCGCAGGAGCTGAAAATTGATTCTGGCGCGCATCCGCCGGCGTTCGGTAGTTTGCTCGAGACACCTGTGGTGGAGGAAGAGGAAGATTCCAGCTTCACGACGCAGGCGAATCCCGTGCCGGCGATGGAGAGAGATTGGCGCTCGGCCGAGGTCGAGGAAGAAGTAGAAGAAGAGGAAGAAGAGCCCACGTCCTCATGGCGGAGGGATGCCGGAGACGAAAAATTCGATGACGATGGAACCACCGGCCCAGTTCGCGATTGGCGAGACATAGCGTTCGCGCAGGCCTCCGCATCGCAGCCTGCGAAAGAAAAAACGGATTTTGCCCAAGCGGACGAAACGCAAGATGTCGCGGTTGCCGAAGCGGTGCCTGCGGCTGCTAGTCAGGTACCAGCAGCCCCGGAACCGGTTCCGGCGGAAACGGTTGATCAGGCAACAGTGCCAGTAGTGAACGCGAGTGAAACTGCGGCGGCCAGCAAGCCGGAAAAACCACCAGCAGCGAGTTCCTGGTTTAGTGTGGCGCCGAGTCCCTGGGAAGCGGAAGCGCAAAAGGCGAGCCATCTCGCTTCGTCGTGGGACGCGGTTGCCGTGGCTCCGCCGAAGGAAACTGGCGCGGAGGCACTGGCGGTCAGCGAGGGCGCGCCCGCATACACAAGTGAGCCACTGCTTGCGGAAGAAGCTGCCCTTCCGGCGGCCACCGTGGAAGCTATCCGCGAGGAAGCAGCCCATGTGGCAGAGAGCGTGACGCAGGAAGCGTCCGCCAGCGGTAATACCGCAAAATCCTCTGCCCAAGAAACGGATATGGAAGCGATGGTGGCGAAAGTACTGAGCAAGTTGAATCCAGACGTGCTGCAGGCGCTGACGAGAGAGATTCTGAAACCGGTCATTGAAACGATCGTGAAGGACGAGCTCAAAGCAAAAAAGCCGTAGTTCCTTTTCCCGCGCGACAGCAAATCAAATCCTCAATTTGTGGCCGCATTGACGCAGCCGCTTTTCCCCTCGTATAGTCGAAGATTACTCGGAACGAAAAATGGCGGACTTGCGAATGCGCCGCCGCAAATCTCCCTTGGAGAACCGCGCCGCATGGTTCGCGAGATCGCCAAAGCGTACGAACCGCAACAGATAGAACCCCGTTGGGCTGAATTCTGGGTGAAAGAAGCGCTGTTCCGCGCGGACGCGAACGCTCCCGGACCGGTGTTCTCCATCGTGATTCCTCCGCCGAACGTGACCGGGTCGCTGCACATCGGCCACATGCTGGAACACACGGAGATCGACACCCTCACCCGCTGGCATCGGATGCGGGGATACAACACCTTATACCTGCCGGGCACTGACCACGCAGGCATCTCCACGCAACGCGTGGTGGTGAAGCACTTGATGGATCAGGGCATTGACTACCACAAGCTAGGACGAGAGGAGTTTGAAAAACAGGTTTGGAAGTGGAAAGCAGAAGCGGGCAGCGAAATCACGCAGCAGATGAGAGGAATAGGGGAGAGCTGCGACTGGTCGCGGGAAAGGTTTACGCTCGCACCGGAAATGTCGCGCGTGGTGCGCGAAGTTTTCGTGCGGCTTTACGAAGAGGGATTGATCTACCGGGAGACGCGGCTCGTGAACTGGTGCCCGGCGTGTCTCACCGTGCTGAGCGACCTGGAGGTCGTTCACGAGGAGCGGCAAGGTCATCTGTGGCACATCAAATACCCCGTGCAGGGAACGAATTTGTTCCTGGTAGTGGCGACAACGCGGCCGGAGACCATGCTTGGGGACACTGCGGTGGCGGTACATCCGGAGGACGAACGCTACAAGCACCTGATCGGCAAGAAGGCGCTCTTGCCGCTGATGAACCGGGAGATTCCGATTATTGCCGATGAGATGGTAGACCGAGAATTTGGCACCGGCGCGGTGAAAATTACTCCTGCGCATGACCCGAACGACTTTGAACTGGGGCGCCGGCACAAACTTGCCGAGATTGACGTGATGACCGACGACGGGCACATGAATGCGAACGCCGGGAAATACGCGGGAATGGAGCGGTTCAAGGCTCGGCATAAAGTTGTTGAGGACTTGAAGGCGCAAGGACTGCTCGAAAAAGTGAGCGAACACACACACGCGATAGGGATTTGCGAGCGGAGCAAGACGATCGTCGAGCCCCGAATATCAACGCAATGGTTCTGCAAGATGAAGCCGTTGGCGGAACCTGCGATTGAAGCGGTTGAACGCGGTGAGATCCGCATAGTGCCGGAAAACCGGCGCGAAGAGTATTTCAACTGGATGCGCAACATCCGCGATTGGACGTTGTCGCGGCAGCTTTGGTGGGGGCACAGAATTCCGGCGTGGTATTGCAAGGAGCACGGGCATGTGGCGGTGGCGCGGGAAGCGCCTGCAAGGTGCGCGACGTGCGGCTCGGGGAACTTGACACAGGACCCGGACGTGCTGGATACCTGGTTCAGCTCGGGACTGTGGCCATTTTCGACGCTGGGCTGGCCCGAAGAAACCCCCGATTACAAAAAATATTACCCGACAACCTTGCTGATCACCGGCTACGACATCCTGTTTTTCTGGGTCGCCCGAATGATCATGCTGGGCCTTCACTTTACCCAGAAAGTTCCCTTTCGGGCGGTCTACTTGCACTCGCTGGTGCGCACAGCCAGCGGCGAGAAGATGTCGAAGTCCAAAGGCACGGGGCTCGATCCCGTAGCGTTGAACCAGAAGTACGGCACGGATGCCATGCGTTATTGTCTGGCGTCGATGGCCGCGCCGGGGACAGACATTGTTTTGTCGGACGACAAGCTGGCGAGCGCACGCAACTTTGCGAATAAAATCTGGAATGCGGCGCGGTTCTTGTTCGTAAATCTGGACAAGTTCGAGCAGGGAGGAACATTTCTCGACGAGTTGGCAGCGCCGGAAGTTCGCGCGAAGGCGCCGCACGCCGTGAGCGGAAAAATCCCGCTGGTGGATGCATGGATCTTCGCGCGGCTGGCAGCGACGATCGAGTCCGTGAATGACGCGCTCGCAAATTACCGGTTTCACGAGGCGGCACACGGCGTGTACGACTTTTTCTGGGGCGACTTCTGCGACTGGTACATCGAGTGGGTGAAGCCGGAACTGCAGAATGCGGACCGAGAGAGCGCGGCCGTGGCGTGGAAGAATCTGTTTGCGGCATTCGATGCGGCGCTGCGGCTGCTGCATCCATTCATGCCGTTCCTGACGGAAGAGCTGTGGCACAAGTTGCCGCAAAAAGCGGGCGCGAAGTCGATTGCGCTGGATCAATTCCCGGAAGCGCACGAGCGCTGGAAAAATGCACAAGCGCTCGGCGAAGTCTCCTTGATCCAGAAAGTGCTTACGACTCTGCGCAACGTTCGGGCGGAATTGAAGCTCGACCCCAAAAGAAAGATTGCAGCCGAGCTTTCGAGCCAGGATGCAGCGGTCAGAGAGCTTGTGGCAGGGAATCTTGAGACGATACGACGACTGGCAGTCCTGTCGGACCTGCGGGTGACTTCCGACCGGCTTGGCGAGGATGGAATGATTCGCCACACCCCGGAGTTTGACCTTCGCATTGCGTTGGCAGAAATAGTCAATCCGCAGGCTGAAATAGCACGGCTGAAGAAGGAAACAGAAGGACTGCAGAAAGCCATCGCGTCAAAAGAAAGACAGCTCCGGGACGATACATTTCGTAGCCGCGCACCCGAGAAAATCATCAAAGGATTGGAAGCAACGCTCGGCGAGCAGCGTATAGAATTTCAGAAGTTGCAGCATCGGCTGACCCAGCTCGAGAAGGGCGCCTGAATCTGCGGTTTCCCATGGATTGGAATTCAGAATACATAGCTGATCTCCTCCGGCGCGCGCTGGAAGAAGATGTCGGCGCAGGTGATGCGACCACGCTCGCGACGATTCCCACGCAAGCGGCGGGACGGGCGCGAGTCATTGCGCGAGCGCCGCTCATCTGTGCCGGGCTACCCCTTATCGAGTGCGTGTTCGAAATTCTTGATCCGGAGATGGACTTCGAGTTCTTAGCGAAAGACGGCGATAGCGTCGAGGCTTCGCGTGAACTCGTTCGTATGCGCGGATCCGCACAAGCCATCTTGACCGGAGAGCGCACAGCGTTGAATTTTCTGGCGCACTTGAGCGGGATCGCAACACTGACGAGGCGATTCGTCGAGCAGCTCAAGGGAACGAAGGCGAAAGTCCGCGATACGCGAAAGACCACGCCCGGGCTGCGCATGATTGAAAAATATGCCGTGCGGATGGGTGGCGGGACGAATCATCGCTTCGGACTCTTTGACGCCATATTGCTGAAGGAAAATCACATTGCGCTGGCGGGCGGAGTGAAGGCAGCGCTGGACAAAGGCCATGCGTACGCTTCTACGCAAGTGGTGCAGAGGGAGATCAGTGCTTACGAGGCGGCTGGTTCTCCCGCGAGGGCGAAAGGAGACGCTTCCCTCCCCGTTCAGATCGAGGTGAAAGATGAGAGTGAGCTGCGCGACGCACTCAAATCCGGCGCCGAGTCCGTGCTCCTCGACAATATGACGCCGGAACGGGCTCGAAGCTGTGTAGAGTTGGCACGAAGTTTGCGGAGCGACTGCGTAATTGAGATTTCCGGCGGAATTACGCTTGAGAATGCGCGCGCTTACGCGGAGACGGGCGCGGACTTTCTTTCCGTGGGGGCGCTGACGCATTCGGCGCCGGCCGCTGACCTGAGCTTGCTTGTGGACAGCATCGAAGACACGTAATCTGTGGTGGCGCGAAAGGCCTCGAAATCACTCCATGCCTCAAGAAAATCTACCCGGAACCACGGACCGGCGGCTCGCGGGACTGCTAACCCTACTCGCAGAAAATGCCACGATTGTGGTCAGCGGGGCGCGAATCGCCAAGGAGATTGGCGTGTCGCGCTCCACGGTGTGGCGCTGGGTTACACGCCTGCGCGAACTCGGAGTGCGCGTCAAGGGCCAGCAGCGAACGGGTTATTTTCTGGAACAAGTACCCGACATCCTGACGCCGAACATGCTGCGGCAGCGATTGAAAGGCAGCTTATTTGGAAAGCGCATCTATCATTTTTTCAAGACGGATTCAACGAACCGCGTCGCGCTGGAGTTAGGACACGCGGGTGAACCGGAAGGCGCAGTGCTGCTCGCGGAAGAACAGACTGCAGGACGCGGCAGAGCCGGGCGCGTATGGTATTCAGAGCGCGCTGCGGGGATTTACGTAACCCTTCTTCTGCGGCCACGGCTGGCCCCCGTGCAGGCGCCGCTGTTGACCATGATGGCGGGGCTCTCAGCGCACGCGGCGATTCAGGCGCAGACCGGCCTTACGCTGGACCTGAAGTGGCCGAATGACCTGCTGATTAACGGAAAAAAGGTGGGTGGAATCCTGACGGAGATGCACGCGGAGCCGGCCCAGGTGCGGTTCGTGATCGTGGGGATCGGATTGAACGTGAACCAGGAAAAATTCACAGGCGAGCTAGGAGCGATCGCTACCTCCTTGCGGATCGAAACGGGCAAGACACAATCGCGGTTGGAGTTGCTGGTGCGGTTGCTGCGCGAATTCGAGAACGACTACAATCGCTTTTTGAGAGAAGGAGCGTCCAGTGTCACGGAGAAATTTGCGGCGATATCGAGCTATGCGCAGGGCAAACGCGTGCGAGTGACGAACGGAACAGGGAGTTTTACGGGAACGACAGCCGGGCTGGGACCAGAGGGCTTGCTGATGGTGAAACGCGACGATGGTGAGGTGGTTACGGTGATCGCCGGGGACGTGACGGAGGCGCGCTAGATGCTATTGACAATTGATGTCGGCAACTCGAACACGGTCCTTGGCGTATTCCGCGGCGACGAATTGATCGCGAACTGGCGTCTGACGACCGCTCGCGAGCAAACGATTGACGAGTACGGCGTGCTGACGCGCAACCTGTTTACGCTGGCCCACCTCGACCGCGACGCGATCACTGGAATGATCATCAGCTCCGTCGTGCCGCCGGTGAACTGGACGCTTACAGAGATGGCGCGGATTTATTTCGGCAAAAAAGCACTGTTCGTCGAGCCGGGTGTGAAGACGGGTATGCCGGTGCTGGTAGATAATCCGCTCGAAGTGGGTGCGGACCGCATCGTCAACGCTGTAGCCGCGTTTCATCAGTTCGGCGGGCCGTGCATTGTGGTGGATTTCGGAACGGCGATTACCTTCGACGCAATTTCCGCGAAGGGCGAGTATCTCGGCGGGGTTATCGCGCCGGGCATCGGGATCGCTTCCGAAGCGCTGTTTGCGCGGGCAGCACGGTTGCCGCGCGTCGAAATCAAAGATCCAGGAAAAGCGATCGGGACAAACACAGTGACGCATATCCAGGCGGGGCTTTATTACGGCGCGGTGGATATGGTGGATGGGATGATTGCGCGCATCAAGAAAGAACTCGGAGAAAACGCGAAGGTCATTGCCACTGGCGGGCAGGCCAGGCTGGTGGCGCGCGGATCGAAGCAAATTCAGCACACGGACGAATTTCTGACCCTTGCAGGTCTGCGCCTCATCTGGGAAAAGAACCAATCGGCGGAGTCCAGCAGGGGCGCCGCAGCCAGCCATCCGCCGGGTAAGAAAGCTTCCGCGAAGAAAGCCCAGAGATAGGCCGCGGACAGAATGGAAAGCTGGAACTACTTCAACTATTTTACGGAGATCGAAGAATACTTTTGGAAGAAGCGCGGCGCACACCTGCTCGTTTCCCCACTGGATTGGGCGATTATGGAAGCATGGCAGAAAGCAGGCGTGCCCCTGGAAGCCGCGCTCAAGGGCATCGATCGGGCGTTTGAAAGCTATGGGAGGTCGCGGCGTGGCGAGGGGAAAGCCCTGAAGAGCCTGGCATATTGCACAGATGCTGTGCTGGAAGCGGCGGAAGAAAGCCAGGAGGCTGCCGCAGGAAACGCACGGAAAGGCGGCAGCGCGAAAGCCGCAGAAACGTTTTCGCGAGAAGAATTGAAGGCTTTTTTTGCCAAGAACGAAGCGCAGCTGGAGAAGGGCGCGGAAAAGGAGCACACGGAAAGGCCGGAGCTCGAGTCGCGCCTAAGAGAGATCGCGCGGGCACTGGAAAGCAGCATGGCGCTTCTTGACGCACCCGGAGCCCTTGACCTTGAAGATCTGGAGCGGCGCTTGACGGTTCTGGACGAGAAATTACATGCGACGCTAACAAGCCATGCCAGCGAAGCGTTGCTGCTGCGCATCCGGCGCGAGGCGGACGGACAGCTTGCGCCGTATCGGCGAAAGATGAAGGCCGAGCAGTTGGCGCTGGTCGAAAAACAATACACACAAAAACGCTTGCTCGAAGAGTTCGGACTGCCGCGCTTGAGTCTGTATTATTTGCCCTGAAGAAGTATTCCGTGGCAGCACTTTTCTGTCCCCGCGAACCACCGCAGAATGGAACCACACAACTATGGCTGATGAGTTAAGATTATCGATTGAGAAGCTGGTTTACGGAGGCGATGGCTTGGCGCACACCGACGGGAATACCGTGTTCGTGCCCTATGTGCTGCCGGGGGAAGAGGTCCGGGCCACGGCGAAATCGAAAAAGAAGAAACTCATTTGGGCGCAGTTGGTGGAAGTAACCTCTGTGTCAAAGGAGCGCGCGAAGGCACGATGCCCGCATTTTCAAACATGTGGCGGATGTCATTACCAGCACATTCCGGCGACGGAACAGATCCGGCTGAAAAAAGAAATCCTGAAAGAGACGCTATCAAGGCTGGGCGGGATTTCCTGGGATGGGCTTGTTCAAGAACACGCAGCGGAACCTTTCGGTTACCGCAACCGGGCGCAGTGGGCGGTGCGAAGCGGTATGCCTCGAGCGATTGGCTATTTCTTGCCGGAAAGTTCCACGATCGTTCCGATCGATGAGTGCCCGGTTCTGTCGCCGGGTCTTACGCACGCTTTCGAACAATTGCAGAACATGGCTCGCTCGGGAACTTTGCCGGATGGCGTATTGGAAATCGAAGCTTTTGCGGACTCTTCGGACAAACAAATCGCGCTAAACGTTGCATTCGACAAGTTTCCCGATCTTCCCGCAGAGTTGGCAGCAACATTTCGGGGAACCCTGCCGCAAATCGAAAGCCTGCTGTTGCTGGACCAGAAGAAAAATAAATTCGAGCTCACAGGACCGGGGTTTTTGACTCATGAAGCAGGCGGGTACAAGTATCGCGTGAGCCATCTTTCCTTTTTTCAGGTGAATCGCTTTTTGATTGAAGATTTGCTGAAGACAGTGACGGCCGGCGCTGGAGGCGAACTCGCCCTGGACTTATATGCGGGCGTGGGATTCTTCACGCTGCCGCTGGCGCGCGCGTTCCGCAGAGTGATCAGCGTGGACGCAAATCTGGCGGCCACGCGAGACTTGCGGCTGAACGCGGAAAGCGCGGGCGTGCAGGTGACTTCGCACAACGAACATGCAGAAGAATTCCTGGAAAAGACAAGCGAGAAACCCGATATTGTGGTGTTGGATCCGCCGCGCGCGGGACTTGGCGCTGCTGCGGCTGCTAAGCTGGCGCGTCTAGGCGCACCACAGATTGTCTATTTGTCTTGCGACCCGGCAACGCTGGCGCGGGATCTTGCCGTGCTGATGGGGACACAAAAGAAGCCGACTGATTTGACCATCAGTGGCGCGCCCTACGAAATTACCGAGATGCATCTGTTCGACTTATTCCCGCAGACATTTCATATCGAAACGCTTGTGCGGTTAAGACGAGCTCCGTGAGATTGCCGGCCGTAGTGCTCGCCACCCTATTTGCCGGAGGCATCGCGCTCGGCTTGTACTCCCCTGTAGTCAAATTCGCCTTGTCGCCTGCATTTCTTCTCAGTTGTTTTCTTGCGGCGGGCTGCTTGCTCTTCGCAGGACTATTTTTGACGTCACTTCGCCGCCTCGGCCTCGCCGCCTCGGCCGCCGCCATGGTCTGGATTCTGCTCGGAGTCTTGGGAGCGTGCATTGGTATTCAGCCGCGCGCATCTGATCACGTAATCTCGCTCTTGGATGCAGGGCGCATAGAATTAAAGACGCCGCTGCGGTGGCATGGAAAGTTGCGCGACGAACCGGCGAGACTTCCGTGGGGATTTGGCTACGAGGTCGAACTTTCGGGCGTTGATTATCAAGGCAGAACGCTGAGGGCACGGGGCGGCATGCGGCTGAGTTTTACCCCTAAAACCGACGAACAGGCATTTCCGGATTTACATGCTGGGGATGAAGTCTCGGTGCTGGCGCAGGCGCGCAGACCGCAACTCTACCGCGATGATGGCGCATTTGACCGTCGAGCGTATCTCGAGCAACAGAACATCGACCTCCTCGCCACTTTGCGTGGCCCGGAACTCCTCGAGCACGTATCGACGCCCGCGCCAACGATTGCTGCACGCGTTGCACGCGTGCGGCGCGCCTTGAGGGAAGAAATCGACGCCCTATTCCAGAACGCCCCGCAAGTTGCGGGAGTGCTTCGCGCCATGCTGCTTGGAGACCGCAGCTTTGTAGATCGCCAGGAGGCGACAGACTTCCAGAAAACGGGCGTATTCCACGTATTGGTGGTTGCGGGCCTGCACGTAGGCGCGCTGGCAGTTTTTTTGTTTTGGGCGGGGCGCGGGCTGAGGCTATCCCTGATCTGGTCGATGGCTTTCACTCTAACATTGCTGTTCGCCTACGTTGCGGTCGTCGAGCAGCGGCCACCTGTGCTTCGTGCGGCCGTAATGACGGCGCTCGTGGTGATTGGCAGCTTTTTCTTCCGTCGGCTGGATCTGTTGAACTCCGCGGCGTTGGCGGCATTGCTTCTGCTCGTGTCGAAACCGTTGGCGATTCGCAATTCCAGTTTCCAGTTGACCTTTGTGGCCATCGGCTGCATCGCGGGCCTCGCGCTGCCCTGGCTCGAACGGACCGCCCAACCTTACGCCCGCTCGGTTTGTGGCTGGCGCGACGTGACGCGCGACGCAGCACACGAATCTCGGCAAGCACAATTCCGGATGGACCTGCGTTCCTTGGCGCGGTGGGTTTCTCAGAAGTTACCGCTCCCCTTGAAACAACCAACAGAGAATGCCGTGGCCGGCGGCATTACTTTCTCATTTCGCCTATGGGAATTGTTTGTGCTGACCATTGTCCTGCAAATTGGAATGCTGCCTCTGATGGCGCGTGATTTTCACCGCATCACACTCGCCGCTCCGGTTGTCAATCTGGCGGCTGTGCCGCTGATGGGTGTGGCCGTGCCGCTCGGTTTCCTGACACTTGCAAGCGGCTTGCTCTTCCCCGCTCTGGGAAGAACTCTTGCGCAGCTTTTGGGATGGCTCACACTATTTTTGATCCATCTCGTGCAGTGGTTCGCCCATTTCCCGCGTTGGAGCTATAGGATTCCTGGGCCGCACGGATGGCTCGTTCTGTTCTTCTTCATCGTGCTGGTAGCTCTCATGGCCGTGTTGCGCTTCCATCATCCGGCACAGCGACTTATCGCGTGGGCGCTATGCGCAGGTTTGTTCGCAGGTGCGCTGGCCATTGCGGTTTATCCATTTGCGTCCCACTGGTCACGGGGAAAGCTGGAGGTGACGATTCTGGATGTGGGCCAGGGCGATTCTGTGTTCGTCGTATCTCCTGAAGGAAAAACTCTTCTCATTGATGGCGGCGGGAGTTTTGGGGGTTTTTCGAGACAGGAAAGTAACTTGGGCCCTGACCCGGGCGAGGAAGCGGTCTCGCCCTATTTATGGTCGCGAGGATTTCAGAAGCTCGACGTGGTTGCGTTAACGCACGCGCATCAGGACCACATTGGCGGCTTGACGGCGATTCTTGAGAATTTCCGGGTGAGCTCACTCTGGATCGGGCGAGAAGTCAACTCTCCGGCGTTGAAGAATCTCGAAGAGTTAGCGCGAGCGAAAAAGATTCTTATCGTGCATCAAGCGAAAGGCCCGAAGTTCACCTGGGATGGAGTCGAGGGCGAGTTTCTCTGGCCTGAAGCCTCGGCGGGCGAAGTTGCCTCGAACGCACAGAACAACGATTCGCTGGTGTTGCGCTTGCGGTACGGAAACCGCGCCGTCCTGCTCCCCGGGGATGCGGAAAGGCAGGCGGAAGAAGAGATGCTCGCGGAAAACAGTGCGGAAGTGATGCGCGCGGACATATTGAAGACCGGCCACCATGGGAGCAAGAACTCGACGACACCCGAGTTTCTCGCGGCTGTTCGCCCGCACGTGGCGGTAATTTCAGCAGGCGAGGAAAATCCATACGGGCATCCAAACCGGGAATTATTGGAACGATTGGAACAAGCTGGCGTCCGGATCCTGCGGACCGACCGTGAGGGCGCCGTGCACGTATTCACGGATGGGAATTCGCTTGAAATTTCCTGCTATGTGGCCTGTCCAGAGACAGCGAGCGAAATAGCCTCAGGGCAGGCGCAAACGCCACATCAGGAGCAATAAGGCGAGCAAGAAGAGAAAACCGATTGCCGCCTGATATTCACGGTTTTTCTTGTACTGCGCGAAGGAAAATGCTCCGGTGCTGCTCCCCGGAAGTTTCGCAGCGGTCACTCGCGGGACGAAGAGCGGCACAACTCGTGCGTATTCGTCGAATCTTGCGCCGTAATGCTCCCGGAGTTCCGCTTCTTCCCTACGCATGACAATCGGATAAAAAACGGTGAAGTAAACACCGAGGAACACTGAGGACATCCAGGAGTGCGTGGCCACCGCTACGCCAACAGCCAAGATCGCGCTTCCCAGGTACAGCGGATTGCGCGTGCGGGCGTACGGCCCGGTGACCGTAAGGATTTCGTGCTTCTGAAGATAGCCGGCCGCATGAGCGCGCAGCCATAAACCGATCAGACCGACAACAGTGCCAGCAGCAATACTGCGCGGGGTTGGCCTTGCCAGCCACAAGACAGCCACAGCGAGGGGATAGCCCAGACGAACGCGCCAGCGAACGAAGAAAGCCGAGCCGGAGCTCATATATGAGTTCCGATTCGGCGGCGAACAGCATCGAGAACCGCTCCGACTTCAATGGCCAACATGGAAGGGTCGGGAGCGTCGCCGCGACGATGGCTCGTGACGCTATGGGGAGCGCGGAGGACGATATCTTCGTGCGCGGTTGCACTAGATGGCACACGCCGGGGGTAGGGGCCGTTCCGCGCTGGGTCCGTAGGGCCGAAAAGAGCGACGGCTGGAGTTCCAAGAGCGATGGCGAGGTGAAGCGGACCCGTGTCGCCACCGACGATACACAGCGCATTGCGCAATAGAGCCATCAATGGGCCAAGTTCACCGTTATAAAGCAGTGGGGCCGCATCTGCGCTCGCGGTGCGAACTGCATCGGCAAGATCGTCCTCACCGGGGCCATAGTTTACGACGCAGCGCAGACCTGGAGATTGGCGAATCCTGCGGCATAGTTCACCGAAGCGATCCGGAGGCCAACACTTGGAGCGCCAGCCGCCGCCTGGACTCAATACGATGTACCGGTCAAGGCCCGCGCCTCGCAGAAAACCTGCCATTTCCACTTCATCGGCTGAAGACACGCGCAATGTAAAGTTCCCAGTCCCTCGATGCGCGCCCGCGCGAAGCGATAGTTCCCCATTCTGGTCGGCGATGTGGACGGTCGTGCAGCGAACGCGATCCGTGTAGAGCAAGGGCACTCCAAATTCGCGAATCGTCGCGGAGGAAAATCCGATCCTGCGCTTCACCCCTCCCAGCAGCGGCAGTAGTGCGGTCTTCCATAAACCCTGGTAATCGAGGGCGGCATCCCAATGTGCCTGCCGCAAGCGGTGTACCACCTCATTGACTGACGCCAATGAGCGTGATTCGACAGGCCACACTTCAGATGCGAGCGCGCTGCTTTCGACCAATGAAACCCATCTGGGGTGCGTGAGCCAGGTGATTTCCGCGCGGGGGAAGGAATCGCGCAAACCGGCGGCGGCAGGAAAAGTGTGAACGATATCACCGAGGGACCCGAGACGCAGGACGAGAAAGCGCGGCTCAACCATGCGGGGCCTTGCGGATGGATTCGAGCAGCTCGCGCGTCGAGTGCTCTTTCGGATCTCCAACGATAGCGACTCGGACGCCGAGTCGTTCCGCGGCGGCGCGCTCCGGGACGGTTTCCGTCGTGTAGTCGGTTCCTTTTGCGTGAACATCGGGGCGGAGTGATTCGAGCAGGCTTTCCACATTCCGCTCGTTGAAGATCACCACGTAATCCACGGCGCGGAGAGCGGCGACGAGTTGCGCGCGCGCTCGTTCACCGAGGATCGGACGGCCGGGGCCTTTGAGCGCGCACACGCCGCTGTCCCCATTGACGCCCACAACGAGAACGTCACCCTCGCGCCGGGCCCCTTCGAGGTAGCGGACGTGCCCGACATGCAGCGTGTCGAAGCAACCGTTCGCAAGAACAATCCGCTGGCCGCGGCTTTTGTGCCTGGCAATTTCTGTTCGCAGCTCATCTCGCGAAACGATTTTGGATTCGGCGCGGCGCATGCTTCAGGAGGGCGTTCCCCCGGCTTCACGGCGGAGGGCTTCGAGAAGCTCCTCGCGGGAAACAGTCGCGGTTCCGCGTTTCATCACCACCAGGCCGCCCGCAATGTTGGCGATGTGGGCCGCCTCAAGAGGCGAAGCACCGCAGGCGAGCGCGAGCGTGTATGCCGCAAGCACGGTGTCGCCCGCTCCGGTCACGTCGACAGCCTGATTGCTGCCGTGCACGGGTATTTGTGTAAAACGATTGCCAGGCTCAAAAAGCGCCATGCCGTCGCGACCGCGAGTGACCAGAAGCGCCTCCAGTTTCATCGCAGAAAGCGTCGTTCGCCCGCAGCGAATTAGCTCGTTGAGATTCTTGCCAATGGAGGTGTGATGGAGCGCTTCGAGTTCCGCTTCGTTGGGTGTGGCGGAAGTGAGCCCCGTCTTGACATAGGCTTCCAGGTTGTACCGCGCGTCGAGCGTGATTGGCAGTGCTACCCTGCGCTTGGAGCGAGCGAACCGGACGAGTTCGGGGCTGGCGATCCCGAAGCCGTAATCCGAAACAGCCAGGGCATCGGCGGAACGCAGAAAAGTCTGCAAAACTTGCCGCACTTTCCTCCGGGCGCTCTCCGGAAGTGCAGATTCCGGCTCGCGGTCGACGCGCAGGACCTGCTGGCCGACGGTGTGTGCCCATCCCGCGAGAAAACGTGTTTTCGTCGGCGTACTCCAGCCCTTCACGCGCAAGACTCCAGAAACATTTGCGCGCTTGCGGCGAAAGTACGCGACTAGCGCGTCCCCGGCGGCGTCATGGCCGACGGCAGTCACGGGCAGAACCGTCGCGCCCAGCGCTGCAAGATTATTCGCGGCATTTGCCCCGCCGCCGGGAACCAGTTGTGTCTCGCGGTGACGAAGAATCAGGACGGGAGCTTCGCGGGAAACTCGTGAAATTTCGCCAAATTGAAATTCGTCGGCGACGAAATCGCCCAGGAGGACGACCTTCTTGGAAGTAAATTGCTCGACGTAGTCGGCCAGAGCCAGCAGGTCCACAGAGGGGGAGCTGATGATTTGTGCGCGAGAGCGCTTCATTTTGTCTGCCTCAGAATCCATTCCGCGGCCACGGCCAGATCTTCTGCGACAAAATCCGGCTTCCGGGGCCACCCCGCCGCGTGCCAGGCGAGTTCACCCTCTCCGTAACCGGTGCGCACCAGTATGCCCCGTGCGCCGGCACGATGCGCAAGCTCGACATCAACATAACGATCGCCAACTACAAATGACCGGTGCAGATCCAGCGCGTGCTCGCGAGCCGCGCGTTCGAGCATTCCGAGTTTCGGCTTGCGGCAATCGCAGCCGTCCGCGGAAGTGTGAGGGCAATAGTAAACGCCCTCGACATGTGCACCGGCGGCAGCAAGCTGCTGGGTCATCAGTTCGTGAACGGTATGCACAAGCGACTCAGGAAAAAAACCGCGGCCAACGCCAGACTGATTTGTGAGGACGATCACGGGCAGCCTGGCTTCATTGAAGCGGCGAATGGCGGCCGCGACAAACGGAAACATATGAAATCGGCTGACATGATTCAAGTAGCCTACTTCTTCGGCGATGGTGCCGTCGCGGTCGAGAAACACGGCGGGCCTGCGGTTGGACGGTTCAGGCAGGACGCACCTCGGAAAGCCAGAGTCGCGCCGCAGATTCCACCATAAACGGCGTGACCGCGGTCATGCAGCGATGATCCGTCGGGCATCGGCGCAGGAAACAAGGGCTGCAATAGGGCTTCTGCTGGACGATGGTGCATCGCGGAGTCACGGGCGCAGTGCCGTGCGGGTCGGTGGGACCGAACACAGCAACCACGGGAAGGCCCACTGCGGCAGCGACATGCATTGCGCCAGAATCATTACCGATGAAGAGATGACACTGTGAGAGGAGTGCGGGCAAATCCGCTACAGCGGTTTTACCTGTGAGGTCGATGGGGGGGCGACGCATGCCTGAAGCTATAGCGGCGGAAACACTAGCCTCAGCAGCTGTGCCGAAGAGAATCACGTCGGCATCGATTTGCGGTTGGAGATGTTTCAATACTTCGGCAAAACGATCCGGCGGCCAGCATTTCGCGGAACCATAGGACGCCCCGGCGCCAACCGCAATGCGCATCCCTGTGGGCCGCGCGCCAGACGCAAGGAGAATTTCCGCAGCGCGGCGTCGGCTTTCCTCGGTGACGTTCAAGGTGATGAGCGATTCCTCCGGGAGGGCTTCGATCCAGCCAGCCCGGCGCAGGAGCTCAAGATAGTAAAACTTTTCGTGGGCTGGGATCTCGCCCGATTTGGGTACCGCAACAGATTTCGTGAGGAGAAGAGTCCGGGCGTCATGAGCGTAGCCGATGCGCTGCGGAATGCCCGCGCGCCACGCAATCCACGCCGCGTCGAACGCATTTTGCAGAAGCAGTGCAATGTCAAACTTTTGGGCGCGCAATTCGGCCGCGAGACGCTCCCGGCCTGAAAAGGTCGCGTGCGCTCCCCTCCGATCATATACAATCAAGCGATTGCAGAGTTGCTGGTCGCGGTAGATATCTGCAACATACGGGAGAGCGAGAAGTTCAATCTCCGCATCCGGAAATCGCCTGCGTACAGCTCGCAGCGCCGGAAGCGCCATTATCGCATCACCCAACCAGTTCGTCGCTCGAATGAGCATTTTCATGCGGTGACCCCGCCACGCTCCTGCATTGTGCGGCCGATGACGGCGAGAAATTCGGCTTCTGGAAGAATCTCGAGATCGATCACGGCAACGTAAACCGGCAGTGACGGAAGGGCAAGACCCGTCAGATTGTGCGCATCTTTTTCCGTTGTGAGAAAGGCCTTCGCATTCGCTTGGGCACCAGCGCGCTCAAGCAGCAAAATATCGTCGGATACATACCGGTGATGGTCGCGAAAGCTTCTCGATCCGGTGACAGGTAGATCCCATTTCCCGAGGTCGCGGAAGAATGCTCCGGGATTTCCGATTCCGCAAAAAACGAAGAAGGGACCCGGGCCTAGCGAGTCGGCGGGAAACACCGCTGTGTCTCCGCCAAATAACCGGAAACCGCGCAGCTGAGTTTCCGCCGCAAAGACGGGGAATTTCCCTAGCCGCTGGATGGCTTCCCGCGCTCCCGGCGCATTTTCGATGCGCGTGAAAACGATGAGATCGGCGCGGCCGAGCGCGGAAAGCGGCTCACGAAGCTGCCCTGCGGGCAGAAGACGCTCTTTGGCTATCTGGCGCGAAGCATCCATCAGAACAATATCAAGATCTCGGGCAAGTTGCAGATGCTGGAATCCGTCGTCCAACAAAAAAACATCGATGTCCTGTTGCGCTTCAAGGCGCTGCCCCTGGACGTAGCGGTTCTTGCCCACGCCGAATGCCACACGCTTCTGAAACCGTTGCTTCATCAGTTCGATTTCATCGCTCGTGCCTTTCGCGCCGCGATAACCTCGGCTGAGAATCGCCACGCGCTTCCCTTCCCCGAGCAATCTTTCCGCCAGCCATATCACCACCGGCGTCTTGCCCGTCCCACCTACGGTCAGATTGCCGACGCTGATCACCTTGCCTCGAAGGCGGTTCTGCTTGAACCAACCGCGGGCGTAACACCAGGCACGAAGACGAACATACGAACCGTAAAGCAGAGAAAGCGGCCAAAGCAGAACTTGGATTGCGGGCGACAAATCCATCTATTTCTCGGAACTCGCGGTCGGTAGATGTTTTGCGATTTCTGCTAGTGCGCGATCCGTCGCTCCCCGGCTGCCCTCGATGAGCCCGCGCGCCGTCTCACCCATTTTACGCATGCGTTCCGGATTCCGCAGCAGTTCGATCCAGGCAACCCCGGCATCCTCGGGGCTCGCCACTTGGATCGCCGCGCCAGCGGCAACAAAGCGCGCAGCAATTTCAGCGAAGTTCTCCATGTGCGGACCGAAGACCGGGATTTTTCCGAACGCAGCTGGCTCGAGGATGTTATGGCCCCCAGAAGGAACCAGCGAACCACCCACCAAAGCTCCATCCGCAAGACGGTACAGCGACGCGAGCTCTCCTATGCTGTCGAGCAGAAGAACCGTCACGTCGTCGGGGATGGCGGGCTCCCCATTTTGGGAGGCCGCCTTCGAGGGAGCAGAAACCGGCAGTTGCGACCTCCGAAGATACTTGCGGTGAGATTCGTCGATGAATTCCGCAGCTGCTTCAAAGCGCTCCGGCTTGCGGGGAGCCAGGACGAGCAGCGCATGCGGATGCTCGCCTTGCAGCGTTCCAAACGCAATAAGAGCCAGCGGCTCCTCGCTGGCGACAATGCTGCCCGCAACGATAATGGGCGCGCGGCCGCGGCGCCGGGCTTCGGCTTCGAGCCAGTTTGCGATTGGAGTTGCCTCAGGGAGCTGGATGTCGTATTTCAGGTTGCCACTGACTTGGACGCGACCCGGAGCCACTCCAAGCGCTCGGACGCGCACCGCATCCTTCTCGCTCTGCGCAAGGAACGCGGTGACGCCGGAAAGAGCTTGCCGGAGAAACGGGCGGAGAAAAAAACCGAAGACGCCAAGATAACTCTCGTAACGTGCGAAAGAGCGGCCGGAAATGCGGCCGCTGACGAAGAGCACAGGAATTTTGCGTCGCTGGGCCTCGCGTAGGAAATTCGGCCAGATCTCGGTTTCGAGTATAACGACGACGGATGGCCGGACCGCACGCAGCACCCTGCGAACGCTGAAAGCCCAATCAAGCGGGAAGTAGATCACGGCGTCGGCGAAGAGCATCCGCTCTCGCGCTAGCGCCTGTCCAGTGATCGTTGTTGTGGAGACGACGAGCGGGCGGTCGGGGTAAGCTTCTTTCAACCGTTTCGCAAGAGAAACAGCGGAAAGCACTTCTCCAACGGAAACAGCGTGAATCCAGATTGCCCCTGGATGATCAAGCGGCAGATTGCGGAGCGATGGAGAGGAAAAGCCGAGGCGCTCGCCCAGATTGGAAAGATATTTTCCTTGACGCAGGCCCTGGACAAGCCAATAGGGCAAGAGCAGAAGAGCAGCCAGGCCCATCAGAAAGCTGTAAACGAAATACACGAAATGAAGCTCCGGTCTGTCTCCGTTGCCGGCAAGAACAGCCGGCGACTGCCGTAGGGCAACCCTGCACGTCCCCCAGGAATCGAAGGCGTCGAGATGAGAAAAGTCTATTATAACCGGATGCGAACTATTCCCATCTTCGTTCCGCTGGGCGCGGCGTTGCTCCTCGCGAGTGGAATTAGCCACGGGCAATCACAGCAGGCGATCCGGGCTTCGGCGGTCGAGTCGCACGAAGGGCTCACGATTTCCGTGCTGCCCCTGACCACAGCCGCACAGTACAAGGAAAAGTTCCCCAAGAAATCTCCGTACGCTGCGGGGATTCTCGCGGTTCAAGTATCCCTCCAAAACGACACAGACCAGAGCGTCAAAGTCAGCCTGGAGCGGGTGCGGCTGTTGGTCATGTTGTCGGAAGACAACCGGCAGCAGATCGAGGCGTTGAGTTCCTCAGGGGTGGCCGATGTCATCCTGACTCCCGGGGCGAAGGATCCGACCAAACGCAGGAAATTCCCGTTGCCCAGCAGAAGCCCCAGCAGCGGACATGATAAGAACTGGACCGAACTAGAGAAAGCAGCGCGAGAGGCCGCAGTACCTGGAAGTGTCGTCGCGCCCCACAGCCGGTTGCAGGGTTTGATGTATTTTGATCTTCAAGGCCAGTTTGACCTTGTCAGCACCGCCCACCTCTACATTCCGGAATTGCTGGTCCTTGAAAAAAATCGCTCATTGACCTACTTCGAGATTGACCTGAGTCGGTCCGTGGCGAATTGAACCTTTCCCCGCACCGTGCATGGCGAAAATCCACAATTGAGTCAAGTGGCCGGAGTAACTGCTATTCACGGAAAAACAAGGAGAAGACAGCGGTTTGCGCTGCTCGGTACTGTCCGCTACCATGAACCAGTGCGAAATTGTCTGAAAACTCTCAAGACATGCTGACTTTCCTCGACGATCTGAACCCGGAACAACGGCTTGCAGTGGAAACAACCGAAGGGCCAGTGCTCATTCTGGCCGGTGCAGGCACAGGCAAGACGCGCACGATCACGTTTCGCATGGCGAACCTGATCGCTCGTGGCGTCCCCGCGGAAGCGATCCTTGCTGTTACCTTCACCAATAAAGCGGCCGAGGAGATGCGAACGCGTGTGTCGGATCTGCTTCTTCGGGCCGGTATCCCCCCCTCGCAGCCGTGGATCTCCACGTTTCATTCGCTCTGCGCTCGGCTGCTGCGCCGGGAAGCGTCAAGCGCAGGTCTCCCGCGCGATTTTGCTATTTACGATGACGATGATCAGCTAGCGGCCGTGAAGCTCGCCATGAGCAAGCTGCAGATCGAAGATGACAACCTAACGCCGCGAAATGTGTTAAGCCGGATCAGCTTCGCAAAGAATCACGGCCAGACACCGGAGCAGGTCCGCGCGGAAGCGTTTGATCAAAGCGGGCGTAAGACGGCAGATATTTTTACCGCGTACGAAAAGTTGCTGCACGCCAGCAAAGCCCTGGATTTCGACGATCTCCTGCTCCGTTCAGCGCTCTTGCTGCGAGAATCCGCGGCGACGCGGGAAAAGTGGCAGAGGCGATTTCAATACGTTCACGTGGACGAATACCAGGACACCAACCGCGTGCAATATGAGCTGATCCGCCTGCTCACCGGGCCGAAGCAGAACGTTTGTGTCGTGGGCGACGAGGACCAATCCATTTACCGCTGGCGTGGAGCGGACGTTTCCATTCTATTAGAGTTTGAGAAAGACTTTCCGACCGCTAACGTCATAAGGCTAGAAAAAAACTACCGCTCGACTCAGGAAATATTGGATTCGGCGAGCGCAGTTGTATCGCACAACCCGGACCGCCTCGGAAAAACGCTCCGCGCCGAAAAAGAAGAGGGCGGACCTCTTCGCTATTTTGAAGCGCGCGATGCGCAAGCGGAGGCGGAGTTCGTCGCGGGTGAGCTGGAACGCATTCTGACGGAGGAGCCTTCGCAGACCTCCGCTGTCGAATATCGCACTGTCGCCCAATCAAGAGCTTTTGAAGAGGCGCTTCGACAGCGAGGTATCCGCTACCGACTTGTAGGCGGTTTCAGCTTTTACAAGAGGGCCGAGGTGCGAGATGCCCTGGCCTACGTTCGCCTGTCCATGCACCCTGAGGATGATGTTTCGCTGCTTCGCGTATTGAACGTGCCCCCGCGCGGCATCGGCAAGACCACGGTGGACGCGCTCCGCGAGACAGCGCGAATCGATGGAACACCATTGTGGGCCGCCATCGAAAAGTTTGCCTCCAGCGCATCGCCGGGCCGCGCGGTCACCCCATTGCGCGCATTTCTCGAGCTCATTCACAAACTCCAGGAAGCTCTCTCCACCAAAGAGCCCGCGGAATTCCTGCGCATCGTTCTTGAGGAATCCGGTTACCTGGACATCCTCAAGGACCGCAGCACTCTGGAAGATGTCGCGCGCATGGAAAACCTCGAAGAGCTTACGCACGCGGTCGCCGAAAGCATAGAAGCCGGCGAGACGTTTACGGATTTCCTGGACGCAGCTTCGCTGGTAAGCGATGCAGACTCGTTCGAGGACAAGCCGGGCGTCACGCTGATCACCTTGCACAGCACGAAGGGACTCGAGTTCGACCACGTTTTCTTAACCGGAATGGAAGAGGGCATCTGCCCGCACAGCCGCTCGGTGAGCGAAGAAAAGGGTATCGAGGAAGAGCGGCGATTATGTTATGTGGGGATGACGCGCGCGCGAACTTCGCTGACGCTGTCTCGAGCGGTGTACCGCCGCGTCTTCGGGAACGAGCACCAGCTGCGCGCCTCGAAGCCGTCGCGGTTTCTGGGTGAAATTCCAAGTGAGTTGGTGGACACCATCCGGGGGTCCATGGCGGAGATCGGCGAAACGCGTCGATACGAGCCCGATCCTGAATATTCCTACTCCCCGGATGAATTCCTTCGTCGCGTACGCGGAGTGAATAGGCACACAGCTGGTGCCCCACGGCGCCAGCAAAGCGCAGGCGCGTTTGCGCGAACCGTCGCTAAACGTGGCGGCGATGCCAATCCCCTGCTTGGCCGAAAGGTGCGCCACCCCAATTACGGCGTGGGCACCATTGTGGGTGTCGAAGGCGACGAGGACGATCGCCGGCTGTCCGTCAGCTTTCCCGGCCGCGGAACCAAAAAATTTATCGAGCGATACGCCCAACTCGAACAAATCTAAGAGGGGAAATCGCTGAGCTAAGGCTGTACCGTGCATTGGGTTGCGTGGCGCTGCATCTGAGGGTAAAGTGAAGCGCACATTCATCCCTGAAACTTGCGTGTCCAGAAGATTCAGGCGTCCGGTTTGCCTGGATGCGATCGGAGAGCATGAGTGGGATCACAACTGCTCCGCTGCAAAGACATTGACCAGCTGGTCTCGGATTCCGAACACCCAGAAAGACGGCTCAAGAAAACGTTAGGCTGGATCAGCCTGACCGCACTCGGCATTGGCGCCATTATCGGCACCGGCATTTTTGTGCTGACCGGGACCGCCGCTGCGGGTGAACAAGTCGAGGTACCGTCCATCCTGAAAGCGCCCGTGCTGGACGTCTTGTTCCACGGCATGCACGCCACGGGAATCACCGGACGGCCAGGAGCCGGCCCGGCGATCGCACTCTCCTTCTTCTTGGTGGCCATTGTTTGCGGCTTCGCTGGACTGTGTTACGCCGAACTTGCCTCCATGATTCCCATTGCCGGAAGCGCATACACCTACACCTACGCGACGATGGGCGAGATGGTCGCCTGGATCATCGGCTGGGATCTGATTCTCGAGTATGCGGTATCCAACATGGCCGTCGCCGTGGGATTCTCTGCATATATCAACAGCCTCCTGGACACTTTTGGCATTCATCTACCCGCGGCTCTGAGCACGCCTGCTTACACTCCCGGCGCAGGCTGGGTGCCGCATTTCAATATTGTGGGATTCCTCATCGTCATGCTCTTGACCGTGCTGCTGATCGTGGGAATCCGCGAGTCGGCGAAAGCCAACAGCGTCATGGTGGGAATTAAATTAGTCGCCATCTTCATCTTCATTGTTTTCGCGTCGAAATACATCCATCCCACGAACTGGCATCCCTTCATGCCCAACGGTTTTCAAGGCGTGCTGACCGGCGGAGCGATCGTGTTCTTCAGCTATATCGGATTCGATTCCGTCTCGACGGCCGCGGAGGAATGCAAAAACCCCAAGCGCGATTTGCCCCTCGGCATCATGACCTCACTGTTCATTTGCGCTGCTTTGTACGTGGGGGTCGCCATCGTTTTGACCGGTATCCAGCCATATCACATTTTCAAGGGCGACGCAGCGCCGGTGGCCACCGCGCTCCATAACATCGGCCTGGACAACCTGCAGCGTTGGGTCACCATCGGCGCTCTGATGGGCATGGTCTCTTCGCTTCTCGTATATCAATACGGTCAGGCGCGGATATGGTTCGCCATGTCCCGCGATGGCCTGCTGCCCGGCGCATTTTCCAAAGTGCACAAGCGATTCCGCACACCTCACGTAGCAACACTCGTTGCCGGCGTGTTCGTTGGCATACCGGCGGGAATATTCGACATCGGGACACTCGCGGACCTCTCGAACATCGGCACGCTATTTGCCTTCGCACTCGTGGCCCTTGCTGTGCTCATATTGCGCAAGTCGCAGCCGGACCGGCCCCGAGGCTTTCGCGTGCCGCTCGTTCCGCTCGTTCCGATACTTTCGGTGGCGAGCTGTTTGATTCTTATGGCCAGCTTGACGCTTGAAAACTGGATTCGCTTCTTCGTGTGGCTGGCCATTGGGCTTGTCATCTACTTCTTATATAGCAAGAAGCGGAGTACGCTGGGATTGTCAACACCCTCTTGAGGATTTTCTCGATGAAGGCCACGACGGCCAAAGAACCACAAGTGCGAGCCTCTCGTTGGTTCGTCGTCCTCGCATTGTTTGCTCTGCTTCCACAACGCGCGGCCGCGTGGGGACCGAGTGGCCACAAGCTGGTTGTGAACCAGGCGATTGACACGTTGCCTGCTGACATTCGTTATTTCTTTGACGCCAATCGAAGCCTCCTGCTGCAACACGTCACCGATCCGCTCGAAGCCATCGAAAAGACCCCCTCGGAACGCCACCATCACTTTCTATATCTCGACAAATACGGGCGTTTCCCTTTCGACTCTTTACCTCGCAATTATAAGGCGGCCGTCGCAAAGTACACCAAAGCCAAGCTCGAGGCTAACGGCTTGCTGCCCTGGCAGGTGGGCGTCTACAGCGAGAAACTTACCGAAGCGATGAAAGCCGGCCGGTGGGAAGAGGCAAAACTGGACGCCGCGATCCTCGCCAACTACGTAGCCGAAGCTCACGATCCTTTTAATACTACAGAGAATTTCGATGGTCGCTTGACTGCCCAGTCAGGCATTAACGGACGCTTTGGAAAAACTCTGATCGACAAGTACTCCTCCTTTTTCCCAATGCGGCCGAACGACGCCGTCTACATCAACGACCCGACGGACCGCGCGTTTGAGGCCTGCCTAAGCTCCCATAGCTGGCTGGAGACCATTCTGCTGGCGGATCGCAACGCCCGGCACGGCGAAAACTCTTACAATGACGATTACTTCGACCGCTTCTATAACCAGGCCGCGGCCATCTTGATCCGCCAACTCTCTGACGCCGCCACGGATGTCGGATCTTACTGGCTCACGGCATGGGTCAACGCAGGCCGGCCCCAGTTGCCGCATTGAAATACTTCAGGTGATTCCCCCTTTGCCTCCAAAAAGCATCGCTTGTCTCCCCAAAGCCGAGCTGCACTTGCATCTGGAAGGCTCGATTCAACCGGCGACGGTGCGGGCGTTAACGGCGCGACACGGCCTCGATGTCTCCGAAGAGGAAGTCCGGCGGCGTTATGCCTATCGCAATTTCACGGATTTCCTCGAAGCATTTAAGTGGGTCACTTCTTATCTCACGGAGCCGCAAGACTACGCACTGGTTACTCGCGACCTCGCGGAGCAGTTGTTATTGCAGGGCGTCGTCTATGCTGAGGTGACTCTCTCCGTTGGCGTGATGCTCTTGCGAAACCAGCGCCCCGAAGCAAATTTCGAAGCAATCCTGCGCGAATCGGAATTATTCGCAACCCGCGGTCTGCAATTTAACTGGATTTTTGATGCCACGCGGCAATTTGGCCGCGAAGCGGCCATGCGCGTAGTGGAGGCGGCACGAAACGCCGGATCGAAGACAATCGTCGCTTTCGGCATCGGCGGGGATGAGATGAGCATCGAGACGAAGGAATTTCGCCCGGTCTATGAGAAAGCGGCCGAGCTGGGCCTTCATAGGCTGATGCACGCGGGCGAAGTCGGCGGCCCATCCAGAATCCGCGAATCGATCGAGCTGCTTGGCGCCGAACGCATCGGCCATGGTATCGCGGCGATCCATGATCCTGCGTTGATGGATCTGCTCGCCGAGCGCCGAATTCCTCTTGAGATCTGCCCCGTCAGCAACGTGAAAACCGGCGCGCTAGCGCGACAATTACGGCGCGCGGAGGCAGCAATCGCCCATCATCCGTTGCCGCAACTAGTCAGGCACGGCATTCCCGTAGTGCTCTCCACGGACGATCCCGCAATGTTCCACACCACGCTCCTCGAAGAATACGAGAACGCGCGCCAGATGGGTTTGACTGAAAACGAGCTGGCGCATCTCGCAAGGATGAGTTTCGAACACGCCTTTCTCACGGATGCCGAGAAGCGCGCCCTCCTCCAGGCTGGAAGCCTCTGAACACATAGGCCAGACTTGTGCAAGCAACAGCAGGTTTGCCTTGAATGTTATACTGAATATATGAAAGCTCACGTTTGGGTGATGCCGAAAAGAACGGTCCTCGACCCCCAAGGTCAAACAATCCAGCATGCACTCTCCGGGCTGGGTTATGCCGCGGTGAAGGATGTCCGCCAGGGAAAATTCTTCGTGCTGAACCTCGACGGCTGGAATCGCGATGAGGCGCAGAAACACCTCGACAAAATATCCAAGGAAGTTTTGACGAATCCCGTCATCGAAGAATACCGCTTTGAAATCATCGATTGATTCTCCGCGAGCATGAATACAGCCTGCACCCAATCCAATGGGCGATCCCGTCGGCTGGCGGCGCGCATGCCAGCTTGTTTTTTTCTGCTCCTGGCTGTAGCGGCGGGATGCAGCAGCCACACGCACACTTACGACTCCAAGCTGCGCAAAATCGACGAACTACTCGATGCCCAGCTTCCCAAAGGAACCAGCCGGAGCCGCGTGGGATTTTTCTTGACCACCCGCGGATACAAGTTGGAAGGTTCTCCCGATGTTCATATAGTCATTGCGATCGTGCGGCACATTGATACCGAAACTCTCCAGCCGTCGACGGCCCGCGTGATCTTTCATTTCGATGCCAATGACCGGCTGACTTCCTACGATTTGCAGCGTGCGCCTGACGTGCCCTTTCAGCCCTGACACGTTTCGCGACACCACGCCGAGAAGCCGCTGAAGGCGCGGGAAAGGCATGCTAGGCTTTCAACAATAGCTTTCCGGAGACGCCGCTCATGTGCGGAATTGTCGGTTATATCGGGCCAAAGAAAGTTGTTCCGGTCATCATCGAAGGCTTGCGCAAGCTGGAATACCGCGGCTATGACTCCGCGGGGATCGCCGTCGTCACCGAAGCCGGCAAGCTGGAGATTCGGCGCGCCCCGGGAAAACTCCGCAATCTGGAAGAAGTCATTCAAAAGTCGCCGATCGAGGGAACTTACGGCATCGGCCACACCCGCTGGGCCACGCATGGACGCCCGACCGAAGAAAATGCCCACCCGCACCGCGATTGCACCGGAGAGATCGTGGTCGTGCATAACGGCATCATTGAAAATTATCTCGAGTTGAAAGAGCAGTTGCTGCGCGAAGGCCACAAATTCGTTACCGAAACGGACACGGAAATTGTCGCCCACTTGGTGGAAAAAAACTCGCAGGGCGGTGTGCCGCTCGAAGAAGCCGTGCGGAGAACCCTGAAAGAACTGCGCGGAATTTATGCCCTCGTTTTTTTATCGGCGAAAGACCCTCACAAAATCGTCGCGGCTCGCCTGGGCCCGCCGGCCGTGATCGGCCTTGGCCAGGGAGAATATTTTGTCGCCAGCGACATCCCTGCGCTCCTCGAACATACCCGGCAAATCTTTTTTCTCGCTGATGGTGACATTGCCGTCCTCACGCCGCAAGGCGTCAGGGTGATGGATCATGACGGCCGTCCCGTCGAACGCCCTGCGCACCATGTTGCCTGGGACCCCATCATGGCGGAAAAAGGTGGCTACAAGCATTTCATGCAAAAGGAGATTTTCGAACAACCCCGCGCCGTCAGGGACACGTTTCTGGGCCGCATCTCCCAGGAAACCGGCCACATCTATCTCGGCGCGATGGAAATCACCGAACAACAGTTCCGCGAGTTCCAGAACGTGCGCATCGTTGCTTGCGGCACCAGCTGGCATGCCGGACTCGCCGGAAAATTCATGATCGAACAATTGGCCCGCCTGCCGGTCGAGGTGGACTACGGCAGCGAATTCCGTTACCGCAACCCGATCTTAGATAGCAAGACGCTGACCGTTTGCGTCAGCCAATCCGGAGAAACTGCGGACACTCTGGCAGCGCAGCGCGAAGCGAAATCGAAAGGTTCTCCCACGCTCGCGATTTGCAACGTCATGGGTTCGATGATCACTCGCGAGGCCGCTGGAACCATCCTGACGCATGCCGGGCCCGAAATTGGTGTGGCCTCGACGAAAGCATTCACTTCGCAGCTCACCGCGCTCTTGCTTTTGGCTGTGCATCTTGGTCAGCTTCGCGGCAAGCTCTCGGGCGAAGCAGCGAGAAATCTGCTCCAGGAGTTCACCCGCATCCCGCACAAAATGGAGACAGCCCTCCAAGCGGATGAGACCGGGTTTTACGAAAATCTCGCCAGGCAGTTTTTTCGTCACACCGATTTTCTCTACCTCGGCCGCGGCATTCATTACCCCATCGCGCTCGAAGGCGCGCTAAAGCTGAAGGAGATCTCCTATATTCACGCCGAAGGCTACCCCGCCGGCGAGATGAAACACGGCCCGAATGCTCTCATCGACGAAAATCTTCCTGTAGTCGTACTGGCAACCCGCGACGAATCCAGCCCGGACGCCATGACACGCTACGAAAAAAGCGTTTCGAACATCAAGGAAGTAAAAGCGCGGGACGGCATCGTGATTTCCATCGTAACCAAGGGCGATCATCTCGCGCGCGAGGCTTCGGACTACATCATCGAATTGCCTCCCGCTCCGGAACTCCTGGTGCCGCTCCTCGAGATTATTCCCCTGCAACTGCTCGCGTATCACATCGCCGTGCGCCGCGGATGCGATGTGGATCAACCTCGCAATCTCGCCAAATCCGTCACGGTGGAATAACTCAGCCGGAATTTCGCCTTTCCAGCGCTGAAGTTAGCCGCCTTCTCATGGGCCAGTCCTACAACTCGAAGACCTGATTTCCGCTAGAATAGAAACATGCTTCTCGTTTTTCGTCGCTCTCTTCCCGCGCTCGCGCTCTCTTTCTCGCTCCTCGCCGGAGACGCCTCCGCACAAACGCCTGAGGCGGGCGCTTCAACGCTTCGAGAGTTGCATGCCGGCGGGATGAAAACCATCGCGGAAACAAACGTATTGCCTCTCGCGGGTTTGCAGACCGGTTCTCAGGTCACCCGCAAAGACTTGCAAGCGGCGGCGGATCGCCTCGTGCAATCCGGACTCTTCGCAAAAGTAAAGTATGACTTTCGCACCACGCCGGAAGGCGTCAGCGTCACTTTCCATGTCGAAGAAACGCCTCGCATTCCCGCGTACTTTGACAATTTCCCCTGGTTTTCGGACGGCGAATTGTCGGCCGCTATTCGAACCCGACTTCCCTTTTACGACGGATCGTTGCCGGAAGCCGGCGACGCCGTGGACCAGGCTGGTGACGCTCTAAAACTTTTGCTTGCGTCGCGCGGCCTGCAGGTCGCCGTGGAACACCAGGTGCTTGCGAATCCTCTAAGCGAAGGAACGGTGCAAGAGTTCCAGATTCAAGGCGCGGCTCTCCGGATTGCGAGAATCGACTTTAGCGACGCCGCTATCACTTCATCCCCTGCTGTCCAGCAGCATCTTTCAGAGCTCCTCGGAAAGCCCTACTCTCGCATGACGCTCGATCTGTTCCTCTCAGAGAATGTCCGCCCGTATTTCCTCCAGCAAGGTTACTTGCGGGCGAAGCTGGGCCCGCCGGAGGTGCGACTGACAGGCAATCCGAATCAAAAGCTTCCGGAAGAGATTCCCGTTTACATCCCGGTGGTTGCAGGCGCTGTGTATCATTGGAAGACTTTGGATTGGATTGGCAATTCGGTATTGTCCACAATCACACTCACTTCCGTCGCAGTGATGAAGCCAGGAGACCTCGCTAACGGAATGGACATGGAAGCGGGCTGGGACCGCGTGCGCGAGGAATACGCACACCGTGGCTATCTCGAAGCCAAGCTGGACCCGTCCGCCACGTACGACGATCAAGGACACACTGTCTCATTCGCTGTCAATGTGGACGAAGGCAAGCAATATAAGTTCGGCGTCATCGTACTGACGGGAATCTCCGCGTCCGCGGAGCGCCGGCTTCGTGAAGCCTGGCCCATCGCTGGCGGAGAAGTCTTCGACAAAACGGTATATGAGGAATTCCTGGCGAAACTTGAATCGCACCCGGAGAAAATCTTCGGTGACTTGCCGGTGCACTATGACAATGTAGGCCACTGGGTGAGAACCGATGCCGGGATGGGTGTTGCCGATGTACTCCTCGATTTCAAATAAAGCTACGCCTCAATAAGTTCGTTTCCTCACCTGACTTTGCACTCTGCGGTATACTTTCGTTCCGAATGAAGACGCTCGTTCGCCTCCGGTCCAATGAAGAAGCACGACTCGCGGAAGTTGCCGGAATGAGGGCTGAGGAAAAAGAGCTGCTCCTGCTGTCGCGCCTCTCGGAGATTCCGTCCATCCTCATCGCTTTGTCTGGAGGAGCGGATTCTGCCTATCTTGCCTGGGCGGCTCACCACTCTCTTGGGGAACGCGCGCTATCGCTCACGGCGCTATCTCCCAGTTTTCCCGAATACGACCGCGAGCAGGTGCGGCACTTCGTGAAATCCTTCCAACTTCACCATGAATTTATCGAGACTCACGAACTCGAGAATCCCGCATATCGCGCCAACGGAATTGACCGCTGCTACTACTGCAAAGACGAGCTATTTTCTGTGCTGGATGGAATCGCGCGGGACCGTGGCTTCGCCGCTGTCGCCTACGGCGTGAACGCCGATGACACGCTCGACTTTCGCCCCGGCCACCGGGCGGCCACCGAGCACCAGGTGCTCGCTCCCTTGCTCGACGCTGGTCTGCGCAAGGCGGAGATTCGCGCGCTTTCCCTCCGCACGGGACTTCCGACGTGGGATCGCCCTGCTTCCGCTTGTCTTGCGTCCCGCCTGCCTTACGGAACACAAGTAACTCCGCAGCGGCTCGCGCTTGTCGAGCGTGGCGAAGCCGTCCTCCGTGAATTGGGCTTCCGCCAATTTCGCGTTCGGCTTCACGACCAACTCGCCCGCGTCGAAATCGCACCGGAAGAAATGCCTCGCGCATTGTCCTCGGAAGTCGCGGCCGCCATCGCCGCAAGGCTTAAGGCCGCCGGATTCACCTACGTGGCGCTCGATCTGGAGGGTTACCGGCAGGGATCGCTCAATGAGGGCGTGACGCACAATTTGAAATCCGGTACGACGGCTAGCTCAGGAACATAAATCATTGGTGTTGCGTATCTTTTTATGAAACGGCCCAATGTAGGCCCTTGGAGAAAGTCGGAGGAAAGATGACGGGACACCGCAGGCCGGCCGCATTCGTGGCGCTACTCGCTTTTGCGATTGCGCTCAGCGGATGCGGCGCGGGATCGTCCGTAAACGGCAGCTTCAGCCGCACACTGAACGTCACCGGCCCGATTCGCCTAGAATTGGCAAACGCTGCAGGGGACGTCGTCATCCGCGGAAGCGCAGACGGACGAGTGCAAGTCAAAGCCGATGTTCGTGCCTCAGGATATACCTTCGTCAACCCGCAGAAGCGCATCGATGAACTGGTGGCGAATCCCCCGATCGAACAGAGAGGCGACACCATTCGCATCGGCAAGGATTTGACCCGCCTCCGTAATATCACGATTTCCTACACCATCGAGGTGCCGCGGGATACGGAAGTCAGCACCACCGTGGCCTCAGGCTCGCAAGCCATTCGTGGCCTGCGCGGACCCGTCAAGGTGGTCGGTGTAACCGGTGCAATTCGTGTGAACCAGATCGATCGTTACGCCCAGCTCACCACCGTGAGCGGCTCGATCGACGCGAGCGACATGGGGGACGACGTCCGTGCCACCAGCGCTTCGGGAAAAGTGACCCTTTCCAACGTCAAGGGCGATGTGAGCATCAATGCGGTGTCGGGCTCGTCTCAAATTACGAAATTGGGAGGCCGCGTCGAGGCGACGACGGCCAGCGGCTCCATTGACGTTGCAGGCGCAACGAGCGATGTAGAGATACACGCTGCCTCGGGTCACGTGACCGTACAAGGCGACCCCGGCGCGAATACTTACTGGAATCTGAATACAGTTTCGGGCCCTATACATCTCAGCGTGCCGCGAAGCACCAACTTTCATCTCTCCGCGGAAGCCGTGTCTGGGCAAATTCAGGCCGACATCCCCATCGTGATTGAAGAGCAGGGCAAGCATTCTCTCCGGGCACGTATGGGCGATGGCGGCGGCCGCGTGGAAGTTCATACCGTGACCGGCGAGATTCGCCTTACTGGCGCAGCTTAACAGTTTTCCGAAAAACTCCCAGATTGTCGTTCCGAGCGAAGCGAGGAATCTGCTTTTCGCTCAAGTCCAAGAAAACAGCGCATGCCCGGTCGCCTTCCGGTCCACCGAAGGACACCACGCAAATTTCATTAGCGTGCTGCTAGAATATCGAGCGATGCCGTTGCTCCAACTTTTCGCGTCGAGAATAGCGGCGCTCATAGTCTTCCTCTGCGCAGTTTCCCCATGCTCAACAGTCCTCGCGCAGTTACTTCAGAACGATGCACAACCATCGGCGGCGGAAAAATCGAAGCAATCTCGCGCCAAGCAAACAAATCAATCGGCGCCTTCACCCCAGCAGGAACTCCAGAAGGCCATCGAAGACGCCGCAAACGACCGTTCCGCTCTGGTTCGGAATCTTGAAGCTTATCTCCAGAAATACCCGGAGACGCAGCAACGCCCTCAGATTTACAGAGCTCTGGTGGAAGCTTGCCTGCAAGTTCGCGACAATGCGCGCGCCACCGACTATGCCGAGCGCATTGTTGCCCTGACACCGGATGATATTTCCATGACCCTGTTGGCAATTCAACTCTTGGAGCGCAACGGTGATGCCGCCGGTCTCCGCCGCGCTGCCAACTACTCGTCGCGCGTGCTGGAAACCCTCGAGCGCAGATCGGTCGAGGACAAGTCGCCGAGGCAATCCACAGAAGAGTGGGAAAACGAAAAGAAGCGCGATCTCATGTCTGTTCTACTTCTGCGCGGACGGCTCGAAATGAAACTGCGCGATACGCCCGCGGCCACGAAAGATCTCGAAGCGAGCTATGCCTTGCTCCCAAGCGCAGGATCCGCGGAAAAACTAGGCGAGCTCGCCGAATTGGACAACGATTTGACTCGTGCGATTTCTGAGTATGCGCGTGCGTTCGCGCTGGCCGACGCCTCCGGCGGAAGCTCCACTCGCCGCGAGATCCGCCAGAAACTCGGAAATGTCTGGAGATTGGCGCACGGCTCCGAAGACGGACTGGGCGAATTTCTTTTACGAACATACGATGAGGTGACTCAATCGGCTGCTGGCGCCGGAGGCATGAAAAATGCTTCCGCAAAAGAACCCTATGAGTTCACGCTACGCAACGCATCCGATGGAGCGCCCTATCCCCTCCGAAATACGAAGGGCTCAATTCTTATTGTAAATTTCTGGGCCACGTGGTGCGGCCCGTGCCGCGCCCTGGAGCCGCATTTCGAACGCGTCGCCGCGAATTTCCGTGATCGTTCCGACGTTTTCTTTCTCGCCGCCGATTGCGACGATGACGAAACTCTGGTGCCGCCATATCTGAAAGAGGAAAAGCCCAAAACCACCGTCGTCTTCGCGGATGGCCTGGACCGCTTGCTCGCGGTTTACACTTTCCCGACACTGATCGTGCTCGATCGCGATGGAAAGATCGCTTACCGCGGCGAAGGCTTTGACCCCGACAACGTGGAAAATAATCTCAGCGATGCGATTCGACGCACCCTGGGCGTGGAAAACACCAGGCCGTAACGATGGCGAGCAAAAGTCTAACAGTTTCGCGCCGCGGAAGCAGAGGGGAAAACCCCGGCAACCTCGCGCGCAGCAAGAACGGTGTTGACATGGATCCGAATAGTATCCTCGACGCGCCGCGCATAGCCGCCTGCAAGCGTTGTGGCCACTGGGACTCCCCGCCTGCGCGATTCTTCAAACACTTTGCGGTCTCGCAGCATCAACCCCTGCTTCGTCACGGAAAGTCCGCCGAGCTGGTCTTCGCAATACGGGTCCGCTCCTCCGACGTAAAAAACAATGTCCGGACCAAATTCGTCGAGCGCAGACTGCACCGCAGGGATGAGCGCGCCGAGATACTCTTCATCGTCGGCACGATCCCACATGTGTAGATCGACAGTCGAAGACGGTTTATACGCCGGATAGTTGTTCTCTTGATGGATCGAAAGTGTAAAGACACTGGCATCGTCACGAAAAATCGCCGCCGTGCCATTCCCGTGGTGGACATCAGTATCAACCACGAGTGCTTTACGAATCGCGCCATCAGACTGAAGACGCCGTATGGCAACGGCGACATCGTGGATGGCGCAAAATCCTTCGCCGTGATCGGGATACGCGTGGTGAAAACCACCGCCAAGATTGCAACCAAAGCCGTCGCGCAGCGCGGATTGCGCCGCAAGAATCGAGCCGCCGGCGGCCAGCCAGAAGGCCTCGACAAGTTCCGGTGAATACGGCACTTCGAGCCTCATCTCATCGCTTGCCGTCAACGTACCGGTCTTCAGCTTGCGCACCCAGCCCGCGGTGTGGACGCGCAGAATATCTTCATCCGCGGCGGGGCTTGGTGTCAGAAAATCGTCTTTGGTGGCGATTCCTTCGCGCAGGAGCATTTCCGCAATCAGATGGAATTTTTGCGACGGAAAAACGTGCTCGCCAAGATTCAGGTCGTAGCCTTTGTGGTAGACCAGCTTAAAAGGCAGCATCGCGGCTTACAGGGTCAGTTCTCGCGTTCGAGGATGAAATCCGGCAACGTTAGCAGTGCGCGCGCATATTCCGAATCTGCACGCCCATCGATGCAGGCTTTGGCGCGGCGCGCGCAATCGTGTGCCAGCGTGCGAGCGCGATCGAGCGCGCCGGAGTCGCGCACCAGCGAAACGATCGTCTCCGGCCGCACCGAATTAAATTCTTTTTCTTCCAGGACGCGCGCGATCAGTTTTCGCGCTTCGCGGTGGCCGTTCTCCATCGCATAAATCAAAGGTAGCGTAACTTTGCCTTCTTTCAAATCGCTGAGAACGGGTTTTCCCAGCTGCTCCGACGACGCCGTAAAATCCAGCAGATCGTCGACGAGCTGGAATGCCAGTCCGGCATAACGCCCATAATCCGCGAGCGCCTCTTCCTCCACCCCTTCGAGGCCGCCAAGAACTCCGCCGAGCCGCGCGCAGCCGCTGAACAGGCAGGCCGTCTTGTAGGTCGCAAGCCGCAGCGCGTCTTCTTCCGTCACGTCGATGCGCCCGATCTTGGCCAGTTGAATCAGCTCGCCTTCCACCATTTTCTGTGTGAGGTCTATCAGAATATCCAGAATGCGGAAGTTGCGCTCCTCCAGCGCCATCTGAAAAGACTGCATGTACAGCCAGTCGCCCGTCAAAACGCTCCGGTGATTCCCCCATCGGGAATTCGCGGAAGGTCTTCCGCGCCGCGTGTCCGCGCTGTCAATGACATCGTCGTGAATCAGCGTGGCGCTGTGGAGAAGCTCGACAACCGCGGCGAGGCGGATCGCTCCGGGCGCGCGTTTGCCCGCATAGCTCGCGGAAAGGAGCAGAAGCGCCGGGCGCAAGCGTTTTCCGCCTCCACCCAAAAGATAGCTGGTGATCTCCGAAACAGGCTCGAAAGCAGCCGCGGTTTGTCGCGAGAGTTCCTGCTCGACCGAAACGAGGTCGTCGCGGACAAGATCAAAAATTTCCCTGGCCGTCAGAAGTGGTATGGCCTTCCTCCTGGACTGCGTCAAATCTCTCGTGATTCCGAATCCGTCAACTCATCGGCCCCCGTCCGCCCCTGTCGCCGACGGTTTCACAATACGGAAGAAACGCCGGAAATTCTCCGCCGTTGCCGAGGCGGCTTCTTCCGGGCGTAAGTTTCTCACACTCGCCAGTGTACGCGCTACCTCCGCCACGTAGGCGGGCTCATTGCGCTTCCCGCGATACGGCTGCGGCGCAAGGTACGGCGCGTCCGTCTCAATCAAAAGATTCTCAAGCGGCAAAGCTTTCGCAATGTCCCGAAGATTCTGCGCTTTCGGATAGGTTGCATTCCCCGCGAACGAAATCATGAAGCCCATGTCCAAGCCGCGCCGCGCATCCTCAAGCGTGCTGCTGAAACAATGCAGAACGCCGCCGAGACCGCTTGATCTCCACTCCTCCCCAATCAGGTTCATGCAATCCGGCCAGGCGTCTCGGCAATGGATGATGACCGGCAGCTTAGCCTCGCGCGCGAGCGCCATCTGGTCGCGGAACACGCGCTTCTGCACGTCGCGTGGCGAGTGATCGTAGTGATAGTCAAGACCAATCTCGCCCCAAGCGATCACTTTCGGGTGCTTCGCCAGCCGCGCGAGCTGGTCGAGATGCTGCGGAGTGACTTCCTTCGCCTCGTGAGGATGAATGCCCACGGTCGCGTAAATCCACTCGTGCTGCTCGGCGAAAGGAAGCGCCGCATCGAGCTTCTCCGGCCCTGGGCCCGTTCCGATAGCCAGCAAAGCGGCGACGCCGGCGGCACGCGCGCGCTCAAGCATCGCGTCACGGTCTTCGTCAAATTGTGGAAAATCGATGTGCGCGTGCGAGTCGATTAATTCCATGTGCCGACTATGCCCGAAAACTCTGTTGTAGGGGCGCAACCCGCCGCGGCGGGCGCCCCACAAGGGAGGAGGACGCTCACTTCAAACGCGCGCCGATTTCCACATCCTCGAGAAAACCGGCGAGGACGGGCCGGCCCTCAGGGCCGACAGCAGCAGCGATGATCATGCCGTTCGATTCCACGCCACGCAGTTTGCGCGGAGCGAGATTCACGACGACGGCCACTTTTCGTCCGATCAATTTTTCCGGTTCGTAGTGTTGCGCGATGCCCGCGCAAATCTGGCGAATCTCCGTGCCGATATCCACCGTCAGCTTGAGCAGCTTATCCGCGCCCGCGATGCGCTCGGCGGTCTTGATCTCCCCGACGCGCATCTCCACCTTGGCGAAATCCTCGATGGCAATTTTCTCCGGCGCAGCTTGCGCCGCCGCGGCGGAGCCACTCGAAGTGGCACTCGGTGCCGGAGCCGGTGCTGGTGCGGCGACTGGCTTTGTGGGTTCGCTTTCCATCGCTTCCATCCTCTCGATTGCTTCTGATTTCTCGATTCGCGGGAACAGCGTCTGGGACTTCCCAAGCTGTGTCCCGGGCTTGAGTTGGCCCCATTGCAATTCATCGATTCTCTGTTCCCCAAGCGGGCTAGTCTGACCGAGTTGCTTCCAAAGCTTTGTGGTTGAGTCCGGAAGCACCGGATGCGCAAGGACTGCGACAAATCGCAGTGCCTCGGCCGCGGTGTAAAGCACCGCAGCCAGTCGCACGCGCTTGGTCTCGTCTTCGGCAAGGACCCATGGCTGGTTGGTAGTCAGATATGCGTCCACGGCAGAGATAAGCGTCCAAATTGCGGTGAGTGCTTGCGAAAAATGGAATCTCTCAAAACTCCACGGAACCCCTGGTGTTTGGGCATTATCCGCAGCCACAAATTCAGCAATTTGCTGAATGCTCGGATCAAGTGAGTCGCCGCCCTCGGGAATCTTTCCGCCGAAATACTTGTCGATCATCGTCAGCGTTCGGCTGGCAAGATTGCCGAGGCCATTGGCGAGATCCGCGTTGTAGCGCGTCACCAGCGCGTCGTAGCTGAAGTTGCCGTCCTGGCCAAAAACAGTCTCGCGCAGCAGGTAGTAGCGCAGCGCGTCCATGCCCAGCACATTCACAATCGGGCGGGGCGTCACTACGTTCCCCTTGGATTTGCTCATCTTGGCTGCGTCCATCAGGAACCAGCCATGCGCCCAGACCTGCTTCGGCACCGGCAGCATCGCGGCCATCAGGAACGCCGGCCAGTACACCGTGTGGAATCGAATGATGTCTTTGCCCACGACGTGCACGTCGGCGGGCCAATAGCCGCGCCGCTCGTATTCGGGGCCGCCCACGGCGCTCAGATACGCGGTCAGCGCATCGAACCACACGTAGAAAACGTGCAGCTCTTCGCCGGGAACGGGAATACCCCAACGGATGGTCGTGCGCGTAATGCTGAGATCCTTCAGCCCGCCTTCGACGAAGCTGATAATTTCATTGCGCCGCGTATCCGGTTGAATGAAATTCGGGTTCTTTTTGTAGAAATCGAGCAGCGGCTTTTGAAACGCGGAAAGCTTGAAGAAGTAGTTTTCTTCGGCGACCGTTTCCGTGAGGCGGCCGCAATCTGGGCAGTGTTCGCCGGGCTTCACGTCCACATAAGCGTTGTCATAGATGCAGTATTGCCCGATGTAGTGGCCCTTGTAGACGTAGCCGTTCTCACGGCACAGACGGAAGAGCCACTGCACGGTGCGGGCGTGCTTGACATCCGTGGTGCGGATGAATTCGTCGGCGGCGATACCCAGTTCGTCCCAAAGCGCCCGCCACGCCTCGGCCATCTTGGCCACAAATTCGGCTTCGGGCACACCTGCTTTTTTCGCAGCACGTTCGACATTGACGCCGTGCTCGTCCGTTCCGGTGGTCATCACCACGTCGTAGCCGAGCATGCGCTTGTAACGCCGGATGACGTCGCACACGATCGTCGTGTAAACGTGGCCGATGTGCGGCAAGCCGTTCGTGTAGTAGATCGGCGTGGTGATGTAGAATTTTGGCTTCGTACCTGGCATTCCCTGTTCTTTCCTGGACGTCTCGAACCGCTATTCCTTCTTTCCGCGCACCTCGTAGTTGCGCAGAGCTTCCGCAATCACTTGCTGCAACGGCACGTTTCGTTCCAGCGCCAATTTCCGGCAATCGTCATATTCCGGCGCGACGTGCAGGATGCGCCCGTTCACTCTCGAAACCTTGATGTGCACTTCCCCAAAACTTGTCGTGACGCTGACCATCTCCCGCGGCAGCGCCCGGCGCTGCGCCCGGTAAGTCCGAGCCCCAAAAGTCGTTGTTTCCGCAAAGATGAGCGACATCAGATTGTTGGTATCCTGCGGCCGACACAAAACTGTAAGAAGCGTGCCGGGACGGTTTTTTTTCATCTGCACGGGAGTCGTGTAGACATCCAGTGCGCCCGCCGCCAGGGCTTTTTCCAAAAAATAACCGTAAATCTGCGGGTTCATATCGTCGAGATTCGCTTCGATAACGGCGATCTCTTCATCGAATCCGGGGACGGCTTTTTCCGCGGCCTCACCCACCATGATGCGGAGAACGTTGGGCTGGCCTTCCAGATCGGCCGTGCCCGCGCCGTACCCAATCGAAGTAACGCTCATGGCAGGCTGCGGCCCAAACGAATCGCACAGCGTCGCAACGATGGCCGCGCCCGTAGGCGTCACAAGCTCCTTTTGAACTCCGCTCGAATACGTCGGCTTACCCTGTAATAAATTTGCAGTCGCCGGAGCAGGCACGGGCAGGATTCCGTGCGCCATTTTTGCCGTGCCGCCGCCCACGTTTAATGCCGAGCAGGCGAAGCGCTCGATCCCGAGCGCCTGGAATCCCACGCAAGCGCCAACAATATCCACAATGGCGTCCACTGCGCCGACTTCGTGAAAGTGAATCTTCTCGATGGGCACATCGTGAACATGCGCTTCCGCCTCACCGAGTTTTGTAAATACGGCCGCCGCTTGTTCACGCACGGATGGTGTTAGCCGCGACTTCTGCAAAATGTCGAGAATCGCGCTCAGCGACCGGTGTTTCTGCTGGTCCTCCGTCTTCACCTTCACGTAAGTTGCGGCCATGCCGTTCTTCCAAACCTTCTCCGCGGACAATTCCCAGCCAGGAACCTCCAAACCACGCAACTCCGCGCGAAGAAGCTCAACGTCGCAGCCGGCATCCACCAGCGCGCCGAGCGTCATGTCGCCGCTAATCCCCGAAAAACAATCGAAATAGGCGAGTTTCATGGGAGTTCGCCGCCGCGGGAACGGCCTATCCTGACCGAGTTCCGTTGGAGAAGGACTGATAGTATCGGCGGAGTCAGAGTGTGTCAAACGAGAGGCGCGACGTTGGACTAGTGAACGATGATTGATGGTTTGTGCCAAAGATTTTGGGGTCCTTGAAGGGGTGCTGGGGCGGTCTACAGAATTCGGAAGTCTAGTTAACAATAACACGCCCTCCCCCACATGTTTTTTGTAAGTGTTCATTCTAAAGAGCTTTAAGTTCCTCAGAATGAACACTTGTATAAGTGCGGATTCTAAAGGAGTTAACGCAGGTGATGACGCCGACGAGGGTTTAGGAGAGCACGGACAAGTTAATTCGAATGACAAATGACCGTACATACATCATGATAGCGGAACAGGGACTGTTTGTCAAAGAGAATTTAGATCAGCCGGCAAAATTACAGGTAGCGCGTTGAATCCAGGCGCTTTGGGTGTGCGACAGGATCATAGGCTTTTCGCGTTGAGATATTACTGCTGTCTTTGACCGGGTTCATGCGCTTCCCTATACTGACTGGATTCAAGAAGACCGCATTGGCTCAAATTGAGGGCGCGTGTATCAGACACTGACAAGCCGGCTGAGAGGGGCGCTCGAAGCGCACATCCGGGAAAAGTATGGCGTGGAATTGCCGGTCGTTTTGGAGCGTCCGCCGAAGATCGAGCTAGGGGAAGCGGCTTCGCCGGTATGCTTCGAGTTGGCAAAGCGGCTGAAGCGAGCACCACGGCAGATTGCGCAGGAGATTGCAACGAGTCTGGGGAAGGTCGAAGGCGTTGCCCGCGTTGAAGTTGCAGGTGGCGGCTATCTGAACGCGTTCTTCGACCGGGCCACGTACTGGGCGGCTGCGCGGAAGGAAGCGGCCGGCGGTCCAGCAGAACACAAACCGGAAAAAATCATCGTCGAGCATACAAGCATCAACCCTAACAAAGCCGCGCATATCGGCCATGTGCGGAATGCGGTTCTAGGCGACACGATGGCGAGAACATTGCGACACGCCGGCTACAACGTGCAGGTGCAGAACTACATTGACAATACTGGCGTACAGGTCGCGGACGTCGTCATCGGGTTTCTGCACATGGAGAAGCGAACCCCGATCGGCGTAAAGATGCTCGCAATGGAGCCACGATTCGATTATTACTGCTGGGATTTGTACGCGAAGGCGACGCAGTTTTTCGCCGAGGACAAGGTGCGCGCGGCAACGCTACGCGGCGAAACACTACGATCCATCGAGGAAGACCGCGGTGAAGATGCAGAGGTGGCGCAAACGGTTGCAGACGCGATTGTGAGTTGCCATCTGCGGACGATGGCGCGGCTGGGAATTTCCTACGAGCTGCTTGCGAGGGAAAGCGAGATCCTGCATCTGAAGTTCTGGGATGCGGCATTTGCGAAGTTGAAAGAATCGGGCGTGATTCAATTGGCGGCCAGCGGAAAAATGGCGGGCTGCTGGATTATGCCGTGGGAAGAAGAAAAGACAAGAATTAACACAGAGAACGCAGAGGGCGCAGAGGACACAGAGAAGAGCGAGGAAGAAGAAAATAGGCAGGACAAGATCATCGTGCGCTCGAACGGCACGGTGACGTATGTCGGCAAGGACATCGCCTATCAGCTTTGGAAATTTGGACTGCTCGGCAAGGATTTTCATTACGCGAAGTGGAAGGCCGTGCCGGAAGGGCATGTGGTTTGGACCACGACGAGCGGCAAGGACGATCCCGGCGCGCCGCACTTCGGCGAGCCGGCTGCGAAAGTTTACAACGTCATTGATACGCGGCAAGCCTACTTGCAGGATGTGGTTGCGGAGGGTCTGCGTCGGCTGGGGCACGCGAAGGAGGCGGAGCGTTCCATTCATTTGTCGTATGAGATTGTGGCACTCACACCTCACTGTGCAGCGGAGATGGGTTACGAACTGTCGCCGGAGGAAGCGAAGAAGCCGTACGTCGAGGTGAGCGGACGCAAAGGACTCGGCGTGAAGGCGGACGATCTGCTCGACAAGTTGGAGGCCGCCACGCTCGCGGAAGTACAGCAACGGCACCCGGACATGAGCGCGGTTGAGCAGAAACGCACCGCGGATGTTATTGCGGTAGGGGCGCTTAGGTTTTTCCTGCTGAAATTTACGCGCACTGCGATCATCGCATTCGATTTCAAGGATGCGCTGAGCTTCGAAGGCGAGACCGGGCCGTATTGCCAGTATGCGGTGGTGCGCATTCGCGGGATTCGGCGCAAAGGCGTGGAGGCAGGCGCGACGCGCGCGCAACTCACGGCGGACACGGTAAAAAATCTTCTCGAAGGTGCGGAAGGTGCCCGGCTTTGGGAGCTTCTGCTCCTGTCGGGCTCACTGGATTTTGCAGGGGACGCTGCGATTGGCGCGCAGGAACCTGCGTTTTTGGCGAAGTATGCGTTTCAATTGGCGCAGGCGTTCAATAATTTTTATCACAAGCATCATATCCTTTCGGAAGCGGATGAACAGAAGCGGGCGTTTTTGTTGAGCTTGACGGAGTTGGTTGAAGCGCAACTCGTCCGCGCGCTATCCCTGTTAGGGATCGAAGCACCCGAAAAGATGTAGGGACACGATAGATCGTGCCCCTGCCGGATGGGCACGATTAATAGGACATGACAAGATTGACGAGAGTGCGGAGGGCGACGCCCGTGGGGCCTTTTGCAAGCCAGGGTTTAGCATCATCGTTCCAGGCGGTGCCCGCGATGTCCAAGTGGATCCACGGTGTGTCGCCAGAAAACTCCTTGATGAACATCGCGCCGGTGATTGCGCCGCCACCTTTGCCGCTGCCGATGTTTTGAATATCGGCGACGCTGCCCTTGATGAATTCGCGGTAATCGTCGTCAACGGGCATCTGCCACATTTTTTCGCCGACGGCTTTGGCGCTGGCGAGGAGTTTGTCAGTGAAGGCTTGATCGGAACCGAAGACGCCGACGTTGATATTGGCGAGAGCGACGACGATGGCTCCGGTCAGCGTGGCGGCATCGATGAGATGCGTAACGCCAAGCTGCTTTGCGTAGGTGATGCCATCGGCGAGGATCAGGCGGCCTTCGGCGTCGGTGTTGAGCACTTCGATCGTTTTGCCGGACATAGCAACTTGAATGTCGCCGGGTTTTTGCGCGCGACCGCCGGGCATGTTTTCGGTTGAGGGCACAACACAGATGACTTTGACGTTTGGCTTCAGAGCTGCCAACGCGCGCATGACCCCAAGCATGGTCGCGCCGCCGGCCATGTCGTATTTCATTTTTTCCATTCCTTCGGAGGGCTTGATGGAAATACCGCCGGTGTCAAAGGTGACGGCTTTGCCGACCAGGCCGATGACCGGTGCGCCCGGCTTGGGATTGGCGGGCGAGTAGGTAACGATCATCACGCGCGGGGGTTCGATACTGCCTTGTGCGACGCTGAGGAGAGCGCCCATTTTCAGCGCGCTAATTTTCTTTTCGTCGAGGATTTCAACCGCGAGGCCCGCTTCCTTCGCCATGGCTTCGGCTTTTTCCGCCAGCATTCTCGGTGTGAGCTTGTTGGAGGGTTCGTTCACGAGGTCGCGGGCGAAATTCTGCGCATCGGCAATGATGCATCCGCGCGCCAAGCCTTTTTCGCCAGCGGCGCGTTCAACATTGGAATAGCCAGCTACCAAGACGCTTTCAACGGATTTGCCGTTCTTTTTCTCGGTCTTGTATTTGTCCGATTCAAAATTGGCGGCAAGCGCCCCTTCCGCGATGACCTGGGCCGATTCTTCGGTGGCATCGTTTTCGCGCACGAGAAAACTAAAATGTTTGACGGACCGCGATTTGAGATAGCGCAGCGCAGCACCGGCCACCTTGCGAAGCGCCGCACTGTTGAATTGCTCGCGCTTCCCTGCTCCCACGAGAAGCAGACGCGCAGCTTTCAATCCCGAGGGTGCGTGTACGAGAGTGAATTCGAGCATTTTGCCGGTAAGCTCTCCGCTTTTTGAGAGTGTACTTAGCAGTTTACTTATAGTGTGGTTAATCTCCGCGATGCGGCCCTGGACGGGATTCGTTTCCTCGAAAATATAAGTGACAAGCGCTTCCGTATCGAGTGCTGCGTAGGGACTGGTTACCAGCGTGATTTGCATAATGGCTCTATCGCCTCCGGTTGCGATACATGGCTTGTTCTGCTTCCCTGCGGGCTTCTTTGGTGCGTTCGTCCTGGCGGCGGTCCCATTGTTTTTTGCCTTGTGCCAGGGCGATTTCGCACTTTGCGAGGCCATTGCGGAAGTAGATTCGCAGGGGAATGACGGTCAAACCCTTGGCCTGAGTGCGGCCGGCAAGTTTGTAAATTTCATTCTTGTGGAGCAAGAGCTTCCGGGAACCGAGCGGCTCGTGATTCCAGGGGCCACCCGGCAAGTACTGCGCAATGTGCGCGTTCACAAGCCAAGCACCACTGGGCTTGAAATCGACGTAAGCGTCGCGAATGTTCGCCTTTCCTTCGCGCAAGGCCTTCACTTCCGTGCCGTGGAGTACCAGCCCGGCCTCATGTTTCTCGAGGATATGGTAGTTGTAGGAAGCGGCGCGGTTTTGCGCCACAATCTTCTCGCTCGGCTTTTCGGTCTTCTTCTCGGGCTTCTTCGCTGGCTTGGCCACAGCTTCCCATCATACCTAAGTGCAGCGCTAAATCTTAGCGGCCCAGGTTATTCGATGCAAGACAGCCAACCTTACCTTGCTTGCCCGGCCTCTAACCCGATGCTAGACTGCCTCAGAATCATGTCTGGACTCCGGAGAGTGCATGCGCCGGTATGGAACACTCATGGTATGTGTAGGTCTCGGATTGCTTGCCGCGGGCTGTCCGAAGGGCCAAACCGATTACAATCAAGGACGTAAGGCCGAAACTCTCCAGGACTACGACGCCGCGTTCGATTATTACCTGAAGGCCCTCAAAGCCGATCCATACAACGCCAGTTACAAGATCAAGCTGAATCAGATAAGGTTCGAGGCCGGCGCGCTGCACGTGAAGCAAGGCGTGAAATTGCGCGACACGGGGGATCTCCAAGGCGCCATCGCGCAATTCCAGCGAGCGGAGGTGGTGGACCCTTCCAGCCCAGTCGTTGATCAAGAGTTACACAAAACCTTGGAAATGCTCGCGGAGAAGAACCGCTCAACGGACCCTGCCGCGGAACCGCCAGTAGACCCTAGTGAAGAGCAGCTGGCTTCGAAGCCGCCGGAGCTCAAGCCGCTTTCCCGCGCTCCTATCAATTTGAAGATGACGAATGACGCAAAGATTGTCTTTGACACGATTGGGAAGCTCGCGGGTTTGACAGTGATCTATGATCCCGACTTCCCCGCTCGGCGGATCACGGCCGACTTGAACAACGTCACGCTAGAACAGGCATTGGAAATCGTTGAGCTGGAGAGCAAGGCGTTTTGGAAGCCGGTGACGGAAAATATCATTATGGTAATTCCGGACCAGCCACAAAAGCGGCGCGATTACGAAGAGCAGCTGGTGAAAACCTTTTATCTTTCGAACACCGTACAGCCACAGGATCTGACGGAGATTGTGACCGGCCTGCGTCAGTTGCTCGATCTGAAGCGCATTATGCAGCTCAATTCACAGAATGCCATCATGGTGCGCGACACACCGGACAAACTGGCTCTAGCGGAGAAAATGATCCAGGACATTGATAAGGCCAAACCGGAGGTTGTGATCCAGGTGGAAGTATTGGAGGCGCGAATCGATCGGCTGCGCGATTTAGGCATTTTGCCCGGGCAGCATGCCTCCATCAGTGTCATACCGCCGGGCAGTGCAACGACTACACCTACTACGGGGGGAACTAATACCAATAACACCTTGACTCTCGATCAGCTCAGGCATCTGACCGGCGCCGACTACAGCGTGACGCTGCCGAGCTTTACGGCAAATGCAATTTTGACTGACTCATCGACAAGAATCATTCAGAACCCCGAGATTCGATCGGTGGATGGCCAGATTGCGAAACTTAAGATCGGCGACAAGATTCCCATTGCAACCGGCAGCTTCCAGGCAGGGGTGGGAGTCGGCGGAGTCGGCGGCGTGGGCTCGGTCAGCCCTCTGGTGAATACTCAGTTTCAATACTTGGACGTCGGAGTCAATATTGACATCACGCCGCGCGTGCACCCAAATCATGAAATCAGCTTAAAGGTGAGAGTGGAAGTCTCTTCGCACACCGGCGACGCGACCATCGGCGGTATCACGCAGCCGATCATCAGCCAGCGTCTCATCGAGCATGACATTCGCCTGAAGGAGGGCGAAGTCAACATTCTCGGCGGGCTAATCCAGAGAACGGATTCGAAAACACTGAGTGGCTGGCCGGGTCTGGCTAAAATGCCGCTGCTGCATTATCTCTTCTCCGATAATTCTACTGACCACCAGGAAGATGAAGTCTTAATCGTGATGATTCCGCACATCGTGCGCATTCCCGAATGGACGAAGGCGAACTTGCGAACTATCGCCTCGGGTTCCGACCAGAACGTCCAGGTGAGGCGCGAAAGCGAGATTCGCGCGCCTGCTACTCCGCCGCCCGTCACGCAACAAGCGCCGGCGAATTCGCCAGCGAGCGCGGGGGCTTCTGGAGCAGCGAATCCACAGCAGGCGCCAGCGGCACGCGTACGATTCGAGCCACAAACGCTGACGCTGAAAACCGGGCAATCCGTCACGATCGGCGTGGTGGTGGAGAACGTGAGCGACTTGTTTTCGATCCCGCTGTTGTTGCAGTACAACCCTGCGGTGATCAGCGTGGAAGAAATCGAACACGGATCCTTCCTCTCCGGAAACACACAAGAGATCGCAATCGTGCAGAGAGTCGACAAGGAGCACGGCCAAGCGATTATTTCGGCGACGCGCCAACCGAACACTTCGGGAGTGAATGGCAGCGGCACGCTGATGGGCATCGTCATCAAAGCACTGGCACCGGGTTCATCGAATTTGTCCATCGTGCAGGTCAACGCAAAGGATTCGCAGCAAAGGCCCATACCGCTGGTTACAGGCGAAGCAACGCTGCAGGTTCAGCCGTAGTCCGACTTAGAGACCGATGTCGAAGAATCTCTCCATTCGCCGGCGGCTTTCTTCCGAAGCGGGAATGACGCTGTTGGAATTGATCATTGCCTGCTCGATCCTGGTTATTCTTTCTAGTGCCGCTCTACCGATTGCGCGGTTCAGTATTGTGCACAGGAAAGAGGCGGAGTTGCGCCGCGATCTGCGCGAGATGAAGGACGCGATTGACCGGTACAAAGACCTGGCGGACCGCAATTTGATCCGCGTGGAAGTCGGAAGCGAAGGCTATCCGCCGGACCTGGAGACGCTCGTTACCGGTGTGCAACTGGGTGCAAGCAGCGACCGGAAGATTCGATTCCTGCGGAAAATACCCGTTGACCCCATGACGGGCCGTGCGGAATGGGGGTTACGCGCCGTGCAAGACGACCCCGATTCCACGAGCTGGGGTGGAAGAAATGTATTTGACGTGTACTCGAAATCCCAAGCGACTGCTTCTGACGGCACTCGTTATGCGGATTGGTAAGCGATGCAAGGGCTGGCCGTCATGAATACAGTGCGACGAGACAATCGAAAGGCGCCATGTGGGTTCCGAGGTGAATGGGGATTCACGCTCATCGAATTGATGATCGTGATGACCATCATCTTCATCCTCCTGGGGATCGCGGCGGTGCGGTATGACAAGTCCGTGCTGCGCGCACACGAAGCCGTGTTGCACCAGGACTTGCAGGCGTTGCGCCAGGCCATTGACAACTACACGCTCGACAAGGAAGCGGCGCCGCAATCGCTGGAAGATCTGCAAGACGCCGGTTATATCCACTTTGTTCCTACCGATCCAATCACGCACGCAAAAGACTGGCGCCTCGAATTCAAGGATGTCGTATTGAGCCCGGACCAGAGCAGCACGGGAGTAACGGACGTCCATTCCAGCTCCGACCAGATTTCCCCTTTTGAGGGAACGCCGTACAGCAGTTGGTGATTTTTCCGTCGCGAAGAATCGCAGGAGAAATTCAGCCTGACTCTTCTGGCTTCCTGGCCGTGCAAGAAAGAAAAAGGCCGGATGGAGCATCCGGCCTTTCGCAAGAACTGATCCAATTGGTTGCGGGGGTCAGATTTGAACTGACGACCTTCGGGTTATGAGC
>JBIOGB010000002.1:0-171511 GCA_044447665.1 Candidatus Acidiferrales bacterium | reverse complement strand
CCGCGGGATTTGTCCCAGTCGCCTTTGTTGACGCTGACCATGCGTCCGGCGTGGCAGGTGATGCCGCCGTTGGAGAGGAAGTAGGGCGGGTCGGCGAAGACGAGGTCGACGGAATTTTCGGGAATTTTTTCGAGGATTTCGAGGCAGTCGCCCTGGTAGATGCGAATGTGGTGTTTGGGGTCGTCGAAGGCGGGGGTGGGAAGCGAATTGGAGATGGGTCTGGACACGTTGATCAAGTCGGGATCGTTGATCAACGGGTAAAGCAAGTCAAGGCGGGGGGGACGATCACGGCTGATAAGGCTGGTAAGCGTAAAGAAAGATGCCGGGCTTCCCGACAAGAGCCGTCGGGACCCTCACAAACCGAGGGAAAGCCCGGCGCTACAACTTGGCCCCGGCCTTTTCGCCTTCCTAGCGAAGGGGATTACCAGAGCATATCGGACAACGGAACAAGAAAGAGGCCGGGGCTTCCCGCAAAATCGGCGGGACGCAAACAACGCGAAAGCCCGGCCCTACATAAACCTGCGAAGGCGGCAGAATGTTTAAGCGAGGTAGACGAGTTGGGTTGAAGCCCGGCGCTACAACGGAAACAGGGACTTCGCTCAGAGAGCTACGCCGGGTTTTATTTGGTTGAGCGCTGGGCGGCGGTGCGCGCTTCGGGGGAGCGGGGGTTCCAATCCTCGGGAGGAAAGGCGACGCGCCAGAAGGCCGGGCGAGGCGAGCAAAATTCCAAACCGATTTCGGATTTGCCGTCGCGGACGGGACCGAGGAAGACGACGTGGCATTCCTGTTCTTCCTGCGTGCGATTGTGCTTCATGTGGACCTTGCTGCCGCTGGTGACGCGGGCGTGCAGCAAGATGAGAGCGCCGTGGGCATTGATGGCGAGCGTGTCGGTTTCTTCCTCGAAGGGCGTCCCCTTCGTATTTTCACCGCGAATCCGTATGCCAACCTGCATCAAAACACGCTGGCTGCGGCGGCGCGCCACGGGATTCACGGATGGATTCGACACTCGAGACATAAAACCTCGCTCTTTTAACTATACGCGGTGAGAGGGGGAAGTCGAAGGACTTCCCGCGCGGGAGTATTCAAAGATGATACTGCAAACGGGCGCGAGGGGGGGGAAATCAGGCGCGCTGTTCGATGGGCACGTAGTGGCGCGTATCGTGGCCGAGATAAATCTGACGCGGGCGCGCGATTTTTTGTTCGGCGTCGAGCAGAAGCTCTTCCCACTGCGCAATCCAGCCGGAGGTGCGGGGAATGGCGAAGAGAACGGGAAACATGGTCATGGGGAAGCCCATGGACTGATAGATGAGGCCGGTGTAGAAGTCCACGTTAGGATAGAGCTTGCGCTTGACGAAGTAATCGTCCTCGAGAGCGATGCGCTCGCACTCGAGGGCAATTTCGAGCAGGGGGTTTTTGCCCATGAGGTCGAAGACTTCGTAAGCGACGCGCTTGATGATGCGGGCGCGGGGATCATAGTGCTTGTAGACGCGATGGCCGAAGCCCATCAGCTTGGTTTCGCCGGCCTTGACTTTCTTGATATATTCCGGAACTTTCTGGACCGAGCCAATTTCCATGAGCATGCGAAGAACTTCTTCGTTGGCGCCGCCATGCAGCGGGCCATAGAGCGCAGCGATAGCCGCGGCGGCGGCGGAATAAGGATCCACGTGCGAGCTGCCGACACCGCGAATGGTATTCGTGGAGCAGTTCTGCTCATGGTCAGCGTGGAGGATGAAGAGGACGTCGAGGGCGTGCTCGAGCGTGGGATTGGGCCGGTAACGGTATTCAGTGGTGCGGAAAAGCATGTTCAGAAAATTGCCGGGATAGCTGAGCTCATTATCCGGATAGATGAACGGCATGCCAAGAGAATGGCGGTAGGAAAAGGCCGCGATGGTGGGCATCTTTCCAACCAGGCGGTAGGTCTGCTTCTTGCGAGACTCGGCGTTAAAAATATCCTTGGCGTCGTGATAGAAAGTGGAGAGCGCGGCGATGGTGGAGATCATCATGCCCATGGGATGGGCGTCGTAGTGGAAGCCGTCGAGAAATTTCTTGATGCTCTCGTGGATGAAGGTGTGGTGCGTGACGTTGTAGGTCCATTCCTTGAGCTGCGCGGCGTTGGGCAGCTCGCCGTTGAGGAGCAGGTAGGCGGTTTCGAGATAGGTGCTCTTTTCGGCGAGGTCCTCGATGGGATAGCCGCGATAGCGGAGGATGCCGGCGTCGCCGTCAATGAAGGTGATGCGGCTGATGCAGGAGGCGGTGTTGTTGTAGGCGGGGTCGTAACTCATCATCCCGAATTCGGCGGGGTCGACCTTGATCTGACGCAGGTCCATGGCGCGGATGGTGCCGTGAGTGACGGGAACTTCGTAAGACTTGCCGGTGCGATTGTCGGTGATGGTGAGGGTTTCGCGGGGCGCGGGGGAGCCCGTGGGCTTTTTGGCTTGGGTTGCGGACGGAGCGGAATCCATAGCGAGGACCTCGGCGAAAGTTGCGGCACGCGCCGCACAACAACACCACTCTACACCAAAGAAGGCGCCGCCGGAAATGAGGGTAGAGGAGAGGGAAGTGGCAAGGAAATCAGCGAGTTGAGTGCGGCCGCGGGGAGGCGGGGGCAGGGAGCGGGGCAGGAATATGCCTCTTGACAATAGTCGTTGTAACAAGTATTATGCAGGCGCAAGGACAGGAGGCCGGCTATGATGCAGATTCGCAAGAGCGAGGAACGCGGGCACGCCAACCACGGGTGGCTCAATACCTATTTCACATTTTCGTTCGCCGAATACTACGATCGGGAGCACGTGCAATTCCGCACGCTGCGGGTGCTGAATGACGACCGCATCGCGGCGGGGGCTGGTTTTCCGGAGCATCCGCACCGGGACATGGAAATCATCACCTACGTCCTCGAGGGGGCGCTGGCGCACCGCGACAGCATGGGAAACGGCTCGGTGATTCGTCCGGGTGACGTGCAGTACATGAGCGCGGGAACGGGCGTGACGCACAGCGAGTTCAATGCGTCGAAGACGGAACCGGCGCACTTGCTGCAGATCTGGATGCTCCCCGAGAAGAAGGGGCTGAAGCCGGTTTACGGCCAGAAAACTTTCGCCAACGCTGAGAAGCAGGGAAAACTGCGTTTGGTCGCTTCGCCAGATGGGCGGGACGGCTCGGTCACGATACGTCAAGACAACGAGCTGTACGCGACGGTGCTCGGCGCGGGAGAGTCTGTGCGGCACGAACTGAAGCCGGACCGGCATGCTTATGTGCAAGTGGCGCGAGGGAGCGTGAAATTGAACGGGACGCAGCTTCAAGAAGGCGATGGGGCGGCCATCTCCGAAGAGAAGACTGTCGAGCTGACGGGCGTGAAAGACGCCGAGGTGCTCCTCTTCGACTTGGTGTAAGCGAAGGCTACAACGCAATCCAGTGATACGGGCAGAGGCAAACGGGCGCTTCTGCCCGTTTGCTATTGGGCAGTCTTAGCCGCGGGTGCGTTGGAATTCGCGAAGGAAGCTGACCAGAGTTTCGACGGCTTCGAGGGTGACAGCGTTGTAGAGAGAGACGCGCATGCCGCCGACGGAGCGGTGGCCGGCGATGCCGACGATTCCCGCAGCGGCGGCTTCTTCGAGAAATTCCTTTTCGAGTGCCACGTTGTCCTGGGCGACCGCGAAGCGATCGACGCCCTGGGCGGCCGCAGAGCGGGCGACGCCACCGGCTATCCGGAAGACGACATTCATTTTCGAGCGTGAAGATTTTTCGACCGGGCAGGTGTAGAAGCCGCCGCTCGAGTCGATGGCATCGTAGAGCGACGCGGCTTTAGTGACGTTGCGTTTTTCGATGACGCTGATGCCTCCTTCGGCGTCGAACCAGTCCATCACCAGGCCAATGACGTAAATCGCGAAGGTAGGCGGAGTGTGATAAAGCGAGCGCTCCTTGATGTGGGTACGGTATTGGAGAATGGTGGGCAAGTTTTTGTCGGCGCGCTCGGCGAGGTCTTTGCGGATGATGACGACGGTGGCGCCGGAGGGGCCGAGATTTTTCTGGGCGCCGGCGAAGATCAGTCCGAACTTCTTCACGTCCATCGAGCGCGACGCGATATCCGACGACATGTCGGCGACGAGAGGCACAGAGCAGGTCTCCGGCAGCGCGCGCCACTGGGTGCCCTCGATGGTGTTGTTGGTGCAGATGTAAACGTAGGAAGCATCGGGAGTGAGCGAGATTTCTTCCGCGCGCGGGAGGCGAGTGAATTTTACTGCTTCTGTCGAAGCAGCAACGCGGTGCAGGATTCCTTTTTTCAGTTCGCCGAGCGCTTTGCCCGTCCACATGCCGGTGTGCAACAGGTCCACGGGTTTTCCCTGCAAGCAAAGGTTCATGGGAACCATGGTGAACTGCAAACTGCCGCCGCCCTGGAGGAAGATGACGGCGTAATCGTCGGGGATGGCGAGGTGTTTGCGGAGGCCCGCTTCGGCGCGCGCGGCAATGCCTTCAAATTCCGGCGAGCGGTGACTCATCTCCATGACGGACATGCCGGTGCCGTGCCAATCGAGCAGCTCTTCGCGAATGCGTTCGAGCACGGGGAGCGGAAGGGCCGCCGGACCGGCGTTGAAATTGAAGGCGCGCTTGATGGTTTGCGTGGAAAATGTGGATGAACTCACGATCGATCAATCCTTCCCAAGCAGTTTTGTGTGGCGAAGAAGTGGCCCGCCGCACATTTGTCTGTCACTAGAATAACAGAAGAGGATGAAGTGCCCGAAGCGCGCCGAGGGCAAGAGAAACCGGCTGGGGCAGGAAATCTGGCGGAGAAGGGGTTTCCACTTTCGCCGACTCCGGCAACATCCGCTTGACTTGACGGTAGGTCTGCGAGCAAAACTAAGATAACTCTAAGAGTGAGTCCGCGGAGAGGTGTGCGTTTCTTCCCCGCACCCGCGCATCCGTCCGCAAAGATGAAGGAGTTCTTTGAGCGCTTCACAAACTACGCTTGGGCGGGGTCTGGAGCAGCAACTCGAGTTGTCGATTGGTTGCATACCCCTTCGTCTTCATGTTTCCGACGCGCGGGTTTTTTCCGAGGCGCGAGAGAGGTATCACGGATTCGGGGCCGAACAAGCGCATCCTTTCTCGATTTACGTGCAAGATTTTTTTTTGGAAAACGGGAAGAATCCGGAGTTTGCTTACGATTTCGAAGCGCAGCATGCCTCGCTGCGCGCGTTTTCCGCGGAGTCGCAATTCACCGGGGCAAAGAACGCTTACGCGCTCGATTCCCTGCTGCGTATCCTGCTGAGCTGGATGCTGCTGCGGCACGCGGGATTTCTTCTTCACGCGGCCACGGTGGTGCGGAATGACCGGGCATACGTATTTACGGGCGGCTCGGGAGCGGGAAAGAGCACGGTGGCTGCGCTTTCGCCGGCCGGGAGCGTATGGACCGATGAAATTTCGCTCCTGCGGCGGGAAAAAGGCGAATGGCGCGCGTACGGAACGCCCTTCTGGGGCGAATTCCGCGCGGCGGGTTCGAACAGCAGCGCGCCGGTGGCGGGAATTTTCGGGTTGAGGCAAGCCGGGCGGAATCGCGTTGAGGCGCTCGGTCCGGTGGGGCTGTTGCGCAGCATTTTGCCCAATGTTTTGTTTTTTTCCGGGGATGCTGCGGCCAACCAGCGCCTGCTCGAGATTCTTGGGCAGGCGGTGAAAGAGATTCCCGGTTACAATCTGGCGTTTCGAAAAGACAAGACTTTCTGGGAGGCACTGCCTTCATGAGCACGACGCCCAACGGCCCCTGGCAGAAAAACCCTGCACTGGCGTGGCGAGAGATCGATGATGAAACGGTGATCATCTCGCCGGCGGAAAGCGTGATGCACGAGCTGAACGAGACGGGCAGCTTTCTGTGGAAAAACATTGACGGCCGGCGGACCGCCGCGGAGCTGGCCGCATTGCTGGCCGCGGAGTATGAAGTGACGCCTGGCGCCGCCCTGGCGGATACCGAAGCGCTATTGCAGCAGCTGGTTTCGAGCAAGCTTCTTATGGCGGCCGGAACGGCCCCGGCCGGGGCGCCGCGTTGAGCGTGACGGCACAACCGGGCGCTTCCCCGGTGATGGATCGCTTGATCGCGCGCACCGTGCGCAAGCACCGCCCGCTGAGCGTGCACTTCGACCTGACCTACCGCTGCAACGAGCGCTGCGTGCACTGTTATCTGGATCACGAGAACCACGGAGAGCTCACCACGGCCGAATGCCTGGCCGTACTCGAAGAGATCGCCAAAGCGGGCACGCTCTTTTTGACGTTCAGTGGCGGCGAGATTTTTCTGCGCCCGGACCTATTCGAGATTCTGGCGGCGGCGCGGCGTTTGCACTTTGACGTGAGCCTGAAGACCAACGCGCTGCTGGTCACGCGGGAGCGCACGGCGCGGCTGCGCGAGCTGGGCGTGCGGCGCGTGCAGATCAGTGTCTACAGCGAAGAGTCCTCGGTGCACGACGCCGTCACCAAAGTGGCGGGCTCACTGGAGCGCACGCTTGCGGCAATTCCCCTGCTGCTCGAGCAAGGGCTGCAGGTGAAACTCGCTTGCCCGTTGATGAAAGAGAATCTGATGGCTTACCGCGGGGTGATGGCGCTGGCGGAGAGATTGGGCGTGCCGTATGTTTTGGATCTGACGATTACGCCGATGATGGACGGCAGCGGCGGACCTCTGGCGCATCGCGCCACCATAGCAGAGCTTCTGCCGGTGCTGCAGGACCCAGCGCTGAATGGCTGCCATCCTCAACCGGTTTCGCAGACGGCGAACGCCAACGAGACATGGTCGCCATCATTGGGCAGCGCGGTGACAAGCGGGATGGACGGCTCCGCCTACGACGATCTCCCTTGCAGCGCGGGTCACAATAGCTGCTACATCTCGCCCTACGGCGATGTTTTTGCCTGTGTGCAGCTGCCGCAGGCCGCCGGGAATTTGCGGCGCAAACGCTTTGCGGACATCTGGTATCACGCGACGCAACTGGAGCAGCTGCGTGCAGTTCGCGAGAGCCAGCTTCCGGTATGTTCACGCTGCGAAATACGCGCGTATTGCGAGCGCTGCCCGGGACTGGCGTGGATGGAAGGCGGGGACATGCTGGGAGCGTATGAACGCGCCTGCCAGCTTGCCGAACAAAAAGCGAAGCTCGCGGGAGTTGTGAACCCGATTAGCGCAATGCATGCGGAGCAGGGCCCCAGTGTAATAAAGGCAACCTTAATCGGCGAAAGCGGTTCTTTTGTGCCAAGATTGAATTAACGAGAGAACGAAATGGCCGAAGACAACAAGAGATCATCTGAGAAGCCGGCTGCTCCCGGCACCAGGAAGCCTTACGCCAAGCCGAATGTGACCTCGGAGCCGATTTACGAAACGTTGGCGTTGGCGTGCGGCAAGCTGCCGGGCCAGGGTGGCCTGTGCAACGCGGCACCGCGGCGGTCGTAGCGCCCAAAAGGGCGTCCGGAAATAGCCAATCGCCTATAAGCTGTTTCAATTCAGTACTGTAGAATTAGGCAAATAGGACTATAAGTCCATTGACCGTTCCTATCCGAAACATCATTCTACATTAAGAACCTACAATGATTCATTTCCGAACTGGCTTTTTTGGTGTGTTCCAGTTCGGATCAAGGGCAGATCTATCACTCGTCTGCAGAGGCAGATATGGGACGAATTCGTCTCGCTGTTCTAATTTTCGCTTCTCTCGGCCTGCTCTTGTGCGTTTCCCAGGAGGCGGCTGCCCAATCTTCGAACCGGCTGGTCAAGTCCAACGAGGAAAGGGGCGATTCTACTTCCGATGCGCGGCTACGCCCGCAGCGCCCTCAACCTCGGCCCCGCGGGCCGGAGATCTTCTATTGCGAGACGCCGGATACTTCCTGCCGGACCACGCAAGATACATTTGCTATCGCCGACCTTCGCGATCTGTTCGTATTTGTCGTGTGGCCCGGCGTGAGCGGTCAGCATGTGCAGACGGTGGAATTTCTCTTGCCGGGTGGCAGCATTTATTCCTCAAAGAAGACGCGGTTTTCGATTGGCGGTGCTTCGCCGGTTGCGGCCATGGCCCCGGCGTTCAAGAACGAAGTCTCACCCGTCCCACCGACGCCTCACCTGATCGCTGAAGCCAACAAAGTTCATCCGGAAGGGATTTCCACCCTGCTCATGAAGAGCCGGGGCGATTCCTCGGTTCTGACGGTGCTGCCAGTCGGTGGAACGTATATCACGCAGAGAAATCTTAGCGGGACGTGGCGTGTGCGCGTCCTCCTGGATGACCGCCTCGCGCTTGAATCGGAATTCACGCTGGTCCCCCGCCAGCCCCCGCCCGCAGCCAAAGCTGAGGAAAAAGCAGAACGATGAACGCGGCTTCCAAATCTTTGCGTAATTATCCCGGGATAACTCTCCGGTGGATTCTCGCGTGGCTGCTTGTCTGTCCGGCGACACCGCTTCTCTCGGACGAACAAACCGCGGTGACATCAACTCGAGACGCCACGGCCAATCAAGCCGCTCCCACGACCAATAACGGCGCTGCGATAACGGTTTCCACGCATACCGCGCAAAATGCAAACCAGCGCTCCCTGGTGCGTTTCGATCTGAGCACGACGGGGCTGAATTCCAACACCGCGATGAAAACGTCCACGCTGAATCTCGTTCCAACTACACCGCTCTTTACCAGCCGCAACCAGGAAGCGCATCGCATTACCGGAACGACCGACTGGACGGAAGCCGGTGTCACCTGGAATACGCGGGATGGAGTGCTGGCATGGGTCACGCCGGGAGGCGATTTCGATCCCACGGCGACGGACACGCAGCCTTCGGGAACGACAGCGGGGACAGCTATTTCGTTCAACGTCTTGAGCGATTCGACTTCCGCGAATATTCCCCAAGGCTGGATCAATGGAACGATCCCGAACTATGGCTTGCTGGTGAAAGATCAGTTGGAAGACGGAGCCACGTGGTCCTTCACTCGGGCGATCACAGTGACCGTTGGCGCCAACGCACCTTTCAACGGATACAACGGCTACAGCGCGCAGATCACTGGTTTCAACACCGCGGCTCTGGTCACCGCGGGAAAGATGCGCGCCGATTGCAACGATTTGCGAATCGCACGCTTTGCGGCCAACACGTGGACGCAGCTCGACCGGCAGGTAATCAACTGCAATGCGGTCAACACGACTATCTGGTTCAAGTTGCAGGCCGATATTGCTGCCAATGGCACAGACGCGAGCTATTCAATGTTCTACGGCAACGCAAACGCGCCGGCTCCGCCTGCAAACTTGAACAATGTCTTTCTCGCCTACGATAATTTTGATGCTGATACGCTCAATCAGCCGCCTGCTGGCTGGACAGTACAAGGGGGCGGCCCTTGGAACGTCGTGGCCGATGTCGGCACGAATCGGATCCTCCGCGAATCCAACGCGACCGCCGCCGTCAGGAATATCATTAAAGTTAGCTCCGTCACTACGGAACGCGACGTTTGGGTTCAGGCTGACGTCCGCATGAGTTCGGCTAACACCTTGGAAAGCACCGGCTGTCCGATTGGGCGCGTTGGCGGGAACGTTGCCGGCAATCTGACTGCCTACCGTTCCTGTCTGCAGTTCATCACGATCGGGGCACTTCCGAACCAGAGAGTGTCGCAGTTAGCCTATTGGAACGCCGGTGCGTTCAATAGCCTCCAGCAGCCGCTCTACCCTTGGGTCGACGGCACGTTCTATACGGTTGGCGGAGCGTTTTTCCGAAGTCCCGCAACACTGCGCACTTTTGTCAATGGCGTACTTCAGGCGCCGTCCATCATTGGCGATAACAATGTTGCAACCGCGGGTTCCGTCGGACTCTTTGTCTATGACGGCGATCCGGTGAACTATGACTTCGACAATTTCCTGGCGCGCCGCTACACCGAGCCGGAGCCGGCAACCGCTCTCGCTGTCGAGTCGGCCAATGCCTTGTCGCCGTTATATGGCTCCCGCGAAAACATCGTCGCCAACCAGCCGACGCTCAACCTGCACTATTTACGCGATGTGACTTTGAGCGCCCCGACGCTGGGAATTTCAGAAATCACGCTGAACTGGACGTTCCCGATTGGTTCGACAAACGCCAACTATGACGGAGTGTTGTTCGCCAAGCAGGCAGGAAACGTTGCGCCGACCTTCGCTCCCGCGGACGGAACAGTCTACAACACCGGAGCGCAGCCTCTTGCGGGGCAATTCATCGCCGCTAACACCGGCGCGTTCGCGACCGTCAGCGCCTTTGATGAAAACGGAGACAACAGCATTGTTCTTCCGGGCACGAAGTACGACTACAAAGCCTACACCCACGATGCCACGGCCATTGCAGGAGCGGCTTCTCCTGCTGCGCCTCACTATTCTTTCGGCAACACCTCTACACAAACGAACACCACGATGACCGGCGGGGGCGCGAATAAGAACTGGAGTTACAAGACGGGCGCAACGACTCTCGCAGCGCCTGCCTTGGATCCCGGAAATATTGTAGTTACCGGTGGAAACGACAACACCGTTCACGCCATGTCCGTGACCAACGGCCAGCGCAATTATCAGCCGGGTGGAGTCTCAGGTGTCACTGGTGGAGCGATCCAAGGACGGCCGCCCCTGATCGCTGCGGGCGATACATCCAACCCGACCTGCAAGAATGTTTGCGCGGTCGCTTATGTGGCTGCAGGCGACGGCACTGTTTATGCCTTCCGCGCAGACACGGGCGCCTTATTGTGGCAAACCGCCGTGCTGACCACTGGCGCCGGCAGCGGTTTCCTGGCGGCCCCGGCGGTCCAGGTGAAGTCGTTCAGCGGCGCGGGTTACCTCAATGCTTTTGACCTCGTCATCGTTGTCACGCGAAATGTTGGTGCGGGCAGCACAACCAACAATAAGGTTTTCGGGTTGAACGGAGATACCGGCGCAACAGTTTGGACATTCAATCCGGGAAACATGGACATCGTGAACGCCACCCCATACGTAGACTACGTCAACAACATGGTCTGGGTCGCGAGCCGCTCCATTGGTGGTATCGGCCAGCCCAGCCTTTGGAAAATCGACACCAATACCGGAAATCTATCGGCGTCCTTCAATCTAAACGATATCGACCAGGCGCCGACGCAAAACGCTGACGGCCGTGTGATCTACGTCACCACCAACGGCGGGGTGCTCTACGCCGTGCGCACGGATATCAATAATTGCGCCCAGAGCAGCGCCGCTCTCGGCGTCACTCCCCGTGGCTTCCCCATTCCCATTGAAACCGCGGCCTTGAACGACGATGTGTTCTTCTCCACTGCGACCGGGGTATCGAAGGTTCATGTGCTCTACCCGTTGGCAGTCTGCGGTCCAGTTACGTTTACGGTTTCACCGGGCGGGTGGGTCAATCCCGCGATTACCAACCCGTCTTCACTCATGTTCACTTCGCCGCCGCAAGCAGAATTCATGTACGTTGCTTCTTCGGACGGGCATCTGTACAAGATCAATCCGACAACCGGCGCGAACGCCGCTAATCGACTCATTAATGCCGGCGCGACGATCGGCGATCCGAGTTTTGACACCGTTATTCAGAAATTCTATGTGGGTGACTCGACCGGCCACATCTTCTCGTTCGATTTGTTTTAAGCGATCGGGCAGGGAAGCGCAGGCATGGAGATGCAGGCTATTTTCGAACGCAGAAATACCCCGAAACGCGGCGGCGGTGAACGGCGCAATAGCGACGCTGCCAACATCGCCGCAGCGCTCGAACGGCGCGGGCGCGTCTCGCTATGTGTACAGGGCACCAGCATGCTGCCCTGGGTGCGTCCGGGCGATATTGCCAACATAAGGCGAGTTTCCGCGGATGCGATTCGGTGCGGCGACGTGGTGCTCTTCCGCCGGAAGAGTCAATTATTTGTGCACCGCATCATCGAAAAGCGCGGGGCGCGGGGCGCCGCGCAATTTCGCGCCAAGGGCGATGCGCATCCGACGTGCGACGGATTGCTGGAGCAACAGGAGCTTCTCGGCCGTGTGATGCGGATTTACCGGCGCGGACGGCGGATCGATCTCGATGCACCGGGGCAACTTGCGCTGGGGTTTCTGATCTCGCAACTTTCCTTGCGCAGCCGGTTCTGGTATCCGCTTGCGAGACTCGCGGCGATCGTTACGCGCCCGGTGCGGCGGCTACTGCACGCGATGCAACCCTCTGGCGAGCTTGCCCGCTGATTTTCCTCCCGGTCCCGATTACTCCGCGCCAATCAGGGCGAACTCCACGCGGCGCCGCATCGGATCGATGCGTTCGGCGCGAACGCGAACGCGGTCGCCGAGGCGCCAGGACAACTGCGCAGGCTTTGCGCCACGGCCGCGGCGCAAGCCCGGCGCTCCCCGCCGGCCGTCTCCACTTTGCAGCGCGACAATGGCGTGATCACGCTCGCGGTAGACGCAGCGCGCATTGGCGGCTTCCTCGAGCGCGCCGATGGGCAGCAATCCTTCCACAAAAACTTCGAAGAGTTCGACGAAGCAACCGTACTTCTGCACGGAAATGATCAGCGCTTCGTATTCTTCGCCCAGGTGCGTTTCCATGAATTGCGCCGTCTTCCAATCCATCAGCTCGCGTTCGGCGGCGGTGGCGCGGCGCTCCGCTTCGGATGTTTCCGCGGCGATTTCCTCAAGTTGCCTGTAGGAATGGAGAGTCGCTTCCGTGGCGCGTCCGGCTTGCGCGGAAACGTTTGCCGGCGGAGCCTCTTTCGGGTGGGCGAGCGCCCATTTCAAGATGCGGTGCACGATGAGATCGGGGTAACGACGGATGGGCGAGGTGAAGTGCGCGTACTCATCGAAGCCCAGCGCAAAATGGCCGAGAGGGTCAGCGGCGTAACGCGCCTGCTTGAGGGAGCGCAGCATGAGGTAGGAAACGATCCGCTCTTCCAGTTTTCCGGCCAGTTTTTGCAGCAGCCGCTGATAATGCTTCGGGGTGATGCGAATCTCCGCGGAACCAGGGAGCGCGACGCGCATGCCGCGCTCCCTGCCGTGGCCGAAGGACTCCGGCCGCCCGGCCTTTGCGGGCGCGGGCACGCGGCCGTGGCGCACGGCGATTTCGCGCTGCTGCAGGTCCTCGACACCCAGCGAATAACCAAACGCGCGCGCCAATTCTTCGAATTCGAGCACCTTGCGGACATCGGGTTTTTCGTGGACGCGGTGCAACGAAGCAATTCCGCGGTGCAACAGATATCCGTCCACGGCGCGATTCGCCGCAAGCATGAACTCCTCGATAAGGCGGTGGGCGATATTGCGCTCGCTGCGGGAGATGCCGATCATGCGCTGCTCTTCGTCGAATTCGATGACGCGCTCGGGCAGATCGAAATCGATGGAGCCATGTTCGTTGCGGCGCGCGTTGAGGAGCAGGGCCAGCTCTTTCATGTCCTGGAAATGATGGGCGAGCCCGGCGTAACGCGCAGCCATCTCCGAATCGCCTTCGAGCACTTTGTTCACGTTCGTATAAGTCATGCGCTCGGCGGAACGGATCACGCCGGGCGTCATGCGAGCGTCGCGCATGCGCCCCGAGGCGTCGAACTCCATGAGCGCGCTCATGACCAGGCGGTCCTCGCGGGGATTGAGCGAGCAGATACCGTTCGAAAGCGCTTCCGGGAGCATGGGAACGGCGCGGTCCGGAAAATAAACGGAGGTGCCGCGCAGGCGCGCTTCGCCGTCGAGCGCGGTGGACGTTCGAACGTAGTGCGCCACGTCGGCAATGTGCACCTGAAGATGCCAGCCGCCGTGCGCGCGGCGCTCCACGTAGACGGCATCGTCAAAGTCGCGAGCCGTTTCGCCATCAATGGTGACGATGGGGAGATGGCGAAAATCTTCGCGTCCGTGGCAATCGGTCTCGTGCACGGGCCGCGCATGGTGCCGGGCTTCTTCCTCCACTTCGGATGAAAATTGGTGAGGGAGGTGGTGCTTGCGAATGATGATTTCGGTATCCACGCCGAGCTCGCCCGGGCGGCCGAGAATTTCAAGAATGCGTCCCGTAGGGGCAGCACCGGCGCGCGGATAGCGAAGCAGCTCGACGTTCACCACTGCGCCGTCCAATTCCGGCATTCGTGGAACGCGTTTCGAACGCGCGCCGTGTTCTTTCGCGAGCTCATGCTCCCATTTTTGTCGCAGCGCCGGCGTCAACTCTTCGCCGGGCGGAATTTCGATTTCGTGCTGGATGCGGACGTCGTACGGCAGGACGGCGTTTCCTCGCGGGCCATAGCGGAACAAGCCGACCACGGAGGGATGCGCGCGGCCGAGAATTCGCACGATGCGGCCTTCGGCCCTTTGCGATCCGGCAAGACCGGCCACGCGTCCGAGCTTTACCAGGACGTGGTCGCCATGCATGGCGTCTTCGACGGCATCACGGGGAATGAAAATGTCGCCGTCAAGCTGCGGCATGGGCTTATCCGGCACAACGAAGCCATAGCCGTCATGGTGGAGGACGAGGCGGCCTTTGATTTCATCGCGGCTGGGGATGTCCGAAGGACGCTTGGCGGGTTCGAGATTGCGGCCCGTCGAAGGAGCCGGTTGTTCGGTCTTGCGGCCCGGAAGGCGGTAACGCTCTCCGGGAAGTTCTTCGATCGCGTGACGCTTTTTCAGTTTCGCGAGCATTTTGAACAGGTGGCGGCGATCGCCTTTCCCCAGATGGAGACCGCTGGCGATATCGTTTGTGGAGGCGGGTGCGCTCCTAACTTGCAGAAAACGCAATATGTTATCGGGACTGAGATGGGAGGGGCGGGGCATGGATGGGTGCGCAGGAGCCGCAGCGCTCCTTTTCCTCAAAGATTCTACTCACTTTTTTACAGCTGCCTGAAACTTTTTTCGCTTGCCCGGGGTTACATACCCAGGCCAACACACGACCAACTGGCCACCCTCCGTCAGGCCAGCTGGATTCCCCGAGAGGGGAATATAAAGGGAGGCGGGAAGACCTGGCCCGCCTCTCTTTTTTCATTGCTTCCCTGAAATTGCCTCGACGCGAACTTCTCCGAGGGCGCCGCGGTCCAATCCATTTTTGTCTTCGAGGTGGAGCGAGACACGCCCGGGATTTCCCGTGGCAGGGATCTCGACTGCGAGAGACGCAAGTTCGGTGGGTTCGACATCGGCAAGGGGAACCGTACCGATTGCTCCGCCTTGCTGATTGTAAAGACGGGCCACTAATTTTCCTGAAAAAAATACGCCGAAAGAACCGGAGAGCCGCAGCTTGCCGTTTTCAAGAGCCGCCGCTCGAAACGGATTCACGATAACGCCCGCCTCGGTTGCGCCGTGGAATTCGCCGCCGGCCCGCATGGGGAACCATTCCGTGTCGAAGCTGAATGTTTCCTCCGGAAAGAGGCGGACCAGAGGGGAATTGAGCTCGGCTTCCAGGTAGTAAGGAGCCTTCCGGTCTTCTCCCGAAGAAAGCGAAGGCATGTCCTCGCCGTCCCAGCGCAGCTCCGGACCGCTCGTGTAAAAAATCACCGAAGCTTTTCCCGGATAGGATCTTGTTTCATCGTAGCGGAAGCGTTCCACCATCGCATAGCGGGAGCTGCCGTCAACGACAGCCAGCCAGCCGTCGTGCGAATCGAGCCATAGCTCCCTGGCGATATAGGCGTAGCGCAAGGAAAAAAGCCCGTCATCGCGAATCGAGATGGTATGCGGCTCCGCGGGTCCGGACCGTACATGGTAGCGATTCAGATAGCTGCTGGAAGGATTGGCCGGGGTGAAGGTCCAGAAATCGCGATTCTGCCGCGCGCGTTGATTGGCGTCGGCGGTGTCGTACTGGGAAACGGATTGCACGGACCATTCGACCGAGTGCCCGGAGATGTTTTTCATCATGGCGTGGAAAAGGATGCGCGGGGAATCTCCGTCGAGGCTTATGGTGCGCAGGATCTGGATTCCCGTTCGAGGATCGGCGGGACTGGAAAGATCGATTTCGCAGCGTCGTCCCGAGGAATGGACCTGAAAAGAGTACGGGCCGTCGTCGAGCAAATCGGAATTGCCGCGCCAGTGCAGCTCGTCGTCATCGCCTTCGGGCAAGAGCCAAAGCTTGTCGCCGCCGTAGTTGAACCATCGTTCCTCGTTCGGCGGGAGATATTTTCCTTCGTACTGAGGGTTGACGAAGAGATAGGGATGGCCCGCGAAGATCACCTGCATGAGCCGGCCGCCGTTTTGCGGGACGACAATAAGCTTGACCCAGGCGTTGGAGAGTTGCTGCGCGTGCCAGCCTTTGTAGTCCACCGCTTCGATTTGGCAGGAGCCGCGAGGCGCGGGATTTTTCTCGGCGGCGGCTTGCGCCGAGGCAAGACTCGCGGTCAAGGCCGCGAGGACAAAGCCGAAAGTCAGAGGGCACATCCACTGGATCTTCTGAGTTGGAAATGGAATGGCGTTTCTCCTGAGAACAGTGCGGACTCCAGCGCACTGGAAATTTCCGTCCTGGCGCATGGCCGGCCGCCGGCGCCGCTATGCTAAATCAAAACCGAAATAAATCGTAATGAAACGAAAGATTTTGATTTGCGCCCGGTGTGTTCCATGATACATGACGGCTTGACGAAAAGAATCAGGAGGAACAAGACCCATGCCGATTGCGCGCGAATCTTCCCGCCGGGGATTCATGAAAATGCTGGTGGCCTCGCCGCTGCTGACCCAAATTGCCGCACGCGGCCTCTATGAAAAATCCGCAACCGCTCTCGGATTCGATCCGCGGAACAACGTGTTTAGCCGCCTGGGAGTCAAGACGGTCATCAATTGCCGGGGGACGTGGACTTACCTGAGCGGATCCCTCCAGTTTCCCGAGGTAAGCGCGGCGCAAACCGAAGCGGCGAAGTATTTCGTCAACATGATGGAGCTGCAGCGCGGGGTGGGGCGGAGGCTGGCGGAATTGACCGGCGCGGAGTCCGGCATCGTCACCTCCGGAGCGGCGGGCGCGATGGCCGCTGCCACGGCGGCTTGCATGGCCGGCAGCGATCCGAAAAATATCTGGCAGCTTCCCGATACGACCGGGCTGAAACACGAAGTCATCATGGTCGGCGGCCGGAGCGCTTTTGATAATGCCATCCGGCTGACGGGCGCGAAACTCGTGCTGGTCGAGTCCCCGGAAGAAATCGCGAACGCCGTCAACGACAATACGGCGATGATTTACACGACGGATCTGGGCGAGAAGCTTGCGCGGGAAGTTTCGCTGGCCAAAGACCATAAAGTGCCGATGCTCCTGGACGACGCTGCAGGAATTCCCCCGATCGACAACATAAAACTTTACGCCAAAATGAAAATCGATCTTTATACCTTCTCGGGAGGCAAAGGGCTTCAGGGGCCGCAGTGCAGCGGCTTGCTGCTCGGCAGGAAGGATTTGATCGAGGCTGCGCTGCTCAACTCCAATCCATGGGAGGGGGCGGTGTGCCGGCCGATGAAGGTCGGCAAAGAAGAAATAATCGGGTGCCTTACGGCGGTGGAGACCTGGCTGAAAATCGATTCGAAGAAACTCTACAGCGAATGGAACGCGCGGATAGATCGCATCGCGAAACTCGTGGAGACGGTGCCCGGCGTGAAAACCGAAATGTATATCCCCGACGACGGGAATCGCTTTCCGACGCTGAGAGTTTCGTGGGACCAACAGGCGTGGGGATTCCGCGTCAGCGATTGCGTGCAAAAACTGCGGGAAGGCGATCCCGTCATCGAAGTTCTTGGCGCCGATAATCCGAGCCTGGTTCCGGCGGTGCGCGAAGGATTTCCAAAGCCTAACAAAAAAGAAAACAAAGAGCCCAGCCGGATCGAGCTGGTCTCCATGACTATTCAGCCCGGCGAAGAAATCATCGTGGGACAAAGGCTGCGGGAGATTTTGAATGCCGCGCGCAAAGGAAAAGCCGCATGAAGAAGTTGTCGCTGTCAGGATTGTTGCTTTCTTTCACTTTAGGTGCGCAAGCCCAGCTGCCTGCCGCCACACCGCAACAAGCTCCCGCCCGGAGCAACGATTTGGGTCCTCCCAGTGTGGACGCGGGAGATTACTTGTATGTTTCGGGGCAGGGTCCTCGCCGCCCGGATAGGAGCATGCCTGCAAACTTCGCGCAGCAGGCTCGCCAGTCACTTGAAAATGTAAGAGCGGTGGTCGAGGCAGCGGGCTTGACGATGGAACACGTCGTCTATCTTCAAGTCTACCTCGAAGACATCCATCAATACGGCGAACTGAACAAAGTTTTCGCTGAATATTTTACAAAAACTCCCCCGGCACGCGCAGTTTTGGGGGTTGCCCGCGTGCCCGAGCCTCCGATTGAAATTACCGGGGTCGCGGTCCGCGACCTCACCGGCAAGCAGCCCGTTTATCCGCCGAATTACAAGCCGGACGGGGCCTATTCGCTGGCGATGCTCACGCATGACCGGCTATTTGTCTCCACGATGCCGGGCAGCGATCCCTCCAGCGGAAAAGTTCCTGAAGATGCGGCCACTCAGGTGGATTTTGCGCTCGAGCGGTTGAGAGCAGTCGTCGAAGCCGCGGGGCTCAAGCTGAGCAATATGGTGTTCGTGAATCCTTACCTGACGCGGGAAATTCCGATGCGCATCATGAACGAGCACTATGCGCGGCGGTTTGAATTCGGCAACACTCCGGCGCGCGCAACGATACAAGTATCGAGCCTGCCGGAGGGCGCGCGCATCGCGTACACGGGCGTTGCCGTGCGCGATTTGAGCCAAAGACGCGCGGTGCGTCCCAAAAACATGCCGCCCAGCCCGACCGCGAGCCCCTGCGTCTTCGCCGGCGACACGCTGTATTGTTCCGCGAAGAGCGGATTCATTCCCGGACCCAATGGCGGCGTGTACGCGGCGACAACTTCGCAGCAGGTTCGCCAGACGATGCGCAACCAGCTCGATAACCTGGAAGAGGCAGACATGAAGTTCGATCAAGTTGTCTCAGCAACCGTTTACCTGGACGATTTGACGGACTTGCCTGTGTTCGAGAAGGTGTACCGAAAATATTTCAAAGGCAGCTTGCCGTCGCAAACAACGGTGCAGCAGATTCCGCCTGCGGAACGCAAACCGGATGAAGAAGAGCAGTACCCGGACCTCGAACAGGTTTCGCTCATCGCCGTGCGCAGCCGTTCGATTCACTGAGATTAGTGCGCCGCCGGATTATTAGCGCCATTTTTTCAAGCGAGGCCAGATGTCAGCCAAGGTCCCGAACTTTGCGCCGCGGCAGATGAAGACAGGGATTTCACGTTCCAGGGCGTAAGGGTTGTCCGACATTCCCACGTATTCGACGTGCTCGAATTCGCTTTCCAGAACTTCCCGCTTGTCGTCTAGGACGATCAGACAATTTCCAGAATAACCGCGTGGGCCCCAGAGAAAGTAGGTTTGGTGACCGCTGAGGGCGGGAGGCAATCCGTAGCGGCGGCCAAGAAAGTCGATGGCGCCCGCCTGCCCGTAGTCTTGCGCGAAGATGCCGCAGCCCGGCCGCTCTTCCGGAGAGAGCCGGGAGTAAGCCTGCGCCACGGTCGAGACCATCTCCTCCCAGCCGAACTGATCGGCGAAGTGCTGCGGGAGAACCGCGCGCAAGTGGCTGTGCTCACTGCGAGGCACGGGGAAAGGCAGCTTGCGCATGTAGGAAATGAATTGATCGACGGGAAGAACCGGAACGACCACAGGTGCAAACCAAGCTCCACCGGCAACAAGGAGCACGATGATCGCTGGTTTCAGCCAGACTTGCCGCGATCGTTCGATCAAGTTTTCGATCATGACCGCGCCAGCCGCCAGGAACACCGGATAGATTGGCGCGAGATAGTAGTTTTTCCCCTTCATGACGACGAACACGGTGAATGCGGCCAGATAGCACCAGCCAAAGAGCCGATATGGTTTGAACCGGGGAGAGAAGAAAAAGGCGAGGACGCCGGTGATCCAGATCGGCGCGAGGAACGGATGGATTATCAGAACCTGTTGAGCGAAGTACGCCACGGGGGAAAGTACAACGTCGCGGCCGTCGGCCTTGATGTTGCGCATGAGCTCCGCGAAGGGCCAGTGCTGCTGGACATTCCAAAGTAAATTGGGGAGAAAAACCAGAAAGGCGAGTGCGCCGCCCAGCCATATCCATTTGCTGGCAAAGGTGCGGCGCTGCTCCGTCAGCAACAGACCGACGACAATGCCGAAACCGAGCACGGCAATCGAGTATTTCTCTTCCAGGCCGAGGCCAGCGACCAGGCCGAACCAGAGCCAATAACGGGGCTCCTCGCGTTTAATGGCCAAGATGACAAAATAAGCGCAGCCCATCCAAAGCACAGGCTCGAGAGAATTGGTGGAGAGTATGCCGCCGTTCAGGAGGTATACGGGCGCAACCACGGACGCCAAAGCGGAAAGTAGAATCGCGAAGCGGCGGCCGCCGAGTTCGCGAGCAATCATTGCCGTCAGGATGACGGCGGCTGAGGATGCAAGAGCCGGAATGAAGCGAATGCTGCGAAGAGAGTCGCCGAGAATCAGGCGGCAAATTTTGATGAGGAACGGCACCAAGGGAGGCTGGTCCACATAGCCCCAGGCGAGATGATCGCCGCAGGCCATGTAATCGAATTCGTCGCGGAAGTAGCCATAACGATTGTTGAAATAGCAATGGAACAGGAAATTTGCGAGCGCAAGGAACAGGACTACGGGCATTCCGTCCGCCAGAAATGGCTGTTTCTCAGGATTGGGAGATAGCGACTGGTTAGCGGCAGTGTTCATTTGTCCAGGTAAGCGCCCGCGGAAGGCGCTGGACCGGTGCAGAGAGGCAAATGTGATTGGCGGCCATAGGAGTTATTCTCGTGCCTGATTATGCGCCCGCTGAGGCCAATCCGAAAAGGAGGAGAACCTCGACGGCCGCGGGCATGAACTGTGCGGATTTTTCGCAGGCGTTTTCTGCGTGAGGTTCTAGGAAGGATACTGGTGCCCGAAAGAGGACTCGAACCTCCACTCCCTTGCGAGAACCAGGTCCTGAACCTGGCGCGTCTGCCAGTTCCGCCATTCGGGCACGAATGCGGCAAAGCGAAGCAATTTCATTGTGCCCGCCACCTTTTGCTTTGTCAACGCGAGGCGCAAAGCACCTCGAAAATGCCGGAAAAAAGGCGGATAGGGGCCGCAAACGTGGCAGTCCCGCCATCAGTTTTTCTTATCGGCGCCTCTAGAAATTTGAATTGGGAGTGGTATACTCCGCCTCAGAACACCGTACTACCCCTTGCCTGCCGCCCAAGGACAGGCATCGCGGTCCGGTTCCAACGGGAGGTCACCATGGAAACGCCGCATGCAGGGATAATCTTTTACCTGCTGATCGTCTGGGGAGTCGTCTTTGCCGCCTTCTTGGTGTTGTTGTTGCGAAAGAGTCTCCTCGAAGGCCGCGAAGATGATCAGCTCTTCATCGATGCAGCGCAAGAACTTATGGCCAAGGAGCAGCGCGAGCTTGTCGGCAAGATTCGCGCCCTCTCGCGGCCGATCATGGCAAGCGGTATTGCCGCGGGCGTGTTGCTGCTGGTGATTGCTGGGTTGTGGGTCTATGAAGGATTGAAGCAGTCAGGATTCTGACGCATCGAATGTGGCGCTGTGGCCAACACCACGCCGGTGTCACGAAGGCTTGTCCGGCTGGGGCTGCGCCTTGGGTTGTGTGCCCGAGGGGTTTACCGATGGCACCAGAGAAGTGTGGTTGTGGACGATCACCCAGTGGTCGTTTCGCTTCTCCAAAATGAGCGTCGTTTGCCCCTGTACCGAGGAGGGCTGCCCGTCCACGGTCGCGCCAAAGTCCCACTGATAACACGCCCAGCCGACAGTTCCATCCACTTTGACGAGAGTATTTATTCGATCCATGCGCACTTGCTGCATGCGCGCCTTCTGCAGCTGGTAGCTCGCCAGATAATTGTTCCATCCGATCACCGGCGGAGCCCATACTCCGCTCACAACGACTACTTCATCTGCGTAGGCTTTGTGGAGGCGTTCAATGTCTCCCAACTGCCAGGCGCCAAGCATTTCCGAGATCATGTAATCGATCTGCTGTTCATCGGTCAAGGGCATGGCCAGCCCGCTGTTGTCCGCCGGGGCATCTTTCTTTTTTTTCTTCTCCTTTTGTTGCGCCTCAGCTAGCGAGGCGCTCGTGAGGAGCAGGACGGCGGCAATCAGCAGTATCAGGTAATTCCGCAGCGGCATTCCGGCGAACCTGGCCCCGAATCGGTTTTTCATTCTGGTTTTACTCCCATCCCTGGAGAGCATAACACGCAGCGCGGAGCCCGGCAGCGCTGTGCTTAGTTGGTCTATCTCTTGAGAGGTGTGAGCCTAATGGCGGCGCGCTGCGCTCAGCAGGTTTACGAACAGCCGGTACGCGCCGGGCACGCCTTCGGGTAATTGCCGGAAGAACACGATGCCCGTGTAAATATAAGTTCCTTTACCATAATGCGCATAAACGAGTCCGCCGTTCAAATCGCTCTCTCCCGGATCGTTCATCGCCAGCAGAGGCGTGTACTTCGGATCGAACTGGCTCCAGAAATAGAGCCCGCGCTCCTGCACCCAGCCTTTGAAATCGTCCGGTGTGATTTTGTTCGGACGGTTCAAGAGCGGATCGTCCGGTTTCAGAAATTTCACCGGTGAATTTTCATCCGTAATCCGCGGCGTGGGATTGCCGATTTTTGCGGGATACGGGCCGGGTTGCAGCTTGTCCCAGACGGAATCGCGGTTGTATTGCACCACGAGCGTGCCGCCGTTTGAAACGTAATCGAGCAGCCGCTGGTTCGCGCCGGGAAGCTCCGGACGCAACTCATAAGCGCGCACGCCCACGGCGATGGCGTCGTATTTCGACAGATCACCGAAGGCCAAAGCTTGCGCGTCCAGCGTTTCCACATGAATGCCCAGCCGCTGCAGCGCTTCGGGGATGGGTTCGCCCTCCGCGGTGATATAGCCGACGCTCAGATTCTCGGGCACGTTTACATCAAACGCATGGACGATGCACTGAGCCGGATCCGGCCAGAGCTGCGTCGGCAGAGACGGCAGGGGTTCAAGCGAGGTGGTGAATTTTTCATCGCCCCGCTTTGCATAGGCCGAGATCGTGTAGTTTCCCGGGGCGAGCTTATCTGGCGGCGACACGGTCAGCTTTGCGTACTGATCCCCTGCACCGGAAAATTCAATCGTCACTGGTTTAGTGCTTGTCCATCCCTGCGGCACATCCAGCCCCGCACTGACTTTCCCTGGCTGGGTCGCGTAGGAGTGCACTTTCAAAAGCACATCGAGCGGTTTTCTCTTCTTCGACAGGACCTCGATTGCTTGCTTCGGCTCGACCGCCAACGTATACGCAGGAACAATTCGCAGCGGCACGCGGTCCACACGAGTTGATGTCGCCGCGATGTGGACGATTGGCACTGTGATTTGCGTGCCCTTTCCTTCACCTACCTTGATTCGAAGCGAAGCTACGGCTGCGGGATTTGGTTCGGGCTCGAGTTTCTGCCAGGTGTAAGGCTTCTCCTGGGAAGCGTGCAGAGTGATTGTGTATTTCAAGCCTTTCACGGGATCGCCAACACCTGGGGCATCGTTTTCCTTGCCCGTCAAATAGAGCGTCGGCCTAACAGGTGTTGATTCATACACCGGACATTTAACTCCCGGGCGGCAGCCGTACCTGACTGTAACTGTGACAGGCTCCCCAAAAACGATCTCGGTGCGGTCGGCTTCGGCTGTAAATTCAAAGCTCGCCGCAAGCAAGAGCGCATGCGCGATGCGTTCAACAGCTTCTCGAACGTTCTGTTCCTCTTCCATAGCGAGAGGTCCCCGCGATGAAATAATATCAGCCCGAAACAGGCTGCTTAATGACTCGGAGGCCCGCGACAGAAGTTCTGTTGCGGCAGGCCAGTTCATTTGCAGCCCGGCGGCGCGCGCCTTTGCAATTCCTTCATCCGCAGCCTTCACCTTGCCGCACCATTCAGGGTGCGGTTTGCAGATCGGTCCCTGTTCTTCACCCAAAACAACTGTCAGTGGCCGCGCCAGGATCGCCGGATCGAGCTTAGCCCCGTCTTCGCGCTTCAAGGCGATGGGCCGGCGCAGAAAGGGCGAGTTGATAAATGCCGAGATGCCCTGCGTACGGTGATTGATAAAGGCATCGAGACCTATCTCACGCCAGCTCTTGCCCCAGACAGAGGAGACGTCGTCAAGCGGCAACACATAGCCCGAGGGATTGTCCGAGCCGCGTTCGAGATCCAAGATCGTGACCGGATTGGAGGTCGAACCCCACGTAGATTCCTCGGGACAATCCACACATCCCGGGTAGACTTGAAAGGACTTGTCCGCGGCGAGCTGTACGGCTTTGGGCGTCAGAAGACCAGCCGCCTGATGATGACCGTGCCCCGTGTGTACGCCGCCCCAACCGTTTATCACAACGTTTGGCCGGAATGAGCGAATTATCTCGACCATGTCCCGCAGCACTTCATCGCCCCAAACCTTCTCCGTTTCCTCGGGCGTTTTGGAATACCCGAAATCCTTCGCGCGCGTGAAAAAAAGCTTTACTCCATAGCCACGCGTGGCGGCGAGCAATTCCTGGGTGCGGATCAAGCCGAGCTGCGGAGCCTGTTCCGGGCCAAGGGCGTTCTGCCCGCCTTCGCCGCGCGTGATGGAAAGAAGCGCCACGTCGGCGTGCAAGCCGCGCGCGAGATAGGTGAGCACCGCCGCCGATTCATCGTCGGGATGCGCGGTGATGTATAGGATGCGCGTGGTTACGCGCGCGCTGTCGATCGCTTCCACGGTTTCCGCAAGGCCGGGGCCGGTTCCGGGCGCAGGCGGAAACTGCGCCGCGGCGCGAGTCGGCAGCAATGCGATCCACATACCAAAGAAGAAAACCAAGTGACGACGCTTCACACTGCCTCCGCATTGCGGCTGGAAACGGGCGCGAACGGCCATTCTTGCATTTGCCGGGCGCGGATGAGAAATGCGATCGCGCCCAGCGCGATCTCCAGAAGCCCCCACTTCCGTGCGGTGCCGGTTGCCCAGAAGAGAGCTGCCCAGCCAATGATGGTCAATACGGCGGGCAAGGGATAGAACCACATCTTGAAAGGCAGCCGCTCCGGCGGCAAGCGCCGCCGCAGCAGCATCACCCCAACCGCCTGGCCGATAAATTGGACCAGCAGGCGCATCACCAGAATGCCCGCGATCGCCGTCTCCAACTTGAGCACGATGCTGAATACAAAGGCAACTCCACCCAGGAAGAGGAGCGATACGTTTGGAAAATGTTTCTTCGGGTGCACCTTCCGGAAAATAGGGAAGAAATTTCCATCCAACGCCGCCGAATACGGCACACGAGAATATCCCAACAACAGAGAAAACACGGAGGCGAATGCAATCCACAACACCATCCAGGTCACCAGCCGCGCCGCCGAATGCCCGTAGAGCTTCTCCACAAACGCGCTGACGATGAACGGCGAATTCTGCGCTTCGCGCCAGGGCAGGACGCCCAGGATGCTCACCTGCATCGCCAGATAGAGAAGGGTAATGCCGATGATCGAGAGAAAGATGCCGCGGGGAATATTTCGCTCCGGGTTCCGGATTTCGCCGCCCAGATAACAGATGTTGTAGTAGCCCCAATAGCTGTAAACGGTTTTCACCATGGCCGCGCCCAGTGCCGCGAAAAAGGCCCACGAAAGCCGGAATGCTCCGGGAGGGAAATCAAACGCCAGCTTCGCGTCAAAGTGGCGCACGCCTCCCCAGATGAGCCAAAGCATCGTGCCTACCACTCCGGCCCACAGCAGTACCGAAATTTTTCCGATCGTCGTGATCCGCCGGTAGAGCACAATCACCAGAAATAGGACAAGTCCTCCGGAGACGGCTTTCGCCTGCAATGCGGACAGAGGATAGAGATATCCCACGTACTTGGCGAAGCCGATGGACGCCGAAGCGACCGACAGTGGCGCGTAGACGAGCGTCTGCCACACAAACAAGAAGGACATGAAGCGGCCCCAGCGTTCCGGTCCGTACGCTTCCCGCAGAAATACGTACGTTCCGCCCGCTCGGGGCATCGCCGCGCCCAGTTCGGACCAGACAAAAGCATCCAAGGTTGCAAGCAACGCACCCACGAGCCACGCGATCAGGCATTGCGGCCCCCCCATCGCTCGAATCACGAGCGAGGTCACCACGAAGGGACCGATACCCACGATCTCGATCATGTTCAGGGCCACGGCCTCTTTCAGGCCCAGCCCGCGCTCGAGTCCCACGCCCGTTGTATTTTGGCTTGAAGCCATGGAGACGCCGAGAATAACAAATGCGCTTCGTGCTTCCTAATGCGCACTCTTTCTGTCATCGAATGGTTTCTCTTGAAGCACAATTGTCTTGCGCTTCCGTGTGCGCAGAGCAGGACGCTCCTATACTGGATATGCTCGAAATCAAGTAACCCTCTCCTTTCGAGCCGTGCTGCCGTACGATTACTTCGAGAGATCGCTACTGCGGCAGACTCGAGCCTTACCCCCTTTCAGAAAATCTTCACTGCTGCCCGCTCATCCATTCCCGGAGCGCGCAGCGAAGGAAAGGCCGCACGCAGCATGGCTTTCGCCGCCCCGACACCTTCTCACCCGCAACCCGCTTCTTCTTCGCGGGCGTTCAAGACGGCGCTTGTGGTGCTCTTTCTCCTCGCTGCGGCGGTCTGGATTTCTTCGCGCACACTGCTCTCCGCCAATTTTCTCCCTCATTGGTATTGCTTCGTCGGCAACAAGCGCCTGCTTTGGACCACGGTCATCGCGGATCTTCTCATCGGGCTCTCCTACCTCGCCATTTCCGCCACGCTCGCGCAACTGGTGCGCCGCGCCGGACGGTATTTGCCCTATACGGGATTCTTCTGGGCCTTTGGGTTGTTCATTGTGAGTTGCGGGGTCACGCACTTCCTTGAAGTCGTGACCGTGTGGAAGCCGGTCTATTGGCTGGCCGCAGCGGCCAAGGTTTTAACCGCCGCAGTGTCCGCTGGAACGGCGCTCGTTCTTGTTGTGGCCGCGGACGACATCGTTGATTTCGTCCGTACTGCGCGCGAAGCCATCACTCGCCGCGGTTTTGAGAGGTTCCGCGCGCTGGTGGAGGCCGCTCCGATGGCGGTCGTGAGTTCCGATCTCGAGGGAAAAATCACCGCCTGGAATCCGAACGCGGAACACTTGTTTGGTTGGAGCGCCCCTGAAGTTATCGGGAAAAGCGTTCCACTGGTCCCGGCGGAAAAAGTGGACGAATACGACAAATTGCAGTTGAAAACGATCGCTGGAGAAATTACCAGGGGCCTTGAGACGATTCGCCTCGACAGCAGGGGCAAGCGTATTCCCGTCAGCATATCCGTTGCGCCGGTCGCCGATGAAAATGGATCGCTGACCGGCACGATCGCGGTCATCGAAGACATCAGCGAACGCAAACGCATCGAACTCGAACTGAAAGAAAAATCCGAAGTTCTCTCAACGGTGACCCGCGCCCTCAACACCTATCTGGAATCCGGCGAATGGACCTCCGCCAGCCGCCAGCTCCTGAGCTTTGTCATGCGGCAGACGCAGAGCGAATCCGGTTTCCTCGGCGTCGTCCTCGATGGTCCAGTCCTCCGCATCCTCGCGCACGACGGCTTTGTCTGGGACGCCAAGATCAATCGCACATTCTACGAAGAAGCCATGAAGCGCTACGACGCTCAGGGATATCTCGAGTTTCTAAATCTCCATAATCTTTTTGGCTACGCCATCACCAAAGGGGAGACGGTGATCTCCAATCGGCCGGGCGAGGATTCGCGCTCCGGAGGCCTCCCGGCTGGTCATCCCCCTCTTCACTCGTTCCTGGGTGTGCCCATCTTCAAGGGCACACAGGTCGCCGGACTGATTGGAGTGGCCAATCGTCCCGGCGGATACACCGACCAGGAGGTTCGTAGCCTGGAAACCATGTCGCAAACCACCGGCGTGCTCTTTGAAAACTACCGGCAAAGCTTGAAACGCGCCGCGCTCGAAGAGCAGCAAACACAATTGGAACAACAGGTCCGCCAGGCGCAAAAGATGGAGGTGCTCGGGCGTCTCGCCGGGGGAGTCGCACACGATTTTAATAACCTGCTGATGGTTATCAGCGGGTGTTCCGAGCTTCTCGATCGCTTGCTTCCCAAGGACACGCCTGCGCGCGTCTACCTAGACCAAATCCATCGCACATCGCAAAAGGCTGCGGCCATCACCCAGCAGCTTCTGGCCTTCAGCCGCAAACAAGTCTTGGAACTTCGGCCGTTGGATCTCCACGAAGCGTTGACCGATTCCGAATTCATGCTGCCACGTTTGCTGGGTTCGGATGTTCAACTGAGCTTCCGGCACGAAGCCGCGAAATCCTGGATTCTCTCCGACCCGGCACAGATCGAGCAGGTCGTCGCCAATCTGGCCATCAACGCGCGCGACGCCATGCCGGAGGGCGGCCGCCTCAGTATCTCCACCCGAAACGCCACGCAGGTGCCTGAGAACGGCGCTGGAGAAGCACCCCAGACCGCGGACTGGGTCGTCCTCGAAGTCAAAGACACTGGCTGCGGCATGGACGACAAAACCCGCGCACAAATCTTCGAACCTTTTTTCACCACCAAGCCCGCGGGCAAAGGAACCGGCCTGGGCCTTGCCACCGTCTACGGCATCATCAAACAAAGCGGCGGTCACATCCGTGTGACCTCCACACCGGGTGCAGGTGCGCGCTTCGAGATCTATTTTCCCGTGGTCGCCCGGCCTGAGGAAATCCAGCGAGCGAGCTTGCCCGCGGGAATCCTGGAAGAATCCGGGAATGGCGGCACCATCCTGGTTGCCGACGATGAAGCTGCTCTCCGCAACACCATCGTCGAGATCCTAAGCAGCTCCGGTTATAACGTCCTCGAATCGCAGAGCGCCGAAGATGCCCTGGAAATTGCGCGCCGGAACGCAGGGAAGATCGACATCCTGCTCACGGATATCGTGATGCCCGGGCTGCGCGGGCCGGAACTCGCCCGCCGCGTGCAAGACATTCAACCCGGCGTAAAGGTCGTATTTATGTCCGGCTATGCAGAAGGTCTTCCCGAGGCGGAGTTACCCCCAAACTCGGCTTTTCTGCAAAAACCATTCCGGTTTGCAACTCTCCTCGAACAGCTTAAACTCATCCGGCGCAGAGCTTGACTTAGTCTATTTCGGTCGCTGGATGCCGCTAATGACTTTCGTTCGTGCTTTTTTTTCGATTGCCGCCTTCGTCATTTTCTTCGCCACGGAATCTCTCGCGCCCGAAGCCCGCGCGGCAAAACTTTCCGCTCCTCCCGCCGCCATCGCTGTGCTCGAGAAGATCTATTCAGGCGATACGGAGTCTGCCCTGGCCGAAGCGCGCCGTATGCAGCAGGAGCAGCCGGGGCATCCCCTTGGCTATCTCCTCGAAGGAGAAGCTCTTTGGTGGAGGATCTGGTGCACTTCCGCCGACTTCAAATGGGGAATGAGCGACGCGCGCCGCCGTCCCAAGTTGACTGCCGACCAGCATTATCTCGATCTCGCGGCCAAAGTTTCACGGCTCACTGATGACCAGCTTAAGCAGCACGAAACATCCGAAATGCAGTTCTACGCGGGGATGGGTGACGCGATGGCCGCGCGTCTCTACGGCCTGCGAGGGGAAAATCGCAATACCGCGCGCGCCGGTTTGCGCGCTCGCGAACATTTTCTCCGCGCGCTCTCTCTCGATCCGGAGCTCGCCGACGCCGATCTGGGCCTCGGTCTCTACAACTATTACGTGGATACGCTCAGCACCATCGCCAGGGTGTTGCGTTTTTTCATGGGCATCCCCGGCGGCTCCGAACAGGACGGCATTCGCCAGCTCCAAAATGCCATCGCCCGGGGCGTGCTTACTTCCGATGTCGCGCGCTTCTATCTCGCGATCAATCTGCACAAACACGATCAACGCTACGAAGAAGCTCTGGCGGTGATCTCTCCGCTCGCGGAGAAATATCCCTCCAACCCGCTCTTCCAATTAGCCCGCGGCGACCTCTTTGCCAAGCTCGGCCGCAGGGAGCAAGCCCTGGCTTGCTACCGGGCCGCTCAGGCAATCAACGTCCGCGACCCTGAGTGTAGCGAGCGCATCCAACAGCTCGTTCGCGCGTCCCTCGCCTCACTCGGTGTCGGCGGCGATTCTGCTTCGTACTAACTTCGCGTTCAGCGTTCCCCATTTCTTGTGTGATCCCGGAAGCGCATTGACCTAGTCCCGGTGAGAATGGTAAGCATGTAGGGTTGCGCGGGCCCGCCGGAACAGGACAGGCGGCGGCCGAACGGCCTCTGCCGCAGGGCAAGTCGATGCCTCAAACGACCCTGGCAGTTTGGGGTCAACGCGCAACGCAAATTAAGCATCTCACACCAAAAGTATGTGGCGCCGCGGGTTCCCCGCCGTTCGCCCAGTCAGGTGGTCCCCGGCCGCGCCGGGGTCACCAGAAGAGATGAAGGAGTTTTGATGAAGCGGTTTTGGACAGCATTAGCTGTCGTAGTAGTTGCAACTTACGCCGCTTCGGGTTGCAACGACTACGGCAACACGTTTCAGGGCAACACCGGCGGCGTGATCACCTTTCTTTCACCCGCTAATGTCAATGCCGGCGGTCCGGATCTTACGCTCACGGTGAATGGCGGCGGTTTCCTGAAAAAAACGGTGGTTCAATGGAATGGTAGCAACCTGCTTACAACACTCACGACCGACAGTGCGGGAAACGTTCTCAAGGTCACCGCCGTCGTCCCGGCGGCTTTGACTGCCAAGCCTGGTTCGGCCGTTGTGCAGACGCTCAGTCCGCATTCCGGTGCCGGGAATAACGGGCTTTCCAACACTGTTGCGTTCCTGATTTTCCCGCAGGCGAATCCCGTGCCAGCGGTCAGCAAAATGACACCCGGCTGCGCCGTCGTGGGCAGCAGCGCGATTGCAATCACCATCGCCGGGACGAACTTTCTTCCGGCGTCTGATCCATCCGGAGGATCTCAGGTCAACTGGAACACCGCGACGCAGTCAATGCTTCCCATCGCTGGCAGCATCAGTTCGACACAGATTCAAGCCACGGTGAGCAAGTCGCTTCTCGCCGCTGCGGGAACAGCTAATGTCACCGTCAGTAATCCCGCGGTGCCGAATTCTCCATCAGGGGGAGGCGGCACCAGCAACGCTTTGCCCTTCACGGTTCAAACTACTGCTTGCCCGGCTTCGGCTTCAGCCACCGCGAACGCGCAGTCCGTCGTTGCGGATGACACGCCGGCGGTCAGCAACGACGGCCGGTTCGTTGCCTACACCGCAACGCAAGAGAACCATGCCCAAGTATTTCTGCGCGATACCTGCGAAGCCGCGGCCGCCGATTGCAAACAGCGCACCATTCTTCTCTCTGCCGCGGAGGACGACGACGCCGCCAACGGAGACAGCCGCTCGCCCTCGATGAGTTCCGACGGCCGCTTCATTGCTTTCAGTTCCGCGGCAACGAATTTGGTTGCAGATGCGCCCACCGGTCGTCAGATCTATATTCGCGACACGTGTTTCGGCGCTGCCGCGTCCTGCGCTCCCTCAACACAACTCGTCTCCACCGATCCAAACGGCGCGCTGGTGGGCACCGAAAACATTCTTCCTTCGGTCAGCGCTTCGGGACGATTTATCGCGTTTCTCGCAATAACACCCAGCCACGCTGCCGGCGAAGCCAAAGGTCAGGCCTCCGCCCATGCAAGTTCCGGCTTGAACAGCGGCTTCCGCCAGGTCTTTGTCCGCGACACTTGCTTCGGCGCGGCGAACTGCACGCCGGCTACAACGCGCATTTCACTCCAGCCCGGCGATGCCTCCTCGCCGGACGAAAAACCTGCGGGCCCTGCGATCAGCGGAGCGGCCCGGCACATCGCTCTGGCGGATGCCCGCACCTCCTCGCTTTTCACCCGCACGGTGGCCATCGACGACGGCGTCTTCCTCGCGCTCACCAACAAACAGCAGTAGCTGGGTTTTATCTCTTCTACCGTCAGTTACGAATTTGTCATTTCTAGCGGAGGGGCGGCGCTATTTGCCGTCCAGGAACGGAAAATGCTTCCCTCGATTTAGCATTTGTGGTCTAAGGATTCGGGAGCGTGGAATCTTAAGGCGCCGCTGGCCGGTCGAAGCGGATCAGCGAAATCTTCGTTCCCTCGGAATCGAGCGAGAGCGCCACAATGCGCACTTGCGTCTTGCGTTCCGCCATGAACGCAATGTCACTGTCCGAAACTCGCGTGTCCTGAAAAATTTCCGGCAGGGGATTTTCGCCCGCATCATGGCGGGTGAACTCCGGGCCCAAATGGCTGGTGTACCAGTTGTCCACCACCGCTCGCGAATCCGCCGTGTGATACGTCACCGTGCTCACGCCGCCTTGCGCTTGTTTCAGCGTTTCTTTTGTGGATTCCTCGTTCGGCAGCACCAATGTCGCTCCGGGATAAGCCGGCAGCCCCGGGCCCATCTGGCTTTCTTTTTGAAGGCGCAGGGCGCCGCCGGGCACCTTCAGCGTATCTTTATCGATGGATGCGGACAGCCCCATCGTGCGCACCACCCGGCTGGCCAGGAACATTCCGCCACCCAGAAGCACTCCAATTCCCGAGAAAAGCGCGATCATCATCCAGAGCAAGGATTTCGAGCTGGAGGAATTTCCTTGTGATGAAGGTTCTGCCAAGACAAGCTCCCAAGCGGGGCGGAAATCGCCCGCTCTACAGTCTCGCAGAAGGAGCCCACGCCCGGGCAGGAAATGCGCCGCACTGTGCTCTAAATGTGCCTGTGCTCTCGTTCCAATGGCGAGCCGCCGCCGCGCGCCTTCAGTTAAACCGCACCTTCACGTCCGGCCGCTTTTCAAGGTGCACAGACTCCACGAAGCGCACTTGGCGGTCGTCCAGCGTCAAAATCATCGAACTCGTGCGGATGCCTTCACCGAAAAAGCGCACGCCCTTCAGTAGATTCCCATCCGTTACGCCCGTGCACGCAAAAATCATCTTCCTGCCCGGCGCCAGATCCTCCGTATCGTAGATCCGCTTTGGATCTTTCACGCCCATTTTGGCCAGCCGCTCTTCGTGCTCCGGTTTGCTCACCACCAGCCGCGCAAGGATTTGCCCGTTCAGGCAGCGCAGCGCCGCCGCCGTGAGCACGCCTTCGGGCGCTCCCCCGGTCCCCATCACCATGTGCACGCCCGTTCCAATCACTGCCGCGGAGATGCCCGCCGAGAGGTCGCCGTCTCCGATCAGCCGAATTCGCGCCCCAGCCGAGCGAATATCCTCAATCAGTTTGTCGTGCCGCGGCCGATCCAGCACGATCACCACCAGGTCTTCCACGTCGCGGTCCAGCCGCTTGGCAACCGATTTCAAGTTGTCCGCCACCGGAGCGTCCAGATCTACCGCGCCCTTGCACGACGGCCCCACCACGATTTTTTCCATGTACAGATCGGGGGCGTGCAGCAAGCCTCCGCGTTCGCTCGCCGCCAGCACTGTGATTGCGTTCGGCGCGCCCGTCGCGCACAAATTCGTTCCTTCCAGCGGATCGACCGCGATATCTACCTCTGGGAAAAGAGCCTTCGGCGCATGCGTGGCCAGCCCTACTTTTTCGCCGATGTATAGCATGGGCGCTTCGTCGCGTTCGCCTTCGCCGATGACGATGGTCCCGTCCATCTCCACCGCGTCCATGGTCCTGCGCATCGCTTCGACGGCCACTTCGTCGGCTTTGTGGCGGTCGCCGAATCCCATCGTGCGCGCCGCGGCCATCGCCGCGTTTTCGACCACGCGCAAAAATTCCAGGCTAAGTTGTTCTTCCATACCTGCTTCCCTTCCGGAGACAGTTGAAAAAAATAGTAGCGCCAGCTTGCCCCGAGCCCACCACGGCGGAAAGGGCATCCTGCCGGTAATTCTTCTCCCTAGCACGGCAGGGCGTTCCGGGCGCTAATCATAGGCCAAAGCCCCCGTCGTCGTCGACAAAGTCGAGAAGGCAGGTGACAGTGAGTTAATGAGGGCCCCCCCGCAGCCTGCTTCGCCCTGAATGACGCCAGATGCATTGAGCATTGGGTCGACTCTTGCGCTTTTTGCCGAAACTATGAAGTTGACACCAAAGAGCGGTTGGCACATGGTTTTTCACGGAGTTGAAGCTGCAATCAGAAATTCCGGTACCACCGGATTAGGAGAGAAACCATGAAAAATTTGCGCTGCGTGCTATTGGGAGTGCTGCTCACGACTTTGCTTTTACTCATCACCACGGGGACAGCTCTGGCGCAGGACGCCGTGAAAGTGTCGCCGGAGACCCACAAAGTACTGCTCGAAAATGACCAGGTTCGCGTGCTCGACGCTCGAATGAAACCCGGAGAGAAGATAGCCATGCATTCGCATCCCGCGAACGTCGTCTATTTCCTGACCGATGGCAAGATAAAGATCACCTATCCTGACGGGAAAACCGAAGTACGTGAGGTCAAAGCGGGTGTGGCTGCCTGGAACGAAGGCGTGACGCACGCTGCGGAAAACGTGGGCGCCACCGAGTTTCATGAATTGCAGATCGAACTTAAGGGACCTGCCAAGAAACCTGCGATTGCAGAGAAAAAGACCATGTGAGCGCTAGCCGTAGAAGCCCGTCCAGGGCGCTAGCGGGGCCAGAGCCACCCAAACGTGCCGGCGGTCAGCAAGCCGAAGACGAGTCCATCGAGGACGTGCTTAGTGGTCACACTCCATGGCTGGCCCGCCCAGATGCTGTTGACCAGGTGTCCCAGACCGTATCCGAGGAACGCCGCCGTGCCCGCCACGCGAAAAACCACCAGGTAGTGCGCGCCGGGCGCAACCGTGCGTCCGGTCAGATAGGCGACGAAGAAGCCGATCACCAGGCAATAGACGAACCACATGGCCAGAAACTTTGGCATGGCGGGCGGGCCGCTCGGAAACACGGTCAACATCCCGACAGGTCCCTGTTTGTATTTTTCGATCGTGGCGGGTGACTTCATCTCCTTGTGCGTACAAAAAGGAAAAACATAGAGACCCCGCTTCAGCCCGGCGGCGCGCAGCGTGGCCAGCAGCTTGTCTTCATCGGGTAGCCGCTGGTAGTCGCTTTTGTGGTAAGGCAGAAACATGTGCATGATGGAGCTGGCGACGAAGACGATGATTGCCGCTAGCAGGATAGGGAGCCAAAGCGCGGTGAGAGGAACCATGGGATGCCTCCTTCAGGTGCGAGGGTGAATGCGGGTATTTCTCACGCGAGGCTACGCTTGCCCAGCGCCGCGGTCAAGAGGCGAAGCGCGCCGCGGCCGCTGATGATAGGCTAAAACGCCCTTTGGCGATGACCCACCCAGAGCCGGATGCTCCATGCGCCAAATTTCCGCGTGGGGATTTCCATAATTTTCCACAGCTCATTCGAACGGTACCAACAAAGTAATTGACACACACGGTACTTCCTGCTATCCTCTCCCGTGTATACCGAATCTCATCCTCGCCGATTTCCGATCTCTCGTCCTACGGCAAACCATATTGCGCGATTCCCCTTCTCTAAGTCCTTTGCTTGCCACTCTCTTGCCCCGAGAGAATGCGAGGGATACAAGCTCAGCCTCCAGCAAGTCCTTTCTTTGCCACTCATACGAACACACCGGGGGTGTATGGCAACTCTTCCCATTCTGGTTCACCCAGAGCGGTTTGTGCGAAGGGAACTCGCCACTCACTGTAAGCAGCTAACTTCTTCAAAGCGCACGGCTCCTATAATCGTGCCCACAACTCCTTTAAAATCCGCACTTATAGAAGTGTTGATTCTAGGGAACTTAAAACTGTTTAGAATGAACACTTACAGAAAACATAGGGGGTGGGGAGTGTTATTGTTAACTAGAAATCCTAAGAAGGATTTCTATCCCGAGGAGCATCGCGACGAGGGATCTCTCCGGGTGGCACAGCCATTCCTGGCTGTGCTCCTCCACCGGTCACCGCTCACAGGTCATAGGCTACACTCCCACGCCGATACCCACTCCCGCTTGGCCCTGCTATTCTTAAGTGCCCACTTACGAGGTATTAGTACGAACCATGTTTGAGAACCTGACCGAAAAGCTCCAGCGCACGTTCAAGAATCTCCGCGGCCAGGGCAAGCTGACCGAAGAGCACCTCGACGCCGCGCTCGCCGAAATCCGCGAGGCACTCCTCGAAGGCGACGTCAACGTCGCCGTCGCCGATGAGCTCCTCGCCAACATCCGCAAAAAGTCCATCGGCAGCGAAGTCATGCTGCAACTTTCTCCTGACCAGCAGGTCGTCAAAGTCGTCCGCGACGAACTTACCGCACTTCTTGGCAAGCATGCCAAGCCGCTCTTCGCTTCGCGCCCGCCTTCGGTTTGGATGATTGTCGGCTTGCAAGGCTCCGGCAAAACCACCACGACCGGCAAACTGGCCAAATGGCTCGCGCAGCACGGCCACCGTCCTCTCGTCGTTTCCACCGACGTTTACCGACCCGCCGCCCGCGAACAGCTCGCGCAGGTCGCCAAAGCCGTCGGGACTTCCCTCTGGCCCGGCAAGGGCACAGACAAACCGCTCGAAATTGTCCGTGGCGCCATCAAGGAAGCGAAACTCTCCGCCAGCGACGTGGTGCTCGTGGACACCGCCGGCCGCTTGCACATCGATGAGGAACTGATGAACGAGCTGAGCATGCTGAAGAAAGAATTGCAGCCCAGCGAAATTCTTTTTATCGCCGATTCCATGCTCGGACAGGACGCGGTGCGCTCGGCGGGAGAATTCCACAAACGCCTCGGCCTCACCGGCGTGATTCTCACGAAGCTCGATGGCGACGCTCGCGGAGGCGCCGCGCTTTCCATCGGCAAGGTCACTGGCGCGCCGGTAAAGTTCGTGGGCCTCGGCGAAAAATATGATGCCCTCGAAGGTTTCTATCCCGAGCGCATCGTGTCGCGCGTTCTCGGCATGGGCGACATCATGTCGCTCATCGAGCGCGCCGAGCAGTCTTTCGACAAAAAAGCTGCCGCCGAACTCGAGCGCAAGCTCCGCAAAGAAGGATTCACGCTCGAGGATTTCCGCGACCAGCTCCGCCAGATCCGCAAAATGGGCCCCCTCGAACAGCTCGTGGACATGCTTCCAAAAGTTGGCTCGCTGCAAAAACTTCCGAAAGACGCCCATGTGGACGAAAAAAAACTCAAGCAGGTCGAGGCCATCATCAACTCCATGACCAACGAGGAGCGCCGCAACCACAACGTGATCGACGGCAAGCGCCGCAAGCGCATCGCCAAGGGCAGCGGCACCTCCGTCCAGGAAGTAAACCAACTCCTCAAGCAGTATCTGCAGATGCGCACCATGATGAAGCAGTACGGCGCGATGGCCGCCCGCGGCAAGATGAAAGGCCTCGGCAAATTGGCCGGACTTAGCTGATAAATGAACTGAAAAACAGGACTCCGTGAATGCAGACGTATGACTTGATCGTGATCGGCTCCGGACCGGGCGGCCAGCGCGCCGCGATTCAGGGAGCTAAGGCCGGGAAGCGCGTCGCCATCATCGAGAAGCAAGCTTCCGTCGGCGGAGTCTGCATCAACCTCGGCACCATCCCCAGCAAAACCATGCGCGAGGCCGTTCTCCACCTCTCCGGTTTCTACGAGCAAACTTTTTACGGCTCCGATTACCACGCCAAAGAAGACGTCACCATGGCGGATCTCAATTTCCGCGTCCACCACGTCATCGAAAACGAAGTGGCGGTCATTCAAGACCAGCTTAAACGCAACGGCGTGGACCTCATCCATGGCTCTGCCGCTTTTACCGACGCGCACCACCTTAAAGTTGGGAACAGCACTGGTTATGGGGAATTTGAAGCGCAGAATATTGTGATTGCCACCGGTACAAAACCCTCTGTCAATTCCAAGGTGCCCCTCAACGGTCGCAACATCATCGACAGCGATCAGATCCTCAGCATGCCCCAGATTCCGAAAACGATGATCGTTGTCGGCGGCGGCGTCATCGGCGTCGAATACGCCTGCATGTTCGCCATGCTCGGCGTCCGCGTCACCATCGTCGAAAAACGTCCTCGCCTTCTCGAATTCGCGGATAACGAAATGGTTGAGGCCCTCACCTACCACATGCGCGACCACCGCGCCACGCTGCACCTTAATGAGGAAGTCGAGAGCGTCGAAGAGTTGCCCGATGGAAAGGTCGCAGCCAACCTCGTCAGCAAAAAGCGCATTATCGCAGACGCTTTGCTCTATGCCGTCGGCCGGCAGGGCAACGTCGATTCCCTGAATCTGGCCGCCGCGGGTCTCCAGGCGGACGACCGCGGCCGCATCAAGGTTGACGCCGATTACCGCACCGCGCAGCCGCACATCTTCGCCGTCGGCGACGTCATCGGTTTCCCCAGCCTGGCTTCCGTTTCCATGGAGCAGGGCCGCATCGCGGCCGCCCGCGCCTTCGGCCTGGACGTGCACACCGATCCCGCTGGCTATCCCTACGGCATTTACACCATTCCCCAGATCTCTTTCATTGGGAAAACGGAAGAACAACTCACCCAGGAAGACGTCCCCTACGAGGTTGGCGTGGCCTACTACCGCGATATCGCTCGCGGCCAGATCACCGGCCATACTGATGGCCGGCTCAAACTCCTCTTTCACCGCGAAACGCTCGAACTGCTCGGTGTCCACATCTTTGGCGAAGACGCCGCCGAACTCCTCCACATCGGCCAGGCCGTTTTCTTACTGAAGGGCAAAATCACTTATTTCGTCAACACCGTCTTCAACTATCCCACGCTCGCCGAATGCTATAAGGCCGCGGCCTTTAACGGCCTCAATCGCCTGGCCTGATTCGGCATGTGGCGCTTGTTGAGCTTTGTCGTGACGCACGCCGCGGATCAGGAGTGGGGCGGTTCAGGGGGATACGCGCTGACGCGCTCCTGGAGCACGGAGGATCAGCATTCCACCCGCAACTGCGGCTATCATCATCAGTGCCCACCCATACGAGAAAGATCCCGTTCGACTGCGCAGGTACCCGATCGCGTAAGGACCGGCAAAGCCTGCGACGCTACCGACGGCATTAATCATTCCCACTCCTGCCGCCGCGGCCGACTCGCTCAGGATTTCTGTCGGCATCGCCCACAATGCGGCGAGAGAGGATTCGCAAATACATACCATCGTAAACAATACGACCGTTAGCGAGGTCGAGCTGGGTTCACTGATGAGGACCAGTAAAGCGGTTGCCGCGATGAACAGCGGAACCGCGGAGTGCCAGCGTCTTTCGCAGCTCCTGTCGGAATGCCATCCGTTGATCAGCATGCCGATGAGCGCCGCAACGTACGGCACGGCGCCAAGCAGGCCGACCCGCACATCCGATAATCCCGACTGACGTTTCAGAACTGTCGGGAACCAGAAAGCAAAACTATAAAACACGAAGTAATTGAGAAAAGTTGCTGCAGCCAGCAGCAGGACGGTGCGAGAGCGCAGCGCCTGCCATATCGTGATCGACCGTGCCTTGGCCGGTTTTTCTTCCTCCAGCTTTTGTTCAATCCACCGCCGCTGCTCGGGAGCGAGCCATGCGGCTTGGCCCGGCCAATCCGTCAGGTAGAAGAACGCAGCAGTGCCCAGCAGGATTGCCGGCAGGCCCTCCAGGACGAACAGCCAGCGCCAACCGCCCACGCCCAGCCACCGGTGACCGAGAATCCAGCCGGCGAGCGGAGATCCAAGAACAAATGACAGCGGAATGGCGGCCATAAAGTTACTGGTCGCCTTGGCGCGGTCCTCTTGAATAAACCAGTGGCTCAGGTAGACGATGACACCCGGGAAAAAGCCGGCTTCCGCCGCGCCCAATACGAAGCGCGCCAGGTAGAGTTGACCGGGGGTGTGCACCAGCGCTGTCAGCACCGTCAGCGAACCCCACGCGATCATGATTGCAGCAATCGAACGGCGCGCGCTCCAGCGCTCGACCAGCAGGGCACCGGGAATTTGCAATGCCACATAGCTGATGAAGAAAATACCCGCTCCCAAACCAAACACGCGGTCGCCGAACCCCAGATCCCGTGACATCCCGAGGGCGGCATAAGCCACGCTGGTGCGGTCAAGATAATTGGTGATATAGAGGATGAAAAGAAAGGGAAGCAGCCGCACGGCGATGAGGTGGCGCGTGTGGTCCGCAACCCCCCCGGCGGCGGGCGCGATGGCACTTGAGGCACGTGGAGATACGGTCATGCGAATGTCTCCGGCACGCAAGGTTCGGTCGAAGCGGGCAGCAAGTATACCGGAAACTGATTTACGATGACCTCCAGAGTTCGATTGCCGCGACCTGCCTCGACAAGTTACAATGAAGTGTTCAGGAGGACTAACTGAGTGCTAACGATTCGTCTGTCTAGGATTGGCAAGAAGAAAAAGCCATTCTACCGCGTCGTGGTGATTGAGAGCAGCAAACCGCGGAACGGCCGTGTTGTTGAATTGGTGGGTACGTACGATCCGCTCAAGAAGCCCGCGGAAATCAAGCTCAACGCCGAGCGAGTGAAGCACTGGCTGGGAGTCGGCGCACAACCCAGCGACACCGTGCGCAGCTTTTTCCGCCAGCAGAAGATTGTGTAATCGCAGTGCCCGCCTGTTGACCTCCGCCCTGTTTGGGTCGCACTGGAATGGAGGTGCCCGATGAAGGAGCTGGTCGAAGCCATCGCCAGAGCCCTCGTGGACCATCCCGACGATGTTCAGGTGAAGTCCGTCGACGGCTCGCAAGTTACCGTTCTCGAGCTGCGCGTTCATCCGGAAGACTTGGGCAAAGTGATCGGGCGCCAGGGCCGCACGGCCAAAGCCATCCGCACGCTCCTGGGCGCCTCCGGCATGAAGCTGCGTAAACGCTTCACCCTCGAAATTTTAGAAGATTGACCGCTTAGCGGTCATACTTAGATTTGAGCCGCGAAATTCCACGTTGGGTCATTGTCGCCCATATCCTTCGCCCACGCGGCAACAAGGGCGAAGTCGCCGCCGAACTCCTCACGGACTTTCCCGAGCGCCTAACAAAGTTCCGCGAAGTGTTTCTCGCTCGCGGTGATTCTGAGCCGCGCCGGCACGCCGTAAAATCTTGCTGGCTCAGCCAGAATCATCGCGGCCAGGCGGTTTTTCATTTCGAAGGATTTACTTCCATCGGCGATGCGGAAAAACTGCGCGGGCTCGACGTGCTTCTTCCGTTTGAACAGCGCGTCGCGCTGCCTGCGGGACACTTCTTCGTTTCCGATCTCATCGGCTGCTCCGTCTTCGAAAATCCCACTTCGCCAAGTGTTCTTTCTTCTTCGCCATGCCTCGCTTCCTCGGCTCCCTCTTTCCTCGGCACTGTCAGCGACGTGCAGTTCACCGGCGAAGGTATTTCCGGCACGCCGCTGCTCGCCGTGGACACGTCGCAGGGAGAATTGCTCATTCCCCTCGCCGAAGATATTTGCACCCACATCGACATTGCATCCCGCCGCATTGACGTCATCCTCCCCGATGGACTCCGCGAGCTCAACCGCGAATAGCGAAACGGGTGTACGCTCCTGCTGATGTCGCCGTTCGTTCGAACTCTGATTTTCACGATTGTGGTCCCCGGTTTTTGGACCGTGGTGATGCCCTATTGGCTGGTGTCGCGTGGAGCAAAACCGGATCTGCGTGGAGTGTGGGCCGCGGGCTGGCTCTTGATCGCTTGGGGAACTGCACTCTATTTTGCTTGTGCCTTTTGGAGTTTCGCGCTGCGCGGCAAAGGCACTCCGGCGATCTTCGATCCGCCGAAAAAGCTCGTCGAGGAAGGGCCGTATCGCATTGTCAGGAATCCTATGTATTGGAGCGTCACCTTTGTAATGCTCGGTGAAGGCCTGGTTTTTCACTCGCTCGCGCTCGCGGAGGTGGCCTTGGCATTCTTCATCGGAACGAATCTGTTTGTCCTGTTCTATGAAGAGCCGGTGCTGCGACGCAAATTTGGCGCCGAGTACGAAGTTTACTGCCGCCGCGTCCCTCGCTGGCTTCCTCGTTTCAAAAGTAAGCTAGACTGAACGAAGCATGCGCTTCGACGTGATCACCATTTTTCCGGAATTTTTCACCGGGCCTTTCGAGCATGGAATCGTGCGCCGCGCGCGCGAGACGGGAATCGTAGAGATTCACGTGCAGGATCTGCGCGTGTTCACCAAAGACCGCCATAAGACGGTGGATGACCGCCCCTTCGGCGGCGGCGAGGGCATGGTGCTGAAGCCGGAGCCGCTCTTCGAGGCGGTGGAGTCCTTGTTTGGCCACAGTGTGGGCGACGCTTCACGGCCGGCTGCGGCTGATCCGAAAACGGCCATTGTGCTCACGTCGGCAGCAGGCAAACTTTTCAAACAGGAAACGGCGCGCCGCTACGCGCAACTCGAGCGCATCATTTTTCTTTGCGGACGCTACGAGGGCGTGGACGAACGCGTGGCCGAACATCTGGCCACCGAAGAGATTTCCATCGGCGATTTCGTTTTGAGCGGGGGTGAACTTGCAGCCGCGCTGATCGTGGATGCGGTCACGCGGCTATTGCCGGGAGCGCTTGGGAATGAAGCTTCCGCTGAAAACGAATCATTTAGCGTTGCTGCATCTGAGGCAGGGGCACGATGTATCACGCCCCTGCGAGAGGACAAGGGCAAGACAGGAGTTGAGACGAGGGAGACTCTGCTTGATTTTCCGCACTACACGCGGCCAGCAGATTTCCGAGGATGGAAGGTTCCGGAGGTGTTGATCGGCGGAAATCACGCGGAAGTGGCGAAGTGGCGCCGCGCAGCAGCGATGGAAAAAACGCGGCGGAACCGGCCGGATTTGGCCTTGCCCTGAAGAATCGCCGAGGTATACTAAACTTTCCATGAAGGTCAAAATCCAGAGCAACCGCTTTCCGTCCCAGCAAGCCTGCGCCTGTCCCCGCTGCTGCATCTGTACGGTACCCGCCTTGGGCGGCACGGGAGGTCCATCGGTTTAGAGAGGTTGTAAGCCGACAAAGACTCCAGAGCCGCTCCCAAAGAGCGGCTTTTTTCGTCACTGTACGTCAATGTATGCGAGGTTCCATGAGCAGCGCACCGAACGGAAATGGCCACGGGCTGGAAAAGCCCATCGGCATCTATTACGAACATCCTGATTGGTTCCGTCCGTTGTTTCACTGGCTGGACGAGCGCGGTGCGCCCTGGGTGAAGATTGACGCTCGCTATCACCAGTACAACGCGGCCGCGAAAGACCGCGAATATTCGCTGCTCTTCAATCGCATGAGCCCTTCCGCGTGGCAGCGCGGCAACGGGCACTGCATCTTCTACACGGTGAACTATCTGGCGCACCTGGAAGAAAAAGGCGTGCGGGTCGTCAACGGCTCCCGCGCTTTTGCGCACGAAACGTCGAAAGCCCTGCAACTTTCGATTCTCGAATCACTTGGCCTGCCTTATCCGAAGGCGCGCGTGATCAATCATCCTTCGCAAGCGCTCAGCGCCGCGGAAGCGGTCGGGTATCCGCTCGTGCTCAAGCCGAACATTGGCGGGAGCGGCGCGGGAATCGAGCGCTTCGATTCGCCGGAGCAACTGCGTCGCGCGGTTGAGGAAAATCGTCTCTACTTCGGCATCGATTCGATTGCGCTGGTGCAGGAAGCTTTCACGCCGCGCGGCGGAATCATCACGCGCGTGGAAGTTCTGGGCGGGGAATATCTTTACGCCATTCAGATTCACACGACGGGGGCGAGCTTCAACCTGTGCCCGGGTGATATTTGCCAGAACACCAAAGGCGAAGAGCTGGCTCGGCGCCCGGGATGCCCGATCGACGCGGCGAAAAACGGCCTGACCGTCGAGGCTTATGAGACGCCCCGCAGGGTCATCGAAAATGTCGAGCGCATCATGGAAGTTGCGGGGATCGAAGTCGGCGGCATCGAGTACGTGATTGATGACGCGACGGGCCGGCTCCTTTATTACGACATCAATGCCCTTTCGAATTTCGTCGCCGATCCTGAGCGGGTCATCGGCTTCAATCCATACGAGCGGCTGGCGGATTTTTTGATTGCGGAAGCGCGCGCGCATGAATCGAAGGAGCGCGTGCGGCTCGTCACTTCGGGAGGGCGCGGATGAGATACGGTTACTGGCTGCCGGTTTTTGGCGGGTGGCTGCGCAACATCGAAAACGAAAACATGCAGGCGACGTGGGCGTACGTGAAGCGGCTGGCGCAGCGCAGCGAAGAGATTGGTTTCGACGTCACGCTGATCGCGGAGCTGAACCTGAACGACATCAAGGGCATGGAAGCGCCATCGCTGGACGCGTGGTCGACGGCGGCGGCGCTTGCGGCGGTTACGGAGCGCATCGAGCTGATGGTCGCGGTGCGGCCGACGTTTCATCTGCCCGCGCTGCTGGCGAAGCAGGCGGCCAACATCGATCACATCAGCGGCGGGCGGCTGACGCTGAATGTTGTTTCTTCCTGGTGGGCCGACGAGGCGCGCAAATACGGTGTGGGATTTGAACAGCACGACGATCGCTACGCGCGGACAAGCGAATGGCTGGATGTGCTCAACGGCGTGTGGTCGCAGAACCATTTTTCCTACGAGGGGAAGTATTACCGCGTGGAGGACAACGTCCTGGAGCCAAAGCCGGCGTCTAAGCCGCGGCCCACGCTTTATGCTGGCGGGGAGTCTCCCGCGGCGAAGGAACTGATTGCGGAGAAGTGCGACGCTTACCTCATGCATGGCGATCCCCCGGAACGCATCCGCGAAAAAGTCGCCGATCTGCGCGAGCGTCGTTCACGCCACAATCTTCCCCCGCTGAAATTCGGAGTCGCTGGTTACGCCATCGTGCGCGAAACCGAGCGCGAAGCCCAGGATGAGCTGCGCCGCATTACGGACGTTCAGCAGTCCGCCGCAGGTTATGCGAATTACCAGCAATGGCTGGCCGGAACGCAGCTCGAGCAGCGCGTCTCGCTCGAGGACTATTCGGTTTCAAATCGCGGCCTCCGCTCCGGCCTCGTCGGCACCCCGGAGCAGGTAGCCGAGCGCGTCGCGCAATTCGAAGCCGCCGGCGCGGACCTTCTGCTGCTGCAATTCAGCCCGCAACTGGAAGAGATGGAGCGCTTTTCGGAAGCGGTGATCCGGCGCGAGACCTCCGCATCTATCGCGGCAACAGACTAACTGCTATTTGCGGTTGATTCGAGGGAAATCCGGGCGCTCCGCAAAATCAACTTGGACGCGTGAGGCGCGGACAGCAGCTATGCCATGAGCGCAGAGTATTCCGCTAGGCAAATTGCGGCGGTTCGCTTATAATTCTTGTTTATCTGCGAAGTGCTGGCCCCGCCTGAGTGGGTCTGCAGGGAATACGAAGATGAATCCGGTAATTGCGAAGCTACACGAAGCGCAACTGCGCAAAGACTTGCCCGAGTTCCGCCCGGGCGACACCGTGCGCGTGAATGTGCGGCTGAAGGAAGGCGAAGGCGAGAAGGAAAAAGAGCGGCTGCAAGCTTTCGAAGGCGTGGTGATTTCGAAGAAGGGCCGCGCTTCCGGCGCGACGTTTACCGTCCGGCGGGTAAGTTTTGGCGTCGGCATCGAGCGCATCTTCCCGTTGCACTCGCCCACGATCAGCTCGATTGAGGTGGTCGGCAAGGGCAAAGTGCGCCGGGCGCGCCTGTATTACCTGCGCGACCTGAAGGGCAAGGCCGCGCGCATCAAGCGTGCGGGGCGGGAAGAAGTTGCCGCTGCGGCGACGACCGCGGGAACGGACGCCAAGGCGTAAGCCGAAAACTTCGTCTGCCATAGAAAGTCACAAAAGCCCCGGCTTGCCCGGGGCTTTTTTATTCTGGACTGCGCAGGGCAGGGGTTCCCCTGTGCTAAAATCCGCGCCGAAATGAGCCGCCTTTGCTCCTCCCGTTTCGAGCGAGCGGCGCGCCAACTCGGCTGGACGCGCATCGCAGGTCTCGATGAAGCCGGCCGGGGCGCACTGTTCGGTCCGGTCGTCGCTGCCGCCGTCATACTCAATCCCAAGCGGCGCATTGTGGGCCTGGATGATTCGAAAAAACTGCCAGCCGACCGCCGCTCGCAGCTCGCCGAGCGCGTTCGCGAGCACGCCCTCGCCTGGGCCGTCGCCGAAGTGGACGCCCAGCGCATCGACGCCTGGAACATCTATCAGGCCAGCCGCCAGGCCATGACCGCTGCGCTCCAGCAACTCTCGATCGTCCCGGACTATCTCCTCATCGACGCCATGCAGCTTGATGTGCTGATCGAGCAGAAGTCCATCATCAAAGGAGATGCCCGCAGCGTTTCCATCGCCGCGGCTTCTATCCTCGCCAAGACGCACCGCGATGCCCGCATGGAAGAATGGGACGCCATCTACCCGCTATACGGCCTCGCACGCCACAAGGGCTACGCCACACCCGACCATCTGGAAGCCCTGCGCCTTCATGGTCCGACGCCGCTCCACCGCTACTCCTTCGCTCCGGTTCGGGATTCGACCTGCTGGGCCAGCGGCGCGACACAGACGCCTCTTCCCCTTGAAAACTGAGGGCAAATCCTTTCACCGGCGCTTCGTCTTGTCTTCGCCGTCGAGTTTCCTATCTCCAACGGGGATAACTGCCTGCTCACAAGCATTTCTGCCTTCGTTGACTTGGCTTTTCACCGCCTGTTAGCGTAACGAAGTGGCGTTGCGGCTTGCCTTGCCGCCGCAACGGCCAGTCGGGAGAGTGTTCGGGCAGGCTGGGAAGGGATCTTTCACCCCGAGCGTGTCGGGGTTACGGGGACAACTGTCCGAGTTCGCGCATGGCCTATAACAAGAGCAAACACGTTGAAACCGCGCAAAAGCTGCTGAACCAGGGCAAAGTGGCGCAGGCCATTGCCGAATACCAGCAAATTCTGAAGTACGAGCCGCGCGATCAGGTCACGCTGATGACCATCGGCGAGCTCTACATCCGCCAGGGCGAAACCTTCCAAGCCATCGAATATTTCGAACGCCTCGCCCAGCTTTTTGTCGGAGACGGTTTCCTCACCAAAGCCATCGCCGTTTACAAGCGCATTGCCAAGCTCGCTCCCGAGGAGATCCGTCCGCTCGAAAAGCTCGCGGATCTTTACGTGCAGCAAGGCGTGATGAGCGAGGCCCGGCCGCTTTTCCTGCAGCTCGCTGAAATTCATCTGAAGAACAATCGCCAGCCGGAAGCGGTCTCCCTTCTGAAGAAACTGCTCCTTGCCGAGCCGGACAATCTCCGCATTCAGGTTCGCCTCGCCGATCTCTACCAGGCCATGGGGCAATCGAAGGAAGCGGTCGAGGCGTACATTTCCGCTTCGCAGCGCGCACTCGCGCGCGGCGACCAGGCCGAGTGCGAGAAGCTTGCTGAAAAAGTTCTGAAAATTGACGCCACCAACCTCGACGCCCTCACGGTCAAGGCCCGCGCCCTCTCCACACAGGGAAATTTTGCGCAAGCCGCGCAGCTCCTCGAGCAGGTGCCGGGACTTGAGAAAGGCGGCGAGCAAGCCGAGCTGCTTCTCGACCTCTACCTCAAGAGCGTGAAGTGGAAAGAAGCCACGGCGCTGGCCGTGCGCGTTTTCGAAGCCGATGAAAAAAACTTCGGCCTGACGCAAAAGGTTGTCGAAGCCTTGCTCCAGTCCGGGCAGGGCGAAAGCGCCATGACCATCATCGCGCGCGTGCGCATACCGATGCTGGACGCCGGGGAGCACGAAGCCGTGGGCCATCTATTGAACGAACTGGCCACGCGCATGCCCGGCCGCATCGAGCCCCATGAGTGGCTCGTGGATACTTACGGCCGCACGAGCGATTCTTTCCGCCTTCCCGATGCTCTCGCGCAGCTGGGTGATGCCCTTGACGCCGCAGGCCAGCTGGAGCGCGCCAAAGAAGTTTTCGAAAAGCTCGTCGACCGCGAGCCGGAGAGCGATTCCGCCAAGCGCAAACTCAATGGCGTGCTGCGCAAGCTCGGACTTCTTCCTGCGGAACCTGAACCAGAAGAGCTCACGGCAATTCCCGAAGTACCTCTTCCGACGGAACTGCACAAGCCGGAAGCGCCCAAAGTTCGTCCCGGTCTCGGTGAGTCCGCCCCCGAAGTGCAGGCGAAGCCCGAAGCTCCCGCATCGGAGCCTGCGCTCGACGAGGAAACGCAGAAATTCATCGCCCAATCGCTCACCGACGTCGATCTCTTCGCGAGTTACGGGCTGACGCAGAAGGCCATCGGTCTCCTGGAAGCGATTTTGCGCCGCGCCCCGCGGCATACGCCGACGCTGGAAAAGCTGCTCGACTTTGTCCTCGGCGCCAGCGACGACCGCCGTACCGCGGAGCTCGCTGCACAACTGGAGCAAATTCACCGCGAACGGGGTGACGAGCGCAGCTCCGAGCGTTTTGGAGAATTGCGCCGCCGCTTCCAGCGGGCCGCGGGACTCAGCGACGCAGAGCTGGCGGCAAGCACTGCGCCTGCTGTTCCGCCCGAACCCGACGTCGTTGCACAGCCCGCCGAGCCGGAAGTTGCGGCCGTACCCGAGGCTGCTGTCGTTCCTGAGGCTCCCGTGCCTGCAGTAGAAGAAGTTTCGCTCAAGCCCGCTGAAGTTGCACCTGCGGCCTCGGAACTGGAAGTCCACGAAGTCGATCTTTCGGAGGAATGGGCAACTCTGCATGAGGAGACGCTACCCGCCAAGAGTCTTGCCGCACCGCCCGCTTCGGGGGAATCTGCCGTCCCCACAGAAACTGCTGCCGCTCCTCCTGCGGATGCGCGCGGCTTAGCTGAATTCGAAATTCCGGTCGAAGCTCCAGCTGTCGAGGAAGCGATTCAGCCCGCTGCCCCACCGGCTCAGGAACTCGCGCCATTGCCTTCCATCTCTGGCCAGGGGGAGGCTCCTGCGCTGGAGGAGCTGCCCGCGTCGAAGGCGACGAAAACTAAGGCCAAGGAAAAAGAAAAGAAGCCGAAGGCCGGGAAGCCGCCGAAAGCGGAAGAACCCGAATTCGAGCTCGATCAGGACTACGAGTTGGTCATCGAGCCGGAGCCGCTTGTTCCTGCTCACGAGCAGAAACCGCCCGAAGCCGCGGGGATGAATGCTAAACCGGCATCGGCCCCCAGCGGTCTTGCCTCCGATCAATTTCTCGCTGACCTGGCTAATGAGATCGATCAACTCGGCATCGGCGAACTTTCTCCTTCTTACTCCCAGCCGGCTCCTCCCGCGGGCGCGCCGGTTGCCAAGTCGCAGCCGGATGCAAAGGCCGCAACGCCACTCGAGAATGCTCCTCTCAAGGAAGTCTTCGATGAATTTCGCGCCGAGCTGGGCGAAATGGGCGCGGAGGATGAAGACCTGGAGACTCACTACAATCTGGGCATCGCGTTCCGCGAAATGGGCCTCCTCGAAGAGGCCATCAGCGAATTTCAGAAAGTCGCCAAGGCCACGGACCACGGCAAGGCATTCCGCTATACGATGCAGTGCAGCACGCTCCTGGGGCTCGCGTTCATGGAAAAAGGGCAGCCGGGCATCGCCGCCATCTGGTACGAGCGCGCCCTGCGTACCCCGGACATGGATCCGGAAAGTACGCTCGCCTTGCGGTATGATCTGGGCGTGGCCCAGGAATCCGCGGGTGACCTAGAAGCGGCGCTAAAAAGTTTCTCCCAGGTTTATGCGGCGAATATCGACTATCGTGACGTGGCCGAGCGCATCGCCGCACTGCAGAAGCCTGCCCGCTGACCTCCGGCCCATTTCGATGCAGTCTGCCTTCTCTCGCTCATGAATCGCATTCTTCGCGCAATGCTTGTCGTTTTATGCTTCGAGATGGGAGCGCTGCTTCTCTATCTTCCGTGGACGAGCTTCTGGGAGCAAAACTACTTCCTCAGCCATTTCCCCGTGCTCATGCCGGTGCTCCTGCATCCTTCGTTTCGCGGAGCTGTCAGCGGTCTCGGCGTGGTGGATATTATTCTTGCTATCGGCATGATCGGTTCACGCCCCGGCGCCACGCGTGTCCCTCCCCGGTAATCGTTGCCGCCTCGTGCGTCCCATGCAACGCAAGCCACCTATCCTTTGTTATGTGACCGACCGGAGCAGCTTGAGCGTGGCCGGACAAGAAAACAGCGCCGAAGCGCTGCTCCAGAAGATGGAAGCAGCCGCGGCGGCCGGCATGGATTGGATACAGCTTCGCGAGAAAGATTTATCGGGGAAGGAATGTGCCGCGCTCACACGTGAGGCTTTGCGGCGCGTGGCGCAAGCATCTTCCAACACGAGCGGCGCGCCGCGCGTGCTGGTAAACGACCGCCTCGACGTCGCCCTCGCCGAACGCGCCGGCGGAGTTCACCTCGGAGAGAATTCCCTGCCCGTGGAAGACGCGAGACGTTTGATCGCCGCCGCCCAGACTCCGCTGCAAAACTTTCTCGTTGGCGTCTCCTGCCATTCGCTCGAGGCTTTGCAACATGCCGCCAGCGCCGGCGCCGATTACGCATTCTTCGGCCCGGTCTTTGCCACGCCTTCCAAAGCTGTCTTTGGTCAGCCTCAGGGGCTCTCGCGTCTCGCTCAGGCATGCCACGCCGTCGAAATTCCCGTCATTGCAATCGGCGGCATCACGCTTGAAAACGCCGCCCAGTGTTTTGCCAGCGGCGCTGCCGGAATCGCAGCAATTCGCCTGTTCCAGGACGCGGGAGCGCTCTCTCTTGCCGTCCGGGAGCTTCGTCAGCAGGGATTTTGAGATGTCTTATGGGTGGACTCAACGAGGCATCAACCGGCGCAGCAGCCGGATCTGCCCCGCGTGATAGATATCGTGAAACGCGACGCCGAAGAGCATGCGCAAAATCTTTGTGCCGCGGGGCGTCCGCAGAACTTTATCAATCGCGCGCGTCATCAGCCGGTGCTCACGCTCCAGCAGAGCCTTATCCGCGTTCCAAGCGGCTTCGTTTAATTTGCCCTTCTCCGGCCGTGCAAAAAAGTTGCTCCCCTTTAGGGTGAACGATCCGCGCTTTCCGCCTTCGATGCGCCGCCGCACCGCATATTTCCAGTAGGCGGCGTGCAAGGCCACTTCCCAGATGTTGTGCCTTCCCCGCCCGGGCCGCCATGCCGCCTGTTTCGCAGTCACACCTCGGAGGGACTGGCTCAGGTTTGGCCCGTGCCAGGTTCTTTTTTCATACGCTTCATCAAGCAATGCGAGAACAAGTTTCGCGGGCTTCAAGGTTTCCCCTCCGCACGGCGAAATCGTCGAAAGCATCGCGCGCATGCTTCGCCATGTCAATGCGCCAACTGTTTTTCGTCTGGAGGGAAAACCTACGAAGCCGTCATGCTCCGGCTCACCAGAGCTCTCTTGCGCCGGTAGAGTTCCCGGTCCGCGGCATCAAGCAACTCTTGCGGCGTCCGCCCATCATCCGGATACATTGCCGTCCCGATACTCACGCTTATCGCGGGCTCGATTCCGTCATTCCGAACGCATCGCTCGATGCGTGCCGCGATCTGCTCGGCCCTTCCAGGCTCCGCATCAATCAGCAATAGTGCAAATTCATCTCCTCCGAAACGTGCTGCCAGGTCCGTGGACCTGCAGTGCTGGTTCATCACCGCCGCCAACCGCTTCAGCGCACGGTTTCCTGCAAGGTGTCCCAGGCGGTCGTTGATGCGTTTCAACTCATCGAGGTCCAGTAGCAGGACCGCAAAAGAATGCTGGCTGCGATCGGCGCGCCGCACCTCGCGCTCAAGTGTGTCCAGGAATTCCCGGTAATTAGCGAGTCCCGTGAGCGCATCGTGCGTCGCCTGATAAAGGATCTGCTCATAGCTCTTGTTTCGCTGTGTAATATCCACTCCCACCCCGATGCACCCGAGAATCTCACCGGATGCTCCAAGAAAGGGTTCCAGATGGATGTCCAGCACCTGGTTTTTCTGTTTGTGCTCGAAGTGAGAAGACAGGCCCCGCAGCGCTTCGAAGTGCCGCGTGATCAGCGTCGCTTGCGGATCCTGGCACTCCAAGAACTCGTACACCGTCCGGCCAACCAATTCGCCGGGACGAATTTTTGAAGGGCGCAGCCCCGAGCCCCAGTTCGAGGTGATCCGCAGATGCCGATCCGTGGTCCAAAGTACGACGGGCATCTGTTCCACCAGCATCCGCAGCTGTGTTTCTCCGGGCGTATCGCCATTCCTTGATAGAGAGGACAGGCCCAGCCCATTCCCGATTTCCAGGATTCCAGTAATCTCGCCGCAGCCATTGCGGATAGCACCGCGCCTCACCATCACGCAAACTTTCGATCCGCCCTTGCGCAGGCGTTCCGTCGTCTCCAAAGACGGCACTTCACCGCGGGCAGCCCCGGCGAGCAGATTTTCGTGAGCCGCGACTTCATAAAGAGGCAAAAGGCGCGCCAGCGGCAGTCCCACCACCTCTGCCGCGGTGTATCCGTACAACTGTTCGGCACCTTGGCTCCAGTCCTGAATCTTTCCGTCCAGCGCGAGCGTGAGGATAGCGTCCTCCGCTGCTTCGAGCAGAGTTGCGAGCAAGTCTTCTGAGCGAGTGGCTCTTGGCATGCAATCTCGAACAATCTGTGGAACGGAGAGGGCGTTCTCGGTAACTTACGAAGGTTTCCCTAGGGCGAGAGGGTCGAGCCTGTGGGGGATTCGCTGGCCTTAAAACCGCATAAAGGCTACACAAAGAAGTGATACGAGCTGTCTCGCATCACCCTACCAACCAGTTTATCCCCGAAAGCTACCTCTGTGGCAAGAGCTCAACGGTTTAAGCGTGCGCTAGGTATAAACGGCGAGAGGCAAGGAGAAGAAAAGGCCGGGAGCAGGCGCAAAACCAGTTGCAAGCATCTTGCATTCGATAGCGGACCAAGTTAGTCTTATATCCTTATTGCAACATACTTGCAAAAGGAGCCTGGCTTGACCATGTCTCGTTTTCGCTTCTCGTTTCTTTTCCTGCTCTTGCCTTTCACTGCTTGCTTTCCCTTGACTGCCCATGCTCAGGAGAGCCCTTACATCGTCGCCTACGATCACTACCTCGAGGAGCCGGGCAATCTCGAGATCGAGTATTTCTCCACCTTCGGCACGCAGCACGCCGGGAACAACTTCCACTCCTTCTGGGCCGAATTCGAATATGGCGCCACAGCCTGGTGGACTACCGAGTTTTATCTCGACGGCCAGTCCACCTTTCACGACAGCACCCTCTTCACCGGCTTCCGCTGGGAGAATCGCGTGCGTCCCTTGAAACGCGAACACTTCATCAACCCCATTCTCTACGTCGAGTACGAGCACAAGAGCGGCGCGGACAAAATCCTGAAAGAAGTGGAAGGCCACGACGTGGAATCCGACTTCCTAACTCCGAATGCCGAGGCCCGCAAAGAGCACGACCATGAAATCGAGCTAAAGTTGATCCTTTCGAGCACCTTCAAGGGCTGGAATTTCACGGAGAACACTCTCGCGGCGAAAAACCTTTCGAATCATCCCTGGGAATTTGGCTACGCGCTCGGCGCCAGCCGCCCGCTTGCGTTGAAAGCTTCCGCAAAGCAATGCACGTTCTGTCCTCAAAATTTCAGCGCAGGGGCAGAGATGTACGGCGGCCTGGGAGACCGTCACCACTTTGGACTCAGAGACACTTCCCACTATCTCGCGCCGGCCGTTGCCTGGAATCTTCCCTCCGGCTGGACGCTGCGCCTGTCGCCCGGATTCGGTTTGAACGACAACAGCCACCGTCTCCTTCTCCGCTGGGGGCTTTCGCGGGAAATCTCGGGATTTGGCTCGATGGTCGGCCGACTCTTCGGAGGCCGCCGATGAAGGAATGCATCGCGTTTCTGGTATTTGCTGCCATCCTTCTTGCTATCTCGGTCTCCTCCGCGCAAGAGGGGAAGTTCCCTGCTGCCAAGTACCGAAAGGACGCGCTGGTTTACGCCGAACTCAGCCAGGCTCCGGAGAAAGCCCGCGCAAAACGTAATCCATTCGAAAAGGATCCCGAGGCTGTCGCTGCCGGAAGAAATCTATTCGAACAACACTGCGCGGAATGCCACGGCGATTCTGCCGAGGGAGGCAAGAAGGGACCGAGCCTCCGTGCCCATGAAGTTCAGGAAGCGCCGCCGGGTTCGATTTTCTGGATTTTGACGAATGGCGTGGTCCGGCGTGGCATGCCGGTCTGGTCGAAGCTCCCCGAGCCCCGGCGTTGGCAGCTCGTCACTTATCTCAAATCACTCGGCGTTTCTGCGTCGAGCGCGCCGCCTTCGCAGCCCTAGCCGTCTGAACCTAGGGTGTCGCCTTCGAAGCGCTCGCTGCCGCGGCTTCGTTTAGGATCATCGCCAGGCGTATCCCTGCTTGCGCGATTCGCTCTTCCACCACAGGCGCGGCCTTTTCCTGATAAGCAGCGGCGACGGCGATGTGCTGGCTCAACCGGCGTTCGCCGATCTTGTTGTCGTCGGCGCAACTATGTACCGCAACCGGTGGCTCGATGGCTATCTGCGGTGTGAGCTCCCCATAGGTGATTTTTTCTGCGTAGGTGTGGCTCTCCCAAGCCCAGTCTTCCACCTGGATCCCCGCCTTTTGCCAGCCCTCGATCTGTGGCGCGAAAATCTCTTCGAGCGTTTCCGCATATTCGGCAGGGTCGGCCCCTTCCATGTCCCGCTCCGGAATCGCCGTATCCCACAAGCTATGCAGATTGGGAGAATAGGAATGATCATGCACCCGCACCTTGCGGCGGAAATATTTCACCGGGACGCAATTTCCGCCTGCGTCGTTGTTGGTTGTCGCGTGCAGCGGCTGGTGCAGATCGCCGACAAAGTGGATCAGGTAGCGCAACGCTTCGGCCCTTTTCGCCGCATTCGCATTCTTGTCCTCCAAGATGGCGCGATCGTCCTCAATGGCCTGGGTCACGCAGCCGTCTTTCCCGCAGAACTCACGGAGCGGCGCGCGTTTGGCTCCGCGCGGAATGTCAATGTAATGCAGCGGCCCGTTTTTCGCTTGACCTCGGATATCGTCCGGCCAAGTCGAGGCATCGGCCATGGCATCACGCGAGGCGTCTCCGCAATAGCGCTTCAGCGCAGGATCGATAGGATTCCCGTTCAGCAAAGTCTGCACCATCTGTTTCGCCGCCGGCGTGAGATGTTTTTCCGCGATCAACGCCACTGTCTGGTGGCCTTTGCAGCCCCATGCCTGGGCCGATGGCGCGCTTGCGAGCCCCGCCACTGCCATCAAGAGAGCCGTACACAGAGCAATACGCTTCATGGAATCCTCCGCACGCATTTTTGACCGGGGATGGTGAACGCTTCGTGAATCAGGTATTCGTTTGGCAGGGAGCCCATTGTTCCGCGTAATAGTCTTGCTTCACGCGCTCAGCCACCGCCCGATGGGTTTCCACGATTCGGTGTGGTCGCAAATCACGCGCAGCGTCGCCGTGATGGGTATCGCCAGCAGCAATCCCATGCCGCCCCACACCCAGCCCCAGAAGAGCAACGAAATCGTGATCGCCACGGCATTCAACCGCACTCGGCGCCCCACGAGCTGCGGCGCGACCAGGTTCAGCGCCAGCACATGCACCGTCGTCAGCACCGCCGCGATCATCGCGAACTGAGCCAGCGTTTTCCATTTGGCCAGCGCGATCACGAATGCCGGCAGCCACGCCATCACTGCGCCGATATACGGCACCATGTTCAACAAACCGGACGCAATCCCCGTGAGGATTGGATAGTCCAGCCCGATAAACCAGAAGAATGCGCTGCTCACCGCGATCACCAGCAACGTGACTACGCTCATCCCCACAAGGTAATCGCGCAAGACATCTCGCAAGTCCTCTAGAGTTTCCTTCACCTGTGTTCGCCGCGACACGGGGAAGAGCTGCAATGTGCCGTGCCAAACCTCCCGCTTTGCGGCCAACATGAAAAACACCAGAAAGGGCAGAAAGGTAATTTCCAGAAAAAGCGCATAGAGGGACCCGACCCCCCGCAGGAACAACGTGCGCAGGATGTCCGGTGTGACGCTTCGCACGTCTGAAGGTTGATTGGCGGCGCTTACGCCCGGTGCAATCTGGGAATTGATGCCCTCGAGCTTCTCCTCCACCGCTCCTGCCGCCTGCCTCAGCACCGCGCTGTATTTCGGCCAGCTCGCGGCAAAATCCGCAACTCGCGACCCCAATCCAAAACCTACCGCCACCAACACCGCAATCAGCAGCAAAACAATGATCATCGCACCGAGCGTCCGAGGCAGGCGCATCCTTTCCAGAAGCTCCACCGCAGGATCCAGAAAATACGCCAGCAAGATCGACAGCAGCAAGGTGATCACCACACCCGCCGCGTAGTAGCAGAACAGCAGAATAATGGCTGCCGAGATCACCCGCAGGCTGAAGGTGACTCCTGTTATCCGGACAACTGATGGGGGTGTTTCCGTTTCTTGCACAGCCGGCTCCGTCCCCAACACGGTAACATACTCCCGCAAGCCACTGCCGCAGTCTCGCGTGCGAGTTTCGATGCCGGGCCCGGCGCCTTCACTTCTCGCTTTGCTTAACTTCCATGAAATTCATCTACGTGCCCGCTGAAGCGTAATTCCGCGCTATGCTAAACTTCTTTCAGGTCATCTTCTCAGAGATCGGCCGCTCGATCTTCATGTCCAAAGAACTCTTCGGCACTGACGGAATCCGGGGTGTTCCTGGAACTCCTCCACTCGATGACGCCACGCTCTACGCGACTGGGCGATCGCTGGGAGCCTATCTGCGCCGCGAAAATCCCAGGCCCCACGCCCTGATCGGCATGGACACCCGCGAGTCCGGTCCCCACATCGCCGCGCTTCTCGCCGCGGGCCTCGCCGAAGCCGGCGCCTCCGTTGCGTTCGCCGGCATCATCACCACTCCGGGCGTCGCCTGCCTAGTACGGCAAAATGATTTCCAGGCGGGCGTCGTCATTTCCGCTTCTCACAATCCGTTTCAGGACAATGGGGTGAAGCTTTTTTCGCACGCAGGCATGAAATTCCCCGATACCGTCGAAGAAGCTCTCGAAGCGGACATTTTCAAGCACCGCTCCGAAGCAACGCCAAAAAAATTCCCGGCCCTGGTCGCCGACGAATCGCTCGACGCCGAATATCTCGCCTTTCTTCGCAGCCGGGTCATTCCCGGCGCCAAGCTCGCCGGCCTCCGCATGGTTCTCGATTGCGCCAATGGCGCGGCTTACAAGCTCGGACCGGAACTCTTCCGCTCCCTCGGCGCGGAAGTCGTCGCCATGGGCGCTTCACCCGACGGCCGCAACATCAATGCCGACTGCGGCTCGCTCCATCTCGAAGGATTGCAAAAGCGGGTTGTCGCCGAGCGCGCCAGGCTGGGAGTGGCCTTCGATGGTGACGCCGATCGCGCTCTCTTTGTGTGCGAAACAGGAAGAGTCGTCAACGGCGATGGAGTCCTTCTTGCCGCGGCCCGGTTCCTGAAATCGCAAAATAAGCTCGCCGGCGACCGTGTCGTTGCTACCTCCATGTCCAATTTAGGCCTCGAGCGTGCCCTCGCCCGCGAAGGCATCTCGCTCGCCCGCGCCAACGTCGGCGACCGTTATGTACTGGAAGAAATGCTCCGCAGCGGCAGCGTGCTCGGCGGCGAACAATCCGGCCACATTATTTTCCTCGACGACTCTCCTGCCGGCGATGGCCTCCTCACTGCCGTGAAGATCGCTTCGCTCGTCTCCCTGCGCGGCCGTCTCGAATCTCTGATTGATGGTTTCAAGGATTACCCGCAAGTCATCCTCAACGTGAAAGTCCGTTCAAAGCCTCCGCTCGACTCTCTACCTGAAGTCTCACGTGCCCTCGCCGAAGCCCAATCCACGCTCGGCGAAAACGGGCGCGTGGTGCTCCGCTACTCCGGTACGGAGCAGCTCGCCCGCGTCATGGTCGAAGCCGAGCAGGACGCCGACGTTCAACGCTTCAGCCAGTCCCTCGCTAACGCCGTTCGCTCCTCTATCGGCGCGTAAACTGGGTTCCGTGACATCGTTCCTTCTCCCAAAGAACGTAGGCGCAGGCCTCTGACTATGTGAGAATTTGTAGATTGCTCGTCTTCCCTCGATCAACGCTACCCGCGCTCAACGCAGTAAGTCTTGCAATTTCAATCGCCTGTCAAACCCCGCCATTCATATGTTCCGCTGGCATCAGGCTTGCACGTTCCCGGAGCAACATACGAAATTGGCTTCCCGGGGTGGCCGGAACCGAACCTCGACTCGGGATCCGGTTTGGGGCGTCAATTGGAGAAAGGGGGCTTGCACCAGCCCCCTTTTTCATTTTTGGTTAGCTAGGAAGGGCGGACTCCTGTCCGCCCTTTTTCTTTGCCAAATGCTGCTAAAAAAATGAGCGGCCGGTGGGGGGACCGGCCGCTCGGGCGTGGGGATGGAGGGTAATGTAATCTGAGGCTGGCCCGGTATTCCATTCGCGTCGCTGAGCTCGCGATCAGCAACGCGACACACAGGAGCAATCAACTCACAAAATCGCTCCGGAATCCCGCCCAACTCCCGACTACATTTGCGATTCTGCTCTCCGCGCTTGCGCCCGTCGATAGCCCGGCAGATTCATTTCGTCCAGTACTTCCGCCTCACTTCATGGAGATCGCTTCAGTACCTTCGTACTCCCAGCTCTCTTGTTCGTTTTTTGAGCATCATTCAGGTGTGGAGGGCACCTCAACGCGGCACCTCGCTCATCAACTGCATGATATTCCCCTCTGAGTCGCGAAAGGCAGCCATCCAAAGATCGTACGCCGGCATGGGCGGGTGCGCCTTGAGGCCACTGCTAAAGGAACAATGGTCCTCCAAGAAGGACGCAGGTGTCGCGTGGAATCGCTGGCGTACGCGCTCTCCTCGCTTCCCGAAGAGAAACTCCAGCAGCTCGGTGACTTTACCGCCGTATTGCAACAGGTGTTCCGCAATCTCTGACCGCCGGCTCAACGATGTTCCTTAGGAGCCGCTTCTGACCGATTGCAGATTTCAACCTACTGGAAGTGGCTTGGGGGTTGCGCGTGTTCTCCCAGATAGTAGGGAGCCGCGACGGTAAAGATGCGGTCGTTGCCGCGAGCCAGCAGCAACCACTGCAGAAGCCGGGCGCGCTGATTGTGCAGAAAATATTCGTACCAGCGATCCTCGACGAGTTCCGGAACAACGACAACGATCCGGCGGTCCGGATGCTTTTTGGACAATTCGAGAACGTACTGGACGATGGGAACGATAACGAAGCGGTACGGCGACGGCAGAATCGTAAGCTTGGGCGGCTCGACTCCTGCCGCGCGGAAAGGCTCCTTGACGTAGCGCTCCCAGTCCTCGTGCAATAGCTCGGAATACCCACCGGATTCCACATGGACGGCGATGATTTCCGGCGAAAGCCGCGATGCGAACTCGAGCCCTTGTTTGCAGATGCGGCTCCAGCGATCCACGGGAACGACCGCAATGGGTGGCGCACTCATTATGGCGGGTATTACCGGCGCGCTGCAGGTGGTGGCTGTTCTCACGGAGTGATAGTGCCGCCGAACTGCGGTGAAAAACACGATCAGGAGAGGGATAAAGAGCAAGGTGATCCATGCACCTTCGATAAATTTCGCAACCAGCACGACCATGACGGTGACACCGGTTACGCTTCCGCCCAGTCCATTCACCAGCGCGCTTTTCAGCCAGTGCGGGCCGCGATTTTTTCGCCAGTGCATCACCATGCCGAACTGCGAGAGCGTGAAAGCCAAGAATGCACCCACCGCGTAAAGGGGGATTAATCTGTCGGTGATGCCGCCGAAAAGGACGAGCAAGCCGCATGTGAGTACGGCCAGAACCATGATTCCCCAGGTGTAGACAAGCCGGCGGCCGCGGAAGCTGAACACATGCGGGAGATAGTTGTTCAGAGCGATGGCGCGGCACAGGCGCGGAAAATCAGCAAACGCCGTGTTCGCGGATAGCGAAAGAACCAGCAGGATCGAGCCGATCGTCACGTAATAGAAAATTCCTTTGCCAAAGACCGCCGAGATGAGCATCGAGAGAATGCTCTGGTAACCAGGCTGCCCTGGAAGGGTTGCCGCGATGCCGTAAATTTTCACGAGATAAGAGATTCCCGCCAGGAGCACGGCCAATAGAAAAATGATTACCGTAAGTGTGCGCTGCGCGTTCTTCACGGCAGGCTCGCGGAATGCTCTCACGCCGTTGCTGACGGCCTCCACGCCGGTGAGCGCGGTGCAGCCGCTGGCAAAAACTTTGAGCAAGAGCCAGAACGTGACGGCTTCGGTGATTGCCGGCGGCGGCGGCAGCGGCGCGACCGGAACAGGATGTCCGCCGCTTAGCACGACCCGCGCGAGCCCCCAGGCAAGCGTGATCAGCAGCGTGCCGACGAAAAGATACGTTGGGAGCATGAAGGCGACTCCGGCATCACGCACGCCGCGCAAATTCAGGATCGTGACGATAACCAGAATTCCGACGCACAACGAGACCGTGTGCGGCTGCAGAGACGGAGCCGCGGAGACCAATGCTCCAACGCCGGCAGAAATTCCGACCGCGGCGGTAAGGATATAGTCCGTGAGCAACGCCGCCGCGGCGAGCAGGCCGGGAAAAGCACCCAAGTTAAAGCGCGCCACCGTGTACGAGCCGCCGCCGGAGGGATACGCGGCGATCGTCTGGCGATAGGAAAAGTAAACGATGACGAGAAGCGTGATGATGGCGGCGCTGACGGGGATGATGTACTGCAGGCCGAGAAGGCCGAGCGGGATCAAGAGGCTCAAAGCGGCTTCGGGACCGTAGGCTGCGGAGCTGAGAGCATCAAGACCGAAAATGGGGATGCCCGAGGCAGGGCCGATCTGCTCGGCGCGTTCGTCGGTTGTCTTGATGGGCTTGCCGACAAGAACATCAAGAATGTTCATCGAGAATCCGATCTGTAGATGTGGGCATTCCCCTGAGAATCCATTTGCAACGAGTCACGCGGCAAAGTCAACCGCCGCTGAAAACTTTCAGTGGTCTCTTCTTGACTTGCGAATGAGGCGAGCGCAGAATCCCCGGCGAACTTGCCTTTCGAACTGAAAATTTGCATTCCTGCCGTAGAGTGACACGTCTCGGCCGTGCGGCCGGGGCATCGCGGACCGGGGACGCATCCTCAAGCTGGATCTGAATGGAAAAATCCTCGCGAAGTGGAGCCGCTTCGGAAACTACGACGGCCAAATAGACTGGGGCCACGATATCGCCGTTGGAAAAGACGGCGCGGTTTACATCGGAGACGTAAACCACAGCATGCGAGTGCAGAAATTTGTGCCTCGCTGAAGCGAGTACCATCTCTGAACACATTCCTTTGCCCGGTTTAGATTCCTGTGGAGTAAATCCCGCAGGGGATGCGACGAACGTTGCCAGTTCCATGGCACTAACTTGACTCTCCTTAAAACTCGGCCTACACTACGGAGTTTTTAGATGGCCCCGATTTTGGGACAGAGGGGCGGGACTTTCATGGACAAGAAACGGCTCGAATACTACAAAAAGAAATTGCTGGCGCGGCGCGAAGAATTGATGAAAACGATTGCGCGGACGGAGGAAGAGGGACGCCAGGCTGACGACGACCCAACGGTGGACCTTGCGGACAAAGCAGCGAACTCCTACACGAAGGAGTTTCTGTTCGGGATGACCAACACCGACCGGACCATCCTGAATATGATCGATGCGGCGCTCAAGCGCATCCAGGCCAACGAGTACGGCGTCTGCGCGAACTGCCAGGAAGAAATGCAGCAGAAAAGACTGGAAGCCGTGCCCTGGGCCAAGCACTGCATCAACTGCCAGGAAAAGATGGAACAAGGTCTGCTGTAAGACTCCCTCGAAAAATAGAGTCGGAAAATCCTTCTGCCGGCTTCGGCGGAAACCAGCGCTGCTCCTTTTCAACGTGTGATTACTCCAACGTATCTTTCTTCTTTGCTTATGAGGAGAGACGGAGTACGCTCCTGTCGGTTTGGGAGAACGATTCATCTCTCGTGGTCATTCGGGCAGTTGGCTGACCGAAGCGCGCGACGCCCTCGTCAGCATCTTCTTTCCCGCCGGCTGCCGGATCTGCGAACGACTGTTGACGCGGGCGAGCCGTGTACCGATCTGCGACGAGTGTCTGGCTTCGTTTGTGCCATTGACGGAGGAGGTGTGCGAAATTTGCGGGCGGCCTCTTCAGTCAACGGCACTGCATGCCACTGGGCAGAATCGCTGCCAGGTGTGCAGGGAGAAGCCGGCGGATCAAGAAAGGACTTATGCATTTGATCGTGCGCGAAGTTTTGCCGCATATGATGGGCCGCTGGTGCGCGCGATCCTCCTCCTGAAGTTCGAGCGGATGGAGCCGCTCGGAGCCTGGTTCGCGGAGCGGCTGGCCGAAGTCGCCCATACCCAGGGTTTGCAGGCGGATGTGGTTGTGCCTGTGCCGCTTCACCGGGACCGCGAGCGCGAGCGGGGTTACAATCAGGCCGATTTGATCGCCAGACCCTTGGCAAGACGGCTGAAATTGCCGCACCGAGCCGTGCTATTGGTCCGCACACGACCTCGGCCGGACAAACATATCCTTAGCCTGGAAGAACGCTGGGAGTCGGTCCGTGGCGCTTTTGCCACCCGTCCAGGCAGCCAGGTTGACAAGCTGCGCGTCTTACTGGTAGATGATGTAATGACAACTGGAGCGACGCTTGATGCCTGTGCGAGGGCGCTTCGCGATGCCGGCGCCAAATCCGTCATAGGACTGACAGTGGCCCGGGCAATGCGAAATCCGATCATTGGTCGCAGTTAGCCAGAGCCCGAGGGGAGCGCGATGAGCGCAAATCGGCCAAACCCATTCCACCCCCGGGGGCGCTATGCCTCCGAAGCGGTGGGGGCGGTTGTGTCCGCTTCTGATGACCCCGCTGGTAGTAGTAGATACTCCAACACGTTTTCGAGCCGGCGAGCCTCGCTGATGCAAGAGCCGGTGCTCGTCTTGAATGCCACCTACGAACCGATCAACGTGACGGCGGTGCGGCGCGCCATGGTGCTGATGCTGAAGGGCGTAGCCCAAGCCGAGGAGATGCATAACACGGAAGTGCATTCTGCGGCCCATGCGCACAAAGTGCCCTCCGTCATTCGTTTACTGGCCTACCGGCACATTCCGCAGCAGAGCAGAGCGCTCTCGCGAAAGAATATTTTGCTGCGAGACCGGAATACTTGCCAGTTTTGCGTGCGGATGTTCCCCAGCTCGGAGCTTACTCTAGACCACGTCGTGCCCCGGTCGCGCGGGGGGCGGTCCTCCTGGGAGAACCTGGTGGCCTGCTGCTACCGCTGCAATAACAGCAAGGGGGATCGCACGCCGGAAGAGGCGGGGCTGAAGCTGGCGCGGCGTCCTCGGCCGTTCACCCTCCATACCTCCCGGCAGCTCATGAGGCTGATCGGGCACCGGGACGAGCGTTGGCGTAAGTACCTTTTTTATTAAGCATTTTCCAGAATTTAGGTGCGGGGAATGAGTTTTCCAGTAGGAGGGAAACCTTTTCCGCTCCCGTGCATCTAAATGTTTAATTAACCACTTCGAGGACACACCCCGGGAAGCAGTTAGGGCAACCCCCTAGCTGCTTCTCTCCTTTTACGGCCAACTTTTGAGCCTTATTGCCGCATGACCACGCGAAGTCCCCGGCGCCAACTTTCTGCCAGACCCACACGAATGATTTCGAGCTCGCGCGCGAGATAAGAAAGAACTGTGTCCGTGGCGGGGTGAAAATACAGCGCAGGCGCAACCAGATAAACCAGCGGAGGCGCGGCTTGCAGCTCGATACCCGGGAAATAGCCACAACGAGCGAAATCGCCTTGCTGGAGGTGCCGGCGCACGCGAAGCCAATAGTCGGTCGCTTGCAGAGGGAGATGAATGTGCTCCGTCGTTTTCAATTCAAGTATGGCCAAACGCCCGGAGCGCGTAATCGCAAGCAGGTCCAGGATGCCGTGTTCGCCTCCTGTATTGGCGAAGACTTGGGCGTAGACAAATCGCGGGTCGAGCCTGGCATCGATGCGGGTAACGTCCTCGCGAACGAGCGATTCGAGCCAGCGCTCAGCCTGGGCGCGATACAGGGGGTGACGCGTATCGCTGGCGAGCGGATGCCGGTGGATCTCCAGGTCGTCAAGCAGACGCTTCAGGGAAGGACGCGAAGCGGCAGTGAGCTCTTCCCGCGGATCCGCAGTTCCGAAAAAAACGTGCTCGTCATCCCAGCGGGCAAATGGAAGGCCGCGATAGCGAAGAAAGACTTCGCGCGTCGGAACCACGGGGTGCACGGATACGGCCTGTGGGGCCAAAGCCAGGATGGGATCGAGAGCGGAGCGGGCGCGATCGATGAGCGCCTGGGTTTCTCGGCACGCCACGAGCCATGTCGAAAGATTGCCGAGTGAATGTGGGTCAATTTTCTGAAGTATTTCACGATCGAAATCGTGCTCGTAGAGTTCGACGGCAAGGCGCGAATCCAGCGCCGCAAGCCGATGCGCGACGCCGAGGCTCGCGCCCTTCGGAAGAATCAGGCGCAGCGAAGTTACGCTGCCGCGATGCGCGGACTCGCGAGCTCGATCGAGCCAGAGCAACGCAAACGTAAGACTATTTTCGACTTTGTCCGAGGAGTCATCGCCGGGCACGCCAAGCACGGCCGTGTACGTCGAGCCGCGGCGGAGCAATCCTCGAGCATAATTGCCAGAGAGAGAGTGCTCGAGGTCCGGCGAAATGGTCAGATATTCCAGGGCTTCATCCGGGAATTGCTCCGCAAGAATGCGGGAAAGGCGGCTGCAGAACTCCTCTCGGGAAAGTTCCCGCGAGGAGCGTTCGAAGCCCGTGCGAACGAACTCGAGGCGCCCCGGTTTGGAGCGGCCAAAACACTCGACCGCGAGGGTCAGACGCTCTTCCGAATGATCCGTTATGGCGAGGATCCGCCGGGTCAGATTATGCTGCTCCGACCAGAGATGGAGCAGCGGCTTTTCGCCCGCTTTACGCACTTCCCAAGAGAGCGTGGTGAGGGATGCGAGACGCCTGCCGTTTTCCCGCACTTCCACCGGGCCACTGGCTGAGAATTCGCGCAGGCTGGCTTCCAGTTCGGCGGCGAGGTTCATGCCCGGGATTATAAAAGATATACGTGCCGAAGGAACTATTCTTTTGCTGCGGCGAGCTGCAACCCGCTGATGCGCACGGAGGGCTGCTGCATGTTCCAGGAAGAAGGAATGTGCTCGAAGGAAATTTCGAACGAACGGCGCTCCCCGGAAGCCACCCGTGGCAAAGGGCCGATCAGGACTTGCCGCGATTCTCGTAGAACGACTTGGTGCAGCTCGTCGAAGAATTCCACGGTGAGTTCCAGCCCCGTCAGCGCGCGGTCGCCGCGGTTGACCACGTCTCCGGACAGCGCCGTTACTTCCTGATGCAGGAAATTCTCCGAGCGGCTGAGGGAGATACTTTCGATTTCTATTTTTGCGGCATAGGCCTGCTCGGCGGCCCCGAACGGCAAGCGCGCTGGCGCTGGCGGAGCCGCCGGCCCCGAAGCGTGGCCGGACCAGAAATAGAAAACGACGGCAACCAACAAAATAGCGGCAGCCAGGATTTTCCAAGTGAAGCCCGAGCCGCCGGTGTCTGGCGGCGCGATTGGAGGAAGCTGCTTCGGCTGCAGGGCGTCCACGGAATCAATGTAGCAAAAAAGCCCTGCCTTGCGGAAAGCCTCAGCGCCCGATCAGCAAGCGTTGCACCAGAGGCTCGGGGAGCTGCGCAGTGCGCATGCGTTCCTGCACCGCCGCGATATCGTAAGGAACACGCCAGAATTCGACGGTCTGATGTTCGAGATCGGCGATCGCCAAGCTCGCACGGGGGTCGGAGTCCCGCGGCTGTCCGATGGAGCCTGGATTCAAGAGATAGCGGCGTGGCAGCTCGATGCGCAGCGCGGCAAAAGTTTCGAAAGCGCGCGGGTGAATCTGAAGAACTTCCAGGCTAGAGTCCTGATACGAAAAACCTCCCTGGTGGTGGGTGTGGCCAAAAAAAGTAACCGGCGCGGAAGAGTCCAGCAGGCCGTCGAGCGCCTGCGCGGGAGTAAAAACGTATTCGTCCTCATCGTGAAATGCGCCGTGAATGAGCACAATACCGTCGGTTGCCAGCGGGCCTTGCGGCAGCGCGGTTAACCACGCGAGATTATCGGGAGTGAGTTGCGCGCGGGTCCAATCCACCGCCGCCTTGGCGACGGGGTTGAAGTCGCCGGTGGGCATCAAGCCGGCGGCGGCTTTGTCGTGATTTCCGCGAATCGTTTGCGTGCCAAGCTCGCGAAGCCGCGTCGTAACTTCGTTCGGATCGGGGCCATAACCCACGACATCACCCAGACAAACAGAAGTGTCCCAGCGGCCTTTTACCGCGTCGAGCGCCGCGTCCAGCGCTGTTGCATTGGCATGTATGTCGCTCAGAACGAGAATGCGCATTCCCGGCATCCGAAAAGTGCACTTGAGTATAGATGAACCCGCCCGGCGATGCACCAGTCCGCGCCCATGGCGACAAGGGAATTGCGCGACGAACGAGGAAGCAAAAGGTTTTGCGGAAATTTGAGATTATCGAGTGACAGTTAAGAAAAATACAACAAAAGAAAGGCTAACCAGGCGGAAGTGCCATCCGGGGTGGAACGGCGGTGGAGGAATTTTTCGAAAGAAATTTGCCCGGTCAACGAAACATTCGCGGGGGGTGGTTCGTCTATACGAGTGCAGCCGGGAATGAAGCTGTTCCGGGTGAGTCAGAGTAATTTGAAGTTAGAAACCCCGCGGTGGCAGCCGCGGGGCCACGACACGCAAGTCTTTCCGGCCGTTAGTCCAGGAAGAGGTGGTGTCCTTGGGGCGACATTACTCGCCCTCCGTGTGCGTGTCAACTCTGTCTGGCCTGCAGCAGTCTGCACTACGGCTGACTCGATTCCGACCGAAAGGAAACTGACACGCATGAAAAACAATTCTTTTTTCCGCAGCCTCGCCCTGCTTGCCGCTCTCGCGCTTGCAGTGCCCGTATTCGCCAAGCCTATCTCCAAGACCATCAACATCGCGCAACCCGCGAAAATCGGCAAGGCCGACCTGCAGGCCGGTGAATATCGCCTGGTGATCGACGGCAACAAAGTCACCGTACAAAAAGGCAGGCAGATGGTGGCCGTGAGCGAAGGCCGCTGGGAAGACCGCCAAACCAAGTCCGCGTATGACTCCGTTCTCCTCGGAGCGAACGGCCAGGTGAAGGAAGTGCGCTTCTCCGGCCAGAACCGCGTATTTGTTTTCAACGAATAGCTAAGGAGCTTCCGTGACTCCTTTCGAATGGACGAGAAGGAGGCTGCACCGTGTGGCAGCCTCCTTGTTCATCAGCCTCGCAGCGAAATTTCTGAAGTGGCAGGCTCCGGCAATGGCTCTTTCAGAAGCGAGTTCCTTCCTTGTTACGGGCATGCAGAAAAACTTCGCAGCACAATCTTCCCGCGCAATATCCCGCTAGCGGATCAGCATGCAATCGCCGTAACTGTAGAAGCGGTAGCCCGCTTCGACGGCGTGCCGGTACGCTGCGAGAACATTTTCCCGGCCTCCAAACGCGCACACCAATGCCAGCAGCGTCGAGCGCGGCAAGTGGAAATTCGTCAGCAGCGCGTCCACCACACGAAAACGGAATCCCGGAACAATATATAGGCTCGCTTCGGCCGGGCCTGCAAGCACAAGTTTTCCATTCGTCGCGCTGCCCGCGGCGCGGAAAGCTGAGTCTTCAAGAGCACGTACTACCGTTGTGCCGACGGCCAGGATGCGGCGCCCTTCAGCGCGTGCCCCAGCGATGCGACGCGCCGTTTCGGCGGGAATCTCGTAGGATTCGCTGTGCATTTTGTGGCCTTCCAGAGTTTCACCATGAATCGGCTGGAATGTGCCAAGGCCCACGTCGAGCGTGAGTTCGCAAATTTCTGCCCCACGCTCCCGAATGCTAGCGAATATTTCGGGAGTGAAATGAAGGCCCGCGGTCGGCGCGGCGATAGCGCCCGGACGTTTGGCAAAAACCGTTTGATAGCGTTCGCGGTCCGCGTTTTCATCGGCGCGATCGATGTAGGGCGGCAAAGGCACGTGCCCCAGGCGTTCGAGATGCTGCTCAATTGTATGCGCGTCGTGGGACACAAAACGGACGGTGCGCAGTCCCAACTCGCCGCGAGCAATCACATCAGCCTCAAGCTCACCTTCCCCAAAGCGTATCTTCTCGCCGGTTCTTATCTTGCGTCCAGGGCGCACGAGAACGTCCCAAGTGTTGGGACTCAACTTGCGCGTCAGGAAAACCTCCACGGTTGCCTGCAGATGTTCGCGGCGCGTGGCGCGTGACGCAGGCTGCGAATACACTCCGGCCCGGCGGCCGAACAGGCGCGCGGGAATGACACGAGCATTATTTAGAACCAGAAGTTCGTCACCCCGCAATAGAGACGGGAATTGCACGAAGAAGCGGTCCTCCCAGGTAGACCTCAGACGATCAAGCACCAGGAGGCGCGAGGCATCGCGGCGTTCGAGCGGGCGTTGCGCGATCTGTGCCCGCGGCAGGTCGTAGTCGAGCTCATCCAGGCGCATCGTCACCGAGTCTAGCAGCAAACCCGAAAAGGGGGAAAAGCCGCGCCAAACTCCCGCCTAATACAATTCAGCTACCGATTCGCCATTTTTAATAGCTCAATCGTGTGTCTGAATTCATTCTATCTAACAGATTATACGAAGCTTAGTTAAATCATAGTCCCGGTAGGGTTTATTCTTGACAATACAACACGCATATTTTATTATTCCACTGCAATCACCTTATGGAGGTGCACATACATGAGAACTTTGAACCGCTGGGAACCTTCCCGGGGGGCCACAACCTTGCAAGAACAACTCGGTCGGCTGTTCGGAGACGTCTTCGAGCGCAGCGCTGAGGAAAATAACCTCACCGCTTGGGCGCCGGCTGTTGATATTTTCGAGACGGAGCACGAATTGGTCGTGAAAGCAGATCTACCGGATATCGATCCGAAGGATCTGGACATCCGCGTGGAGAACAACATCCTTACCATTCGTGGCGAGCGCAAGTTCGAGAAGAAAGTGGACGAGAAGAACTACCTCCGTGTGGAGCGCGCCTACGGCTCGTTTGCCAGGAGCTTCTCGCTCGCCAATACCGTGAATGCGGACGCCATCAAGGCCGATTATCAGAACGGCGTGTTGACGCTGAGCATTCCAAAGCGCGAGGAAGCCAAACCCAAGCAGATCAAGGTGAACGTCGCAACACCAATGGTTGCCGCGGCTGCTTCCGGAAGGTAAGCCTGCCACAAAGTTGTGTTATGAAAGGGGGCTGGGAAGCAGGCCAGCCCTTTTTTCTTGAGCAGTGAGGCAAACATGCTGCGATTTGAAAAAATGACGGTGAAAGCCCAGGAAGCGGTGCAAGCCGCACAAGAGGTGGCCGCGCGTCATGAGCACCAGGAAATCGTGCCCCTCCATTTGCTCGAAGCGCTCGTGGCCCAGACGGATGGCGTGGTGTCGCCGCTCCTTGCCCGGCTTGGGATTCGCAGCGAAGTACTGTCGCAGGAAATCGAGCGCGAGCTGGGGCGTTTCCCCAAAGTACAGGGCTTCACGCAGCAACACATGGGACGCGCGCTGAATGATGTCCTGGAAAAGGCCTTCGACGAGGCCGAAAAGTTCAAGGATGAATATGTCTCGACCGAGCATCTTTTTCTGGCGATAGCCGCGCAGGATCGCGATCCGGCGGGCAAGTTGCTCAAGCAGCAAGGCGCCTCGCACGAAGCAATCCTCCAAGCGCTGACCGGGGTTCGCGGCACGCAGCGTGTGACCTCGCAAAACCCTGAAGCCACCTATGAATCGCTCGAGAAATACGCGCGCGACCTTACGGAATTGGCAAGGCGCTCGAAGCTGGACCCCGTGATTGGGCGCGACGAAGAGATTCGCCGCGTCATGCAGATTCTCGCCCGGCGCACAAAAAACAATCCTGTTCTGATCGGTGAGCCCGGCGTCGGAAAGACAGCCATCGTGGAAGGGTTGGCTCAGCGGATCGTTTCCGGCGACGTGCCGGATGTGCTGAAGACCAAGCGGCTGGTTGTCCTGGACCTGGCGGCGCTCGTCGCCGGAGCGAAATTCCGCGGCGAATTCGAAGACCGGTTGAAGGCCGTTCTGAAGGAAATTACCGAAGCCGAAGGGCAGATCATTTTGTTCATCGATGAGCTGCACACGCTTGTTGGCGCGGGCGCGGCCGAAGGCGCGATGGACGCTTCGAACATGCTGAAACCGGCGCTCGCGCGAGGCGAACTACGCGCTATCGGCGCGACCACGCTGAATGAATACAAGAAACACATCGAAAAGGATCCTGCTCTGGAGCGCAGATTCCAGCCTGTGCTCGTCAGCGAACCTACCGTTGAAGACACGATTGCGATTCTCCGCGGGCTGAAAGAACGCTACGAAGTCCATCATGGCGTGCGTATCAAGGACGCTGCGATTCTTGCCGCCGCGACGCTCTCGCATCGCTATATCTCCGACCGTTTTCTGCCGGACAAAGCGATTGACCTGATCGACGAATCCGCCGCGAGCTTGCGCATGCAGATCGATTCGCTGCCGGTGGAAATCGATGAGATCGAGCGGCGCATCATGCAGCTCGAAATCGAGCGCCAAGCCCTGCTGAAAGAATCGGATCCGCACTCCAAGGAGCGCCGCGCGCAAATCGAAAAGGAGCTGGCCAGGCTGCGCGAGGATTCGAGCGCCCGGAAAGCTCGGTGGCAGGCCGAGAAGGAAGCGATTGGCAAAATCAGGAAGCTGAAAGAACAAATCGAGCAGCTCAAGGCCGAAGAACAGAAATTCGAACGTGCCGGCGATCTCGCGAAGGTGGCGGAAATCCGCTATGGCAAGATCACCGCGGCGGAACGTGATTTGAAGCAGGCGGAAGAAAGATTTGCCGCGGTGCAGAAAGATGCGCCGATGCTCAAGGAAGAAGTGGACGAAGAAGACATCGCGAAGCTGGTCAGCAAATGGACCGGAATCCCCGTGGGGCGCTTGCTCGAAGGCGAAGCGCAAAAGCTCGTGCACATGGAAGAGCGCCTACGGCAGCGCGTGATCGGACAAGAGGACGCATTGGCGCGCGTGGCCAACGCCGTCCGCCGCAGCCGCGCAGGCCTCTCCGATGCGAAACGCCCGATCGGTTCGTTTGTCTTTCTGGGGCCCACCGGTGTCGGAAAGACGGAACTGGCGCGCGCATTGGCGGAATTTCTCTTCGACGACGAGAAGTTGATGATTCGCATTGACATGTCCGAGTATATGGAAAAGCACAGCGTATCGCGGCTCATCGGCGCGCCTCCGGGCTACGTGGGTTATGAAGAAGGCGGGCAGCTCACCGAGCAGGTCCGCCGGCATCCTTACTCCGTGATCTTGTTCGACGAAATCGAGAAAGCTCATCCCGACGTGTTCAACGTGCTGCTGCAGATTTTGGAGGATGGGCGGCTCACCGACGGCAAGGGCCGCACCGTGGACTTCCGGAACAGCGTGCTGGTGATGACCAGCAATGTGGGATCGTCGGCGATCTTCGAGCTCTCCAGCAAAGAACCCGAACAGGCGCGAAAGCTCGCCATGGATGCGTTGCGCGCCGCGTTCCGGCCGGAGTTCCTCAACCGGATAGATGAAATTGTGATCTTCAACCCTCTCGGCAAGGAACAATTGGAGCGCATCGTCGGCTTGTTGCTGAAGAACGTCGAGAAACTGCTCGCCGAGCGCCAGATTACTCTCTTGCTGACCCCGGCAGCGCGTGAACTTTTGCTGCGAGAAGGTTACGATCCCGCGTATGGAGCCCGGCCGTTGCGGCGCACGATCCAGCGAATGATTCAGGATCCTCTTGCGCTACAAATCCTGGAAGGCAAGATCTTGCCGGGAGACCATATGCGCGTGGACCGGGACGCGAAGAACGACGTCATGCGCTTCGAGCGCGTGCCGGCCAAGCAACCGGCGTCTGCCGCGCGAATCTAATAGAGTGGGGTGGCGGAGCGTTGTGAATGCAACCGCTCCATGAAATTTCTTTTGGCGGAAATAATCCGGTATTGTTTACGTATATAGAGGTGATGAGGTTCTCATGAAGATCTTGCGCACTGGCGCGCTATTGATTCTGCTGAGCGTGCTGCTGGTGGTGGCCGGCGGAGCCATCGGCGGGCAGAACGGCATGAAGATCGCCCTGGGGTTTGCCGTTCTCATGAACGGCATCTCCTACTTTTTCTCCGATAAGATTGCCCTGGCTTCCAGCGGAGCGCAGCCCGTCTCGCGCGAGGAATTGCCGCGGCTCTATGCCGTAATGGAACGCCTGGCGGCGAAAGCAAATATCCCGGTGCCGCAACTCTACGTGATTCCCGAGGCCGCGCCGAACGCCTTTGCCACCGGCCGGAATCCTCATCACGCTTCGGTCGCAGTGACACAAGGTCTGCTGCAACTGATGACCGATGACGAACTGGAAGGCGTCATCGCACATGAACTTTCGCACGTCCGGAACTACGACATTTTGACCAGTTCGATTGCCGCGACTCTCGCGGGCGCGATTACCTACCTCGCTTCCATGGGTAAATGGGCCATGATCTTTGGGGGCTGGGGCGGCGGGCGTGACGATGAACGCGAGGGCGGTGGCGGGCTCGCCGCCATCCTGATGATATTTCTCGCCCCGCTCGCGGCCATGCTTCTGCAACTCGGCATTTCGCGGCAGCGGGAATATTCCGCCGATGCCACGGGCGCGCGCATGGTCGGCCAGCCCTATGGCCTTATTAGCGCCCTGCAAAAACTGGGAGCGTACAACCAGCGCATCCCAACCACCGCCATGTCGCCCTCGACGTCGGCACTCTGCATCGTTAAGCCCCTCTTCGGTGGTGGGACCCTCAGTTCGCTTTTCAGTACGCATCCCCCTCTCGAAGATCGTATCGCAGCACTCCGGGAAATGACCGTTGTGCCCCAACGATAGAGCCTGGATTTGAAACCAGAATGCTTGAATTGCACAGAATGGGACTGGGATGTGTAAAGTTTGCAAATTCCGGATTAAGAGAGGATGAATGTGCAGGTCGGGATTCGACGCAGCTTATTGACTGAGAAGAACTTAGCATTCCTCGCCTCGCTGGGCCATTTGGCCGTTCAAGTGCACTATTTGTGAAACGGCGTGATTTCACTATAAGGGCCACTGGGGGCGCGTGTTATGAGTTGTCGTGACACTATTCATCTGATTTGTTGGTACTTAGAAGGGAAACTCTCTCCCTCGGTGGAACGAGAGATTGCGCATCATCTTCACGAATGCCCCGATTGTCACCTCGTTCTGGAAGCCGCTACGAATACCCTCGATCGCTATTTTGGAACCTCGACCGCCCTGGAACCAGAAACTAACCCACAGGCAGCATAAAACGTCGTTTTTAAGCCTTTTTTTTCACTAACTTGCATCGGTTCGACACGACTGGCTGCTAGTCCATCTTTTCCTCAAAACCCCGGTTTCCCAATTTCCAAGCCTTAAAATCTCTCTTCAGCAAAAATTACCGGAGCAGTCACAACCGCGTAATCTTTACGGGTACTAGTACCTAAGAAATAGTGCCCGTTGACCTTCCTGAAACACTCCATCCCCATGATTTTACATGGCTTCGGAAGCTTGATCCCTAATAGTGGTCTTTGGTTTGAGAGGTGCTTATTTCCTTGGTGCAGGGGCGGAAACGCCAAAAGGAGAATGAAGTCTATGAGTGATTTTCAACAGCCGATCGCCCATACCGCGAGCGGAACGCCGCGCTGGGTTGGATTAGCAGTCGTAGTATTGACCGGAATTTCTTTGCTTGGATTGGGTGTGAGCTGGAGCGCCCTCAACCACGCAAACAGCGCCGAGCAAGCAAACCAGGTCGCGCTGAAGCAGGCGAATGATGCTTTGAGCCAGCGGCTAGCGAAGACCGAAGAGGAGAATCAGCAATTGCAGAGCGACCTTAAGGTCGTTACGGACAAGTTGAACCTGACGCATGCCGATTTGGTCAACGCGCGCAAGCAATCGAAGACCGCGGTCGGTGAGGTGGACAAGAAAATCACCGGTCTCGAGACGTCGGTGAAGAGTGAACTGGCGACCAAGGCCAACGCCGAGGACGTAAACAAACTGAACGGCGACGTCAGCGGTGTCAAGGGCGACCTCGACGCGACCAAGAACAGCCTGCAGATGGCTCGCAGCGAAATGGGCACGCTGATCGCCCGCAATCACGATGAAATCGACGAGCTCCGCCGCATGGGCCAGCGCGACTATTACGAATTCGCCGTGACTCGTAAAGCCGGCCCTCAGAAGGTAGGCAGCATTCTGGTGGAACTCAAAGATACGAACACCAAGAAGAATCAATACACCATCAACGTGCTGGCGGATGACAAGAGCTTCGAGAAGAAGAACCGCTCGGTGAACGAGCCCATCTTCTTCTACACAGGCGGCAGCCGCGCAGCACTCGAGCTGGTGATCAACAAAGTCACGAAGACGTCGGCGGCGGGCTACCTGAGCATCCCGAAGAACTCGGGCACGACTTCGGCAGCCGCGTCCAGTTCGTCAGGCAAGTAAGAAGTTTGCCGTAAAAAAAAGCCACCGCATGGAATGCGGAGCGAAACCCGTAGGGGGAGGATCCCAGAGAATCCTCCCCCTTTTTTCCTTTTGCAGTGCCTGTCTGACTAAAGGGTGAAGCAGTCTAAGAAAGGCGGAACGACTCCGCTGGACACGAATGAGAAGGTTATGCCAAGCTGCTTGTATCCCAGCAAGACAAAATGCAAGGTGTCAACAGGAGGGGAGAATCATGAAAACACGTTTTGCGACAGGAATGGCAATAACACTTTTTGCGGCAGCGCTGGCGATGGCTGCGGACGGATCGTGGACCGGTTACATCTCCGACAGCAAGTGTGGCGTGAAGGGCGCAAATGACAAAGCCGGCGAATGCACGACGAAATGCGTGAAGGAAGGCGCAAAGTATGTATTCGTCAATGACACGGACAAGAAGGTGTATGTAGTTGATGCACAGGACAAAGTGGCGGCGCATGCTGGCCATCACGTCACGGTGACAGGCATTGTGGAAGGCGACACACTCAAGCTGACCACTATCGACATGGCAAAGTAGCCGTTCCGCTTCAAAGCGGATAAATTTTTCATGCGGGCGGGGCTTCAGCTCCGCCCGTTCTGTTTTGTGCGGGAAGGGATTTCCGTTACGATGTCCCTCTGTTCATGACCACAACTCTTCTGCATGCCAAGCGCGCGATTACTCCGCTCACAGAAATTCCGGATGCAGGCATCCTGCTGCGCGACGCAGTGATTGAAGCGATTGGCCCGCGAGTCGCAATGAGCTTGCCCGTGGGCGCGCAGGAGATTGATGCTACGGACAAAATCGCCGTGCCGGGCTTCGTGGATGTGCACATTCACGGGGCTGGTGGACATGACGTCATGGAAGGACACGCGAAAGCTCTGGGCACGATTGCCAGGACCATCGCGCAGCATGGAACGACGTCTTTTGTGGCGACAACGATTACGGCGAGCCCCGAGGCTACCTGCCGTAGCGTCGAAGCAATTTCAAGATTCATCGCGGCGCAACATGCAACGGAAGAAGCCCGCGCGGAAGTTCTGGGCATACATTTTGAAGGACCATTCATCAGCCCGTTGCGGCGAGGCGTGCATCCGGCCGAATGGATCAAGTCGCCGTCCGCAGAACTCTTGGACAAGTTCTTGCTCGCAGCGGCGGGAAATGCGCGCATCCTGACGCTTGCCCCGGAAATCTTTGGGGCGATGCCGTGCATTGACGCGGCGCGCAAGGCTGGCGTTGTCGTGGCGCTAGGACATACCGACGCGACTTACGAGCAAGCACGCGCTGCCATTGCGCGCGGAGCGCGCCACGCGGCGCACGTTTACAACGCTATGCGGCCATTTTCGCACCGCGACACCGGCGTGATCGGCGCGGTGCTGACTTCACCCGACATCACCGCGGAGCTGATTGCCGACGGCGTGCACGTTGACGAACCGGCGATGCGGATGCTCCTTCAGGCCAAGGGAGCGAGCGGCGTAATTCTCGTCAGTGACGGCACGGCGGCGACCGGCATGCCGGACGGAACCTACACGTTAGGAACTTTGCAGGTAACCGTAAGCGGCGGAGTCTGCCGCAACGCAGAAGGCAAGCTGGCCGGAAGCACACTGACGCTCGACCGTGCTCTGCGGAACATTGCTGCGCTCGGCACGCCGCTGGCTGATGCCGTGCGCATGCTGACGCTGAATCCAGCGTCTTTACTCGGGATCGAATTCAAGAAGGGCGTGTTGCGCGCAGGCGCCGATGCCGATGTAGTCCTGCTCGATGACGCTTTGCACGTTAGTGGGGTCTGGACTCGAGGTTTGGCAGTGGATTAGCCACAACAGGCCTTCTTGCCTTTCGCTCAAGATTCAGAAATCCCAAAATCAGGGGTTGAGCGGGATGTTCAGTTCTACGGCGAGCTGCTCCGGATCAAATGGGGAGCAGGCGAAATAGCGACCGCCCACTTCGAGCGTCGGGACTTTGCGCTTGCCGTCGTTGGCCTTGAGGACGATTTCCTCGGCGGACTCGTCTTCTTCGATGTTTACTTCGCGGTAGGCGACGCCGCGTTCCTTCAGGAAAGATTTGGCTCGGCAGCAGTCGGGGCACCAGTGCGTGGTGTACATCGTGATGGGCTCTGCAGTCATTACGAATTGCTATTGACCGGCGCGCCGCGGCGCTTGCGGGCCACCTGGATACGGATGAGGGCGCGCTGAAGCGCCACGCTGGCGCGGTCCCAATCGATGTTTGTATCGCCCGAAGCCAAACGTTTTTCCGCGCGCGCGCGGGCAGCCTCCGCGCGAGCAACATCGATTTCGTGGGCAAGCTCGGCAGTTTCCGCAAGAACGGTGACGCGGTCCGGCAGAACTTCCGCGAAACCCCGGATGATCGCGAGATGCACCGGTTCCTTGCCGGCTGCGCCGGGATAACTCAGCTCGCCGATGCCCAGCTCAGTGATGAGCGGTGCGTGCCCCGGCAGGACACCAAGGTACCCGTTCGCGCCGGGCAACTGCACTTCGGCGACACGCTGGCGAAGCAACTGCCGCTGCGGCGTGACGATGACCAGCTCGATGGCTTCAGCAGACATTTTCGCTCTTAGACGCCCACCTTCATTTTTTCAGCTTTCTCTAGCGCTTCCTCGATCGTGCCTACCATGTAGAACGCCTGCTCGGGAATGTCGTCGTACTTGCCTTCAACGATCTCCTTGAAGCTGCGCACGGTGTCTTCGATTTTCACGTACTTGCCTTCGAGCCCGGTGAATTGCGCGGCGACGAACATGGGCTGCGAAAGGAATCTTTCAATCTTGCGCGCGCGCGCCACGGTGCGTTTGTCTTCGTCGGATAGCTCTTCGATGCCGAGGATGGCGATGATGTCCTGCAAGTCCTTGTACCGCTGCAGAATCGATTTCACCGCGCGGGCCACCGCATAGTGTTCCGCGCCCACGATGCGTGCGTCGAGTATGCGCGAGGAGCTGGCCAGCGGATCCACGGCGGGATAGATGCCGCGCTCGACGATCTGACGGCTCAGGTTGGTGGTAGCGTCGAGATGCGCGAAGGTCGCTGCCGGCGCCGGGTCGGTATAGTCGTCGGCAGGCACGTAAATGGCTTGCACCGAAGTAATCGAACCGGACTTTGTGGAGGTGATGCGTTCCTGGAGTTCGCCGATTTCCGTGTTGAGATTCGGCTGATACCCGACGGCCGAAGGCATGCGGCCGAGCAGCGCGGATACTTCCGAGCCCGCTTGCACGAAACGGAAAATGTTGTCGATGAAGAGCAGCACGTCGAGGTGTTCCTCGTCGCGAAAATATTCGGCGACGGTCAGCCCGGTAAGGCCGACGCGCAGACGCGACCCGGGCGGTTCCGTCATCTGCCCGTAGATCAAAGCCGCGCGCGATTTCTCGCTATTGCCCGGCACGATGACGCCGCTCTCCGACATTTCGATCCACAAGTCGTTGCCTTCGCGGGTGCGCTCGCCGACGCCCGAAAATACAGACACGCCACCGTGCTTCATGGCCACGTTGTGGATGAGCTCCATGATGAGAACGGTCTTGCCCACGCCCGCGCCCCCAAATAGGCCGATCTTGCCGCCCTTGAGGTACGGCTCGATGAGATCGACGACCTTGATTCCGGTTTCAAACATTTCCAGCGTTGTGGATTGCTCTTCGAGCGACGGCGCCGGCCGGTGAATCGGATAGTGCGTGTCGCTGACAATCGGCCCAAGCTGGTCCACCGGTTTGCCGAGAACGTTCATCACGCGGCCCAGCGTGGCGCGGCCAACCGGCACGGTGATCCCCTGGCCAAGATCGTAGGCCTTCATGCCGCGAACCATGCCTTCGACCGGCTCCATTGATACGGCGCGCACGCGGCCTTCGCCGAGGTGCTGCTGGACTTCTACGGTGACGTCGAGCGGCTCGGGAAGATTGTAGCCTTCGCTGGTGATGCGAACGGCATTGTAGATGGCGGGAAGGTGGCCCGCCTCGAATTGAATGTCGAGCACCGGTCCGATAACCTGCACCACGTGTCCGACGCCTGCGTATTTCTCTGCCATGGTCTCTCCTAAGCGGTCGAAGTTGCGCCGCTCACAATCTCAATAATCTCCTTGGTGATGGCCGCTTGCCGCACCTTATTCATGTACAACGTCAGCGCCTCAATCACCTCGCCGGCATTTTGGGTGGCCGATTCCATCGCGGTCATGCGCGCGGCGTGTTCCGCCGCGGATGATTCCAGCATGGCGCGAAGGATCTGTGTTTCGACGTACCGCGGCAGGAGCTTGTCGAGAATCTGCTCTTCAGTTTGCTCGTAAATATAGTCAACCTGCGCGGTAGCTTGTTCGGCGGCGGACTCTTCGTCGGCGCGAATGGCTTCGACGGGCAAAAGTTTTTCCACGACGAGATTCGGCGTCATCACCGTTTTGAATTCGCTGAAAACGATGTAGACCGAATCGATTTTTTCCCCGGCGTAAAGATCCGTGACCAGCGAAACAATTTCCCTCGCCGTCCCGAATTCGACTCGCGCAAGCACATTCACGTATTCCGCGACGATGTTAAAGCCCGCTTTCTTCAGTGCATCACGCCCCTTCTTTCCGACCGTCACGGTGGAAAGCTTCTTGCTCCTATTGGCGCGGAAGAATTCGTTGGCTTTGCGAAGAATGTTGGTGTTAAACGCGCCCGCGAGGCCGCGCTCCCCAGTGAGCACGATTGCGAGAACGTTTTGTTCGGGGCGATGTGCCAGGAGCGGGTGCTGAGGCTCTTCGATCCGCGCCATCGTCGAGCGCAAAACGCGCGCAAGCTCTCTTGCGAAGGGACGAGCGGCAATCGCGGCTTCCTGCGCCCGGCGCAACCGGGCTGCGGCGACAAATTTCATCGCGCGGGTAATCTGCTGGGTGTTTTTCACCGAGCGGATGCGTCGCCGGAAATCGAGAAGTGTGGCCATTGAAATTCGTTACGCGATAGCCCCTAATGAGCGGCCGTGGCGACCGAAGCCGCGAACCGCTCTTTGAACCCGTCGAGCGCCGTCTTGATTTCGGCCTTGATCGTGTCGTCGAGAGCTTTCTTCGCGGCGATGTTTTTCAGCACCGAAGGATAGTTGGTCTCGACGAACTGCAGGAACTCGCGCTCGAAGCGGCGCACTTCGGTCACGGGAACGCTGTCGGTTCCGCCGCTGGTCGCGATATAGATGCTGAGCACCTGCTTCTCGACGGAGAGTGGCACGTATTGATCCTGCTTCAAGATTTCGGTGAGGCGCTGGCCGCGGGCGAGCTGCGCTTGCGTGACCTTATCAAGCTGATCGGCGCCGAACTGCGCGAAGGCCGCAAGGTCGCGGTATTGCGCCATGTCCAATCGCAGCGAACCGGCGACCTGGCGCATGGCCTTGATCTGTGCGTTGCCGCCGACGCGGCTGACCGAAATACCCACGTTGATGGCCGGGCGAATGCCGCTGTTGAAAAGGTCCGCTTCCAGGTAGATCTGGCCATCGGTGATGGAGATTACGTTTGTCGGAATGTACGCGGAGACATCGGCAGCCTGCGTTTCGATCACCGGCAGCGAGGTGAGCGAGCCGCCGCCGAGCTTGTCGTTCAATTTTGCGGCGCGTTCCAGCAAGCGCGAGTGCAGATAAAACACGTCTCCCGGGAAAGCTTCGCGGCCGGGCGGGCGGCGCAGCAGAAGCGAGATTTCGCGATAGGCTTGCGCGTGTTTCGAGAGGTCATCATAGAACGTGACGGCATGGCGCTTGTTGTCGCGGAAGTATTCGCCCATGGCGCAAGCGGCGTAGGGCGCAATATATTGCAGCGAAGCGGGCTCGGCGGCCGAAGACGCCACGATAATCGTGTAATCCATCGCGCCGGCGTCGGTAAGCGTCTTGACGACTTGAGCGATGGTCGAGCGCTTCTGGCCGATGGCGCAATAGATGCAAACGACGTCGCCGCCTTTCTGATTGATGATAGTGTCGAGTATCACGGCGGTCTTGCCCGTCTGGCGGTCGCCGATGATTAGCTCGCGCTGGCCGCGCCCGATCGGAATCATGGAGTCGATGGCCTTGATGCCGGTCTGCAGCGGCTCGCGCACCGGCTGCCGATCCAGTACGCCGGGCGCGATGCGCTCGAGCGCATTGCGCTGTTTCGAAGCGATGGGGCCCTTGCCGTCCAGCGGCTCCCCGAGCGGGTTCACCACGCGGCCCACCAAAGCTTCGCCCACGGGCACGGACATAATCGTGTTGGTGCGCTTGACGGTGTCGCCTTCCTTCAGCTCGAAGGATTCTCCGAGGAGCACGGCGCCGACCTGGTCTTCTTCGAGGTTGAGCGCGATGCCGAAAATGTCGTGCGGGAAAGCAAGCATTTCGCCGGCCATGACCCTCTCGAGGCCATGGATGCGCGCGATGCCGTCGCCGACGCTGATGACCGAGCCGACTTCCTCGACGGAAGTGGTCTGCTCGTAGTTTTCAATCTGCTCGCGCAGAATCTTGCTGATTTCGTCTGCCTTGATATTGGCCATGCCTGCTCCTGATTCCTATTCCGCCGCCAGCCGCATGCGCAAATCATTCAAGCGATTGCGCAGCGAGCCGTCATATATCGTATCGCCGATGCGCACGACGGCGCCGCCCAGCAGCGCCGGATCGAGCGAATATTTTGGCTCCACGCGCTTGCCGGTCAAGCGCTCGAGCGTTTTCTTGAATTGCGTTTTTTGCCCGGCGCTGAGCTCGACGGCGGACGAAATTTCCGCTTCCGCGATTCCCTGCCGCTGCCGGATCACTTCCTGAAATGCACCGACGATTTCGGGGAGCATGTGCGTGCGCTGGCGGTCCGCGATGATGAAAAGAAGATTGCGAAGAATCTTGCTGCTGCCCATGCGCGCCGTGATTTTTTCGATGACGCCGTGTTTGGCTTCGCGGGTTACCGTGGGGCTCGAAAGAAAATTGCGCAGTTCGGCGGAATCCGCGTAGACAGCGCCGAAATCGTTGAGCTGCCTCACGGCCGCCGCGGCAGCTCCTTGCGCCACCGCAACGTCGGCGAGCGCGTTGGCATATTGGAGGCTCGCGGACTTCAATTCGGCCTCGCGTCGAGACTTTTCACGAATGCGCTGACCAGCGATTCTTGCGTTTGCGGCGTGAGCTGTTTGGCGAGGAGCGTTTCGGCGCCATCCACGGCCAGCTTCGCCGCAATGGCTTTCAATTCGAGCCGCGCGGCGCGCTCGGCCGCTTCGATTTCGGCTTTGGCGGCCAGAGAAATTTTCTGCGCATCGCTCTGGGCCAGCGCTCGGAGGCGCTCGGCTTCGCCGGCGCCTTCGCGCCCGGCGAAAGCGCGCAGCTCCGCGACTTCCATCTGGAGATTCGCGAGCTTCGTTTCCGCTTCGCGAAGCTGACGGTCCGCCGCCGCTTTCGCGGCGGTTGCCTCCGTAATCCCCGAGCTGATTTTCTCCGCATTACTGCGGAATATCGGAGGCAACACCTTTCCAAATACCCACACGATCGCGCCGGCGACGATCGCGAAGTTGATCCACTTGAAAATCTCGGTGGCGCGTTCGTTTGCGGCAGCGCCTTCTTCCGCCGCATGCGCGGGAAGCGCGGAGCAAAACAAAACCAAAAACAGGCTGACGAAGAAAATTTTCTTATTCGTGACCGCGAAGCGGCCGGTCCGGCGGTTGCGCGTCATCGAGCTTCTCTCACTGGAGCGCCCGGACGCGGCGGAGTCTGCAGCAGGCGGCGCGCAATCTCGGCGGAGAGTTGGGCGACCGTAGCCTCGACTTCGCGCCGCGCAGCCGCCAGTTCCGCGGTCACGCGCTTTTTGCCGGCGGTGACTTCCGCGGCGGCTTTCGTGCGGGCGGCTTTCAGCAACGCGGCGCGCTCGTCCAGAAGCTTTTTGCGCGCGGCGTCCTGTTCGCCGTACACCTGCGCGCGGGCCTGCTTCAGCGCGTCCTGGTACTGCTTAACCTTTTCTGCGGCCGCGGCTTGCGCGGCTTCGGCCGCCTTCCGCGCTCCGGCCGTGCGGGAATCGCGTTCCGCCATGACCCGCAGGAGCGGCTTGAAAAATAGCGAGCGAAGAATCAAGTAAAAAGCGAGGACAATCAGGACTGTGGGCACAGCCTGGAGAAAGAGTTCGCCCAGTTGGTGAACAATATCTTGCATCTAAGCTGTGTCGCCTGTACCCCAGGTTGGCAGCCACGCCGTGCCCCCATCCCGGGAAGGGTGCGACGGTGGGCCTGAAGCTGCCGAGTGAAACAGTATTTTATAGCATCCGCCGCAGCTTTCCGTCAACGTGGGTTGACGTCTATCGTAATCGCTGCGAGCTACGGGGCGTAACAGGATCGGACGCTCGAATACCTTATGTGCATGTGAACTACTTGTTTTGGATTGCTGGCTGCGAAGTGGGGGACTGGTCGTAGACGTAACGGATGACCACCGGCGTGCTGTTCCGGCCGACGGTCATGTGCAATGTTTCATAGAGCTGCATGCCGTCGTAGGAAAGCTCAAAGGTGCGGCTCATTTTGTTGCCGCGAGGATCTTTTTCGTCGGTGGCCAGACGATTGCCATCCCATTTTGCGGCGATCTCTTGATAGTTCGCATCTTTAGATTTTTGCAATTTGCGTCCATCGGTCATGAACGCACGCTTGCGGTGCTGATCATCCATCAGATCAACTTCCGCGCCCGTCATCGAGAGTGTAATTGCATTCGCCGGTGTGAGGAGTTCCTGCATTTTCTGCCGCTCTTGATCGCTTTCTCCGCCGCTCCCGCCGGAACCTCCGCGATGCCCGCCGCCCATGCCGCCGCGTCTGCCGCCGTAGCCTCCGCCCCCGCCGCCATTCGAACTCCGCGAGTCTTGCGTCCTCTTGCGCGGATCGTCGCTCTCGTCGCGGTTGAGCTTCCAGCCACCCAAGATGACCGTGCGCGGCTTCTGTTGTGGAGTTTGCTCCTGGGGCTTGGCTGCAGAAGGAGGAGCAGATTGCGGCGAAGCTGCAGGCAGGGGTCCGGCCGGCGCTTGCGCGTATATCGCACCGGGAAGAATAAAACTGAGCCCATAGAAAACGATCACGACCATCAGCTTGGCAGGGTAGATGACTTTCATTGGTAAATCCGAAGTTCCCTTAAGAGTCCTCCATTTTATTCCCGGCTCGGGAGGAATAAGTTCCCGCCTAAATTTTCAGCAAGGCGCTGAGGCGCGTAGCACGGGAAAGCAGAGCGAGTGCCCCGAGTTCACGGAAGCGGGCAGCGCGCTGGCGATAGTCCTGCGAGCGGGAAGGCAAAATGGCGATGAAGGGAATGCGAGCGGCGCGGGCAGCGAGGGCGTCGTCAATATTGTCGCCAATGTAAAGCGCGCTTGCGGGATTGCGCTCGGCGAGAATTTTCAGCAAGCCATCAGGATGCGGTTTCTTGCGCGCGACGTCGTCCATGGTGACGACCGTGCGGAAGTGCGATGTGGCGGGCCAGCGGTCAAATGTGTAGGAGAATTCCTGGCGCGTGCGGCCGGTGAATAGATCGAGCTCGAAACGCCCGGCCCACCGTTCGACCTGTCCGGAAGTGACGAGAAGTTTTTCCTTGCGGACGTTACCCGGTTTGCCGTTCGTGCCCCAGTAGAATTGCTGAAAAGCGGCGCGTGCTTCATCGTATGTTGTGGGCCGGCCGAGCGCCGTGGCCCAGGCGGAAACCATGCTCCAATCATCATTGTTGCCGGGCTTGGCTTTCCATTTGTAAAGCTCAGACCAGGTGACGCGCTTACCTGTGAGAAAGTGCATCGTATCCAGCGCCGAGCCCCAGAAGCTGCCGCGCACGTCCACGAGTACGCCGTCAACGTCAAAGATGAGGATTTGCAATTGCGTTGGAAGTGTCTTGCCGCGCTGCATTGACTGCTTCGCGCGCGACATTTTGGTTGTGGGCACGGATCCTCGATCGGCAAGATTGGTTGCGCAAATTCAAAGTGTCGCTGGTCGGCCCAGCACGCGTCAAGCTGCGTCCAGCCGGCGTTCGGTTGCTGGCCAATCCGGCGCGTTGCTACACTGGGTGAGCGCGCAGCGCAAGGAGCGAAGTATGGCCGGATTTTCCGGAGTGGATTACATCGATTTTGATTCGCAGTTGAATGACGAAGAAAAGCTCGTCCGGCAGACGGCGCGGCAGTTTGTCGAAAACGAAGTCATCCCCATCATCGAAAAACACAGCCGCGAGGCGACGTTTCCGAAACATCTGGTGCCGCAACTCGGCGAGCTGGGATTTTTCGGAGCGAACCTGCAGGGATACGGCTGCGCGGGAATGTCCAACGTGGCCTACGGACTTGTGACCCAGGAACTGGAGCGCGGAGATTCGGGACTCCGCAGCTTCGTGTCGGTGCAGAGCGCGCTGGTGATGTATCCGATTTACACCTATGGCTCGGACGCGCAGAAGGACAAATGGCTTCCGCTGTTGCAGCAGGGCAGGGCGATTGGCTGCTTCGGATTGACGGAGCCGCAGTTCGGGTCGAATCCCGGCGGGATGCTGGCGCGCGCGGTGAAGAAGGGCAACAAATATATTTTGAACGGCGAGAAAATGTGGATCACCAGCGGATCGATCGCGGATGTCGCTGTCATCTGGGCGAAGTGCGAGGATGAAAAGATCCGCGGATTTTTGGTGGAAAAAGGCACGCCCGGCTTCAAGGCGTGGGATGTGCACGGGAAATGGTCGCTGCGCGCTTCCGTGACATCGGGCTTGGCGTTTACCGATTGCGAAATTCCGGAAGCGAATCTGCTGCCGAATGTGACCGGGCTAAAGGGGCCGCTCGGCTGCCTGAATCAAGCGCGTTACGGAATCGGCTGGGGCGCGCTGGGCGCGGCGATGGCCTGCTACGACACGGCATTGCAGTATGCGAAGACGCGCAAGCAGTTTGCGAACAAGCCGATTGCGTCGCACCAACTCGTGCAGGAAAAATTGGCGTGGATGATCACTGAGATCGTGAAAGGCCAGTTGCTGGCGCTCCATGTGGGCAGGCTGAAGGACAAAGGAAAAGTGGATGCTTCGCACATTTCGATGCTGAAAATGAATAACGTGGCGATTGCGCTTGAGACCGCGCGGAAAGCGCGGGATATTCTCGGCGCGAACGGCATCGTGGACGATTACTGCATCATGCGGCACATGAACAACCTCGAAAGTGTTTACACCTACGAGGGGACGAACGACATTCACAAGCTGGTGATCGGGGAGCGCATCACCGGCATCTCCGCGTTTGTGTGAGTCGAAGCTTACAGGTGGATGCCCGTCTCACCCTTGATCCAACCAATCCTTTGACTTGGGGAATCTTGTATCTTGTAGGGGCAAGTTATATGGTGCCCGAATACGTGGGCTAGTTCTTGCTGAAGCGGGCGCAGCATGCTGTGCCCCTACAGGAGCAAATCTCATGAAGCCTCCCGCGGTTGTCTCACCTCGTCACACCGTCCGCGTTGTTCTGGTTGCCATTGCGCTGCTGGTTTTTTCTCCATGCTCGCGCGCGCAGGAAAAATCGGCGCCTGCGGAAAAGCCGAAGATTCGGGCGATTACGGCATTCATCAATCTGGACCGGGCGCAATATCAGGCGCAGGTCGCGGATGCGCTGAAGATGCTGAAGTACGCGCGAACCGTGTTTGAATCGCGCGGGTATGAAGTGCAAACCATCCGCATCGCGACGCAGCCGTTTCCGCAATACACCAAGGGATTGACGACCGAGCAAGCAGTGGCTTTCTTCAAAGAGTACGACGCGCTGGCGGCGAAGGAGAAATTCAGCGCATCGATCGGTCCGGCGATGCTGAACCCCGGGGATAGCGAAGCGCAAGCCGATCTGCTGTCCGAAATTCTGCGCAACACCAAGGGGTTGAACGCGAGCCTTGTCGTGGCGGGCGAAGACGGCGTGCGCTGGAAAGCGGTCGGCGCGGCGGCGCAGGTGGTGAAGAAACTCGAGGAGACCACGGAGCACAGCCAGGGCAATTTCCATTTTGCCGCGATCGCGATGGTGCCTCCGCTGACGCCATTTTTTCCCGCCGCGTATCACACGGGATTTGGCCACCAGTTTGCGATTGCGCTGCAATCGGCGAATGTCGTGGCAGCGGCGTTCAAAGACGTGGCGGATCTGGCGACAGCGAAGCAGCGTTTGACGGATTCGCTGGCGCAGGAAGCGTTTGCGATCGAGGCGCTGGCCGAGCGCGTGGACCGGGACATGGGATGGGCCTACGTGGGGATCGACCTCTCCCCGGCGCCATCGAGAGACGTCTCGATTGGCGCGGCGATCGAGAATTTGACGGCGCAACCCGTGGGCACGAGCGGAACGCTGACGGCGGCGGCGACGATCACGGCCGCGATCAAGGACGTGAAAGTGAAACAGACGGGCTATTCCGGGTTGATGCTCCCGATCCAGGAGGATGTCCGGCTGGCGCAGCGCTGGAACGAAGGGCGCATTTCGCTGGACGCGCTGCTGAGTTATTCCGCGGTGTGCGGGACTGGACTGGACACGATCCCTCTGCCCGGCGACATCGGCGTCGAGCAGCTTTCCTTGATCATCGGCGACATGGCTAGCCTCGCGTACAAGTGGCACAAACCGCTTTCGGCGCGGCTGCTGCCCGTGGCAGGGAAAGCTCCGGGCGAGCTGACCGAGTTCGATGATCCGAATTTGGTCAACGCGACGATAAAGCCACTCGGACGTGATTAGTGACTTGTGACACGTAACTCGCGGTTTATGACTCGTGAAACACATATCAGGCCTTCAATTCGTGAGTTGGTCAAACGTGCGTGGCGCGAGATCGCGATGGACACGATTCTTGGTCGAGTTTCTGGTTAACGATGCGTGTGCCCACACACACCCCCGCGGCGATGGGAAGAGTACGCAAGTTGCTGTAAACAGATGAGTTGCGGATGAACCGTTGCGTAAAAGTCCGCGCGATTACCTGGGCCAGTAGCCTAACTCGTCCGCGAGGAAGTCTCGACATCGCAACGATTGTCCCTGGGTGATTCCTGATAAACGCTCGAACTGGAAACTGTACCCAGATGTCCGGTTACCCGACTAATGGGGAGTTATCGCGAAAGGATCACCGTTGACAGTCCACATCCACTGCGGTCCGTTGACGACCCGAAGAACCCGGAGGTATCGTTGCGACGAACGAGACCGGTTGCGTTTTGACGAGGTTAGCGGAACGGTCTCAACACGGAGAGATTGAGATGATGACGAAGGAAGCAGCTGCGCAACAGCTGGCACACGTTCCGGTGTGGAAGCCACTGCGGCATCTGGGCCCCGTGGTGCTTTTGCTGGCTGCTACTGCTCATTTTTCCGAGGCGGCCGCGGAGAAGGACAACAAGAAGGAAATGGAGCGAGAAGCCAAGGAGCTGATCGCCGAAGCCAAAACTCTCGAACAATCCGGCGATCTTCTCGAGGCTCGTGCAAAATTTGCCGAGTCTGAGGCTCTTATCGAGACTAAAGGCGCCTTCGAAGGCGTCAAGCACGTCGACAAGGAAATTCACAAGAAGGTCGAGGGCTATTTGGCGCAAGCGCGCAAATCGTTCGAGGGTGCGCGGTACGCCGAGGGCGCCAGTGTTCTTGAGCAGGGCCTTACTCTTCGTCCCGCCGATCCGCTGTTGCTCTTCAATGCTGCTCTTCTGTACTCGCGCGCGGGTGATAACCCGCGCGCGCTGGCGTACCTGGATCGCGCATCAGCTTCCTTATTCAAGCGGCAAGATAAAGCCATGCTTCAACAGTGGCATACGATCGCAACGACGGGTGAGTCGTTTCCGCTGCTCAAGAGCAACGACCTCAAGTATCTGACCGACTTCAACCTACTCGTCGACAAACTGGCCGAGGGCATCACACCCGCTGAAATGCGCGTCGCGGAACTTGAAGCTCTCGATTCCACTTCTGATCCTCCAGAGCCGGAGCCTCCTGGCCATCCCTCGGCGAAAGCTCCGGCGACAGAGTCACTCGGCAGTTCCATCTGCGGTCAGATGCCCTTGCTTGAACGCACGCTGCCGTCGAGTCCCGCGGCGCTCTTCGATCGAGCCAATTGCGCGGAACTGGAAGGCCATTTGGCTGAAGCTACCCGCTTGCTAACGCGCTATTTCGAGGCGTCGCCCAATGCGGCAGATGCAGCGGACGCGCGTGCCCGCATCGTGACATTCGAGGCTTTTTCCAAGCTGCCAGAACCTCAGAAGTCCCAACTCACCCGGCATTTCGCCGTCTATCTTCGTTCGCTATACCAAAGGAAGTACGATCGAGCGCTGCGCGAACTGGAACAATGCGAGAAAATCGCTCCGGATTTTTCGGACACGCAGTGGCGTCTGGCGCTGTTCCACGAAGCGATGGGCGACACGAAGTCTGCGGCAGAACACTTCACCCGATACACGGCGCTCGATCCGAGCGAGGAAGCGCACCAGCGAGCGGCAGCGCATTTGGAGACTCTCGACATCTGGCGCAAGGACTACGACAGCGAGATTTCCGAGGCAGAAGACATCATCACGGCGATGCTGCAGCGCGGCCTCGGCCTGACCTTTGCCGAAACGACAGCCCACGCACGCAGCCGCCGCGTGCGCGCAAAAAACGAAGGCCAGAGGAACAGTTTCTACCACAAGAGCGCCATCCGCTCCGGCGGCTTCCACGTGCCGTATGATTACGCTCGCGAAGAGTTCCGGATGGCCGCCGAGCATCTGCAAGCCGCTCTCGCCATCTTTCCTCTGGGCGCCGAAGCCAATCAGCTGATGGCCATCGTTTCGCTGCAAGCGAATGACGGGCGCAACGCGATCGCCAATTTCGACGCCGTGGCTGGACAAAATCTCCCTGTCTCTTTCTACGCTGAGCTGCGGGGCGAACAGGCCGACCGTGCCGTCAAGTGTGAAGTCCGCCCCGGGGAGCTTCGCCTGATCTATCTGGCGAAATTCGACAAGAAAGGGAATGCTCAACCGGCCGGCGCTCCCGCGGGCGACGACGCACTGGGTAATCTCACGCCCGATCCAACCGATACCGATCCCGCCGATATGGGTAAAACAGAGACGCGCGTCGTCAAAATCTCCGATGTGCAAAAGTTGGAGACGAAGAGCAGCCAGGTGATCATCAAGCTGGCCAACGCGCAGCTCGCGCTTTCTCCGATCTACATGACCGAAGAGCCTCCTTATGAGGGTCCACCTTCGCGCCGTTTTGCCAATACTTATACAAGGCTTTTTATCCGTTATGCCGGGCTTGAAGATGCGAAGCTCGGCACCGAAGGATTCACAGGGTGGGAGAAAACAAAGATAACCTACGAATTGGCACAGAGCGGTTTTAGCATTGCGGCTTCGGGGGGCGCGATGGGAGCAGTCGAAATTGCGATGGAGGCATACAAAATATCCCGCCTGTTGCAAAGGACCGCGACGACTTTGCATGTCCAACCGATTGCGTTGCGTCAGAGACTCCTGGAAGAACGCAGCGCCTTCGAGGCCCCTTCGTTCAAAGCAATCCCACTGGGCCCCATTCCAGCCGACTTCCGCACTGCATTAGATTAATCGGATTCCTTACCGATCTCATAAATGGTGCAGATGTTGGGGTGATTGAAGGATGCAGCGGCGTGCTGAGAAAAGCCGGAGAGGCCGCGGCGGTTTCCTTGACGGCGGCCCCGGAGCCACATACTATCAGCCGGCTAATATGAACGAGGATCCCCTGATCGGGCAGTCGCTCCTGCATTACAAGATTCTCCGTAAACTGGGCTCGGGCGGCATGGGTGTGGTGTACGAAGCCCAGGACTCCCAGCTCGGGCGTCGCGTAGCCCTGAAGTTTCTTCCGCCCGAAATGGCCCAGGACAGCCAGTTGCTCGAGCGCTTTCAGCGCGAGGCGCGCGCCACTTCCTCTCTCAATCACCCCAACATCTGCACCATCCACGCAATTGAGCAGCACGAACGCCGACACTTCATTGTCATGGAGTTGCTGGAAGGGGAGACCTTGGCGCAGAAGATGAGCCGGCAGCCGATGGAAATGGAGAAGCTGTTGCCGCTGGCCATTCAGATCGCCGACGCCCTGGAATCGGCCCACGCCAAGGGGATCGTGCACCGGGACATCAAGCCCGCGAATCTCTTTCTCACCGAGCGCGGGCAGGTGAAGATTCTGGACTTCGGCCTGGCCAAGATGAGCGGGGGCGAGATCGCGCAGGGAGCTTCGGCCGCGCACGGGGAGACTCAGGTCTCCAGCCACGAGCTTACTTCGCCGGGCGCGACCGTCGGCACGGTCTCCTACATGTCGCCAGAGCAGGCGCGCGGGCAGCTCGTGGACGCCCGCACGGACCTCTTTTCCACCGGAACGGTGCTCTACCAGATGGGCACCGGAACGCTCCCCTTCCAGGGAGACACCTCGGCGGTTATCTTCGATGCCATCCTGAACCGCGACCCCCGGCCGGCCGCGGAGCTAAATCCCGCGCTGCCCGCCGATTTTGTGCGCATCCTGGAGAAGGCCCTCGAGAAGGACCGCAACCTGCGCTGCCAGACGGCCACCGAGTTGAAGACCGACCTCAGCCGCCTGAAGCGCGATCTCGGATCGGGAAAACGGCGCGCGAAGGAGAAGACCGATTCGGATCCCGGCGTCCAGAAGCAGACGGGAAAATCCGTGGCCGTTCTCTACTTCGAAAACCTAAGCGGCGCCAAGGAAGACGAATACCTGCGCGACGGCATCACCGAGGACGTCATCACCGAGCTCTCCAAGATCCGCGGGCTGAACACCTTTTCCCGCCCCACCGTGCTGGCCTTCCGGGACAAATCGGTGACCCCCGCACAGATTGGCCAGCAGCTCGGCGCGGCCTATGTCCTCACCGGCACCTTGCGCCGCGCCGGCGCACGTTTGCGCATCAGCGCCCAGCTCATCGACACGCGCACCGATTTTCCGCTCTGGTCGGAACGCTTCGACCGGGAAATGAAGGACGTTTTCGAAGTACAGGACGAAATGGCCCGCAAGATCGCCGAGGCCCTGCGCGTCACACTTTCCCCGCAGGAACTGGAGGCCCTGGCCGACAAGCCCACCGAAAACCCGCAAGCCTACGACCTCTACCTGCGCGGCAAGCGCTACGCCCGGCGCCTGACCCGTCAGGACGTCGAGTTCGCTCTGCAGATGTTCGAAAACGCGGTGGCCCTTGACCCCAGCTTCGCCCTGGCCTATGCCGCCTGCGCCAACGCCTGCGCGATGTACTACTCCTTCTTCAGCCGCGATCCGGTGTGGGTCGAACGCGCGCGCGAGGCGTCCGGCAAGGCCGTGGCGCTGCGCTGGGACCTGCCCGAAACGCACGTTAGCCAGGCCTGGGTGCTCTATGCCGCTGGACTGTATGACGAAGCCGTGCGCATGGTCAAAAAGGCTATCGAACGCAAACGTGACTGCGACGGCTCCTATTACCTGCTCTGCCGCGCCCTCTTTGCCGCGGGTCGCTCACAGGAAGTTCTGGACATTTCGGAATCCGCCATCGAAGCGAGCGGTGAAGACTACAACGTTTATGTGCCCATCATGAACTCTCTCGGCGCCATGGGCAAAGAAGAAGCCAGACGCAACATGGGCCACAGGGTCATCGTCGCGCTCGAAAACCACTTGAAACAAGTGCCCGAAGACGCGCGAGCGCGCATCCTGCTGGGTTCCAACTACGCCAACTTGGGACGGGAGGAAGACGCCTTGCGCGAACTCAACCTGGCCGTCACCTTGCGCGCCAACGAAGCCTCGATTCTTTACAACGCGGCTTGCGTGTACTGCGGCCTGAACAAAAAGGCGGAAGCCCTGGATGCCCTGAGCAAAGCCTGGGAAGCGGGTTCCAAGGATGCCGTGTGGACGCGCCGCGACCCGGACCTTACCCTTCTTCATGGCGATCCGGAGTTTGAGCGCCTGTACCCAGAAAAACCCGCCTCAACGCCCGCTTCAGGTTCGCACTAGTTCGACATCTTTCGGAATCCATACCCAGAAGGCCATGAGGATGGATACAAAGGAAATTAGGGTATTCGGAGGAGCCATTGAAAGGAAACTGCAAGAGCAGGTCGCGCCCGGCAAGGGGGCAGGGTCGAGCTTCGTAGCGACGCGGCGGATGGCCGCTGGGGCGGAAGAAAAGATGGCGAGATAAACTCGCCGCTACAAGCCGCATAAAGAAAGCCAATACAAGGAACAGGGCTTCCGCGAAGGTACAGTGTAATGGCCGGGCAGATTTGGCTCGAAGACCTTGTGTGGCGAGACTCTCCGGCGTACAGTACGGGCGGATTCAAGAATGAAAGGAAGATTTCGAATTGATGCAATCCGTCAGAACTGATTCCGCGGCGAAACGCTTCTTCCTCTGTCTGTTGGCGATTTTTTCTGTGGCCGCCATCGCAGCGGCTGGGCAGAACAATTCAAGCAACGCGGCGACAAATTCCGGATTGTGGTCCGGCATCCTTGTGTCCAGCAGTTGCAACCCAGACGAAGCGTTTAACGAATCTCCCGAGTGCATGAAAAACGTGCCGGGCGCGAAGGTGTCGCTGTATGACGATACGAACAGGGTAATGTACGGCCTTGAGCCACAGGAATCGATAACCGCTCACCTAGGAGACGCTGTAACCGTTCGAGGGACGCTCGTTGGCGATACGATTCAGAGGGCGTCCATCGAGTTGACGTCGATCGGACTCGCGGTCGGTCAGAAGGCTCCCGCTTTTTCGGTGCGCGACCAGTTTGGCCGGGTGCAAACTCTCGATACTTTGAAAGGAAAGAACGGCACCGTTCTTCTCTTTTTCCGTTCCGCCGACTGGTGACCATTCTGCAAAGGGCAGCTGGTCCAGCTGCAAAGCGCAATCCCGCGATTCGAAAAGCAAGGAGTCAAGCTGGCGGCCATCAGCTATGACTCGGAAGAAATCCTGAAATTTTTTACTGACCGGCACAAGATCGAATACCCAATGCTCGGGGACCCGGAGTCGAAGACCATACGGGATTATGGCGTCCTTAATCAGGAAGCGACGGGGATGCAGAAGGGCTTTGCTCGCCCGGGATATTTTTTAATCGATCCCAGCGGCATAATTCGAGAAAAGTTCTTCGAAGCGAAATACCGAGAGCGGCTCACCGGAAATAGTCTTATTTCGAAGCTTTTCCCGGAATTGGGCCAAGAAGTAACTGAAACGGTCGAAGCCCCGCATCTTGAACTGGCCCTGGAACAATCCGATCCCATCGGCGTTCCCGGTACTCGGGTCACCCTCGTTGCCGAAGTGCGGCTGCCCCCGGATGTGCATGTCTATGCGCCCGGCACCCAGGGTTATAAACCCATTAAGCTGGTGGTTGAACCTGTTCCACAGCTAGAGCTCAAACCGGCAGTTTACCCGCAGTCCAAAACCCTCTATTTGCCCGCGATCAAGGAGCGCGTACCCGTCTTCGAGGGGACGTTCCGCATCAGCCAGGATGTGAAAGTGGACTCTGGGTCAGCGTTTTGGGGCTCGCTCGGAAAGGATGGGAAAACCTTCACGATTACGGGAAAGCTCGAGTATCAGGCTTGCGATAAAACCGTGTGCTACCTGCCAACGTCCGTCCCGGTCAAATGGCAATTGCAAGTGTTTCCCCTGGATCGGACCCGAGCCCCCGAAAACATTCGACACAAGTAGGCGGGCGAATCAGAAATTCCGGACGTATTGACCAAGCCGGAGTCTTAGCACACTGTCCGCGCTGCTCAATCACGATCTGCGCCTCCAACTGATTAAGCGCCGGTGGCCTCCTGCCTGTATCAGCGGACAAATGGATAGATCTCGTCAGCAATCCAATAATTTGCCAGAACAATAGCCAGAAGCGTTCCCATCAACCATAGTCCCCAGCGTCGACGTCTCCAGACGGCGCCAAGAGATGAGCGCTGCATGGGTATGTCCACGAGGTAAGCGGCGCAGTAAAGAACGTTGGCCAGTAATGCAAGGACGGCAAGGAGGAGAAGCGAAGTCAGCGTGAATGCCGGGCGGAAATGAGGCCAAGTCGCTACAAGCCAGACGACAACGACCGCGGTGAGGACGAAGTTGTAGGCAAGGCGACGTGGCTCCCAAAATCGGATGGCATCGGCGAAGAGCCCGCGAAACGGGCCTGATGGCAATTTCCCAAGACTTTGTGACTGAGGTGGATATGCGGTTTCCATAGACAGAGTCACCCATCTCCGATGCCAGGCTGAAAGCGCAAGGATACAATTGATGCTTCATTTTGCCAAGTACTTCATTTAGTAAAGTAGATTTGCTGCAATTCACCTGAGCGTGTAGCACGCTGACTGGAAACTGAGATTAGCGGCCTTGATCGGTGTCCATTTGTACCCAATTTCATCGAAGGTAGAATGACCATGCCCGGATGAGCCAAGACTAGTAGCGTCTCAGGACAGCGAGTGTCCACCATGCCTCGTTCCAACGATAAGAATAGAATCATCGAACACTACGACGTCATTAGTCCCTACTACCGCTCGCTGTGGGGCGAGCATGTGCACCACGGATATTGGATTCGCGGGGATGAATCCAAGGAAAAAGCGCAACTTCAGCTCATCGAGCATCTCGCCGAGCTCGCAAGCATAAAGCCCGGCGCCGATATTCTTGACATTGGTTGCGGCTTCGGCGGCAGCAGTCTTTACCTGGCGAAACACTATAAGGCCAGCGTCACAGGCATAACTATTTCCCCGGTACAGGTCGATATGGCAATCCAAGCCGCGGCAAGGGAGCAGGTCGATTCGAAGTTCCTCTTGATGGATGCCGAAGCGATGAACTTCCAGAAACAATTCGACGTTCTGTGGTCCGTAGAATCCACCTCCCACTATCAAAACATCGAAGAGTTTTTTACTTCTGCCTCTAAACTGCTGAAGCCGGGCGGCTGCTTCGCGATCACCGATTGGTTCAAGAAAGAGAATCTCACGCGCGCGGAGACGCGGCAATTTATCGATCCCATCGAAAAAGGCATGTTTGTTGAACTACAAACGATGGATGACTACGAGCAATTCCTTCTTTCGAACGGCCTGCAAATCATGCACCGCGAAGTATTGAACAAGAATTGCGCCAAAACATGGGACTTGTGCCTCGACATAATTAAAGACAAAAGTTTCTGGGCGCTCGCCGCGAAATACGGCCTCCACTTTGTCTCTTATCTAAAGGGGTTCCAGGCCATGCGTGCCGGGTTTGCCTCGGGCAGCTTTGTCTACGGCCTCTTCGTCGCGTCGGCCATTTCAAAAGCCTGATAGATGCGCAAACCGGCCAAGATTTCAATTGGTTTGAGCGTGGAGTTGGAGAGCTAAACAAACTCGAGGGTTTAGGCGGGAATCGTTAAACAAAATACAGAGGAAGTGGCGCGCCCGGAGAGATTCGAACTCCCGACCCTCTGCTTCGAAGGCAGACGCTCTATCCAGCTGAGCTACGGGCGCACAGCGGTTGAGTTTGATTCTAAAACATTCAGGTTGATTCGATAAAGGCGGCGGCTTCGACCGAGGCCCGGTGGGAGAAGATTCGGCCCTTACCCGCTCGTCCGCGTCCGTACCGAGGTAGTGGGTGGCCGCCAAGAAAGTGGAAAGAACGGGTCTGAAGACCCGCCACTACAAGGAGCGCTGCGAGGAGCGGTCAGCGCGATGCGCCTGAAAAGCACCAGGCGTAGCCGACGCTGAGCTCGATGGAGTGCAGGCGCTGGCCGCCGGGAACGGAGGTTACAGCGCCATTCGACGACACAAAGGATTTAGTTGCAAGGTAGATGTGGGTGTCGCCGAGGTCGAAGCGCAGGGTGGTGTGACGAGTGGGATAAAGCTCGACGACGCCTCCGAGATCGAGGACGAAATTGGTGGAACGGTCGAAAAGATTTTTCAACACAGGCGGCGGACCGGCGGAAATCTGGGAAACACCAGTGATGGCCTGGGAGTAGCTATCGAAGCCGGGACGCACTTTTCCGAAGATGCCGATGCGGTCACGGCGGATTCCTCCCTTGATGCCGAACAATCCCTGAAAAATGTCGCCACCATCATGTACGCCGGAAGATTTTGTGCCGCGCGGGAAGAAGTTCACGGCAGCGTCGACATCGAAAAAGGGGAAAAATTTGTAAGAAGCGAAGCCGCCGATGCCGTGCTCCGTGCGGACACCATCGAGAGAGCTTTCCCTTTCAACGATGAAGGTGGTGAACTGGGGGCCAAATTCGAGCCTGGAGGAAACTTCCGTTTCCTGAGGATTTTCGCGGAGAGCACCGAGGCGATAGCCCACACCCACGCTGACGCCGAAGTGGTCAGTGATCTCGCCGGGGAGGGTGACAAAACCGGAGGCGGCAGGGGCAGTGAAATCCGGGACGGCGTAGGGATTGCCGCTGATCTCAAAACGAGTGATCACGCGGGGGCTGGGGTAGAACTCGATGCCGCCGCCCAGATTCACGAGGAAGTAAGTGGCCGGGCGGGTCGTGAAAGTTAGCGGAAGAGTGGAAGAGAAGAGGGCAACTTTTTCGAAATGGATGAAACCCGGGCGGAGCAGGCCGTACACGGCGAACTGCTTCGATTGGATAACTTTCCCGCGGATGCCGAACACGGCTTGCAGGGCGTGGCCGCCTTGTTGTTGAAGGAACGGGCTGGCATGGCCAGGAAAAAAGTCGAGCTGAGATTCGAGGGTCATGCGGCGCGTGAGATTCAGGCCGAGTCGCGCACCGAAGCCGATGTGGGATTGCGCGTTGCTGGAAGCATCCAGGAGCCGAATGAGGGAGAAGTGGGTGTCAACTTCGAAACGAGAATATTTTTCCTGGGCTCGGGCGGCCGGGGCGATCAGGAAGGAACTCAAGAGAACGAGCGAAAGGAACCAGGGTGTCACACCGAGTCGGCGCATCGAGGAACCTCATCCGGAACGATCGGAATCGTGCCGGAAAACAATAGTCATATCAGGGGAGGGTAATGTTTAGTTTACAAGGCGGTAGAGAAGAGTGGACAAGCAGTTTGGGAGGGTGCGGAAAAAGAGATAAGGGCCTGGCCACCGCAGATACGCGTGTATTTTTCGCGCCGGGCGAGACGAGTGTAAAGCAAGGCTTGCGGAAGGGCCGGGGGCGGGCTATCTTGGCGCGGCCCAGACTCAGTGGAAAGGATTCCTGGACATGCGTTCACTCAAATGGCTCGGCGCCGCTGCCGCCGTTTTGCTTTCCCTGCTGGGCGGGAACCACACTTTGGCCCAGGAGAAACTGGAAGCAAAGAAGGCGGTCAAGGCGCGGCTGGAAACGCAAAAGGAAGGAGGGGCGTACCGCGAAGCGGCAAGAACGCTCTTTGGGGCGCGCGTCTTCGAGCAAGCGGCCATTTCTCCGGACGGGAAGAAGGTTGCGTGGGTGGAACCGGTCATAAAAAAGAACGGCATGCCCACGGGCGACACAGTGATTTACGTTGCGGACAGTGAGGGGAAGGGTTCCGCGAAGCGCATCAGCGCGGGGACAGGCGACGCCATCTTCGCGGAACGCAGCGTGGCGTGGTCGCCGGACAGCCAGAAGCTCGCGTTTCTTTCCGACGAGTCGAAGAAAGGCCAACTGCAGCTGTATGTGGTCAACGCAGCGGGAGGCCCGGCGCGGAAACTTACGCAACTGAGGGGATTTCTTGCGACACCCGGATGGTCGCCGGACGGAAAATCCATTGCGTTTCTCTTCACGGAAAACGCCACGCGAGCGGCCGGGCCGCTGGCGGCGGAAACACCGGAGACCGGAGAGATCAAGGATACTTTTTTCGAACAGCGGCTCGCCGTGGTGGATGCGGGCGGAGGCGAGACAAGACAGATTTCGCCGGCGGACGTGTATGTGTACGAATACGACTGGTCGCCCGACGGCAAACGATTCGTAGTAACCGCAGCGAAGGGGAACGGCGACAACAACTGGTACATCGCCGAGCTTTACACGCTGGATGCGGCGGGCAGCGAAATGAAATCCATCTACAAGCCACCACTGCAGATCGCCAATCCGGCGTGGTCGCCGGATGGCAAGCAGATCGCGTTCATCGCCGGGTTGATGAGCGATGAAGGTTTGACGGGAAACGATATTTTCACGGTCAGCGCGTCCGGAGGCGAAGCGCGGAACATCACGCCGGAAATGAAAGCGTCGCCGAGCTGGCTTGCGTGGGCGCCGGGCGGGAAGCGCATCCTCTTTGCGGCGTACACGGGCGGGGACAGCAGCATTGCTACCGTGGAAACCGCGACGGGGCGAGTCGAAAACCTGTGGAGGGCGGGCGAGTCGATTTCATCGGGCAACACTTTCGGCTACGTACTTTCCGCAGCTACCGACGGAAGGACGGTTGCTGTGGTTCGCCATTCGTTCAGCACGCCGCCGGAAGTCTGGGCGGGGCCAATCGGGGATTGGAAACAGATCACGAAGCGAAATGCCGCGTTGAAGCTCGCGTGGGGCGAAGCAAAAAGCATCGAGTGGAAGAGCGATGGCTACGACGTGCAGGGCTGGCTGCTCTATCCGCGCGATTTCGATCCGGCGAAAAAATATCCGATTGTGATTACCGTGCACGGCGGACCGGCGTGGATTACGCGTTCGCACTGGCCCGACGCTCTGCGCGACTTTGCGACCGGACTTTCCGAGATGGGATATTTCGTGCTGTACCCGAATCCGCGGGGGAGCTTTGGCCAGGGAGAGAATTTTGTGCGCGCCAACGTGAAAGACTTCGGCTACGGCGATTTTCGCGACATCCTGGCGGGCCTCGATGAGGCGGCGCGAGTGGCGCCGATTGACACAAACCGCGCCGGGATCACGGGCTGGAGCTACGGCGGCTACATGACGATGTGGGCGGTGACGCAGACGAACCGCTTCAAGGCGGCGATGGCGGGTGCGGGGCTTGCGGACTTACTGAGCTACTACGGCGAAAACAAAATCGACCAGTGGATGATTCCCTATTTCGGGAAGCCGGTCTATGACGACCCCGAAGTTTACGCGAAGAGCTCGCCCATTCAGTTCATCAAGAATGCCAAGACGCCCACATTGATTCTGGTGGGCGACAGCGACGGAGAATGTCCGACGCCGCAATCCTACGAATTCTGGCACGCGCTCAAGACGCTCGGGGTGGAGACACAATTTGTAGTATATCCGCACGAGGGGCACGTTTTCGTAGACCCGGTGCACCAGCGCGACGTCCTGGAGCGCACAATGAGATGGTTTGATACGCACCTCAAATGATGGAGAGCGGCGGCGGCGTTTTGCGGTGCGCAAGCTGCCTTGTTACGAAAGGAGTTACCTGTACGAGAGACTAGCTACTTAGGTACTATGGATTTCGGCGAATCGGTCGGGCAGTCTGAAAGCAAGTAAGATTTCTGGCGCAGGACAAAGCGTGGGAGGGTGCGATGGGCAAATTTTCGCGCAGTTGGGCGCTGGTCAAACAGAGTTTTGCGATTCTCCGCTCCGACAAAGAATTGATGCTGTTTCCGGTGTTGTCGGCGGCCGCTTGTCTGGCGGTTACGGCCTTGATTGCAATCCCCGGCACGCTGACACTTCTTCCATCCATGGCTTCGGCGGCGGCTTCGGGCGAGCGCTGGCAGCCAGGCCACGCGCCGCTGTTCTGGCCCATGATTTTTGGGCTGTACGTGGCGAATTATTTCGTGATCGTGTTCTTCAACGTTGCGCTGGTCGGAGTGGCGAACAGCCGCCTCATGGGAGGCACGTGGACATTTCGCGACGGACTTGAACTGGCGTGGGCGCGCAAAGGGACAATCCTGCAATGGGCGCTGGTGGCAGCGACCGTAGGGATGCTCCTGAAAATGCTGGAAGAACGCATGGGCCTGCTGGGCCGATTCGTCACGAAGCTGATCGGCATTGCGTGGGCGCTGGCGTGCTATTTCGTTGTTCCGGTGCTGGCGTTCGAGGACCTCACGCCGTTCGACGCGGTGAAGCGCTCGGCAAAGCTGTTCCGTGAAACGTGGGGCGAAAGAGTGGTCGGGGGATTCAGCCTCAGCCTGGTGTTTTTCGTGCTGGCGCTGCCGGGTTTCGGACTGTGGATCGCGGGCATGATTCTTGGCGGCATCAACGGCATGCTTATCGGCATGGCTATCATGGTTCTTTATTTCCTGATGCTGTCGGTGTTGAGTTCTGCCGTACAGGGCATCTTCAACGCGGCGCTGTATCGCTACGCCTGCTTTAAGCAGGTGCCAGCGGCGTTTTCGCAGGAACTGATCGCCTCCGCGTGGGCGCCGAAGAGCTAGCTTGCTGAGTTCAGGAGGGCGGCTGGCCAGCCGCCCTTACGCGAAGAAAAGAATGTTGAGAGGACCGTTGATTTCCTGGACCCGATGTGGAGATTGCGGGCCATCCCGGCTAACTAGTCCCACTCTCAACTGGTGTGCAAGAAATTCTTCCGCGAAACAATCTACATCGACAGGCTGAAACCCGCGGGGCATACTAGACGTCCATAGATTCAAATCGGGTGTTGGCCGCAATTTCTTATGTACAGGGATTTTCTGTTTCGCCGGGGCGGGCGTCGCGTCTGCTTTTTGATTTTTCTGCTTCTTTCCTGTGCCGGGGTAACCCCGGCACAGGATTTTCGCGGGTCACTTCTGGTGATTGCGGAAGATTCCGGCGGGGGACGCATCGCGGGCGCGGGCGTGACGCTGGCGCAGGAGAAGTCGGCGGGAACGCGCACAACAAAGACGGATACGCGCGGTGAAGCGCGCTTCGATGCGCTACAGCCTGGGACGTATAGCGTAAAGACAGAAGCCGCCGGCTTTGCGGAAAAAACCACGAGGGTGGCGGTGGCGGTCAGCAGCGCGCCCACCCTGGTCGTGACGCTTGCGCCGCAGACCGTACAGCAATCGGTCCAGGTGCGAGACCGCGGGCCGTCGCTTGCGAGCCAGCCGATAGAAACCACCAGCAACACGATAAAAACCGAAATCACGGCGGAAGATCTCGATGAGTTTCCGCTCTCCGCGCGCAGCTTCGCCAATATCTCGCTGATGGCGCCGTTCACGGCACCGGTGGAGCCGTCCGATCCCACGAAGGCGCGCATCACCGCGGTGTCCTTCGGCGGCAGCTCCGGGCTGAATGTGGATCTTTCCGTGGATGGCGGGGACAACAACGACGACTACATCGGCGGGTTCCTGCAGAATTTTTCACCGGAGGCGATGCAGGAGTTCGTCGTGAGGACGGCGCAGTTTGGCGCGGACACTTCGCGGACGAATGGCGGGAGCATCATCATTTCGACGCGGCGGGGCACGGACGACTGGCACGGCAGCTTGTCGTATTACTATCGCGGCAGAAACCTCAACGCGCGGAATCCGCTCGATAACCCGGAGCCGGATCCGAAGCAGCCTTTTTCGCGACAGAACGGAGTTGCGGCCGCCGGCGGGCCAGTCAAACCAGGCAAGCTGTGGTTTTTTTCGTCCTATGAATACATCGACGAAAACACCAGCGTGGCTTACAGCGCGAATTCAAAGAATGAATTCAATGCGCTGGCGACGCTCGCGGCGGCGGGTTTGATCCCGGACGTTCCGTCGATCACGGTCCCCAGCTCGGCGCCTATGCCGTTCCGCGACACGCTTTTTTCCACACGCCTGGATTGGGCCCAGTCTTCGAAGTCGCAGTGGTTCTTGCGCGGTTCGCTGGACAGAAACCATACCGACAACGACCTGGTGCAACAGGCGACGCTGCCCTCGACGGGCGTAACAACGCATTCGAACTACTTCAGCGTTTTGCTGAACAATCAGATTCAATTCACGCCGTCGTGGCTCGGCGCATTTACATTTCAAGCGAGCGGCTTTCATCACACCAAGGACCGCAATTCGCAGTTGGGCCTGGCGCTTGATTTTCCGTTCAGCGCGACGATCATCACGACGTCGGGCCTTGAAACTTTTGGCGACAACCAATTCGTCACGGCGATCACGGCGTTTCCGGTGCGCCGCGACCAGCAGAAGTATCAGTTTCGCTATGATGCTTCCCACTCCGCGGGGCAGCATGCTGTGCGGTTCGGGGTCAATCTGATCCATGAGCCGGTCTTGCGCGGGGCGCTCTCAGGCACGGCGGAAAAGGTTTATAAGTTTCCGAACGATCCGTCGTTCTACCTGACGAATATGGCGCTTTTCGCTGCCATCGCTAAATGCGATCCCTCGCTGCCCTTTGCCGCCTGCCCGGATGCTTCGTTCACGCCGCAGAGTGAAGGCACGATCTCGCAAAGCATCCGGCGGCTCGGCTTTTTCGTGGAGGATTCCTGGCGGGTAACGCCTTCGCTGACAATGAATGCGGGGCTGCGTTACGACACGACGTTTGGCCTGTTCATCGCGTCGGGGCACGACCAGAGCGTGAATCCGGCCCTCGCGGCGTTGCGCGCTTCGGGAAGCAATCTGGTCACTGGAATTCCACACGATTACCACAAAGCGTTTGCGCCGCGGGTGGGGTTCGCGTATGCGCCGCAAGGCTCAACCAAGACGGTGTTCCGCGGAGGGGCGGGGCTTTACTACAACGATCTCGCGCAGAATGGCTGGGTGAATGCGTTTCAGGCGGTGAACACCGGAAGCTTGAGTTCCGCGTTTGGCGGGCAAGGTGAACTTATTGATCCCAACTACCATACACCGTATGCGTTCACGGCCAGCGCGGGTTACGAGCACGCTTTCGGCAACAATTGGCGGCTGAATGTGACGTATGAGCACCAGCAGGGCGTGCACCAGTACCGGCGGTATGAATACGTTCCAGGCGTCGGATTGCCGACGGTAGCAGGGACGCCGAGCGTGTCCCTCTTCCGCACCGACAATCGCTCCATCTACAACGGCCTTGCGATTCAGGTGCAGCACAGTTTTTTGAAGCGGTTCGAGCTGACAGCAAACTACGTGTTGTCGCATGCGACGACATGGGGAGCGACGGTCGGGGAGCTTTTCGATTACGTGAATGGCGTTTCGAACGTGCTCAATCCGTTTGGCCCCGGAGATCATGGGCCTTCGGGTGAGGATATTCGCCATCGCTTTGTATTGGTGGGGGTGCTGCAGCTTCCGTGGCGCTTCGAAGTGTCCTCGATCTCGCAATTCGAAAGCGCGCGTCCGTTCACGATGACAACTCCGGCGGACATTAACAACGACGGCGTTGCGAACGATCGCGCCGTGGTCAACGGCGTGCAGACCAGCCTGGACGAGTTCCGCGGCACGCCCTTCTATCAGGTGGACCTGCGCGTGAGCCACAATATCAATTTCGGTGAGCGCATCACGCTGCGGCCCTTCGCCGAATTCTTCAATTTGCTCAACCGGCAAAATCCGGGCAACAATTTTGTGCCGGATATTGCCGCGCTGCCGACGCCGGTGAACAGCCTAACGAACGCCACCGCGTTTTGCCTCGATCCCGCCTGCGCGCAGACCCGGTCGATCACCAGCATCAACCAACTGCGCATGCCCGCCGGCGCGCTGGGCGACTTTTTCGGGACGGGCACGACCGTGGGCATTCCCTTCGCCGCGCAGCTCGGCATCAAGCTGACATTCTGAGTCGAGTCATGTTGGCTGTTTGCTTGCGGCGGCTCTACTCATGCGGCGAAGCGATCTTCACCGGCTGTCCAATGAGCGTTGCAGGATCAGCGCCCTTCTTCGGCCGGAACTTCTGTGTCCGGCCGCCGTAGGCCTCAGCCGCATATAGATTCCCATCCGAATCGACCGAGAATTGGTGAACCCACCAAAAGGCGCCCGGGAATGACCCGTAGGTGCCCCAGGAGTACAAGAGCTTCCCATCCAAGTCGTACTTCAGAAACTTGTTGGTCAGGCCATCGACGACCCAGAGGTGCTGATCCGCGGTAACCATAATGTGGGACGGCGTACGAATATGATCCCATTCGCTGAGATACTTCCCGTTCTCGTCGAAAATCTGGATGCGGCTGTTGGATCGATCCGCGACGTACACCCTGCGGTTCGCGTCGATCGCGTGCGGCAAGTTGAACTCGCCGGGCCCGGATCCCTTCTTGCCCCATGTCATCAGATACTTTCCGCTCTTATCGAACTTGACGACGCGCGTGTTGATGTAACCGTCGCTGATGAAAAATGTTCCGTCAGGTAGCCAGGCGATGTCCGTGGGCCGTCCGAAGTGCTTGTCGTCTTCTCCTTGCACGCCTTTCTCGCCGAGCGTCATCACCAACTGCTTGCCGTCGTGTGTGAACTCGAAGACTTGATGCAACATGTCGTCGATGACCCATACATGCTTTTCCGCATCGTACGGGCTGATTTTGATGTGGTGAGGCCCGCGCCCGCCGGCAAACAGATGATCCCATTGCGTCCATGACTCAATTAGCTTGCCGTCAGCATCGACGATGAGGATGCAGTTCTCAAGGCGCGGCTTGCCCTGGGTTGCCGGGGTCCCAAACGAGCCATAACCCCCGGTGTAACCTGCCGGAGCTTTCTCGGGGATTGGAAGTTCGCCGCGTTGAAGAATGTAAATCCTGTTTGGGGACTCGGCGAAGACGCCACCTTGCGACCCCCAGGTCCATCCCGGGTGTCCGAGCGGCTGCGGCCAGCCGACCACAACGTCATAGGGACCGGTTTCATTCTCACCGCCCTTTTCCTGGGCAGCGGCGACACCCCGGAATGCACCGGAGAGCAAGATTAGACTGCACACAGCATTGCGAACGCGCAGACGGTGACTCATTTGGGAGTCACTACTTTTTCTGGGTCGACCCGCACCACGATGTACGTCAGGGATTCTTGAATCTCGGTGAACCAGTGATTCACGCCGGCAGGAATGATCACCACGTCTCCCGGTGAAATCCGCCGGGTTTCTCCGCCCTCAACGGAGGTGCCGAAGACGCTGGGACCATTGAGCTGCGCGACCTGGGGTGCGTTGGCGGCTCTAGGCTTTGCCCCGATCAGCTTGCCTCCTGTCACGAGGGTGCCGGAACCCGCGATCACGTGGTAAACCTCCGTCACCTTTTCGTGCTCGACGGGGCCGCCTTGGGTCGATGATTTGGGCCGGCTAACAACGGAAACACCGACGTTGTAACCGAGACCTCCCAAGTCCACCATGCGAATCGCTTGATCGCTGACGGCCGAAGGGGGCGCTTTCTGCAGGGTGGCTTGGACATCAGCGGCTGTCACGAATGTGGCCGAAGTGGGGTTTGGTCCTGCCGATGCAAAAAGTGCAACGAGAATTGCAAGAACAACCGGTATTGCTTTGAGCATGATTCTCTCCTTCCGGAACTGTGGCCGAAATTCAACGACTCTGAATCCCGAACTTACGATTTCATCTGGATGTTTGCGAAACACCATACGCAAACCGCCCTAGCGCGTCAACTTCGGATCGACCTCGCCGCTCTCAGGCGGCAAGTGCGGCCGCTTCGTTGTGACCGAAATGATGTGCTTATCGGAAAATGGCCCACTGCCAGCAGCCAGGTAGTGGGCTACTTTGAACCGTCGTGAAGTTGGTTGGCGAGTAGGGAGCGCACAAGCGGGGAGAAGAAAGAGAAAGAGCGGCACCAACCGCACCCACCTTAAACTCCACAAACACCCAACGCATAGGGTGTAATATCGACTAGTTGTGACTTCCACCATTTCCCACGGCTTCGTGAGAGGGAGCAAACTTCAAATCCGACGCCTGATCAACGACGATCCGCAGCGCATCGAAGAACAACTCCGCAAGGACATCCCCGGGTGGGGTACCGCCAAATTCGACTGGCGCTCGCCGCTCGTCTCGGAGCAGTACAGCGAGTATTGCGATGAAGAATTCCTGGCGGTTCTTGGCCTGCAGGACTATTCCGAGGCGCTGGCGGGCGGTTTCTGGCCGCGCCGCGGTCCCAATTGGGATGCTCTGGCCCGGGTGGCTCTGCCCCATTCTGCGGTTCTGCTGATCGAAGCCAAGAGCCACCGATCGGAAATGGCGAGCTGCTACGGTGGTGGGCGCAAATCTCTCAAAATCATCGAGGCTGCTTTTCACAAAACTCAAGAATGGCTGCAGCCCCATAAGCACCGAGAGTGGACTTCGCCGTTTTATCAGTTCGCCAACCGCCTTGCCCACCTCTATTTCCTGCGTAAGGAGTGCGGACTGGAAGCGTGGCTCGCGCACGTTTATTTCACGGGCGATCCATACTACCCGACTAGCCGCGAGCAATGGGATGACTGGCTGCGCGAGGTCCGCTTTGAGCTCGGAATTGGCGACGGCAAAATCGAAGGACTGGTGGATGTCTTCCTGGCTGTGAACGCGGGTGGTGCGTGAGCGAACAGGATCTCTACCTTGGCCTCGACCGGGTCTGGGACTTGCGCACCGAGTTTAACGGTCCAAAGGTGGTCAAGGACCTAGACGATCAGATTGCGGACAACTACCAGCGGCTGATGGAGATGGGCCGCGCCAGGTCCAGCTCTGAGAACTGGCGATGGTATGCCAATTCCGATTACGACCGCGCGAAGAATAGATCGCTGGAAACGATCGTGGAGCGCGAGATCATCGGTCTGACACAGGCGCTCGGAACATGGGCCAACCAGGTTCCGGTAAACAGCGGGATCTCCGAAGGGAACAATCAGCCCAGTCACATCGACCTCGTGCATCGCACCACAGAGCGGAGCTTCGAATTAATTGAGCTGAAGATCGAAAGCGACGATCCGTACAAAGCAGCGCTGCAAATCCTCCGCTATGGCCTCACCTACAGGCTGTTTCGCCGCGTTCCCACGCTATCGCGATCGACGCAGCATCCGCTCACAAAGGAGTTATTCGAGGCGAGCCGTATTCACTTGCGCGTGCTTGCTCCAGCAGAATACTACCGGCGCGAGAAACCAGAGACGATCGAGCCTGCTATCTGCGAGGGGTTCGAGCACCTGCTGAAAGACGAGAAATGGAAGATGGATTTCGCCTTTGTCCAGTTTCCGGATTGGTTCCAGCCCAATTCGGCAGAGTTAACAGAGTTAAGACAGACGCTGGAGCTCGCTCTCGTCGGTCGCGGACCATTGCGCCGCGATTCAGCTGCGTCGGCATGACACCGCTTAGTTCCCTTTCACTGCCGTGATTCCCTTTTCCATAATGAATTTCGTAACGCTCTTCCTGAAGACGAAGGCACGTTAGCTTGAAGACTGGCTATTTCACGGTCCGCAGGCACAAGAAATTCAAAGTAGCCCATTGCCAGCCTTCAGCATTTCTTGACCCTGTGAGCAGGGGTCGACTACACTAACAAATTCAAGACCAGCCTGGAACGCGGCCTGTCAGGCGCGCCGTGGCTGCAGATGACGACGTTCGCTTCGCGATTGCAACGATAATGGATCGCTCTGCGGCCGCGCATTAAAAGGGGGATTGTTTTGCCAAAGCGAACATTTCAACCGCGCCGTCGGCGCCGCGCAAAAACGCACGGCTTCCGTTCGCGCATGAAGACGGCGGGCGGCCGCAAGGTCCTGGCGGCGCGCCGCAAGAAGGGACGCCATCGCCTCACGCCCGACTGAGCCGGGACGCCTGGAATTCCCGCGCGAAGCGCGGCTGGTGCGGCGCGGAGAATTCGACGCCGTGTACCGCACCGGGAAGCGCCGCTCGGGTTCCCACTTCACGGTTTTTCTTCGCGCCAACCAAACGCCGCAAAGCCGTTTCGGCTTCAGCATCAAAAAAGCGCTTGGCGGCGCGGTGGTGCGCAATCGTATCCGGCGGCGCATCCGCGAGATCGTGCGCTGCCATCGTCTGGAGATACCCGAAGGATGGGACATCGTCATACACCCGAAGAGTGCCGCGCTGCGCGCGCCGTTCGCGACGCTGACGGCGGAACTGCTGCGCTTGTTGCAGTGCGCGTGATGCCGGAGGTTTCGAACGGTATCGGCGTGCGAATCGCGCTGCTGGCACTGCGCGTTTACAAAGCGTATCTGTCCATGTTGTTTGCCGGGAGCTGCCGCTTCGAGCCAACTTGTTCGCAATATGCCTATGAAGCGATCGAGCGGTTCGGGGTGGCGCGGGGCATGTGGCTCGGAATGAAGCGCCTGCTGCGCTGCCATCCGCTATCGCGGCAATTTGGATACGACCCGGTTCCGGAAAACCGGGAAGAGATGGCTTCGAAAACGATTGCGGCTGAGGCCAACGAGGTGCGTTTGTGAGCGAGCCGCAACAGAAAAAACCGCTTTCGCAGGAGCTGCGCATCCTGTTTGCCTCGCTCCTGTCGATGGGAGTGATTCTGCTGTGGGCGCGGTTCTTCGGGCCAAAACCTCATCTCAATCCGCCGCAAACGACCAGACCGGCACAGAGCGCGCCGGTCCAGACGGGTGGTGTTCCAGCGAGCGCTCCGGTAGCGGCTAAGCCGGCAACGGCAAGTGTTTCCGCCACGCCGGTGAATGTGCCGCCCAGGGCGGACACCGAAGAGCGGACGATCGTCGTCGAAAACAGCGTGTACCGCGTCGAATTTTCGAATCGCGGGGCGGTAGTAAAAAGCTGGCAGCTCAAGCAATACAGAGACGACGCGAAACCCCCGCAAAAATGCAGAGATGGCGGGAATCCCCCCTGCGTGCTGGATGTTGTGCATCCGGATGCCACGCAACAAATGGGCGGGTGGCCGTTTTCGCTGGTGCTGGACGACGAGCAACTCGAATCCGCCGCGAATTCGGGGCTGTATCAGGTTTCCGCAAGCGGCGATGTTCTGCAGGCGCCGGCGGACGCGGAATTCACGTGGAGCGACGGCCACCTGGAAATCACCAAGCACTTCCGCTTTGACCATTCCTATGTGGTGCGGGTAGAAACAACGGCGAAGCTGAACGGCGCGCCCATTCTGGCCGGACTGGCGTGGCGCGGAGGCTTCGGGGATTTGACGGTCGTGAATCCCGCCCCGGTCGAAACGGTTTCCACATATTCCAGCGAAGGCGGCAAGCTGACGGATTTGACCCACAAAAAGCTCGAGGGGCCGGAAAAATGGGGCCGTGGCGTGTGGCAGGGCGGAAAGGACTACACAGGAATAGAGGACCGGTACTTCACGGCGGCGTTTCTGCCGCCGAATGGAGCGGCTTCCGGGAGTCTACAGACACGGTACTGGAAAGTGTTTCGTACGATCCAGGCGGAAGGAAAAGAAACACAGGAGCCCGTCCCGGAAATAGCAACCGCGACAGCAAGTACGGTGCAGCCCGAGGCTCTGCGTGTCTATGTAGGACCGAAAGACTACGACGAACTGAAGAAGATGACGCCGCCGCTGCACGCGCTGGTGAATTTCGGATGGTTCGAGTTCATCGCGGACCCGCTGTTCCATGCGCTGAAGTGGCTGCACAAATACATTCCGAACTGGGGCTGGGCGATCATCGTTCTTACGCTCGTCGTTAATACGCTGCTTTTCCCGCTGCGCATCTCAAGCTACAAAACCACGCTAAAAATGCAGCGCGTGGCGCCGGAAATCAAGGCCATCCAGGAAAAATACAAGAAATACAAGATGAACGACCCGAAAAAAGCGGAGATGAACAAGGAAGTGATGGCCATTTACCAACGCGAGGGCATCAACCCGGTGGGCGGATGCTTCCAGATGTTTTTGCAGATGCCGATCTGGTTTGGGTTGAATTCAGCGCTACGCGGCGCCATTGAGCTGCGCCATGCGCCCTGGCTGTGGGTGACGGACTTGGCGTCGAAGGATCCCTTTTATATTTTGCCGGTAGTCGTCGGCGTTTCGATGTACCTCGTCTCGAAAATGACGCCGATGACCGCGACTGACCCGCAGCAGCAGACGATGATGAAAATGATGCCCATTTCCATGGCAGTGATGTTCGTGATTTTCCCGTTTTCGAGCGGCCTCGCGTTGTATATTCTCACCAGCAGCGTCGTGGGAGTCGGGCAGCAGTGGTACCTAAACCGGACGCATCCGCTGCCTGCTCCGGCAAAGCCGGTGCGCGGCAAGAAGTCTTAGAAAAAGAATTGCTTTGCGCGGACGGCCACGAGGAGATTTGTTCCAACGGCACATGGCGCACGATCTCATTCGAGACAACCAGCTCAACCGGAAAGCGACCGCCGATGTGTTGCGGCGCTTTCTGGAAGAGATGATCCGCGCCTCGGGACTCGAGCTGAAAGCGACGGTGCATTTTCTCGCGCCGGAGGCGAGCGCCGAGAAAGGTGAAGCGGAAGTGGCTGCGGACGTGGACGGCAAGGACCGGGAAATTTTGCTGGAGCACGGCGCGGAAGTGTTGAAGGCCATCGAGCATCTGGCGCTGCGGGCGTTGCGGCTGGAGCCCGCGTTCCACGAGAAAATTCATATTGATTGCGGCGGCTACCGCGCGGTGCGCTTCGAAGAGCTGCGCATGACGGCGCGCGTTGCCGCCGAGCGCGTGCAAAGTTCGCGCCAGTCGTTCCGTCTCAATCCCATGTCGTCGCGCGAGCGCCGTATCGTGCACCTGGCGCTGAAAAGCATGCCGGGCGTGCGCACGGAAAGCGTGGGGATCGGGGAAAACCGGCAGGTCGTCATCCACCCAGCGGATTCAAAATCACCTCGATAAATCCAGAGTGAAGAGCGATTACGGCCGGGCCCAGCCGTGGGAGAGAATGCTTCCGTCGCCGCTGAAGCGCACGCGATAGGTGAAACCCGGAACACGTCCGGGGCGCCGGGAAGCAAACCGCAGATCGGAAATTTCCACGAGGGCGTCGCTGCCTTCCTTCCGAAAGCGCGTGACGGGAAAACGCGAAAACCATAAGACCTGCTGTACTTCAGGGAGACGTCTGGCGGCTTCAATATAGGAGTTCGGGAGTGCATCGGGATAGAAGCGATACTCGGGCAGCAATGCGGAAGCAGGATCCGCCGAGGCAATTGTGGAAAAAGCGGGGTTGCCGGTCAAATCCATGCGGAACTCATAGACGCCGCGAGGCGTGCGGATGAGGCCATCCCATTGCCAGAGCGAGGGCGGATACGGCAAAGCTCCAAGCGATTGCACTTCGAGGTGCTCCAGGGCAGCAAAATTCTTGACGCGCGTGATAGCTGCGTGGTGATTGGCGATGGCCAAGGCCATGTAAACGAGCGCGCCGACAAAGCCGGCGAAGTTCCAAGTGTTGTGGGGAATGCGCAATCCCCAGCCACGGAGCGCCGGCAACAGGAAAAGGCCGGTGAACAGAACGATCGCGGCGAATACAACGCTGCCGGAGATCGGCGCGCCGACAATTCTCCCAATGGCCGCGATGAGCAGCGGCGCCGGTGCGAATACCAGCCAGATGCCAAGAGCGCGGCGCTTCAGCTTTTCCGGGTGCGCATAGACCCACGCAAGCAATTGTGGCAGGAGCAGAATCGCCGAAAACGTGAAGTCGACGATGAAGATGAGATCCCAGGCGGGACGCGACCAATTGAGGGGCGACCAGATCATTGTGCCGAAGGATGTGACGAGATCGAGCAGGATGTGGCTCAGGATGCCGACGCCGAAAATCCCTGTCAGCGCGCCGAAACCCGGCGCGTCCCACTTGAACCGGCGGACCAGCAAGCGCGTGAGACCTGCGAACGCCAGGGCAAAAAATGGCAGGCAGACGAGCGAATGCGTGATGCTGCGATGCCAGGTGATGATCAGCAGATCATTGTTTGAGAAAACTTCGCGCAGGACATCCGAATCGGGAAAAATTGCGCCAAGCATCATCGCCCAGGTGATGATCCGCCGGCGATTCATTTGATTCCGTACAAGCAGGTCCTCGCCGCGAAAGACGGCTTTGCCGATGAGCGCGCCGGCGATTCCGTGAGTAATCGTGTCCATGTACTTAGTGTACCGGAAGCATTCGAATCGCTGATTCTCAATGAATGGAAATGAGCGGGGACTGCCTTGGGATGACGCGACCGACGCGGCGCGCCGAGACGCCATGACGCGAAAGAGCGGCGAGGGCCGCATCCGCGGCTTGGGGCGCAATGGAAATGAGCAGGCCGCCGGAGGTTTGCGGGTCGAAAAGGAGATCCTGATATTCGGGGGCAATGCATTCGTCGAAAACAGCGCAATCCGCAATGAAAGCGCGGTTGTTTTTGAGCCCTGCGGAAAGATGACCCTCGCGAGCGGCTTCGAGAGCGCCGGCAAGATAGGCGAAGTCCGCGTGATCAAACTCGAGCGAGACAGGCTCGATGCCGTGAGATAGGTCACCCAACGCCATTTCTCGCGCATGACCGAGCAAGCTGAACCCGGTCACATCCGTCACGGCGCGGATGGGTTTCGCGGACGGGGATTTTTCTTCAAGCTCCTGCAACGCTGAAGCGGCGGCGCGATTGAGCGTGGTCATGGCGGCGACGGCGGCCGCGAGAGATTCCGGTGTGGCGCGATCTTTTTTCAGCGCAGTCGTGATAACGCCGGTCCCCAAAGGTTTTGTGAAGAGCAAAGCGTCTCCGGGGCGCGCGCCGACATTGCGCCAAATTCGGTGGGGATGGATCAATCCCGTTACTGCATAACCGAAAAGCATGTCTTCATTGCGAATCGAATGGCCCCCGATGACGCTGCACTTCGCTTCATTCATTTTCGCAAGGCCGCCGCGGATAATCTGTTCGAGGATTTCCGGATCGCTTTTTTCCGGAAAGCCGACGATGGAGAGCGCGGAAACCGGCCGCCCGCCCATGGCGTAGACATCGCTGAGCGCGTTGGCCGCGGCGATCTCACCGAACAGTTGCGGGTCATCCACGATGGGGGTAAAAAAATCGACCGTCTGGACGAGCGCGAGGCCTTCGCCGAGCAGGTAGATGCCTGCGTCATCATTCGTGTCGAAACCCACCAGAACATTGGGATCCGTCTGCCGGGGCAGTTTGCGCAGTACCGCGTCGAGCGTTGCCGGATTCAGTTTTGCGGCGCATCCTGCGGCCTTTGCCATCGCCGTGAGTTTCACTTGTGCGGCCACGTAAGCACCTCGCTGCCATGCATTATACGGATGCCTCCACTTAGGCACTTGTAACACAACCCAAGCCGAGTTGCACGCGTTGCAGGTTCGTGTTCTTATCACGGGATGCCTTGGGACTTTTGGCTGATATTTGCGGTGCTTGGGGTGATTTTGCCGTGGCGAGGACGCGCGCGGCTCCGGAAACTTCTCGCAACCCCAAGGGTTAGCACGGCGGAACGGCTTTCGCTCTACGCATCCACGATAGCGTTTCAGTGGGCCATGGTGGCGGCGGTTGCCTGGCGAGCCTGGGCGCATGGATTCACTGCCGCCGAGTTGGGCCTGGTAATCGCTGGAAAGTGGCGGGGGCTACTCGCGGGCATTGTGGGCGGCGCGGCGCTGGCTGGATTCCAGTGGCTCAATCTGCGCCGGATGGGGCGACTCCCGGTGGCTTCGCGCGGGTTGCTGCAATCGCTGGCGGAGCGTATCTTTCCGCAGTCCGGTGTGGAGATGCTTCCCTTTTTCGCGCTGGCTTTAACAGCTGGAACTTGCGAGGAGTTTCTTTACCGCGGATTTGCCATTGGCGCGTTTCTTCGGGCAGGATTGCCCAATTGGGAAGCTGTGCTTATCTCTACTTTTTTGTTTGGTTTGGCGCATCTTTATCAGGGATACGGGGGAGCGGTGGGCACGATGCTCCTCGGCGGGCTTTTCGGGGCGGCCAGAATCGGCTACCATAGCCTGATTCCCGTTTTTTTTTGGCATTCTGCGGTGGATTTGACCGCCGGAGTGGCTGGTCCGCGCTACCTATGCCAGACTCTGAAAGCCGACACGAAGCCTCAAAATGGAGCATAGTTTATAATATAGTTATTACTATGAATATAATAAGGCCTTCTTCTCTCTCCGAACAGATTATTCGTAACGCACTTAGCGAATTTGATGTCACGGTTTCTGACGAGCAAGTGGTTAAGATTCAACAATATATGAAGATTTTGCTGGCTTGGAATGAAAAGTTGAATCTGACGGCGATTCGCGACCCTCTCGACATTCTGTATCGCCATTTTTGCGAGTCAATGTATGCCGGTGTAAGCGTTCCTGTAGAAAAAGGTCGGCTCGCCGACGTGGGCTCCGGCGCGGGCTTTCCGGGGCTTCCGCTGAAGATTTTGCGCCCTGATTTGCAGGTTTTTTTGATCGAATCGAGCGTGAAAAAGGCGACATTTCTCGCGGAAGTCATTCGTGAGCTTGAACTTGAGGATGCGCGGGTCTTGGTAAGCCGCTATGAAGAGCTGGGGGAGGAGGTAGCTCCCCTGGATTTTGTTTGCTCACGAGCGGTCGGCGAATTCGGGGCATTGCTGGAGTGGGCCGGCTCGAAGCAAGTGGCTGCGCGGCAGGTTATTCTCTGGATTGGGACGCGGGATCTGGAGGAGATTCGAAGGATTAAGACTTGGGACTGGGGGGAGCCCATTCTAGTGCCTCATTCCATGCGGCGACTCTTGCTCGTTGGAACAAGGAAGACTTAGAAGTACGGCGGCGATTGTAAGTTTATTGTTCCACGTGGAACAATAAACTTCAATTCACCGAATTCAATTGAAAAACGATGTTCCACGTGAAACATCTTGCATCTGCGCTTGGGCTTTGTTAGTTTTTGCGAGTGGGGGATTCTTGGCGCGAATTATCGCGGTTGCTAACCAAAAAGGCGGTGTCGGCAAGACGACAACGGCAGTGAATCTAGCCGCGTGCCTGGCTGCCGCCGAACAACCTACACTCCTAGTGGATTGTGATTCCCAAGCGAACGCCACAGCGGGCATCGGTTTTGTCAAAGACCCTTCACGTAGAACACTCTATCACTGGCTCATCCTCGGCGAGCCATTTGAAAAGATCGTCCAGAAATCGCAAGTCGCGAACCTGGATATCATTCCTGCGGACAAGAACATGGCGGGAGCAGCCGTTGAACTTGTTACAGCTGAAAATCGTGAATACAAGCTACAAAATGTGCTACGGGCCCTCAATGAGCGCTACCGCTTTATCATTCTCGATTGTCCCCCTGCGCTAGACCTGCTCACACTAAATGCATTAGTAGCGGCAAATGCGGTTCTTGTGCCGATTCAATGCGAATACCTGGCTCTCGAAGGCGTTTCCGAGCTTCTGGACACGCTGATGCGAATTCGCCGCACGCTCAACCCGAGTCTGGAGATCGAAGGCATTCTTTTGACAATGTATGACGAGCGCACCACATTGTCTCGGCAGGTAGCAACGGATTTGCGCAGCTTTTTTGGATCGCAGATTTTTCAAAGCGTCATTCCGCGAAATGTGCGGCTCGCAGAAGCACCAAGTTTCGGTAAACCCATTATTTTCTACGACATCCACAGTAAGGGGGCGGAGGGCTATACGCAACTCGCCCAGGAGGTTATCGCAAATGCCGAGAAACGCGCTGGGACGGGGGCTCGGAGCGCTCATTCGGGAGCCTGAGCCGACCATTCCTTCATCGCAGGCACCGGCTGCGCAGCCGACTGCAGCTCCGAGTGGGGCGGCAGCGGCACCAGCTAGAGAAGTTGCCGCAGGTCCGCGGGAGATTGATATTGACCTGATTGGACCTAGCCCTTACCAGCCGCGCACGAAGTTTCGTGAGGAGGCGCTCGAAGAGCTGGCCAGGTCGATTCTAACCAGTGGCATTATTCAGCCGATTGTCATTCGCCCGGTCGGAAACCGCTTCCAATTGATCGCTGGGGAGCGCCGCTGGCGAGCCGCGCAGCGCGCGGGATTGACAAAAGTTTCCGCAATTATTAGGCAAGTGCCGGACAATCTCGCGCTGGAAATGACGCTGGTAGAGAATATCCAGCGGGAAGATCTGAACGCCATGGAGGCGGCCCGTGCATTTGAACGCTTGATTGAGGAATTTCAGCTTACGCAGGAAATTGTGGCTGAGCGCACGGGAAAAGACAGGGCGACCGTGGCGAACGCCATCCGTCTGCTGAAGCTTGAACCCAGCATTCAGGAGTGGATTGAGGAAGGGAAGCTTTCCGCAGGGCATGGCCGGGCGCTGCTCGCGGTGCAAGATCCGCAGCTGCGCATGCGCTATGCTCGGCGGGCGGCGCGCGGAGGCTTGACCGTGCGGCAGGTGGAGCGGCTTGCTGCGCGGCGTGGGCGAGGTGGTGCCCAGGAAGCGCCGCAAGGGCACGTGGATGCGAATATCCGAGCGGCGCTCGAGGAGCTCCAGCGCCACCTGGGCACTAAAATCCTGTTGCGACAGAAGACGCGCGTGCGTCCCGGGCAGCTCGTCATCGAATTTTACGACGATGCGCAACTCATGGGAATTTACGACCGACTGATCAAGTAGCCCAACAAAGAGTTATTTCTTCAGTTACTGACGATACTGCCCGTTAGTTCAGGCGTACGATTCGACAACTCCCCGCGAATGGCGCGTTGACTTGTGCGGCGGCAAAGTTAAAGTAAGAGTGTCCACATTTGGGGGAATTTATGGCTTGGAAGTGGCCCAGCTCCGCGAAAAATGGCGCGAATGAAGAATGGACAGGATTCATCGATCAGGGCGTGAGCCTTGAGGGAACGCTGCAACTGACGGGGACGTTTCGCATTGACGGCAACGTCAAGGGCAACATCATTTCGGAGCAGACGGTGATTCTCGGTGAAGGCGCCAAAGTCGAAGGGCAAATCGAGGGAAACCGGGTAGTGATCGCCGGACGGTTTGATGGCGTGATTTTCGCGAAGGGCCGCGTCGAAATTCAAGCTAAAGGCGTCGTCACGGGAGAGGTTCATGCTCCCTGCATGGTGATCGATCCGGGCGGAATTTTTGACGGCCGATGCCACATGCTGGCATCTTCGGACGCCACAAGCGGCGTGACCATTCCAATTCGTGCCGTTGGCCAGGCCGGATAATCCGCCGGTCACTTCTTCAGACTCAACTCCCGCAGCAGACTATCGTTTGGAAATATTCTCTGACCTTTGCTGAGAATTTCATCTGCCCTTCCTGGTTTCCCCTCGGCGCGGTAGACCAGCGCGAGCGAGGCGTAAGTCTTGGGATCCGCTTCCGGGAATAGGCGAACCACAAGCTCCAATTCCCGCTGGGCCTCTGTGTTTCGACCTGTTGCCCTTTCGAGTTCCCCTAGATCCCGGTGGCAAAGGAAGCTATAGGGATCCAGCTGGAGCCCCTTACGAAGAGGTTCTTCCGCCGCATTCAATTTGCGCAGGTGCAGGTAGGAATCGCCAAGGCGGCAATATTCAACGGGGGCGGGCTCAGGTGCAACTGCGAGTAGTTTGCGCTGCGCTGCGTTGGCAGCGGCCCAATCATTGTTGTCACGCGCAAAGCTGAAGCGTGCTCGTAGACCATCAGGATTGCGCGGTTGTTTTTCGACGAATTCGTCCAGTGCTGCAGCGCAGCGTATGTAGAGACCGGCGCGACATTGCGCGATAGCTAACCAATATAGTGTAGTTAAATGGTTATTCGCATCCTGCTCAGCAAGCCCAAAATAGCCAATTGCGTCCTCAAAACGATTCTGAAGAAGCGCGGAACGTCCGCGGAAAATCTCCAGAGCAGCGGAAGCGGGTTCAGCTTTGAGAGCTTCCACATAGTCTGGGGCTCGGGAACTGTTCAGATCCAGAGCGGACTCAGTTACTCCTAAGAGCACGGCGAATGTTTCTCGAGGCTCGAGTCTGCCCGGCAGGAGTTCCGTCTGGCGCTCCCTGATCATGGATTCCAGCGATTGCGCTAGGTTTTCGTCGAGAAGCGCTCGCGGCGCGCGGTATTCGAGCGTGGTGCGATCATCTGAATTGATCGCGGCCCCAGTAGCCAACGAGCGCACTTCCGCGTCATTCAGGCGGAAATAGACGGGCCAAGCCTCGGGTCTTGCAAGGCACAGGGCGCGAAAATCATCGTGGAGTTGCGGATTTGACCAGAGTGCGCGAGAGCGATCGAAAACGAGCGATGAGGGTTCCGACCGTGCGAGCAGGAGAAAATCACGCCCGCCGCTGTGCCACAAAGTGACATCCGGAAAATGGGGTGCGAGCGTGGCGAGAATCATCCGGAAATCATCACGCTGCAGTGCGTATGCCTGAACCCACTGCACGAAAATTCCGCCCGGCGCGAGATGCTTGCGCAGCGCCGCATAAAACTCGGTGGTGTAGAGCGAAGCAATACCCGCGATCCACGGATTCGACGGTTCGGAGATGATCAGGTCGTAGGAATCGCGGGAGGTCTGCACGAAATTGCGCGCGTCGTCAAAGATGATGCGCAGCCGGGGATCCCGCAGAACGCCGCGATTCAGCCGTTCAAGATGCGGGGCGGCGCGAATGACGGCCGGCTCGATTTCGACGCAGTCAATGCGCTGAACGTCTGGGAAGCGAGCGACAGCAGACGCAGTCATGCCGCTGCCGAAGCCAATAATGAGAACGCGCTGCGGATGAGGATGAAAAATGGCGCCCAGATCGCCGAGCAAGAGCTGAGTGGAAGCATCGAGGTTGCTGGCGTCGACTTTGCCGTTGGTCTTCAGGGCCACGTAATCGTCGGAGCGGGTAACGGCAATCGTAGCGTTCAAACCATCTTCGAAAAAAACGACGTCCTCGGTGATGGCCTGTTCTTCGACGGTGAGACGCGTGTCCTGATAGTTGCCGTAGAGCACTGCGGCATACGAAGCGATAGCGCGGCTGTAGAAGAATGGTGACCAGCCCGCGAGAATCACGACGGCGAGCAGCGCGATCTGAACCGCAAGAACGCGCATCCCGCGAGTGGGGGAACGCAGTTCGAGCGCAGTGGCGAGAAGAAGATTGACGGAGGCAGTAAGGGCGACAACGCGAAAACTGCCGATGCGAGGAAGAAGAAAGAAACCGGTCAGCAGTGCTGCCGCGATGGCCCCGAACGTGTTGGCTGCATAAGCGCGGCCGACGGCGGCCGAAGTATGACCTCGTTCGCCCGGCGAGCCGGCAATGAGGATGACGACCGCTGGAAAATTGAAGCCGAACAAGACAACGGCGGGCAACATGGCAAGGGCACTCAGGAGAGCTTGCGCGAAGAGCAAGCCCGCGAAGCTGCCGTGAGTGAATCGCAACACGGGAAGAATGAGATTCGGGAGGAGGCGAAAAGAGACGAGGAATACGAGCGCGGCTAGCGTAATGGCCAATTGAGTTCGGGCAAACGTCGCGATGGTAACGGGTCGCTTGCGCGCGAACCACCGCTCGAAAAGGGCGCTGCCCAGCACGATGCCGGCGAGAAACGTGGCGAGCATGATCGTGAAGGCGTAGGTGGAGCTGCCCAGAGCGGTGGACAGGAGGCGGGTCCAACCGATCTCGTAGGCGATGGCGGTGGCGCCGACGAGCGAAAAACAAACGAGAAGGAAAGCCGGTGAAACGGCGGGGGGCGTAAGGGATGAATTTTTTCCTTTGACGGGCCGCGATCCCGATTCATCGTCGCGGGATTCCTCGCGCGCAGTAGGAGCGCGCGAGAGCAGCAACACCCATGCGCCAGCCAGAGTATTGAGCACTACAGCGCAAGCAATGGTAAGCCGCAGCCCAAGCCAAGGGAGAAGGACGAAACCCGCGGCGAGCGTGCCCGCGACGGCGCCAAGTGTGTTTACCGCATAGAAGCGGCCGATGCGAGCGCCGAGTTCCGCGGAGCTACGGGTCACTCCGCGAATGAGAATCGGCAGCGTGCCACCCATTAGAAACGTCGGCAGGAAAAGAACGGTGGCGGCGCCGAGAACGCGGAGCGCCAGCAAGAGAGGTCGCGAACCCGAGGCCGCAGGGTACGCCGCAAAGTAGATGACACGAACAGCAGCGAGACCTGCGAGAGAAAGCGCGCCGCTCAATGCAACGCCCAGTTCAATCCAGCCGTAGAGTCCGATGGGGTTGGAGTAAGTTTCGGTCCGTTTGCCCAGCCAGGCGCTTCCAAATGCGAGCCCGCCCATGAACACAGCGAGCACGGTGGCAACCGCGTAGGCGGTGTAACCAAAGAGAAGCGCGAGCGATTTCGTCCAGGCGACCTGGTAAATCAGGCCAGCGGCCCCGGAAAGAAAAAAACAGGTCAGCAGGCTCGCGAAGGGAAGTTGAGGTATGGGAGTGGAGTTCGGTGCGCGCCTCATGGTGTGCTGCGCATCGTAGAAGCAGCCGAGGACGGCGTCAATCTACAGGTTAGAGGAGTTGGATAGCGGTGTTCCGTTGACACTTTGGGGAGCGCCGACTATCGTTTCGGTGAGGTTTTCTCAAGGATTCGGAATGAAGATTCTGATCGTAGGTGGCGGGGGACGCGAACACGCGCTGGTCTGGAAGCTGAAGCAAAGCGCGCGCGTGGAGAAGATTTGGTGCGCGCCGGGGAACGGCGGAATCGCCGTGGAGGCGGAGTGCGTAGCGGTAGATCCCGGAGACGTGGCGGCGCTCGTGGCGCTCGCGGAAAAGATTAGGCCGGACTTGACCGTTGTGGGGCCAGAGCTGCCGCTTGTGAACGGTGTGGTTGATGCGTTTGCGAAGAGAAAATGGCCGATTGTCGGGCCTTCGCAGCAAGCGGCGCAACTCGAGGGCAGCAAGATCTTCTCGAAAGAGTTCCTGCAGCGCCACAATATTCCGACCGCAGAGATGTACGGCGCGTATGACTCGCCGGGTGACGCCTACGGCGCGTTATGCGCGGTGGATTGGCCTGTGGTGATCAAGGCCGACGGCTTGTGCGCGGGTAAAGGCGTCTTTCTAGCGCCAAACCCCGATGCGGCAACGGATTTTATTGAACGCGTGATGGAAAAGAACGAACTGGGAGCGGGCGGAAAGCGCGTCCTGCTTGAAGAGACGCTCGAGGGCGACGAACTGTCTTTTATTATCGTGACGGATGGCGAGCTTTACGCGCCGCTCGTGCCCACACGCGATCACAAACGCGTCTTTGATGGCAACGAAGGGCCGAACACGGGAGGCATGGGCGCTTATTCCACGGACGATCTGCTGCCGAGCAAGCTGCGCGAAACCATCGTGGCCCGGATTGTCGAGCCAACCCTTGAAGGGCTTCGGGCGGATGGCATTCGCTATCAGGGCTTTTTGTATATCGGCCTGATGCTGACAAAAACTGGACCAAGAGTCCTCGAATTTAACTGTAGGCTGGGTGATCCTGAAGCCCAGGCAATTCTGGCTCGGGCTGATTTTGACCTGGCGGAAATGTTGACGGATTTGGCCACCGGGCGGCTGAATCCGACGAAGTTGCGATGGAAAGCAGGCGCAAGTGCCTGCGTGGTGCTGGCTTCGGGGGGATACCCGGGAAAGTTTGAGAATGGGAAGCGCATCGAAGGACTAACCGATGCGGAGAAGGTTGCCGGTGTGAAGGTTCTCCATGCAGGAACGAAGCGCGATGGCGACTTCATCGTCACCAACGGCGGGAGGGTCGCTGGGGTGACAGCAGTCGGCGCTACCCTCGACGCTGCCCTTAATGCGGCTTATCAAGCCATCGGGAAGATACGATTCGACGGGATGCATTATCGCAAAGATATTGGAGCTCCTACGGGACGCGTGCAAACAGCGGGAGATTGAGGAACATGGCACAGATACTGCATTTATTTCGGGCTCCGAAGCGCCGTTTGCCCATGGAAGAGTTGGCGGAAGTCCAGGCCGTTCCGGACGCAGGATTCGAGGGATGCGCGCATGCGCGAGCAGGCAGCCAGCGCCAAGTACTCCTAGTGGACTGGGAAACTCTTGAAGCCATGGCTCTGGCACCGGGCATTCTCCGCGAGAACATCACCACCGACGGCATAAACGTGAATGGCCTACCGGTAGGCCAAAAACTCCGAGTGGGCGAGGCGCAACTTGAAGTGAGCGCTGTCTGCGGGCCGTGCGACCTGATGGAAAAGATCCGGCCGGGGCTAAGGAAAGAACTGTACGGACGGCGCGGGATGCTCTGCCGCGTGATCGAGGGCGGAATCATCCGCCGCGGCGATACGATCGTAAAATACAACTGAAACGTCAAGGCTGCGGTCTGCGGATCAGCGTGGGTGCCTCGGGTGGCTGATTCTTGTCGTCCTTCTTCGCCTTCTGGACAGGTTCTTCGGGCGGGACGATCCACTCTAAGCCGTGCTGTTCCTCCATTGTGGCCAGGACAAATCGCGCATTCGGAGCGATCAGGGGTAAGGCCGCGCGGAGAAAATCAGCGGCATCCGTGGGAACTGCCTTGTGAGCCTGCCCTTTCTCTATGAATTCCAAAACTTTCGCAAAGCGGGGTTTGGCGGCAGCCAACCGGGCGATGCGCGGATCGTTGCCCTGAATGAGCTCCAGCAGCGTAGGCCCTTTTGCATCGGGTGGAAAACGGGCTTCGACCGGTGTGCGCGGGGCGTGTTTTTCCGGGGGATAAAGCTGCGTGAAGCGTGGACGCAAGACTCGTGTCTGCCAATACTCCCGGCGCGTGGAAATCTGTTCCTGTTCGATGCGGTATTCGACGACCCATACTTCCGGCCCGTAGTTGAGGGGTGCAAAACCGATGATGACGAGCTGCAACAAAGGCTCGTCGGGAACGATTTCGATTTTGTGATGGAGCTGAGCGACGAGCGGGCGGAGCTTTTCGAGAAACGCGACGCCGATTGTTTCGAGGTCCGGCTCGGCTTCACCGTAGGTTTGAAACTTCGGATCGGCCGCGGAAATGTGCTGAATATTCTGATCCAAGCGAACCGGTTTGGGATCGGCGGGGAGTTGCCATTCCGACGCGCCGAGAAGTACGCCGACGTGCCCGCGGTCAAGCTCCACGACGCGGGGCGGAACGGAATTTGCCTCAATGGGCTGATCAAGCGCAGCGAAAACGATCAGGTCTTTCGCCACGTGAACGATGACGCGTCCACCTGCGAGGTTGGCGACAATTTCTTCTTCGCGAGGGGCGTCTTGCGCGACGAGTTTGGGACTCAAGCAAGCCGCGACGAAGCCGACCGCCAGGAGTAGACGGAACGATCGACCGGCTTGTGGAGTGAAGCGGTTCATTGCTTGAGGGCAGCCTAGGCGCGCCGCGACTTGCTGGCTCTCAATTTCTAGTTTACGCCAGCCGCGGCAGACTTTGCTTGCGCGAGAAGATTGTCGAGCGCGGCGCGGATCGAATAAGAAGAGCAGACTGTCACTGCGTCAGCGATAGTCCGGATTGCGGAGCATCCTTGCGGCTTCCCGGCTGCCCTCCACTTCCGGTAAACTGTGCATTCGCACTCACACCAGGTGGACGATCGATGGGATTACGGAAAGCAAAGAGTCTTCGTCACAACGGCAAGCGGCTGACAGAAATCCTTGACGCGCATGAGCGGTTCTTTCGCGGGAAGGACGGCGGCACGCGCGCGGATTTGACGGGCGCGGACTTGTCCGGCGCCGACTTGGGTGGCGTCAATCTAAGCGGGGCGATTCTCCGAAATGCCCACCTCGAAGGCACCGACTTGCACGGCGCCAAGTTGCCGGGCGCGGATTTGTCCGGGGCGAATCTTCGGCGGGCGGATCTGCGCAATACGGACATGACCGAAGCGATTCTGCCCGGGGCGGATTTGACCGAAGCACAGGCGAGCGGCGTGGAATTTTTCCGTTGCGACCTCTCAAATGCGAATTTCACGCGCGCGTTGCTGCGCAACGTCAATCTGCGCGGCGCCAACGTGCGCGGCGCCAACTTCACAAAAGCCGATATGGGCGTGGCAATCCTGCGGGAAACCGACCTGACCGGCGCGGATCTCTCCGGCGTGGATCTTTCCACCACTTTGCTTCCTAAGGGTTTTTCCGCGGAACAGGCGAAGAAGAAGAGCGCCTAATTTCCGAGTAAGGGGCTCTTTCCAGGACGCTTGCCGATGGAATTCAGCCTTTCCGCGTGATAGCCTCTCGCGGAAGCTGCCTTTCGCAGATCTTGTGGCCACACCTGTGACACAACTCGACCGCACCGCAGTGCGTGAACGCGTGCTGGAGATCGTTCGCGGCCTGCTCGTGGAACTGGGCAGCCAGGGGGCGCTGCCGCTGCTCAGTCCGGCGTCGCATCTCGACCGCGACTTGGGCCTCGGAAGCCTGGAACGCGTGGAATTGCTCGCGCGGCTGGAGACTGCGTTTGGCGTGCGGCTGCCGGACCGCGCGGCAGCGGAAGCCAACACGCCGGAAAACCTTACCCAGGCGATTCTGGGCGCGCCGATAGTGGACATAACGGAAGACGAATTTCCTTCTGCCTTGCGCGCATCCGCTGCGACACAGACGCTGCATCGCGAGGGTCAGCAGGCTGGAGTATTCTCCGCGGAAACGCTCGTTGATGTGTTGCGCTACCGGGCGGCCCACGACGCGGAACGCGCGCACCTGCTCATCACCGAAGATACCGAAAATGGAGAGCGGAGCCTGACGGTCACTTTTGGCGAGCTGTATGCCGCGGCACAACGCTGCGCGGCGGAGCTCGCGCGGCGCGGAGTGCCCGCCGGTGGACGCGTGGCTTTGATGCTGCCAACTTCTCGCGCGTTTTTCGTATCGTACGCGGGAATTCTTCTGGCCGGCGCCATTCCCGTACCAATTTATCCGCCGTTCCGCGCGGACCGCATCGAAGAGTACGCGTCACGCCAGTCTGCGATCTTGAACAACGCGGAAGTGTCCATGCTGCTGACGTTTCGGCGCGCGGAGGCGGTGGCAAAATTATTGAAACCTCGAGTGCGCACGCTGGCCTCGGTCGCCGATGCGGAGAAATTGATCGAGGCCGCGGACAAAGCTCCGACGCCAGCTCCGGGCGTCAAGCCGGCGCATCTCACCGGCAGCCGCGCGCGCAAGGCCGACGATATCGCACTGCTGCAATACACGTCCGGCTCGACCGGCGATCCCAAGGGCGTGGTGCTCACACACGCAAACCTGCTTGCCAATATGCGCGCGATCGGCGAAGCCTTGCAACTACGACCGGGCGATGTCGGCATCAGCTGGCTTCCGCTGTATCACGACATGGGCCTCATTGGCGCGTGGCTCACTCTGCTGCACTACGGTGTGCCACTCGCAGTGATGTCACCTCTTGCGTTTCTCACCCGGCCGGAGCGCTGGCTGCTGGCTTTCCACAAACACCGCGGAACGATTACCGCCGCGCCAAACTTTGCCTACGAACTTTGCGTCCGAAAGATCGCCGACACGGACATTGAAGATGTGGACCTGAGCTCCTGGCGCGCGGCGTTGAACGGCGCGGAACCTGTCAATCCGGAGACGCTCGAACGGTTTGCGGCACGATTTGCGAAGTACGGTTTCCGGCGAGAAGCGCAGCTTCCGGTGTACGGCCTTGCGGAGGCTTCGCTCGCCGTCACGGTGCCGCCGCTGAATCGCGGGCCGCTGATCGACCGCGTGGACCGCGAGACGTTTACCGCGGAGGGGCGCGCGATACCCGCGTCCGCAGATGATGCGACGGCGATCGCGTTTGTCTCATCAGGAAAACCAATCCCAGGGCACGAGGTGCGCATTGTTAATAATGCCGGAGAAGAAGTGCCGGAGCGCACGGAAGGATTCCTGTGGTTCCGGGGGCCCTCCGCGACGAGCGGGTATTACCGGAACGAAGCGGCCACTCAAGGGCTTTTTCCGCAGAGCGCGGGAAAGAAAGAAAGTGGCGGCGCTTGGGTGAATTCCGGCGATCGCGCGTACCGCGCTGACGGCGAGATCTACGTCACCGGACGCGTGAAGGACATCATCATCAAGGGCGGGCGGAACCTCTATCCTCATGAAGTGGAAGAACTCGCGGCGCGAGTTGAGGGCATCCGAAAAGGCTGCATCGTGGCATTCGGCTTGAAGGATGAGGCAAGCGGCACGGAAAAGCTTGTGGTTGCTGCGGAATCGCGGGAGACGGATGCGGCAAAACGCGCGGCAATCGCGGCTGCGGTCACCGAACGAGTTTCTCAAGGGCTCGGGCTGCCTCCGGATCGCGTGGAAATTATTCCGCCGGGCAGCATTCCTAAAACGTCGAGCGGCAAGTTGCGCCGGGAAGAGACCAAGCAACTCTATCTTGCGGGCACGCTGTCGGCTGCGATCCGGCCCGCTTGGGTGCAAATTGCGCGACTGGGCGCGGCCAGCGCGGGGCGCACCATCGGCCAAAAGATTATTTCCGGCATGCGCCGGGGCTTCGAGATTTTGAGCGGCGTTTATTTTGTCGTGGTGTTCTCCGTCTGGATTGTGCCGACATGGCTGATCGTGCAGCTCATCAAAGATGAGAAGGCGGCGGGCCGGTTCACCTCCGCTGCGCTAAAAATTCTGTTCGTGCTGGGGGGCTGCCGAGTGCGCGTGGTCGGCAAGGATTACATGCAGACGCCAGGCGCAAAAATCTACGCGTCGAACCACACCAGCTATTTCGATGTGCTGCCTTTGATGCTCGGCTTGGGCGTGCCGTACCGCTTCGTTGCAAAGATGGAGGTCACGCGCATGCCTTTCATTGGCACGTTTCTGGATCGCATGGGACACTTGCGATTCGATCGCAATGACGCCGGTTCAAGGCTGCGCCAAGCGAAAGAGATGGAAGAGTTACTGCGCCAGGGCGAATCGGTATTCGTGTTTCCCGAAGGCACATTTACGGAAGAAGATGGGATTCGTCCGTTCCAGCTCGGAGCATTCAAGGCGGCGGTCGCGACCGGCGCTCCGATTATTCCGGTTTCGCTTGCGGGGACGCGCCGATTTCTCCGCGACGGCACTTATTTGCCGCGCCCCTCCAGTGTGACTCTCACACTTTCGCCGCCAATTCTGCCGAAGAGTGCGGGTGCGACACCCGATGGCAGCGAATCTTCCGATTGGCATGAATTGATTCGCCTGCGAGATGCAACACGCGAAGCGATCGCGCGCCACGCCGGCGAGCCGCTGCTCTAACCAACCTATGGCGCAAGATTCCTATTAGCGATTGATGTTGTAGACGACGGTGGTGAATGTGTCGATCTCAACCGGCTGGCCATTCAGAATGATGGGTTTATAGCGCCAGTGCGACTCCAGGAGACCGGCGCCGCGCTCGCAGGGATGTGAGGTGCGCGCCTCCTCACACCATTGGACACCGCGGCGCGCGGCAAGTTCCCTGTCCGCTGGGCGGCTCATGCTGCAATCGTTATCCAGCCAAGTTTCGTAACTAAATGATTTTACTGAACTTACTTGACCTGTACCGAACAGCCGTGCCACCGCATCTTATTCTTTGTGGACGTGGAGCTGAGGAGGGCAACCGAAATGGACCGCCGCAACATGGCAGTTGTTGGTGTGCGCCGCACGGGCTGGGCTGCGCTGGACCGCGATCCGCAGCAGGACATGGTGGAGTTCGTTTGTCCGCACTGCGGAGAGCCGGGCCAGAAGAAAGCCCGGCGCGAGCGTGCGCTTTATCATTTTACGGATGGCTTTTTGCAGGACCTGCAGGGCGAAGTGACGCAGTGCCGTGCGTGCAACAAATCCTTTCGCGTCGTTCCCATCGTGATGTTGCACGATCAGGACGAAACACGGCGGTTCGAAGCGGTCTTTTCCGAAGAGCTTTCCGCAACGAAGAACTGATTCTTTAACCAAAAACAAGAACGGGGCGCGGCCCGCCGCGGTGGGCTGCGCCCCGTTCTTGTTTTCCGAGAGCCGCTGCCTGTTAAGGTTCAGCTGCGATCCCGATCTCGGTCGTAACGATGCCGGTAGCAATCGCGTAGTTCCCGCCGCGCCGAGCACCAATATGCAATTACTGACTTCTGCAGTCAGAACCGGTATCAGTAAGCCTGCAGGAAAGAATCAACTTTCATGTGGTATTTTTCGAGGCCGGAGCGGATGTGGACAAAGGCTTCGTCCACAGTGTCGGCGAACTGGAGCAGTTTGTACTCTTCTTCGCTGATCGTGCCATAGCGTACCATGGCGCGAAAATTCAGAACCTCGTCCCAATATTTACGGCCATAAATCAGAATGATGTTGTGCTTGGGGAGTTTTCCGGTTTGCAGTAAGGTCATCATCTCCCAAAGCTCATCCATAGTTCCGAAGCCGCCCGGAAACACAATCAGCGCCTTGGCAATCTGCGCGAACCACAATTTGCGCATGAAGAAGTAATGAAAGTTGAAGCTCAGCTCAGGGCTGATGTAGGCGTTGGCGAACTGCTCGTGAGGCAGTTCGATGGAAAGACCGATGGACTTGCCGCCTGCTTCGTTCGCGCCGCGATTGGCGGCCTCCATGATGCCTGGCCCGCCGCCGGAGCAGACCACGAAGCGCCGCGGCCGGGGCCCGAGCGTCAGCGCCCAGGAAGTGATCTTATTGGAAAGTTCGCGGGCTTCTTCGTAATAGCGTGACATCTCGAGTGCACTCTTAGCGTAGCGCAGTGCGGCACGGTGCTGGCCGTATTCCGCGGCGGAGAGCTTTGAAGTTTTTTCTTTTTTCAGACGGGTGTAGCGTGCCTGTGCTGTCTCGTGCGCTTCGATGCGCGCCGAACCAAACATCACGATGGTGTCGCCGATGCCTTCTTTCTTCAGCTGCACAAGCGGATGGATGTATTCCGCGAGGATCCGCAGCGGCCGGGCGGGAGTGCTCTGGAGAAACTTCTGATCCTCATGAGGAGTCTTGGGTGCGTGCTGCTGCCTAAGTTTCTTGTGCCCTGCGGACATGGCTTTTCCTCCGGAATGAGCGAACATCCATTGTAGGGAGTGCAGCTACACCCGGCAACGCTTGCCGAGGAGCTTGCGTCGAATTGAGTACACTCCAGCGGCGGGAGCGGAGTCTACCTTGGGCTACTGAGCGAAAATGAGCCGGGGAGCATAGACTAGAGTCAGTGGAAACAGGAGGCGTAATGAGGCGCGGCGTAAACATGCTCTGGATGCTGTTCGTCTCGGCACTCGCAGGCATGCCTCTGGGCGCGCAGTCGCCCGAGGGTCCCATCGCGCCACGCCCCGGCGTGCAAGTGCAGCAGGTCCCCCCTCAAGCGAAACTGGTCGTACGCGTGTCCCTCGTGAATACCCCGGTGACCGTGCGCGATGCAAATGGCGAGATGGTTGCCAATTTGGAGATGAAGGATTTTCGCATTACCGACAATGGCGTCGAGCAGAAAATTTCACATTTCGACCTGGGTGGCGACCCGATTTCGCTCGTCGTTTTGCTTGAAACGAGTTCTCGCATAGACCCCCTGCTGCCCGAATTGCGCAAGACCGGCATCCTTTTGACGCAAACAGTGATGGGGCCAACGGGTGAGGCTGCCATCGTGGGCTTCAACGACGCGGTCGACAAGCTGCAAGACTTCACCACGAACGCGGACCAGATCGAAAAAACTGTTTCGCGGCTGCAAACCAGCACGTCAGGGTTAAAGCTCTATGACGCGATGGCCGTCGGAGTGGAAATGCTGAGCGGACGGCCGCAGGCCTCGCCGGAGCAACCCGGACACCGGCGCGTGATGTTGATTTTGTCGGAAGCGACCGACGTGGGAAGCGAAACGCGGCTGGGTGAGGTGTTGCGCCAGGCGCAACTCTCGAATGTAATGATCTACAGCGTCGGGCTTTCCACGACGCGCGCGGAGTTGCAATCCAAGCCGAAAAACACGCAGCCCCAAGTGACACCTCCGGGCACGTTCGACCTGCCGCCGCAACCCGGTGTCCCGCAGACGCCCGACACGGAAGCAGAGCGGTATGGCTCCGGCAACCTGTTGGCGCTGGCCGTTTGGGCGGTTCAGCACGTGAAAGACAAAATTTCCGACCACGCGCTCGAGGTTGCAGCCACAGCCACGGGCGGCGCTCACCTCGCCACATTCAAGGATCGCTCGATTGAGAAGGCCATTGATGAAATCGGCGGAGAACTGCACGCGCAATATTCCCTGAGCTACACACCCACAGCCACCAACGATATTGGCTACCACGAAATTAAAGTCCAAGTGATTCCGAGTGGTCTGAAGGTCCGCTCCCGCCCGGGCTATTACGTGGCACCGCCAGAGAGCTGACGATTCGAAGCGGGTCTTCGCGTGTGCGCTGTTTGATTTTCGTGCTAGCTGATCTGCTTCCAGAATGTGGAGTCGCGCGAGGCAAGCAGAGCGCCTTTGCGGGCATTCCAACGAAGGAAATGCGGTGTTTGCGTGTGGAGGCGATGATGCTCGCGACTGGCCCACACTTCGTGCAGGAGAAAAGCGCCAGGCAGCTCGGCGCCGCGGTACAAATCATAGGTGAAGCAGCCTTGCTCGCGGCGCGTCGGCCCGACAAGGGCTCGCAACTCGGCTTCGAGCAGCAACTCTTGCCCCTCTCGTGCGCGCAGATTCACAATCAAGGTGACAGCCTCTTTAGGCAGCTTTGCTTTTGCGCGCGCCTTGTGTGAGCGGCTCTTCCTCTTTGCCGTTTTCTTCGCTTTTCGCTTTGCCATATGGGCCGGGATTGTACTCCAACTCGGAGGCAAAATTGCCTGCGAGCAGCCCGCACTACCGTGGCGGGCGCTGCCGAAGCCTTCCTGTTGGCTCAGCTATTTTTCAGCCAGCTTGCGGCCGGCATTGAGGCTGTCAAAGTTCAGGATCGTATTCAGCACGAGCGAATAAGTGCCGCGCGTCTCGCCGCGATAGACCGGGTTGATGGAGAACAGCACCACGTGGCCATTCCCAGTGGGCACGTCCACGACGGCAGGGTGCTGCGCAATTTCGTCGCCTCCCTGAACTAGTCCGGAAATGAGCAGGTCCTTGTTGTCGGCATAGCGGAAGATGACACGCGCGCGGTTTGCGGGCGGGATCACGCGAAAGCCATTGATCTTTTGCTCGTCGGAAACCGGTGGCGTCTCCCAGAGTTCCGCTTCGGGTTCCTCGGGTGGCTCCGTACCGGGCCTGCCGACGACGAAATCGGGATCATTGGGTGTGCCCCGGCCGGTGGGGCGCGTATGCGCTTCGGCCCCCAGCCGGCGGCGCCGGCCGCGCCCTCCAGAGGTGCTGCTCAGCGAAAAGATCGGGCCTTCATCGCAATAAGCAGCCAATTTTTCATCGTACCCGTAAGCGATAGGACTCGCGCCATCGACTAGGCCGATGCCGACTACTGAGCCGACAATCTTCATGCGTTCCGACGATTTCGCGCTAACGCCATCGACTAGGCCGATGCCGATCGCAAAACGCGACGTGTCTGTCGCCGTCAGGAGCACGCCGCCTTTCTGCACAAAGCTTTGCAAGCGCGCCACGCCATCCCAGCCGAGTCCGGGACGCATGTCGTCGGTCGAATCGTTCTTACCAACCAGGTTCGGCGTCTCGGGCGTGTTCTTCCACGGGAGTGGGTTGCCCCAGGCCGCGGGCAGGCCGTTGACAATGGCGGTGGGCGAGGAAGAATACCCGACCGGCGGAAAAAGTATGACGTCGTACTTCGCGTTGAGATCGGCGATCTTTGCGACCGTTTGCGTGCTGATGTAGTCGTAAGGAACTCCCAGATTGTCCAGCGCTTGCCGCCACCATCCTTCGGTCTGCGTATTCAGCCAGGTGTGGACAATAGCAATTCGCGCGGCGCGCACGGGATGTGACTTCACATTCGGCGCGCCGCCAAGTGCGACGGCTTGAATGCCGAGATCGTTGGCGGCACGGTCCAGGTCAGTGCGGTTCACGTTTCTCACGATAAATGATCCGCGGTTGAATTTCTTCCCGCCTGCGTCGAACGGCTCTTCCGCCGCCTCGATCGAGGCGTCACGCAAACGATAGCGCAGCGACGCGAGCGCGGGCTCGGCATTGTTGTTGATGGCGAATACGGCGCCATCGCCCTTGACGCCTCCCGGTGCGCGGATCTCGGTGACGCGTTCCATGGCCACGCCCAGAACTTTTGGATCAGTCACGCGCGTAACCCGCACGTCGAAGAGTTCTCCAAAGGTCCACCCGGTATCGTCATAGGGCGTCTTTTGCGGGTCGTCGGGGCTCCAGTATTGGTGGTCGAGCAGCGCATCCGCAACGCGCGAATATGGCTGATCCATGCGAACGATGTAACTGCCCGCGGGGAATTCGCGCGTGGCGGGCGCCATTTCCTTTTCGTTGGCCTTATCCTTCGCTTCGTCTTTCTTTGACCCTTTCGCCGGTTTCTTAGCGGGCAGCGCGACGGAAAACGCCGAGGTTGCGCGCGAAATCTCAACAGCCTGTTTCTGCAGGACACGGAGCAAATCGGCCTGCAAACCCGGGCGTGGATCATCTGCGGGCAAAACGTAAGCAGCAGGGCCCTCAGCCGCAGGCTTCGCAACCGAGCGCTTGGCTTTGAGATAGAAATTCTTCAGGAAGAGCCGCTTGTTTTCGTTGAAATAGTGAAGCGACGTCAAAAGTCCCGTCTGCTCGTAATTATTGTTGTCGCGCTGCGACCACAGCGTCTTCGGCAGCGGCGGGTTTTGGCGGTACCACGTGCGCGAGTAATCTTCCGGGTCGAGAGTGCGCTCCTCCGTGTCTGCGCCGGCGTTTCCGAAGGTTTCGTAGAGGCGGCTGATGCCATTGTGCATCGCGGCAATAAACATCAGGTAGCCCGGCGACCAGGTGTCGAAGACGCCGTGCGTAAACACGCCGGGCATGCCGAACTTGGTCATGTCCGCCACGTTGCGCCAGCCGATCATTTCCCATTCGTCCGTGAGGATTGGATCTACCCAGGCGTTGAACGGGCCGTCACCCGCGGTGTTGTCATACAGGTATGGCACCGATTCGTGGAGGTCGTGCAGCACCTGCGCCTTCCATCCGACGTAGGTGTTGAGCACGTTTTCCGTTAGTTTCAGCGTGACGCCCATTGCGTCGCGGTTGTTGTCGTGCGCGACGTACTTGCCCCAATAAATCAGCGGCGGATAAAAATCTTTGGGGTGAGCAAGATGCCAGCGATAGAGGTCTACCATGCGGTTGCGGCCGTCGACCTCCACCACCGGCGTGATCAATATGATCGTGCCTTCGCGGATTTCACGGATGTATGGACTTTCATCCACGGCCAGGCGGTAGGCCAGCTCCATCAGCGCTGTCGGCGCGCCGGTTTCCGGCGAATGGATCGTTCCGGTGATGTAGTACACGGGCACGGCCTGCGCCACGATGCGGTCCGCCTCAGCATCTTCCAGCTTGATCGTGCGGGGATCGGCAAGCTTCGCGAGCCGTGCGCGATTTTCGTCCAGGTGCTTGAGATTTTCCTCGGAAGAGACAGCCACCGCGATCATTTCGCGGCCCTCTTCGGTCGTGCCAATGGAGAAGACCTTCACGCGCGGGCTGGCCTTCTCAAGCAACCGCATGTATTTGTAGACCTCTTCGGCGTACGGCAGGATTCCGGGAGCGCCCGCTATATCACCGAGAACGGCCTCGGGCGTGGGGACATTTTTCGATGCGGGAAGATAGTCCACCAGCGGCGAAGTGAAATAGGGCTGAGTAGTGTACTTCTTAATCTTGGCCGTGTAGGCCTCGTCCACGGGCTGCTTGGGATCGCGCGCAGGGCCGGTTTCGTCAGCCCAGGCCGCCGCGCACGCCGTGATGAAAAGAGACAGAAGCGCGAGGCCGCGCAGCGCACAGTGACAAACTCTTTTGGACGGAATCATTCGTCTCCCCCATCTCGCCATAAACGCAAAGCTGCGATTGCAACGCAGAGCCCAGCCCAGCGGCGCTGGCGCACCTCGCTCCAGCACTAATGCAGCAGCCACCCGGCGGCCAGCGCCGTAACGACAAAACGCGCCAGCCAGCCAAGCGAGTGGGACAGCGCAAGAAGAGGATTCATTTTGATCCACAGCGCGTTGGTGACAATCAGCGGCAGCGGCGCCACGAGCCAAGCGAGGACAGCCATCCGCAAACTGGCATTATGCACGGCCAGTGCGCCCGTCCAGTAGCACAAATAAAGGAACGCGGCGCAGCTCACGAATCCAATTGCAGTGGACGCAACGACGTTGGTTACTTCAGGCTGGCCGGGTTTGCCGCGCCACGTCTCCGGTGTTTCGAGATATTTGTTGTGAAACAGCACGCCCATGAAGAGCCAATCAGTGATCGATGCGCCGAGGCCCGATACGATTACCGCCAGGAGGAATCTTGTCCAGTGCATGGCATCTCCCCGGCGCGCATTGTAGCGCAGGCCCGGCGAAATAGGCTATTCAGCGGGAACAAATGTTATGCAGACTGGTGAAGGGACTTCCATTGTTTGTCCCGTCGGCGTCAGAGCGCCGGTTGCGGGGTCGATTTTAAAAACGACGATGTTGTTCGATTCCTCATTCCCAGCGAGCAAGAATGTGCCCGTCGGGTCGATGGCAAAGTGCCGTGGCGTCTTGCCCTTCGTTGAGTACTGTCCAACGAGCAGGAGCGTGCCTTTGGCGGGATCGATCGCAAAGACAGTAATGCTGTCGACTCCCGCGCGGTTTGACGCATACAGGAACTTTCCGGTTGGGTGCACGATCAGTTCCGCTGCCTCCTTTGGCCCCGAGTAATTTTTCGGGAGTGTGGAAACCGTCTGCAGCGTCGACAACGATCCACTTTTTTGCGAATACGCAAATGCGGTGACCGCGTTTTCTATTTCCGCAAGGACGTAAGCGAACTGTCCGTTCCGCGCGAATGCCAAGTGGCGCGGACCGGCGCCCGGATTTACCTTGACGAAGGGGGGATCGTTCGGCGCGAGCGATCCTTTGCTGGAGTCGAAGCGATAAATCAAGACTTCGTCGAGGCCCAGGTCGACCGCCAGCGCAAAATGATTGTCGGGCGAAGTGCCGACCCAGTGCGCGTGCGGCGCTTCCTGGCGTTCCTTGTTCGGGCCAGAACCCGTATGCTGCACAAAGGCCGAGTCCTTGCCGAGACTCCCGTCCGCCTGCACCGGAAATACCGCGACGCTCCCCCCGTCATAGTTCGCCACCAGGACGAACTTTCCTGTCCCATCGAGAGAAACATGGCAGGGGCCAGCGCCGCGCGTGGCCACTTGATTTAGAAACGTCAGCTTGCCAGTCTTTCGGTCGATTGCGAACGCACTCACTGCTCCGCTGTTTCCACCTCCGAAGTTTCCTACTTCATTCACGGCATAGAGATACTTGCCGCTTGGATGCACCGCGACAAACGAGGGGTCTCCTGATTCAGCGGCGAGCCCGATCGTGCTGAGTTGCCCAGCGGCCGCGTCGAATCGGAACGCGTAAATGCCTCTGCTGTCCGTCTTGGTCGTGTATGTGCCGACGTAGGCCAGGTATTGCCCGTGCGGAAAGCGCCTCTTATGGGGATTTGGCGTCGCAGAAATCCCGGCCAGCGGCGCAATGAGTACGAACATAAATGTGAAGAATCGTCGCGCACTTTTCATAAGGCTCAGGATTCTAACATCGAATGAGCTCTTTCAATCTCTTTATTAAATCGGTTTAAACAAACGGAGAGTCTTGCAATCCTTACTTCTTCTCTTCTTCCTGCTCTTCTTGCAAGACTGCAGCGGCTGCGACGGAGTCGTCAGCCTCGAGGCGGAGCAAGCGCACGCCCTGCGTCGAGCGCCCTGCTTCGCGGATCTCGTTCGCGTGGACGCGTATCACCTTGCCATTGTGCGCGATGATCATCACGTCAGACTCTTCGGTCACCTGCAGCGTAGCGACGACCGAGCCATTGCGGTCCGTCGTCTTCATATTCACGACGCCCTTGCCGCCGCGCGATGTAATACGGTATTCCGCAAGCGGCGTGCGTTTGCCGAAGCCCTTCTCCGATACGGTGAGCATCAGCGTAATCAGCGAATCCTTGATGTGTTCGTTCTCCAGCTCTTCCAGATTCTGCGACGTCTGCTTGTGCTCCTTGGCGATGATCTCGAAGTCCGGCTGCACTGCGTCCATGCTGACTACGTAGTCGTCCTTGTCTAAATCCATGCCGTTCACGCCGCCCGCGTTTCGTCCCATCGGGCGTACTTCCGTTTCGCGGAAGAGAATGGCTTGGCCCTCGTGGCTCGCAAGGAAAATCATCTGCTTGCTATCGGTCAGTTTCGCGCCGATCAACTCGTCCTTGGCATCCAGGTTGATGGCGATGATTCCGGTCGAACGCGGATTGGAAAATTCCGTCAGCGCCGACTTTTTCACTGTGCCTGCCTTTGTGGCCATGAAAACAAATTTAGATTCATCTTCGAGATTGCGCGCCGCGACCAGCGCCGTCAGCTTTTCATCTTCCTGAAATTTCACCAGGTTCGAAATCGCCTTGCCGCGCGTGGCTGCTGCCGCCTCGGGCAGCTCATACACCTTCAGCCAGTAAACCCTGCCCTTTGACGTGAACAGCAAGATGTAGCTATGCGCCGAAGCGATGAAGAGATGCTCAACAAAATCTTCTTCCTTGGTTTTCGCGCCGATGCGTCCCTTGCCGCCGCGCGATTGGTGGCGGTAAATGTCTACTGATGTGCGCTTGATGTAGCCGGCATGGCTCACCGTGATGAGCATGTCGGTGTCGGCAATCAGATCTTCGAGTTTGATTTCGTCAACCTTGTCCACAATCTGCGTGCGGCGGTCGTCGCCATAGGTCTTCTGAACTTCCTCCAGCTCCGACACGATCACCGACTTCAGTTTTTTCTCGTTGCCCAGGATTTCTTCCAGCTCGGCGATGCGCTCGCGGATGGACTTCAATTCCTTCAGGATTTCGTCCACTGAGAGCTGCGTGAGGCGGTGGAGTTGTAACTCAAGAATGGCGTCGACTTGAACGGGAGTGAGGCCGCCAGTAACAGCCCGCGCCGTTTCTCCTTCCACTCCGCCGAGCTTGTACTTTCTTCCATCGAGCTTGACGCCCGCGAGCTTTTTGGGCTTCCCATTCTCTGTAATCGTGACTTCCTGCTCGGAAAAGTACTTGAGCAGGTTTTCCTTCGCCTCCGCGCGGCTGGAAGATCCGCGAATGATGCGAATCACGTCGTCCAGATGATCGAGCGCAATCTGGTAACCCACCAAAATGTGCTCGCGCTCACGGGCTTTTCGAAGCTCATAGCGCGTGCGGCGCAGGACGACGTCGCGGCGGTGCTCGATGAACAGCCGCATGAACTCCAGCAGGCCCATCTCCCGCGGCTGCCCGCCGACAATCGCCAGCATGATCATGCCGAACGATTCCTGCATCTGCGTGTGCTTGAAGAGATTGTTCAGGATGAGCTGCGATTCCTCGCCGCGCTTCAGCTCGATGACGATGCGCATGCCGTCGCGGTCGCTTTCATCGCGCACATCGGAGATGCCTTCGATCTTTTTGTTTTGGACGAGTTCGGCGATACGCTCGATGAGCTTCGATTTATTCACCTGATAGGGAATTTCGGTGACCACAATGCTTTCGCGGTCCTTGCCGGATTCCTCGATCGCGGCTTTCGCGCGCATGGTGAAGCTGCCGCGCCCCGACTTGTAGGCGGCCTCGATGCCTTCGCGGCCGGCGATGTAGCCTCCGGTTGGAAAATCGGGGCCGGGAACGTGCTTCATCACTTCTCGCAGTGTGGTTTCCGGTTTTTCGATCAGCAACATGGTTGCTTCGACGATTTCGCGCAGGTTGTGCGGCGGAATGTTCGTCGCCATGCCCACCGCGATGCCGCTCGTGCCATTGACGAGCAGATTCGGCACGCGTGTCGGAAGTACAGTGGGTTCCTTTTCGGTTTCATCGAAGTTCGGTATGAAATCGACAGTTTCCTTTTCAATGTCGGCGAGCAGTTCTTCCGCGATCTTCGAAAGCCGCGCTTCCGTGTACCGCATCGCCGCGGGCATGTCGCCGTCAACGGAGCCGAAATTTCCCTGGCCGTCCACCAGCGGATAACGCATGTTGAACGGCTGCGCCATGCGCACCAGCGCGTCGTAGACCGGCGCGTCACCGTGCGGGTGAAACTTGCCGAGGACTTCGCCGGTGATCTTCGCGCACTTGCGGTAGGGCTTCGTCGAGGTTAGCCCCAGCTCGTACATTCCGAAAAGAATGCGCCGGTGCACGGGCTTCAAGCCGTCGCGCACGTCGGGCAACGCACGCCCGATGATCACGCTCATCGAGTAATCGAGATACGACTTGCGCATCTCGGCTTCGATATCCACCGGAATCATTACCGACTGGTTCTGCTCGTCCGCCATTTCCCCTCGCTGTCGCTCAAAATTCCCGTTGTAGGGCGCAGCCCGCCGCGGCTGTCTGCGCCCTGCCTGCCATTTCTATTGTCTTGCCGCGTACTCCACTGCGTACGCCTTCACCGTATCGAACGCATCCGCCGCGTTCGTAAACCGGCGCGCGGTAAAATGTTGTTCCAGGCGCCGCAAAAACTCATCGCGCTCCTGTTCGGTTGCAAACTCCACGGCCACGCCGCGCTCGTTATCAGGGTTCGCCGTTGGCGTCGCGCGAAATTCGCTCACGCTCAATCCCCGCAGCCCCGGCAATGTCGCCCAGCCTAATTCGTACAGCATTCCATCCTGACTAAATATCCAGATTCACGACTTCCAGCGCGTTTTCCTCGATGAACTTCCGTCGCGCTTCGACGTTTTCGCCCATGAGCGTCGTGAAAATATCCTCAGCCGCCACCGCATCCTCGAGCTTTACCTTGAGTAGCGTGCGCGTATCGGCGTTCATCGTGGTTTCCCAGAGCTGCGAGGGATTCATTTCCCCCAGGCCCTTGAACCGCGTGATGGTGAAATCTTTTTTCGCGTCTTCCATCACGTAACTCAGCACGTCGGCGGCTTTTTCCTTCGTCACTTTGTCGCCGTTGCGCGTCACCGTGAACGGCGGTTTGTTGTACTCGTCAATTTGCTTGGCCAGCGCGCGCATGCGCTTGTATTCCGCGGCGGAAGCCAGCGCCCAGTTGATCTTCTGATTGTGCGGCGGACCAAACTGGATTTCGTAAAGGCTGTGCTCTTCATCGAAAACGAGTTTTCCTTCGAGCTTTAACTTGGCCTTGTCCACTTCCTTCAGCAGTTTATCGAGCGTTTTTTTGTCCTCGAAATCGGTTTTCTTCTCGAGCCCGCTCTCCGCAAGCACTTCCACTAGCCCGGGATCCCGCAAACGCCGCGCGAGCTTCGCGGCCAGCGCATCGTATTCCTGCACATTGAGTAGGAATGTCGTCAGCCCCGCTCCTTGCAGCGAAACGCCCTCCCTGGCTTTCACCACGTGGTCTTCGGTGGCGCGCTTCATCAGCTCGCGCGCGAAGTCGCGTTCGTCGCGGATGTACCGCTCGCTCTTGCCGCGCTTCACGCGATAGAGCGGCGGCTGCGCAATGTACACGTGGCCGCGCTCGATCAACTCCTTCATGTGCCGGAAGAAAAACGTCAGCAGGAGCGTGCGGATGTGTGAGCCGTCGACGTCCGCATCGGTCATCAGGATGATTTTGTGGTAGCGCAATTTCCCGGCGTCGAAATCGTCCTTGCCGATGCCCGTGCCGAGCGCGGTGATGATGGCGCGAATTTCTTCGTGGCCGAGCATCTTGTCGTAGCGCGCTTTCTCTACGTTCAGGATTTTTCCCTTGAGCGGCAGGATCGCCTGGTATTTGCGGTCGCGGCCCTGTTTGGCCGAGCCACCCGCCGATTCGCCCTCGACGATGAACACCTCGCAGCGTGATGGGTCGCGCTCCTGGCAATCCGCCAGCTTGCCCGGCAACCCGCTCGAATCCATTGCCGACTTGCGGCGCGTCAGCTCGCGCGCCTTGCGGGCCGCTTCACGCGCGCGCGCCGCATCAATGCATTTGGAAATAATGCGCCGCGCCACGGTGGAATGCTTGTCGAACCATTCGCCGAGCTTTTCGTTCACTAGTTGCTCGACGTCTCCCTTGATGTCGCTGTTCAGCTTCCCTTTTGTTTGCCCCTCGAATTGCGGCTGCGGCAAGCGCACGCTCACCACGGCGACCAGTCCTTCACGCACGTCATCGCCGGTAATGGTCACTTCGTCTTTTTGCTCTTTCAGCATTCCCGCGGAGGAAGCGAAGTTGTTGATCGTGCGCGTCAGCGCCGAGCGGAACCCGGAGAGGTGCGTGCCGCCGTCCACGGTGTTTATGGTGTTGGCGAACGCAAAAACGTTTTCGCCGTAGGTGTCGTTGTATTGCAGCGCGATCTCGATTTCCACGTTGCCGCGCTTTCCTTCGATGTAGATCGGCGAATCGTGCAGCGTGGATTTTCCGCGGTTGAGGTGTTTGACGAACTCGGTGATGCCCCCGGTAAAACGGAACTCCGCGGTCTTCTCCGTGCGCTCGTCGGTGAGCGTAATTTTCAGGCCTTTGTTCAGGAAGGCCAGCTCGCGCAGCCGCTGTGAAAGCGTATCGAAGCTGAAAGTCGTCTTATCGAAGATCGCCGGGTCCGGATGAAACGTAACTATCGTGCCCGTCTTGCGCGTCTTGCCCGTCTGCTTCAGTTTCGAGGTAGGTTTGCCCTTCTCGTACGTCTGTTCCCAGACAGCGCCGTCGCGCGAGATCTCCAGCTCGAGCCAATCCGAGAGCGCGTTAACCACGGAAACGCCGACGCCATGCAAACCGCCGGAAACTTTGTAGCTGTCGCTGTCGAATTTTCCCCCGGCATGGAGCACGGTGAGCACGACCTCGGCCGCAGGCCGCCTTTCGGTTGCATGCATGTCCACGGGGATGCCGCGCCCATTGTCGACCACTGTGACGGAATCATCGGCGTGGACGGTGACATTGATTTCATCCGCAAAGCCGGCCATCGCTTCGTCCACCGAGTTGTCCACCACTTCCCAAACCAGGTGATGCAAGCCCAACTCGCCCGTCGATCCGATGTACATCGCCGGACGCAGGCGCACCGCTTCGATGCCGCCGAGAACTTTGATGGACTTCGCATCGTACTGATGGCCCGGACCTTTTCCTGTTACCGTCTCTTTCTCACCCATGGCATCTCCTGGCAAAACTCGGCCGCGCAAGGCATGCCGCTAGAGCCACAGCGTCCTTGTGCGCTTGAAATTTCCCATCACATTTTTGAAGCGAGGAAGGCGTGCTTGCGGACTACTTGGTACGTCGCCTTACCCTTTGATTCCGGTCGCAGACGACCGGAACTCGTAGGGTTCCTGCTCCATCCCGTCTCGCGCAGCGAGACGTGGCGAAGACTCATTAAACTCCAAGCAAACGGCTACTTGGCTCCTGGCGCAGAGCCAATGGACTGGGCCGGGTTACTTGGCCGACGTGGCCCGGTTGACCGCCCTGCGGTCACCCTTGAACTGACCGGGCCGATTTGGAGGAAACCGTACAGCCCATTCAGTGTACTCGAATAGGTCAAAATTCTCAAGTATGCAAAGTATGTATTTTAGGATCTAAAGCGTTTGTTTTGTATTGTTTAGTGACTACTTGGATCGCACAGTTTGGCCTTGGCGGTGCCGCTTCGCCCAGTGGCTCCAAGCGACATCCAGAGCCGCATCGCGGCTGGTTGAAAAGAGACAAACGCGTGCCGTTAGCGCCGTAAATATTCTATTTAGTGAGCCGTCTCATTGGCCACGGAAGCGCCGCAGATCTCTTGCACTAGCGCGAACGCCATATCAATCCCCGCGGAAACTCCAGCTGAAGAAAAAATTCCGTCCTTGACCACGCGCACATCGCGGATAACTTTCACTCCTTCGCCGAGCGACTCCAGAAGATCATACGCGGCCCAGTGCGTAGTCGCTCGCCGACCCGCGAGCAAACCCGCCCGCGCAAGGACGAGCGCTCCTGTGCAAACGGACGTTGTATACTTGGCGGACTGCGCGACACGCTGGACCCAGGCAAGCACTTCCGGATCTTCCATCACTTTCCTCGAACCCCAGCCGCCCGGAACAACAACGATATCGATCCGGGCAGCGTTGCTGAAGGAATAGCGCGGCTCAACAACCAGATTGCCGACCGCGCGGATGTTCTGTTTGGTTTTCGCGACTGTGAAGACCTGAAACGGCGCTGAGTCCTCATTACGGCGAGACTCTGCCCCGGAAGTGAGCCTGGTGCGGGAAAAAACTTCGAAGGGCCCGGCAAAATCGAGGACTTCAACGTCGTCAAAAAGCAGAATGCCGACGTTCAGCTTCTCCATCAAATTCTCATGGGCATGATGACGTAGCGATAGCGGTAGCTTTCGTCCGCGAGGGGCCGCATCTGGCCGGCAGACTGTTCGTCCTTCAGCTCGATACTCACCGGCCCGTCGGCCGCCGCGGCAAGAAAATCCAGCATGTAGCTCGAATTGAAACCGATCGCGATGGGATCGCCCTTGTATTCTTTTTCGATGCTTTCCTTGGCTTCGCCATACTCCGGGCTGGAAGCGGAAATTTCAATCCCTTCTTGTGAGATGGCCAGCTTCACCGCGTGTGAGCGTTGATCGGCAAGCTGCGAAACGCGGCGAACGGCGTCGCACAATTCCGTGCGATCGAGCACTACGCTTTTATTGTTCTCCCGCGGAAGAACCGCTTCGTAATTGGGGAATTGACCGGTCAGGATGCGAGAGATCAGCAGCCGGTGGTCCACTTGAAAGAAAAGATGGCTCTCATCTTTTGCAAACTCGATGTGGGAATCCGACCCCGCCGCGCTGGCGAGTTTTTCCACTTCGTCCATGGCCTTCTTTGGGATCAAAACCTTCACTTCCCCGTTCAAACCGGCCAACTTCTGGTCCGTTTCGGCCAGGGCCAGGCGGTGGCCGTCGGTGGCCACCATCGCCAGCGTGTCAGGCTTCAGAATCAGCAAGCCACCGTTCAATGTGTAACGTGATTCTTCCATGGAGATTGCGAACTTGGTCTTTCCGATCAGGCTCTCGAGAATTGCCGAGGGGATTTTCACGAGCACATGCGGCATCACCGGCAGCGCAGGGAAATTCTCCTTGGCCATGCCGACAAGCTTGTATTTCTTCCTGTCGCTGACGATCTCTACCCAATGGTTCTCCAGTAGTCTGAACCTGATTTCACCCTCGGGAAGCAACCGGACAAGCTCAATCAGTTTCTTGGCAGGTATTGTTCCTGCCCCGTCCTTTTTGACCTTGGCTTCGCAAGATGTGCGGATACTTAACTCGAGATCCGTTGCCGTTATCGTCAGGCGGTTCCCTTCAGCCTCTACAAGTAAGTTCGACAGTATGGGAATGGTCGTCTTGCGCTCCACGACGCCCTGCGTGGTCGAGAGTTCATTCAACAGCGCTGACTTCGTAACGCTGAATTCCATCGCTTGATGTTCCTCGCGTGCCGTCCCTGGTGCAGTCATTACGGTTCCTCGCTTGGCTTTTACCGCTGCCGTACTGTACTCGTTTTTTCAGAAAGTATAAAGTCCGCCAGCCTTCCCAGTACTGTGGAAATGCTCCTCACTAGGCGATTCCACGCTGTTCGCCCACCGTATTGCTGCAGGCGACTTATTCACACATATCAGCTCTACAACAAGAACTCTCATAACTTAATAAACCATAAAGCTTGTTGTGATGATGAGTGCTGTGGAAACGTGGAAAGACTCGTAAAGCATCGCCACTGCACGTGTTTCTCTCTAGCTTTCTCCACGCATGCTTTGTGGGAACCTCGGAAATTCTCTCTTTACTCCAACATTGAGACGATTCTTGCTCGGATTCTTACACAACTATCCACAACAATTTCGCATCTTTCCCAAATCTTCTCCACAGCGCACTAGTACGGGTTTGCTGACTTACATCGGTATTGCCGGAAGTTTCGGCAGCGAAATATTCTCGAGCTTGGTCGAAACGCAGGCTGGGGGTCGGCGGCCTGCGTCTCGAACAGTGTGAGAGGGAAAAACCTGCGCAACTGCTTACTGCAACGCATCCATGAGGCGCGTGATCGTACGGTTCAAATCCTTATCGGAGCGGCGCAACCCTTCAATCTTGTTGATGGAGTGCAGAACCGTTGTGTGATGTTTCCCGCCGAACTGCCGCCCAATCTCTGGCAGCGACGCGGTGGTAAGCTGCTTGACGATATACATCGCCACTTGCCGCGGGAAAGCAATCGCGCGGGTATTGCTCCGGACCTTGAGGTCCTGCTCGCGCAGATTGAAGTGCTCGCTCACGCGCTTCTGGATCAGGTCGATGGTGACGCGCTTTTCCTGCGACGCAATGATGTTGCGCAACACCTGCTGCGCCGTGGCGAGCGAAACCGTCGCCCCTGTCAAGGACGCATAAGCCATCAGCCGCGTCAGCGCGCCCTCCAACTCGCGCACGTTGGACTTGATGGCCCGCGCGATGTACTCGGCCACGTCGTCCGGCAAATGGAAACGGTCGTTCTCCGCTTTTTTCTGTAGAATCGCAATCTTTGTTTCCAGGTCTGGCGGCTGGATGTCCGCGATCAATCCCCACTCAAATCGCGACCGTAATCTTTCCTCGATCGAATTGATATCCTTCGGCAAGCAGTCTGACGAAATCACGATCTGCTTCTGCTGCTCGTAGAGCGCATTGAAGGTGTGGAAAAACTCCTCCTGGGTACGCTCTTTCCCGGCGATGAACTGGATATCGTCCACCAGCAGCACATCCACGGTGTGAAAACGGTCCCGGAAACTGATCATGCGGTCGAAGCGCAGCGAGTTGATCACCTCGATGGTGAATTTCTCCGCGCTGACGTAACTCAAGCGCATCGCCGGATTCCGCTTCTTGATGGTGTGTCCGATGGCGTGCATCAAGTGCGTCTTGCCCATCCCCACGCCGCCATAGAGGAAAAGCGGGTTGTAGGACTTGGAGGGCTGCTCCGCCACCGCTCGCGAAGCCGCGTGCGCAAATTCGTTGGATTTGCCGACCACGAAGCTGTCAAAGGTGTAACGCGTGTTCAGCTGGTGATCGCTGCTCTCAAAATCCAGCTTTGACTGTTTAGCGGAAGCCACTGCCGCCGAAGCGGGCACGGCTTCTTCCTCCGTGCAGACGTACTGCACTTTCACATGAGGTGTTCCGAGCTCATGAAAGACGGCCTTTATGATGTCGCCGTAAGTGCGCGTCAGAACTTGCCGGAAGACCGTGCTGGGGATCTGCACGGAAAGCGTCTCGCCCTCGGCGCGGCTCAGCCGCGTAGGCTGGAACCACGTCGTAAACGTATTGATGCTGACGCGGGACTTCACGCGCTCAAGCAACTTGTCCCACAAGTTGGCAGTATCGCGGTCCCGTCCGCTGTTGCTCAGAGTCGTCATAGGCTAGAAAAAGAAACCCCTTGGGTATTTCCACAGGTGTGAAAAAACTGTGGAAAGCAGGCCCGCTCGCATTGTCCTTCTGGCTTCGGGGTTTGCTCCCGCGCCGGAACGTCTTGTCTTGCCCCTGTCGCTCCGCGCGCGGCTCGTTTGGATTTGCTTGCCCAGTTACCGCCGTTACGAGACAGCGCGGGATTGTCGCCGATTGGCGTGATTCGGGCAAGCGAAAAATGCACGAAGGTCTGCACTACAGTTCACACACCATGCACAACTTTTCCACAAGCACTAAAATTGGGCATTCTTGTGTAAAACCGGGAAAAATCCCGCCAAATTTTCCAATATTGTGATGTTGGCGAAGACAAAATGCGCTCTCGCCGGAAAATTTGCCTGAGGAAAACTCCGTCTACTCCTGAGAATGTTTCTGTGGCCGCTCGAATTCGTAAATGCCCAGCGGGTCGCTTCCGATAATTATGCGATCCTTCTGCACAAGAATGGTGTCCGCTTCGAGCCGCGCCCCTTGCGGTGTATAGATCTGGTAACTCGCGCGGCGGTTTCCCTCTTTGTCGAAGTGCAAAAGCGTGTTCTGCAGCGCGATCCACACTTCGCCGCTCTCTCGATCCACCCCGGCTGCGGTCAACACCTGTTTGAATGTGGGCGTGTCACCCCGCCGCTCCTGACGGTCAATCTCGCGGCGCACGGCTCGCGCCCTGGTGAGTGCTTCGATCGCCGTGTACTGAATTTCCAGCCCGCTGTAGCCATAGCGGTCATATTGCCGCACGGTCGGCTCGGGAAAATATTCGAACGCGTAGTAAAGATGCCCTTGATCGTCCGCGGCCAGCTTCCCGATGTTCAGAAAACGATTCAATTCGTCGCGCTGCGCGATCCGTTCCGTGTCGCCGAACTCGCGCACGTCCCGCCCATTCTTATCGAAAACGATCACCAGGTGTGGCTCGCGCAGGGTCGCTACGCCAACTTCACCTTCCGGCATCGCGGCGATGGAAACCGGCGACGGCACCGATATGGAGCGCAGCAATGCTCCATCTTTTGAAAAAATCAGGACGCTATTTGCCCCACGGTCGGCAATGTAGATGCGGCCGTCCACATCGACGTCGCAATCCTCTCCAAAAGCGATCGGCGGCCGCGCCCTCTTTCCCGCGGCCTCTGGCGGCTGAGCGCCCACGGAGAGTACTTGCTTTCCTGTAGCATCAAATACCGCCAGTCCCAGCGCCGGAGAAGCCAGCACATAAAATCGCCCGTCCTTGCCTCCCTTGACGGTCCGCAACCCTGGCCCGATAGCCGGGAAAAGCCGCCTCTTTGCCGTCAACTCGACTTCCTCCTGGCCAAAGGCGTACCCCGCCGCGCATGCCAGCAGACACAACACCACGCCATACTTCACCGCAATATCCAGCCTTTTTCGCATGAAGATTCAGACTACATTCGACGCGCACAGGTTGCCCGGCGCTGCCGTCCGCTCGCTAATCCATACGCAGGCAAAGCCTCTCAATCGCCCGGGCGCGCAGCCGCCCTGCCTCGTTGCGCGATGTACCGTCATCAGTTTCGATCAGCACGCAATTCATCTGCACATCGCCCGAAGCCACCTCAAACCGTGCCGGCATGCCATCCAGAAACTTTTTGATCATGCCGTTGCGGTCCATGCCGATGACTCCGGCGTGTGGGCCCGTCATGCCGACATCGGTGATGTACGCCGTTCCTCCTGGCAGGACGCGCTCATCCGCCGTGGCCACGTGCGTGTGCGTCCCCACAATCGCCGTGACGCGCCCGTCCAGATACCAGCCCATCGCCGTCTTTTCGCTGGTCGTTTCTGCGTGCATGTCGACCAGCACAAACGCCACTTCTCCCGGCAAGCTGGCCAGTATGCTGTCCGCCTTTCGAAACGGGTCATCAATTGGCGGAAGAAAGACGCGCCCCTGCAGGTTCACGACCGCGTACTTTATCCCGTTCTTCGCCGCGCCCACATAAACTCCGTTTCCCGGATTGCCTTCCGGAAAGTTCGCCGGCCGCAGCAGCCGCGGCTCGTGCGGTGCGTATTCCAGAATCTCTTTGCGGTCCCAGCTGTGGTTTCCTCCCGTCAGCACGTCAATCCCGGTCTTTAGCAACTCTTCTGCCAGCCGCGGCGTAATGCCAAAGCCCGAAGCGGCGTTCTCTCCATTCGCAATGACCAGATCGATCTGCCGCTGCGCGACAATGTCCCCAAGACGCTCCTGGACGATATGCCGTCCGGGTGCCCCGACAATGTCTCCGATAAACAAAGCACGCATGTAAAAAGGCTTTCTGGAAGTTTCTTTGGATTAGTGACGTATGACTCGTAAAGCAGCCAGAATCTAACTCAATGGCTCTTCCACGAGTCACCAGTCACGAATCACGAGTCACTTTGCGCCAAGTCCGAAACCTAATAGAGGGCGCAACACATTCTCACACCACCACTTCACATAAATGCAGCAACGGAGCGGACCGCTCGGCCGTGGAGAACTAGGCCATGAACCTCTGAATTAGGTGGGCGCCACGAGCCAACCGTTAGGCTTTCCTGCCCCGCTCGCACGTCTTTCGATCCTCTTCCCCGCTGGCCGCCGGAATTCCACGCGACGTGCCGGCGGGACAGGCCGTGCACACAGGCTGTCTATCCGCGGCTCCTCAGAGATTCGTCATTGGTTCAAATGGCTTTCGCTCTCTCACCTGCCTCGAAGTACCGCTCCGGCAGCCATTGTAGCCTTCGCCGCCGAACTTCGTCCAACCGCTGCGTCACAAGAGTTTCTCCAGGCTGACCTTCCTACCCCGAAAAGGTACAATGGCGTCCAGATCTGGAGGACACATATTCATGCGCCGCATCGGCCTTCCCGCCGTTCTGTTTGCTGGCTGTTGTATTGCAGTTCCGGTCTCGGCTCGAGTCCCCGGCCAGCTCGGCAAAGTCAACTTCCCCACGAGCTGCGCGCCGGAAGTGCGAGCCACGCTGGAAAAAGGCCTCGCTCTGCTTCACTCCTTCCAATACCTCGAGTCGGAGCAAACATTCACGGACGCCGCGAAACAAGATCCTCAATGCGCGATGGCGCACTGGGGCAAAGCCATGGCGCTCTACCACCAGCTCTGGGATTTTCCCCAAGCTTCCACGCTGAAAAAAGGTCTCGAAGAAATCGAGCAAGCGAAAAAAAGCAGTTCTCTTACCGATCGCGAGCGCGCTTACCTCGCCGCCGCGGCTGCCTTCTATCAGGACAATCCAAAACTCTCCCATGCCGAGCGCACGCAGGCCTATTCCTCGTCACTTGCCCAACTCCACGAGCAGTTCCCCGGAGACAATGAGGCCGCAGCTTTTTACGCGCTCTCGCTGGTTGCCCTGGCCGATGTGGAACACGTGGACGGCCTCGCGAACCGCAAGAAGGCCATCGGTATCCTTGACCCACTTTTCCGCCGCGATCCCGACAATCCTGGCAGCGCTCACTATCTCATTCACGCCACTGATGTGCCCGAGCTTGCCTCTCTCGGTTTGGACGCCGCGCGACGCTATGCCAGGATCGCTCCTGACTCTTCCCACGCCCTGCACATGCCGTCTCACATTTTTTCGCGCCTCGGACTCTGGCAGGAATCCATCGCGTCCAACATTGCTGCCGCTGCTTCCGCGGCCCACGCCACCGAAATGCACACGGCCGATTCCCATTACCAGTTCCACGCCATGGATTTTCTTGCCTACGCGTACCTTCAGAGCGGCGAAGAAGCCAAAGCCCGCCAGGTTGCCGCCGGCGGGAAAAACGTCCCCGGAGCCAGCGGCGAAGAAGCCGCGAACCGCCAGGCAAGCCTCAACATTGCCATTGCACTCGAACTCCATCGCTGGAAAGAAGCGGCTGCGCTTCCCATCCCAGCCGTGCGTGCGGTCTGGCAGGACTCTACCTACTGGGCCCGCGCAATCGGCGCGGCACGCAGCGGAGACGTCGCCGCCGCGAAATTGGACCTGAAAAAGCTGCAAGAGATTGTCAAAGCCCGCGAAGCGGACAGCAAAGAGAGTGGCTACGAAGTTTCAGGAGAAAAAGCGACCGACCTGCGTGAAGCGGAAGCTTGGCTGGCCTTCGCCGAAGGCAAAACGGACGATGCCGTCAAAGAACTCCGCGCCGCCGCCGATCGTCAGGACACAAAAGGCGTGGACACGATTGGCATCCCCGCCCGTGAAATGCTCGCCGATTTGCTTTTCGAATGGAAGCGCCCCGCCGAAGCGCTTGCCGAGTACAAAATCGCCCTAAAGGAATCGCCCAACCGTTTCGATGCTCTCTATGGCGCCGCGCGTTCCGCGCAAGCGGCAAGCGACCCCGCCGCTGCCCAATCTTTTTACGCCAAGCTCGCTGAAATCTCCGGCCCTGGCGCCGACCGCCCGGAGTTGGCGGAAGCGAAAACCTATCTCGCGCAGAAATAGTGCGTGATCCTTCGCGTCATGCCGCCCGCAGGAAGACACATCACTCTGACCGGGAATACTCGATTCCACACAAGGGTGTCTATACTCAAAAGTGTCAGGCAACTAAAACGGTAGTTTCGGCGACTTAGATACGAGACCGTGGAGGCCGTTTTTGCGTTTTCTTCTCTCGTTAACGCTTTTTTTGTACGCGGCGAGCGCCCTCGCCCAACAAGGCGGTTTCCATGCAGATGCCCCGGCTCTGCAGAAATCCCCCATGCCCGCAGCGCTGGATGAGCAGAGGCCCCCGGAGAATCCGCAAGCCGCTCAGACCCCTTCTTCTGGGGCGACGGGTGACCCAAAGCAATCTGAGGCGAAGCCCGCGAGTCCGGTGCCTTCACCGTCGAACGAGCAACCCAAGCGGATCCTCGGCGTCATGCCCAATTTCCGCGCCGTCAGCGCTGGAGCGATTCCGCCGCCGCCCACTTCAAAGCAGGCCTTCGTTATCGCCACCCAGAACACCTTCGACTATTCATCTTTTGTCTTCGTGGGCCTTACCTCCATTATGGCCGAGGGGACGGATGCACACCCACAGCTGGGCAAAGGCATGCCCGGCTTCGGGAGATATTACTGGCGCGGCTTCGTTGACAAAGCCGACGGAAATTACCTGGTCATATTTGCCTTGCCCACCGTCTTTCATCAGGACGAACGGTACTTTGCCATGGGCCATGGCGGTTTCTGGAAGCGCTTCGAGTACTCCGCTTCTCGCGTTGTGATCACCCCCAACTACGAGGGACACAACAGCTTTAACGCCTCAGAACTTTTGGGTCGTGGCATGGCACAGGGTATCTCGGCCGCATACTACCCGAGCCAAAGCCGAACGCTTGGAGCTCTCTCCGCCAAGTTCGGCTACGCCATTCTTCGTGACGCTGCCACAAATGCTTTTCGCGAGTTCTGGCCGGACATCGCTGTGCACGTACTCCATCGCCATCCGTAATTTGGGCCTCGCCGTCCGGCAGCACGCACATTGCCCGCCTTTTCGGCTGCGCCCGCTGCGCAGAGACAAGTTGAACGGTCGGAGCAACGGCTAGTAGAATGGTCGCTCCAATGGGGCGTGTCCTCCCGAAATGAAGTTTGTTCTAACCGCGTTAGTCTGGCTGTACGCTGCGCCAGCCCTCTTTGCTCCAATAGCAACCGCACAGTCAGAAACGAACGAGGAACCGGAGGCAAATCCAGGCCGACCCACGGTTTCAACTCCGGCGACGCTCACACCGGCCGGCTATCTGCAGTTTGAAACCGGCTTCCTCAATGCCAGCCATTCACCGGAGTTCTCGTCTCGTTCCAGCTTGAACGAGACGATCAAGCTCTCGGTCGTCCCCCGCTTGGAACTTCTGGCTTCGAGCGAGCCCGTCGTCCGCTACGCTTCCGCCGGACGCACCGCCAACGGAGTGGCTGAAGTGTTTTTAGGCGCTCAGGCAGTGCTCAGCACAGGCGAAGGCGCCAAGCCGACTGTGGCTGTGAGCTACTTCCACCGCGCCTATGATGGCGGCGCGCCGGAACTCGATTTTGGCAGCCCGGCCAATTCCTTCTTGCTCCTCGCCAGTGCCGACGTGAAGGGATTTCACTACGACGCGAACGCAATGTTTAACGAGCTTGTCCATGGGATCGTGCGCCGAGCGCAATTTGGCCAGAGCCTTTCCATTTCCCATCCCCTCAAAGGAAAGTTTTCCCTCTCAGGAGAGATCTGGCACTTTTCGCAACCTTTTCTGCGCAGTAACGCCGTTGGAAATCTTTGGGCCGTGAGCTACGTCGCCCGCAAGACTCTGGTGCTCGATGGAGGTTTCAACCGCGGACTGACGGGCACATCCACGCGTTGGGAAGCGTTCGCGGGGTTCACCTATCTGCTGCCCCATCGCGTCTGGCGAGCGCGCCAACGGCTCCGTCCAGAAAATCGATAACGGTTCCATCTCGCCGGTCCAAGAATCCAAGGAACTAAATGAAGTTCGGTAGAAATGCTTCCAACCAACAAGACCGGGCCAAATGATGTGATGCTATTCACTCTCGTTCACGCTGAAATATCTATCGGAGCATTTTCGGGAGCTTGGCCTTCGTAGAGGCGCATGGCGTTTGCATACAATTGCGTCAGGATGGCTTGAGCCCGATCGACATCTTCGGCAAAAATTCCGGCGTAGAGTTGCTTCCGGATCCCTTCAAACATGATTTTCAATCGTGGTGCGGTGCGTCGGCCCCGGCTTGTCGCTTTGATGACAAGCGACCGATGATCCCGGGGATCGCGCTTACGCCTGAGAAAACTACCGGCTTCCAGCCGGTCAACAAATCGTGTGATTTTGCCTTTGTCTCTGCTCATGACTTCTGCGAGTCTTCGCGCGGAAATCCCTCCTGCTTCCACACAGCGAATCAAGACCGCTGCTTCTTGTGCGGTCATCCTGAATCGTACGAAGCAGCGATCAAACGTTTTCTGCAATCTTATGCTGGTTCGAAAGAGCAGCGACACTAGGAGCTCCTCTTGCGACTCGTTCGTGTCGGCATACTTCCACGCAGACTCGTGCCCCTTCCTGAGAGGCTCTAGCGTGAGCCCCTTACTCTTCCGAGTCTTGCCCGTCTCTGCCATCAGATTCCCCCGCGAGACAACCTTCGCTGTCTCGCAGGGTATTTTTCTCACCTTAATTTGCTTAGAAGTGGAAGCCCAGTTCCGCCGTATACGCCCGCGGTGACACGAAGTGCGTTCCGCTAAACGTCGACAGGAAGTTGAAGAGCGCGGCCTTGTTCGTCAGGTTGATGACCGTGAAGCGCAGGCTCCACTTGTATCGGTCACCATGAAAAAGGTCGTCATCGCCCACGCTGGTGTCAAACAAATTGCGTGGCACCACCCGCGTCGGATTGCGGTCCACATCAAACGTGCCGGGTGCAGCAATGTTGATTCGCGTGGCGCCGACTTTGGTTTGACCCGCACACGCGGCAGGCGTCAAAGGATTCGTCAGCGTGGCAACTAGGTTTCCGCAAAAGAGCCCGATGGCGGCCTGCTGGTCTGCATCAAGGAAGCCCAGGGCAGTGGGAAAATCGGCCAGGTTTGGGTTGCTGGCCACAAGCCCGCTGTCATAACGCCAGTTAAAACCAATCCACGGCAACGTCTTCCATGGTTGATATTGTACGTGCGTCGTTTGATTGAATGCCTGGTCGTGATCGATGCGGAACACTTCACCGCCAGTCACCGTAGCGCCCAATCCCCCGACTTGCGGAGGGAAGTATCGCGCTCTGACGTGAGCGAGAACGGCGAATGCCGTCAAGCCATGGTAATTGGGGAAGCTTACGCGGATGGAAGGTCCGTCAATCTTCGAGCTCTTCCAGGCAATGGGAAAGAATATTGGCGTATTGCCAAACGCGCTGAAATCGTAGGCATTGTGCGTGTACTTCCACAAATAGTCTGCATCCACGACCAGGAACTTTCCAAAAGCCTGCTGAAAGCCGGCATTGAACTGGTTGCGTTGGCCGGAGCGAATCGGCGCTTGTAAGCTCGCGCCGCCAATAACGTCGGTAATAACCGGGTTAGCCGCTCCTAGGCTTGCGAGGATCAAGTTCTCGTTGAACGGGGTCTCCAGGACGCGCGAGTAGGAAAGGCGCAGAACCGTGTTCGTCTTTTTGATGTTGTAAGAAATACCCACGCGAGGCTGCGGTTGCGTATCGTGCACAATCCCGCGATATAAATCCTCCCGGAGTCCTAGATTGAAAGCCCAATTGCCTTTCGTGATGGTGTCCTGCAAGTAGGCAGAAAACTGCTTGACGTCTGTGTGCCCGTGAAAGGCGAATAGACTCCCTCCGCGCGTTAAGTCGAACGGCGCGAGGATCGGAATAAATGTAAGACTTGCGGGATCGTTAAAGGCCGGATCTGTAATTCCGAAGTTGAAATTCTCGGTCAGGAACGTATGTTGAAACGTGACGCCTGCTTTGACGTTGTGAATGCCCTTCACGTAGGACACGTCCGAGCGAATGCCCGCGTTGGTCAGTTTCCGCTGCTGGTTGAGCGTTGCCGAGGAACCCCCAGGAATCTTTCCAGTGCCGTCCGCAAAAACATCTCCGCTCGGGAAGTAGCCAAACTGGTCTTGACGGACGTACGTCCCGAGCGTAAAGAGCGTCGTCGGATTGATCAATCGCGTCCACACTGGCGCGATGTTAAAAGTCTTAATCAGCGCACGCTGATCCGCCGGGCCCAGTGGATTACCGGTTAGGGGGTTGCTTAGCCCCATATTTAGGTTATCGATCGTATTCGGTGTCTGGAACCACGAACGCGTATAGCCCAGATTCACATGGATCGTGTCCGCGCCGGAAACCTGATAGTCCACGCGGTCGAACAGGTTCTCCTCATTGCCCCTGTCGTGGATGGCCTGGAGTTCGGGCGGGTCCAGGAAACGGCTGGTGTTCAATGCGCCGGCGGAAATAAAATTTCCCCATTTCTTGCCGCCGAATGCCACGTCAAAGCCGCCGCTTACGGAGCCAAAGCTTCCGTAAGATGCTTTGACGCTGCCCACGGGCTTGGTCTGCCCAAGGCCCGACCGCGTCGTCACTTTAATGACCAAGCTCGTTTTGTCGCCAAATTCGGCCGGAGGTCCTCCGGAAATTACTTCCATGGACTGGATTGATTCGGCGGGAATCTGATTGGAAAAGACTTTGCTTTGCTGGTCGGTGATCGGCTGGCCGTCAACAGAAAACGAATTCTCTGCATGATCACCCAGCCCGTGGAATAGCCCGTTCGAATCCGCCACCACGCCCGGCGACGCCAGCGTCACCAGCGAGCTTACTGACGAAGACTGACTTTCCAGCGGCAGCTTCTCGAACAACCCGCGGTCCACGTCCGTGTGATAGCTCGGCTCGTTTTCAATAAGATCCGCGCCATTGGCCTCCACCGTAATACTGGTTGTCGTAGTCCCGATCTTGAGGTTGATCTGTACCGTGGTGGGGACGCTCGACCGCACATCCACGTCTTGTGTATAAGCCTCGAAACCCGCCGCAGTCACGGTGAGGTGATACGGGTTGAACGGCATGTTTGTGAAACGAAACTCTCCTGCACTCCCCGTGGCCGTCTCGCGGTGAAATCCACTCACGGGATACGAAACCTCGACCACAGCTCCGACGATTGCCGCACCGGACGGATCCTTCACCACACCTTCGATCGAGCCGGACGACTGCGCCCAACTAGGCGCCGCGGCAAACAACAAACTCAATCCAAGAATCAAGAACGCACTAACCGCTTTGCGGCCGCGCGCCGTGTAAATGCATAAACTCTTAAACATTTTTCCTCTTTCCTTCGCCCCCAGGGGGAGTGTGCTGCAGGTGTGGATTAGGCCCGCCAGAAAATGCGGCGGTCACGCCATCCCGTTCACGGGATTAGCGCAAGTGGGCAATTCAAGGAGAGATGCTGATTACGCGGTGGGAGGTGCGCGGGAGGCCCGGTGGAGAGCAAAGGAATCTTCTGGAGCTGTATGCGGCAGAATCGATGAATACCGGGTGATTGGCCCCGGTGTGGTGACAAGATCCAAGGAGGCCGCCGCCAGCGCAGGCATGTGCAGCGTCTGGCAGACATGGCAAGCCGTCTCAGGTCCGCCTTGATGATGGTGCAGGAACGTGCCGCCGGCCGCGAAAAAGAACAATACGGCGCAGCCAACTAGCGCCAGCGCGCGGCGCGCAACGGTCCCCCTCGAGATAATCCCCTGCGAAATCATAATTCCAGAGTTTAGCTTATCACCTTAGACGAAAGCCCCAGCGGCTTAGTTGCTTAGAGGGAACCTCCATGGGCCAAGACAGCTTGACCCCGCAACCTTTTTTCCCTAAGCTCCGTCTTAGGTACTACGTGCGCAGCAATTCACAACGGATACGGCTGCTGGCGTTGCTCCTCGGGGTTGTTTTCCTTGCGGCGCAATTCCATTTTTGTGCGGATCTGACATCCGGACCCTCGAGCTCGTCGCACATTTGCCCGGTCTGTTCGGCAGCCAGCTCCGCCGTTGCGCCCCAATCTCCTAGCATTGCCATTGTTCCCGTCACCAATCGGCTCGTCGTTCCTGAAGTAATTCTGGTCGTTTCTTCCGCTCTTCCCCGCGCGGTCTCCCCGCGCGCGCCTCCTGCTCTCTAGTTCCCCGTCTTCCGTCTCTTCGTTTTCCCTTTTTCATCGTATTTCGTCCCTCCCGTAGGGACAGGTGAGGAGTTCCAACATGAGGAAAGGATTGGCATGGGCCTCGGCGCTACTGGCCATGCCCGCCATCACAGCAGTTCAGCAGCCCCCGGTCGCGCCCGTCGCAGCTCCATCTCCGGCGGCGCAGTCCCCTGCTGCCCGCATCACGATTGAGGACGCCATTCGCCTCGCTCTCCAGCATAACCACGCCCTGCAAGCGGCGCGCTCCACCATTCTTCAGAGCCAGGCCCTCGAAACCACCGCCAATCTCCGCCCCAACCCCGTCCTGAGCTGGGACGCCCAATTTCTGCCCATCTTTGAGCCCAGCAAGTTCGACTCGAACTACATCGACAATCAAGGGCAATTCGATCTGGGGCTCGGCTACACCTTCGAACGCGGCAAGAAGCGCCAGCACCGTTTGCAGGCCGCCAAAAATCAAACCACCGTAACTCGTTCGCAGGTTTCCGACAACGAGCGTGCGCTCGTTTTCAATGTCACGCAGCAATTCGTGGCCGTCCTCCTCGCGCAATCCACTCTCGATTTCGCCCAACTGAACTTGGACAGTTTCGCGAAGACCGTGGACATCGGCCAGGCGCAGTACAAAGCCGGCGCCATGAGCGAAGGCGACTTTCTCAAGATCAAACTCCAATTGTTGCAGTTCCAGACCGACGTCTCCGCCGCGAAACTCGCCAAGGTCCAGGCCCTTGCTGCCCTCCGGCAATTCTTGGGCTTTGAATCCGTGCCTGACGTTTATGACGTTGACGGCCAGCTCGACTATCAGGCCGTCCAGTCCGGACTCGATGATCTCAAGGCGCTGGCCCTGCGTTCTCGCCCGGACCTTGCCGCCGCGCAGCAGAGCGTCACCTCCGCGCGCAGCCAGGAGTTGCTAGCCCGGGCCAACGGCAAGCGCGACCTCACCGCCAGCTTCAACTATTCTCACGTCGCTGCCACCAACACCGGCGCCTTCTTCTTCAACATCCAGCTCCCCATTTTCGACCGCAATCAAGGCGAAATCGCACGCACCGGCTTCGTCATCACCCAGGCTGAGCAACTCGCCAGTGAAACTTCTCAGCAGGTCGTAACCGATGTCGTCGACGCTTACCAGGCCCTCCGCAGCAGCGAACAAATCGTGCAGCTCTACCGCGGCGGCTACGTCGATCAAGCCAAACTATCCCGCGACATCAGCGAGTACGCCTACAAACGCGGCGCCGCCAGCCTGCTCGACTATCTCGACGCCGAACGCACCTATCGCGCAAATCAGCTGGCTTACCGCCAGGCGCTCGCCACCTACATGTCGGCCCTGGAACAAACGCGCCAGGCCGTTGGAACGAGGAATCTGCCATGACACGTCACAAACCTGCCGGTTCACGTTATTTTCTTCCTGCTTCGCTCCTGGCCTGCTCTGCGCTCACCGGCATTGCCGGTTGCAGCTCTGGCCCCGTCGAACCCGAGTCCAAGATGACTTCGTACTCCGCGGGCGAGAAAACAACTGACACCGCCGAGCTTTTCACTGTTCCTCAGGAACAAATGGTCCACCTGCAAGTTGTCCCCGTGGAAAAGACCAGGCTTCCCCGCGTATTGCGCCTCACCGGCAACGTCACCTATAACGCCTTCAAGACCACGCCTGTTTTCAGCGCCATTGGCGGTCCCGTGCACGAAATCCTCGTCGCTCCCGGCGAATCCGTCCGCGCCGGCCAGCCTCTCCTTACCGTCAACAGCCCGGATTATTCCGTGGCCCGCTCTGCCTACATCAAAGCGCGTGAAGCCGAACAGCTTGCCGATAAGATCTACCGCCGCGATCAGGATCTCTTTGCTCACGGCGCCATCGCCGAAAGCGACCTCCAAATTGCCGAAGTCGCTTTCACGCAGGCTCAGGCCGATAAGGTGGCTAACGAGGACGCGCTTCGTGCCTTGGGGCTGAACGATCCCGAAGCCGTCGTAAAGAACCCTCCAAAAATGACCTCGCAGATTCCCCTTATCGCGCCGGTCGCTGGTGAAATTGTTGAGCGCCTTGTGGGGCCCGGCCAATTACTTCAGGGCGGAGCCACGCAGTGCTTCACCATCTCGGACATGAGCACCGTCTGGGTGCTCGTCAACGTTTACCAGAGCGACCTCGGTTACGTGCATGCCGGTGACGCCGTGGACATCACCACGGACTCCTATCCCGACATTTTTCACGGAAAAATTTCTTATATCGCCCCGGCTCTCGATCCCAACACGCGCACGCTGCAGGCTCGCATCGTCACCAGCAACCCCGCGAAGAAACTCAAAAAGGATATGTACGTAACTGCCGCCGTCGAGGCCGGAGCCATTCGCGACGCCCTAACCGTTCCCGACGCCGCGGTCCTGCGCGACACGGAAAATCAACCCTTCGTCTACGTTCAAACCGCCGCCAAGCAATTCGCGCGCCGCCTCGTTACTCTCGGCGACACCCACAGCGGCCGCACGCAAATTGCGGCGGGCCTGAAAGAAGGGGAGCGCGTTGTCGGCGATGGCAGCCTATTCTTGCAGTTCAAGAATTCTTTGCAGCACTAAGCGCAGACTGGGAGCAAACAAATAGGAAAGTCACATCGATGATCCATCGTATCGTCCAATTCGCTCTCCAGCAGCGCTTCCTGGTGCTGATGGTCACCGTGCTCATCATCTTTGCAGGTGCCGACTCTTTCCGCCGCATGCCTGTTGACGCCTATCCCGATCTTTCACCCCCCATGGTCGAACTCATCACCCAATGGCCCGGCCACGCCGCTGAAGAAGTCGAGCGTCTCACCACGCTCCCTCTCGAGCTTGCCATGAATGGCACCCCGCACCTCAAGGTCATGCGCTCGATCTCTCTCTACGGCCTCTCCGATCTCCGTCTGACCTTTGACGAAAGTGTTGATCCTTATTTTGCGCGCCAGGTCGTCTTTGAGCGCCTCAGTGACGCCACCCTCCCCGCTGGCGTCACGCCCAGCATGGCTCCGCTCTTCAGCCCCAGCGGCCTCGTCTATCGCTATGTTCTCGAGAGTCCCGATCGCTCGCCGCAGGAACTGAAGACCTATGAAGACTGGATCATCCAGCGCGGCTACCGCAGCGTTCCCGGCGTCGCTGACGATTCCGGCTTCGGCGGCACGGTAATGCAGTATCAAGTGCTGCTCGATCCGGTGAAGCTCTACAACTATCACATGCCTGTGGTCCAGGTTCTGAATGCCCTCGCCGCCAACAATTCCAACACCGGCGGTGGCTTTTACTCCCAGGGCGGCCAGTTTTATTACGTGCGCGGCCTCGGGCTGGTCAAGAGCACCGAGGACATCAGCGAAGTGGTCGTCGGCAGCTCCAATGGCGTTCCCATTCGCGTCCACGACGTTGGTCACGTCGAGATAGGCCATGCCCCGCGCCTCGGCATCTTCGGATTCCAAAAAAACGACGACGCTGTCGAGGGCGTCATCCTCATGCGTCACGGGGAGCAAACCCAAAACGTCCTCAAGGGCGTCGAAAAGAAAACAGAACAGCTCAATCGCAGCATCCTGCCGCCGGATGTAAAAGTTCGCCCCTTCTACGACCGCAGCGATTTGGTCCGCGTAACCACGGATACCGTCGAATGGAATCTCATCCGCGGCATGATCCTCGTCCTCATCGTCCTGGTCTTTTTCCTTGTCAGCGTTCGGGCCGCCGTCATCACCGCACTCACTATTCCCCTCGCGCTCCTTTTCGCTTTCATCTTCCTTCACGCCACCGGAGAAGCCGCCAATCTCCTATCCATCGGCGCCATCGACTTCGGCATCATCGTTGATGGCACCATCGTCATGGTCGAGAACATCTACCGCGAACTCGGCCTGCGCAAGGGGCAGTCTTACAAGCTCAACGAAGTGATTCTCGTCGCCGCGCGCGATGTCGACCGTCCCATTTTTTATTCCGTCGCCGTCATCATTGCCGGTTACCTGCCGATTTACGCGCTCACCGGCCCCGCGGGCAAGCTTTTCCATCCCATGGCTGACACCATGGCTTTCGCGCTCGTCGGCGCCCTCATCCTCACCCTCACCGTCGTGCCCGTGATCGTTAGCTACGCTTTCACGAAGGGCGTCGAGGATAAACATAACCGCGTCTTTCAGTGGATTCACGATGCTTATGCTGGCCGCCTCGATTGGTGCCTCGACCATCCCAAAACCACTGTTCTTGCCTGCACTCTCATCTTTGCGGCGACTCTTCTGCTCCTTCCTTTCATCGGCGGCGAATTCCTTCCCCACCTCGACGAAGGCGCGCTCTGGGTTCGCGCCACCATGCCTTATACGATCTCATTCGAAGAAGGAGCCAAGTTCGCTCCGCAGATTCGCAGCATCCTCACCCAGTATCCGCAGGTTACGGTTGTCGGTTCGGAGCTTGGCCGTCCCGATGACGGCACCGATCCCACCGGCTTTTTCAATTGCGAGTTCTATGTCGGATTGAAGCCCTATGACGACAAATCCTGGAAGACCGGTGCAATCCACACCAAGGAGGAGCTCACGCGTGACATTGAGAAAAAGCTCGACACTTATCCAGGGGTCATTTTCAACTACACCCAGCCTGCGGAAGACGCCGTTGACGAGGCTCTCACCGGTCTCAAGAGCGCCCTGGCGGTAAAAATTTTCGGTCCCGACCTCGACGTCCTCGAGAAGAAAGCCGTGGAAATCAGAAATGTCCTTGATAAAACTCCTGGCTTCAAGGAATTGACCGTCGTCCGCGAGTTAGGCCAGCCCAGTCTGATCATTGACGCCGACCGCCGGAAGATCGCGCGCTACGGCATTAACATCGCTGACGTCGAAGCCGTCGTTCAGGCGGCTATCGGCGGCCAGGCCGCCACGCAGGTCATCCAGGGCGAAAAACTTTTCGATCTCATCGTCCGCATGGAGCCGCAATTCCGCTCCAGCGCACGCGACATTGGCGATCTGCTCGTTCCTGCGCCCGCCGGACAGCAAATTCCGCTCTCCGAGCTCGCCACCATCAAAGAAAGCACCGGCGCCTCCTTCATCTATCGCGAAAATAATTCTCGCTATATCGGCATTCAGTATTCCATCGAAGGCCGCAATCTGGAAAGCATCGTCAACGCCGGCCAGGACGCCGTGCGCAAATCCGTAAAACTCCCCGAAGGCTACACTCTCGATTGGGGTGGCGAATACAGCGAGTTGCTTGAAGCCAAATCGCAATTCATCATCATTGGCCCGCTCGCTGGTCTCTTGATCTTTTTGATCCTTTTTGCGCTGTATGATAACTTCAAATTTCCTGTCACCATCGCGATTGGCGTCGTAGTTACTCAGCCGGTCGGCGCCCTCATCGCCCTCAAACTCACCCACACGCCCATCAGCGTTTCCAGCATCCTCGGCCTGCTTGCCCTCCTCGGCGTCTCCGTCCAGACTGCCGTCATTCTCGTCAGCTACATCAACAAGCTTCGCCTCGAAGGCAAATCCATCCGCGAAGCCACCCGCGAAGCTTCGCTCCTCCGCCTCCGTCCCATCATGATGACCGCGCTCGTCGCCTGTCTCGGTTTGCTCCCCGCCGCCATGTCCACCGGTGTCGGCAGCGACACACAGAAGCCATTTGCCATCGTCGTCGTTGCCGGACTCATCTCGCGACTTTTCCTCGGCTTCTTCATCAACCCCGTCCTTTACGAAATGGTTGCCCGCGAAGGCGACGTCCTCCAAGTCTGAATCTTGGTGGCACAGACTCTTGTCCGTGTGCTTCCGAACCACACGTAGCTCATGGTCCGTAATTTCTTCCCCGTTTGTTTTTTCTTTTCAGATTCCGCGGTTCGATTCATACTGCAAGAACAATCGTGATGACCACTCCTCTCAACTTTACCGATTTTCTTGAACACCGGTCCAAGCGATTTCTGGCGCTATTCGGTTTTGTGTTATTCGCGGCGGTGGTTCTGGTGGACCGCGTGACCGGTTGGGAAATTACCTCCTCGATTCTTTACCTGCTGCCCGTCTCTTATTTTGCCTGGTACTTTTCCTCAGGAATCGGAAGCGTCGTCGCTCTTCTCAGTGTCTTCGCCTGGCTGCTTCTCAACCGCCTGAAAGGACCGCAGTACTCAGGAACTTTCATCCCTTATTGGAATGGGCTCATTAGCCTTGCTCTCTACCTGATCTTGGTTTTCATCCTTGGTGAAGTAAAAGCTATTTACCGCCGCGAGCGCGAAAACTCCCGCGTGGATTTTCTGACCGGAATGATTAACCAGCGCGGCTTCTATGAAGCTCTTCGAAAAGAACGGGAACGCGCCTCGCGGCTCGATACTCCAACCTCTCTGGCTTACATTGATCTCGATAATTTTAAGCTGGTGAACGATCGCTTTGACCATCAGACCGGTGATAACGTCTTGGCCTCCGTGGGCCATACTCTTCGCGACTCTATTCGCAACATTGATCTCGCTGGGCGTCTCGGCGGCGACGAATTCTGTGTCTTGTTGCCGAACACCGACGCTGCCGGAGCGCGAGTCATAATTGAAAAATTGAAAGAAGCCCTCTCGGATGTCATGAAGACTTCCGATTGGTACGTGACCTTCAGCATCGGCGCCGTCACCTTCCTCCGGCCCGCAAAATCAGCCGATGAAATGATCAGAGCCGCCGACCGTGTCATGTATTCAGCCAAAACGCAGGGTAAGAACCGTATCGTTTATGCGGTTGAGCCGTAATCTCCCGGGCGATAGGTGAAAATTCTGGATTGCCCGGTCTGCTACGCCAGAGCCTGATTCAAATCAGCGATCAAGTCGGCGGAGTCTTCCACGCCGATGGACACCCGCACCGTTCCCGGCGCGACGCCCGCGCGCATCAGCTCTTTCTCGCTCATGTTGTAATGCGAAGTGTAGGCCGGCAGGACAACCAGCGACTCCACCCCGCCGAGGCTCGCGGCCAGCAGGAACAGCTGCACACGGTCGCAGAAGCGCCGCGCCGCCGGCAATCCGCCCTTCACATCAAACGCCAGCATCGACCCGAACCCGCGCATCTGCTCCTTGGCCAATGCGTGGTCCGGATGAGATGGTAAGCCCGGATAATGCACGCGGGCGACCTTCGGATGCTTTTCGAGGAACTTCGCCACCGCCAAGGCGTTTTCGCATTGCCGTGCAACGCGCAGTCCCAGCGTCTTGATCCCGCGGTTCAGCAGAAACGCGGCGTCGGGATCCATCGAGCCGCCTAGATAGATCACCATGTGCCGCATGCGCTCCATCCACTCTTTGTTGCCCACCGCGACGCCGGCAATAATGTCCGAATGCCCGGCCAGGGCTTTTGTCGCGCTGTGCACCACAATGTCGAAGCCCATTCCGATGGGATTCTGCAGCACCGGCGTGGCAAACGTGTTGTCGATGATGGAGACGAGTTTATGTTTTTTTGCGAACGCTACGGCTTTCTGCAGGTCCACCAGCCGCAGCGTGGGATTTGTCGGCGTCTCCACGTAGAGCGCCTTGGTGCGCGGCGTCACCAGCTCTTCCATCCCCGCAAGGTCCGTCTCGACGTGATGCACTTTGATTCCCAGGCCCGGGAATACGTCGCGCAGCAACCGGTAGGTGCCGCCATAAACCTGCGCCGTGGAGATCAATTCATCCCCCGCTTTAAGCGCGCAAAATAAAATATGTGAGATCGCCGCCATGCCCGAGGCTGTGACAACCGCCGCCTCCGCTCCCTCGAGCGCGGCAATCTTTTCTTCCACCACCGTGAGCGTGGGGTTTCCGTAGCGCGTGTAGATGTACGCCTTGCTCTTTCCCTCGGCCCAGCGCTTCATCTCCTCCGTCGAGGAAAACGTGAACGTGGAGCTCCGGCAGATGCTGGGCCCCACGGATGTGCCGATGCCGTGACGCAGCGGCTCCCCGGCGTGGACGGCCTTTGTTTGCGGACCTGATTTCCGCCCGCCCTGTTTGCGCGCCTGTTTGTGCAAAGGTTTGTTTTTCATGTCGCAGTCCATTCTGGAGCAGATTTCCACCCCGGCAAGCGCCAATTTGGCGCAAAGCGGCAAGAGTTTTCTGCAAAGAAATACTTGCTATCAGCGATCTTGTGGTCGCGCTGCGCGACCAAGGATGCAGGGGCTAGACCTCTTCTTCGACTGCCTGTTCGCCGTGAGCGGCTTTGTGTGCTGCGATCACTTTTTCCGCGAGCTCGTTGGGGACATAGTCGTAGTGCGAAAATTCCATCGAGTAACTCGCGCGGCCTTGTGTCTTGGAGATGAGGTCGTTTGCGTAAGTGAGCATTTCGGCAAGCGGCACCTGCGCCTTGATGATGACGTTGTGGCCCCGCGCTTCGCTACCGGCGATGCGGCCGCGGCGCCCGCTGAGGTCGCCCATCAGGTCGCCCGAATACTGGTCCGGCGCGTACACCTCGACGTGCATCACCGGCTCGAGCAGCGCCGGCCGCGCCTGCTTCATCGCTTCCTTGAAAGCCAGCGAGCCCGCGATTTTGAAGGCCATGTCGGACGAGTCGACATCGTGATATTTGCCGTCATAAAGCACGGCCCGAAAATCAACGACGGGGAACCCCGCGAGATATCCGCGTGCCGCGGCGTCGCGAATGCCTCTCTCTACCGAGGGAATCCAATTTCTGGGAATCGCGCCGCCGAAAACGTCGTCGACGAACTCGACGCCCTTGCCGCGCTCGATGGGCTCCATCTTGATCCGGCAGACGCCGAATTGGCCGTGCCCCCCAGACTGTTTCTTGTGCTTGCCTTCGGCGTCCGCCTTGCCGCGAATGGTTTCGCGGTACGGCACTTTGGGCGGCTTCAGCGTGAGATTGACGTTGTAGCGTTTGTGCAGCTTGGCCACCACCACTTCGATGTGCTGTTGGCCGGAACCCGCAAGCAGAAATTCCTTGGTCTGCGGGTCGCGCATAAAACGCAGCGCGGCATCTTCCTCCATGATCTTGTGAATGGACACGCCGATTTTATCTTCATCGGCGCGCGTCTTGGGCTCAATCGCAAATGTGATGGAGGGTTCCGGGAGCTGCGCGGGTTTGTAATAAATCGGCGATGCTTTGTCGCCCAGCGTATCACCAGTGGTGGTTTCCTTCAGTTTGGCAATCGCGCCGATGTCACCGGCATGGATTTCGGCGACCTCGCTCAGCTGCTTGCCCTGCACGACTTGCGTGTGCTGAAAGCGTTCCGGCGTGTTGCGGTTGAAATTCTGGAGCGTCGCATCGTTCTTAAGCACCCCGCTCTTCACTTTGAAATAGTTAATTCGCCCCGCGAAGGGATCCGCGAGCGTCTTGAACACGAATAATGACAGCGGCTGCCCGTCATCGTACTTTCGCTCCACCCGGTCGCCCTTGCCGTTCGGCTCTTTGTAACCCACCTGTGCGTGCTCATCAGGGTGTGGAAAAGCATCGGCAAGAAAAGTAAGCAGGCTGGCCGTGCCGATATTCTGCAGCGCGGACACCATCAACACCGGAAATATTTTCTCCGCGACGATGGCTTTCCGCACGCCGGGGATCAGGTCCGCAATGGGAATCGTTCCTTCGCGGAAAAATTCCTCCATCAGCTCGTCGTCGCCTTCCGCAACCATTTCCACCAGCTTCTCGTGCGCTTCCTTGGCCTCATCCGCCAGCGCCGCGGGAATTTCTTCGATCGACGGTCTGCCGTCGCCACCGGGCTTGTAGATGTGCGCCTTCATGGCCACAAGATCGATCACCCCGCGAAAACCTTTTTCCGAGCCGATGGGCAGCTGCAGAGCCACCACGTTTCGCCCGAAGACCTGCTCCAGCGATTCCATCGAACGTTCGAAGCTCGCAAGCTCGCGGTCCATCCACGTCAGGACAAACGCGCGCGGAATGTCGTACTCCGTGCAATAATCCCAGACTTTTTCCGTGGTCACCTGCGCGCCCACGTGAGCGTCCACCGTGATCAGTGCGGCATCGGCCGCGATCAGCGAAGCTTTTGTTTCGGTGATGAATGTGGAATAACCGGGCAGGTCGAGCAGGTTGATTTTTACTTTGTCCGAGGAACTCGAGGTGGGCCATTCGACATAAGCAAGGCCCGTTTGAATCGATATTTTCCTCGCGATTTCTTCTTCGTCCCAATCCGTGGCGGTGCTGCCTTCCGCAACTTTTCCCCACCGCGGCGTCATTCCCGCGGTGAAGAGCAACGACGACACCAGTTGCGTCTTTCCGGTGCCGCCGTGGCCGACAATCCCAACGTTTCGGATGTCCTTCGTGAGATAGCTTTTCATACAGACCTCCATCAGGCGAGGTCCGTCGGAGCGAATGAGGGCGCGGGCCTGCGCCTGGGCGTATTAGCAACTGAGGAAGGAGGACGTGGCCTCGGTACCTGGGTCCCCGCACAGCCCGGGGGCGAAGGACGAGCAAAACCCCTGGTCCGCTCTCCCGCGTATGTGTAACCCCGAGCATCTCGGGGCCAACTCGGCGGATGCTAACACAGAGGTGCCATCGTAGCAATCGGGACCCGCTCGCGCGAGATGCACGCTCGCCTGCGCCTAGGTTGTCAGCTTGCCTGCGTTGAGCCCGCAACTAGTGCTTCAAATATTGGTCGAACCACGCGACGGTGCGCTTGATCGCGTCAATCTGGTTCTCGCGCTTGGCAAATCCGTGCCCCTCCTGCGCATAATAATGCGCGTCCACGGTTTTGCCAGTTTCCTTGTAAATCGAAACGACTTGCTCCGCTTCCTCCTTCGGCACGCGGATATCGTTCTCGCCCTGCAGCACGAGCAGAGGAGCCTTCGCGTTTCGAATGAACTTAATGGGCGACGCATTGTCATAGATTTCGCGGTCCTTTACCGGATCGCCGAGAAGCGACTTCTCGTATTGCTGCAAGAACGGATCCTCGTGCTCCAGCATCGTGAGCCAGTTGATGATTCCGTATTGCTCCACAGCGGCGGCCCACAGATCGGGCTTCTTGCCGATGGCCATCAGCGTCATGTAACCGCCATAGGAGCCGCCGGTAATCCCGATCTTTTTCTCGTCGACGTACCCGGTGGCCGTGAGAAATTTTGCGGCGTAAACTTCGTCTTCCAGGTCACCGCCGCCAAGGTCTTTGACGTTGGCCTTCTGAAACTCAATCCCGTAACCCGTTGACCCTCGCACGTTCGGAGTGATGACCGTATAGCCTCGCGATACCAGCGCGATGACGCTGCGATTGAAAGAATCGACCGTTTGGCCCGTCGGTCCCCCGTGCGGCAGAACAATTCCGGGGTTCCTCGCGTCGCGTTTCAAGTTGTACGGCATCCAGAGAAATGCGCTGATAATCTTCCCGTCGAAGCTCTTGTAATGCACGAGCTGCGAAGGTGGAATGTTCGCCGCCTGCAAACTCCCGATCGCGGAAATCGAAAGCTGCCTCGCCTTCTTTTCCTTCAGCTCGTAGACCCACAGGTCCGCTGGCTGCGTCGAGCTCTGATGATTGATCAGCAGCCGCGTCCCGTCAGCGGAATACGGCGTCGGGTCCCCGGCGAACCCGTTCAATCCTTCAGGCATGTTTAACTTGGTGCCTTTGCGAGTGCTCGTGTCCGCAAGGTAGGCATCCGTTCGCCCATCCTCGTTGATCGTGTAAGTGAACGATTTGCCGTCGGGCGAGAAGTTGCCCGACTCCGCTTCCCACTGCAGATCGGTTACCCACGTGGTTTTCTTCGTGGCCACATCCAGAAGCGCGACGTTGGGATACCCGCCGGGACGATCGGAAGTCAGCAGCAGCGTCTTTCCGTCCGGCGATACCGAAGAAACGATGTTTCGCGCCTGCCCTTCATGCGGCGTCATTTCCTCTTGTTTTCCGTTGGCCGCATCAATGCGATACACGCTGCTGTCCGTGAACCCCGCATTCACGCGGCTCGCGTAGAGGAATTTTCCGTCGGGGCTCCAAATCTTATTGATCCAGATATGGTCCGGCGTTTTTTCGTTGGTGAGATTGCGAACCGACCGTGAACCCCAGTCCATCACCGCGATGTCCGTCGCCGGTGCCGTCTTTGGCTTGTAATCGATGGCTAGGACGCTTCCAGTTGGCGACCACGCCGCGTCCGTTTCTGAGATTTCGTCCGTCTTTGTAAGATTAATGATCTCGCCGCCGTTCGCCGGAATCGCAAACAGATCGTAGATCTCCCCGCCCCCGCGGTCGGACTGAAAAAGAATCCACTTCCCATCCGGTGACCAGACCGCGCCGCCCTGGCGGTCGTCCGACTGGCTGAGTTGAATCGGCCAGCCGCCGCTCGAGCTTACTTTCCACAGATTGAAGCGGCCTGTGAAATTGGAAGTGAACGCGACTTCCTTGCCGTCCGGCGACCACGCCCCGCCGCCCGTCGACCGCGTATAAAAAAGGTCATCAATCGGAACTGGCCCCGCTCCGGACATCTCCGTCGACTTGATTTTCTTGGGGTCGGTAATCTCGCGCGTGTCCGGTGACGTCGCCGCCAGCGAAAGAAACACTGCCGCGATCGTAAGGGTAAAAAGTCGAGTGCGCATAGTGACCTCTCTGGGCACACTAGCTTAGGGTTAGCGCACCAGGCCGTCAATTTAGATTTCGCCTCCAAGCGTCAGGGATTGGGTTCGAGGCGGGCTCTGAGAGTGACGCTGCTGTCCTTCAGCACTTCGATCGAACGCTGCCAATCCGCGCATCCCGGCGACTTCAACAGAATAGTGTGCGTTCCTGCCTTGAGTTTGAGGCTGGCTTGTGTGTTGCCGACAAATCTGTCGTCCACATAAATCTCGGCCCCATCCGGAATCGAACTGATCGTAACGGTACCGAACCCACTCGCCTGCGAAGCCGCATTCTGAGGCGCGGAAAGATTGGGATAAAAGCGCTGGAGAACTTCGAGGAGATCCGTGGCACTGAGCGCGAAACTTATGCTCTGGAATCCTATCCTGACAATCCTGGATGTGTTCATGCCCACCACTTCCCCGTACCCATTCAGCAGCGGCCCTCCGCTGTTTCCGGGATTGATGGCTGCGTCCGTCTGAATCCACGTGCCGCGCGCGGCATCCGCCTTCCGTCCGATCGCGCTGACAATCCCTTTCGTCACGGAGAAGGGAATCCCCAGCCCAGGGTTTCCGATTGCGATGACGGCCTGCCCCTGCCGCACCGTTGCCAGGTCGGCCAGCATGAGATGCGGGAATCCGCTGCCTTCCGCTTTTACCAGAGCGAAATCAATATCAGGATCGATGTAAACGACCTTAGCCTCAAGCTGCTGGCCGGTGGGGAGAATCGCTGTCAGCGCCTCCTGACCCTTCGCCACGTGCGCATTTGTCGCGATCACCCCGGTATCGCTGATGAAAAATCCGCTCCCTTGCCCGCTCGGACTTCTTAAGAGGACAACGGCAGGCTTCGATTTTTCAACTACATCTTCGACGGCGAGCTCGGGCCGCATTTCCACCTTCGCATTGCCCGCCACCGCCGCCGTCAGCGAGCCGGTGAACGACTTGCTGAATTGCTCCAGCGTTACGTCAAAGTGATCGGATTTGAAGAGAAAGTATTCCCCGTGGCTGCGGCCGTTCAAGCCGATCCATTCCATGGGCCCGGCAGTGAGGTCAATTTCCTTGATGGCGAATCCGGCGAGCGCGATTCGCGCAACCATGGGATGTTCCAGACGCGCGCCGACGGAAGTCTTGGTCTTGTGGAAGTATCCGCCCGGAAAATCTTTTTCGTAAGGCGTTGTGCCTTCAACGACTCCGTCAATTTCGACCGTCGCACCCGGCGGCGTACTTGTGATCTTCAGAGTATCGGCAGTGGCGCGCGCGGGAACAACGAGCAGACAAACGGCAGCAGCGGAGAGAACAAAGCCCAAGCGCGACAGCATCTAAGGACCTCGGCGGAAAGATGAACCCTGGGCTACTTTACCACAGCGTTAGATTATCGCATGTAAATAATTTTTAGCGAGAAGTCGCGCCGGGCGGTCGCTCCTCCTTTTTTTCGTAGCCTGAGCAAGAGACAACGGGCAGTTGGGGATACTTTGGAAAATGAGGGTCAGTGAGGGAGCGTTCGCAAAGGAAAAAAACCGACCCGCGTGCGGATTCGATTCGGCGTGCGTGAAGACAATCCGCGCACAGCCCCGCTTCCTCTTGCTCGCACGTCTGTTCGTTCTCGCGCATAGAGAAAGAAGCATAGCGCGGATTCAATGGAGGCAAGAACGCAGTGCTTGCGATGGAGTAAAACATTGCCGTTGACAGACACGGATCGGTAATCGGCGGCGCCGGAGTGCCCGACGGTGTTCCTGCATTGGAGGGGACGAAAGGCACGGTGAGGGAAGCAGCGGGCGGGCCAGCGGGACGCGTTTCCTGTGGAGCGGGCGCGGGCGGAACTGAAATTGGTGGTGCGGACGGCTTGATGAACCGCGATTCGCTGAGCTCCGGGTCGAGTTCGATTTTGTCGATAAGAATCTTCTGGTTGATGTCGCTGGCGGACGTGCCGGAATCGACTTCAAACGCAAACTGCAAGCCGCCGACATCGTGATAATCGCGGAAATAGGATTCAACGGGCACTTCTTCGTCCTTATATTTGCGTTTGCCTTCCCACTTCAGCAGAAAGAAAGTTTCGCTGTCGAAAAGATAGAAGCGCACGTCGCCGTTCTTGGTGGTGAGCTTCAGCCGGTAGACTTCTCTGCCTTCCACTTTGTCCTTGCCCGCCAGCTCGATCTGATTTTTCTTGGCTTTGTAATCCACCAGGGGGCCCGTCGAAATCGGATTCCTCGGAAATATTTTTCAGCTCTTCCTCGCTCATAGGCTCCGGACTGTTCTTTCCCACGAAGGGATTGTTGGCCCAGCCGGCGGATTTTCCGTCGTACACGCGGACCATGGTGCTGCCCTGGAGAGTGAACTCCATGTGCATCTTGCGCGGGCGCTTCAGCTCGACGACAAAGGGGCCCTCAGCTTCCGGGCTGAACGAAATGTGGCCGGAGATGCGTTCGCCCTGGACGGCGCGAATCTTCTCGAGGCCCCCGCGCGCGGCGATGGCTCTTTCGAGGATGTAGTCCGGCGTCTGCGCCGCCGCCGCCGTCAGCGGCAGCAGCCAGAAGAGCGCGACGTAGATGCCTTTCAATTTCATGGGCAACTCGCTCCCCGGTGCAACGGCGCACATCCGCGGGCTGCGGTCATGGTAGGGAGCGAAGCGGTCGTGTCACGCTTTCCTACAGCCAAAGCTTTCTGAGCGGGTAACAAGCTCGAAAGACATCGCGTGAGGTCGTAGTGTAGGTCTCCCAATAATTGGGCAGTATAAGATTGCTTTCGCTTATCGTGGGAATCACTGGTGCGCGTGTTTGATGGCGGCGATTTGGTACTCGGGGGCAAATCAAGACCGGTTGCTGCGACAAGGTGCATCAGGTTTTTGTCAGTGGGGCGTTTTCCTGAAAAATAACCCCGTAAAGTATTGAATGGGATCGCCAGGGCAGTGGCCATCTCGTGCAGGTTAGAGTATTTTGCTTGGCCAGTGAACCAACGCCTTAGTGCAGTTTTCAATTCTGGATCTTTTGGCACTTGTGATTAACCTCCGCCTTCAGTCTCGAGTGCTTTGCCATCTGAATCACATTGCGCCATTGGGTTGGTCGGAGTGAAGCGAACTGCCGAGGTGTCGCTACCTAGCGCGGACGTCGGGATGGCATTTAGTTGATGGTTAATAATACCTTTCATTAGCTTATGTTCCAGAGGTCCAAAGGATTTTTAGATCGTTTTCCACTTGCGCAAAGTCTTTGTCGCTGGTGGCGAGGGTGGCTTTGCGATCGGCGGCCAGAGCGGCGGCGAAGCAATCGGCGTAGGGAAGTTTGTGCTGGGCGCGGAACTCGGAGGCGAGGCGAGTGAGTGCGAGGTCGGCAGGGACGAGCGCAATCGGCAATTGAGCGATTTCCTCGACGATTTTGCGCGCGACGCCCGGGCCCTTGGCCCGCCAGACGGAGTAATAGACTTCACCCCAGTTGACGACGCTCATGAGAAGTTCGCGCTTGCCTGCAATGGCGAGGTGAATTACTTCCTCGACCTTTTCCGCGCCGGGACGGTCTTCGAAAAAGGTCATGAGCGCACTAGCGTCGAGTACGATGCGCTTCATAGCTCGCGCTCCCGTTTGCGGTCTTCCAGAAGAGCTTTCAGTGCGGACGGCTCTCCCTTGAGGGAGCCGCGCAGGCTGCGAATGAATTCCGGCGTGAGGGGTTGCAGAATGAGGCGGTTCTCTTCTTCTAGGAAGGCCACCTGGGTTCCCTTGCGAATCGAGTACTTGCGGCGCAGCTTGGAAGGGATCACGAGCTGGCCCTTGGTCGTTACGGTAGACAGTTCGTTTTTCACGGCTGCTCCCTTTGGGAAGGACCCAATGGAGCAAGTATAACTCGTAGAGTAAAGTAAGTCAATCCTGCGTAGGGCTTACCTTTACGCACCTGCCCTACCTCTGGAGATATGGGCAACGGCGAACTCCCGATGAGAGTCCCCGAGAGGCTCCCGAACCGGGACGGGATGAATTCTGCCCGCCGCTACAGATGGCAATGTTCAGGGG
>JBIOGB010000001.1:0-177250 GCA_044447665.1 Candidatus Acidiferrales bacterium | reverse complement strand
GGGGAGAGCGGGTGGGCTTGTTGCCGGAGGACGACCGTTGGTTCACGATCTACTTTGCCGATCTTCCTCTGGCACGATTTGACAGCCAGAAGTTGCAGGTGACGCCGTTGCCAAGAACAGGGGGCTTCGATAACGTCGGTGCAGAGGAAGAGGACTCGTCCTCTTCCTCCGCACCCCATCCCCTTACCGGACCGGACCAGAAAGTGTCAGGTATGTGCCCGGTCTAAACTGTCAGGGATCCCCCCGGCCGCACATCATCCCTAACATTCCATCCCATGATGTATCCTGTCCCCGGTTTTTTCGCCGGTTCGGATCTACGAGGACGAAAACGGCACACCGGCATTCTCCGGCGCGAGGCTCAATGAAAAGAACTCTTTCACCAGAATCGCTCCAGGACATCGCCTCTCAGCTCGCCCAGGCGCACAAAGCATTCCAGCTCCGCTATCCGGGCGCCACCGGCGCCCGCCAGCCCGTCCACACTGTTTATGGCGGCGCACACCTATTTCGCGCCAATACGGCGCAACGGCTCGGCGAAACCGCTCTCCGCTCGCTTGACGAATACGCTCCCGACTTCGCCTCCTTCGCGAAAGCCATTTCGCTCCCCGGCGCGGATCATCTGCCGGATTCGCCCGACGCCATCGCCCAACTCGCAAAAACTATCGAGGCGAATCCCGAGGCGGCCCGCAAAGAAAACCCATCTGCTTGGTTCGCGCACACGATTTACCGACGCGTGCGCGAGAAGTTGCAGCGCGAACCCGTGGAAGATTTTCGCATTGATTTTGAAGATGGCTACGGCAACCGGCCCGACAGTGAAGAGGACGGTCACGCCGCATCCACCGCGAACGAAGTTGCCGCCGCGATAAGTTCCGGCGGACTGCCTCCTTTCATCGGCATTCGCATCAAGCCCTTCACCGAAGAGCTCCGCGATCGCAGCATCCGCACACTCGATATTTTCGTGACCGAGCTGGCCGCGAAGACGCACGGAAAGCTTCCCCCCAATTTCTTCATCACCTTGCCGAAGGTCACCTTGCCTGAAGAGGTTTCGGTGCTCGCGGACCTTTGTTCGCGCCTCGAATTTGCTCTGCAGCTCGATCCCGCCACGCTACGGTTTGAGTTGATGATCGAAACGACGCAATCCATTTTCAACGAACGCGGTGAAGTAAATTTGATGTCTCTGCTCGCTGCCGCACACGGACGCTGCGTCGCCGCGCATTTCGGAACTTACGATTACACCGCCGGGCGAAACATCACTGCCGCTTATCAGCACATGACCCACTTTGCCTGCGATTTCGCGCGCGAGGTCATGCAAGTGGCGCTCGCGGACACGGGCGTTTGGCTCTGCGATGGAGCGACCAACATTCTTCCCGTGCCTCCGCACCGTTCCAGCAAGAATGGTCCCCCGCTCACCGCGCGCCAGCTTGCGGAAAACCGCGTCGCCGTTCATCAAGCTTGGAAGCTTCATTTCGAGCACATTCGCCATTCGCTGGTGAACGGTTATTACCAGGGCTGGGATCTTCATCCCGCGCAGCTCGCCACGCGTTACGCCGCCGTCTACTCGTTTTTCCTCGAAGGTCTCGACGCGGCCTCGGAACGCCTGCGCAATTTCATCGGCAAGGCCGCGCAAGCCACGCTCGTCGGCGAAGTCTTCGACGATGCCGCGACAGGGCAGGGACTTTTGAATTATTTCTTGCGCGCCATCAATTGCGGCGCCGTGTCCGCGGAAGAAGCGCAGTCGCTCACCAGCCTGACACCGGCCGAACTCCGCTCTGCTTCCTTCGTCAAAATTCTGGAGAGTCGCAGAGGCTAGCTATGTTGGAGATAATTCTCGGATAACAATGGCTCAATCTTTCCGCACGGTGGCTTCGATCAAGCCATGCGGCTCATCCGTCGGCAGATAAACGTAGCCGGGGTTGTCCATTCCCAATGGCGCCAGGTCCACCAGGTTGAAATGTTTGTTCGGCAGCGAAAAATGAATTTCGCGGATATTTTCAAAACTATTCAGCACCGCTTCGCCCATGGCATAGAGCGTGTGTTGCAGTGATTTACTGTCGTGTTCCGCAAACGTCTCGAGCAACATCTCTCGCACGCCATGCCAGATCGAGCCGTAGTCCACGTCATCTCCGGCGTACAGCCAGTTGGCCCGCATCGCGGTCGCAAGAATCCGGTTGTCATCTTCCTTCAGCGTTGTGAAAGGATCCTTGAGGAAGTTCTCGAATGCGGACTTCGACGTTTTCATCACCACCAGACCTTCGATCCCCGCATGGACAATGGTCTCCTTTCGCGTTCCGCTCAGTATTGCCGTGCGTTTCTCCCCCTCGGCGCGCGTGAACGCGGAGGGATGCGGCTTCCCGCCGAGAGGAAGCCGTGCCCAGCGCTCTTCGGCTGCTTCGATCTGCACGCGCGAAACTTGCGGGTTGTACGTCAGGAAATGTTCGATGAGGTTGAGACAAAAGAGTTCGACCGTTTCGATTGAATGCTGCCGCGCCAGCGCATAGACGGTGTTCTTCATCGTGTCCGTCGGCAGAATCTTCCGGTTGTCACCTTTGGTATGCGCCGCATCGAAATCGCCTTCGAATCGGATCGCGAGCGTCAGCTCCTTGATGTCGTGGCGGCCTTCCTGCCGCGTAACGCGAAGCAGCCGCACCCGCGACTTGCCGTAATTGTTTTCTCCAAGCCGGATGGCCATGATTTAGCTCCCGCGATACGTCGAATATCCAAACGGACTCAGGAGCAGCGGTATGTGGTGATGCTCGTTCGCGCGCCGCACCTCGAAAACAATACTCACTTGAGGATACAGCGCTTCCATCTTGCGCCCGCCGAAATAGACGCGCGTATCGAACGTCAGGCGATACGCCCCTTCCTTCAGCGATCCGGGCACCATCAAATCGCCGAGCCGCCCGTTGCCATCCGTGGCGCCCCGGCCCAATTCCTTCCATTCGCCGGGGGATTTCTCGATCTCCAGAACTACCGGCACATCCGCAGCGGGCCGCCCGATCGATATATCCAGCACATGCGTTGTAATCTGGCTCATGGCGCGAGTAATTTCTCCAGACGAAGCCGCGTGATTTTGCGCTGCTCTTCCGCCGCGATGCGCAGTTCGGCTTCAGGATTATTTGACATTCGCTCGTGCAAATTCTTCAGGATTTCTTCGCTGCTCTTTCCGGCCGCGCAAATCAGGAAGACGTGTCCAAATTTCGCGTGGTACTCACGATTGGCCGCGGCCAGAGCTGCAAGCATTTTCTGCGGCGATTTCTGCGCCGCAGACTGTTCCCTCGCAGACCAGCGCCGCGCGTTCGCGGATTGCCTTGCCTCCGCCTGCTTCTCGCCAATCGCGGGGTGGTGGCGAAACGCCTCGAGCCAATCTTCGCGCTCCAATCCCGCCCACACATTGTCAGCGGCTTCGAGCAGTTGCGCGGCGCTCGCGAATGGCATTTGCACGGCCATTTGTTTGGCCCATATTTTCGCGCCGCAACAATCGAACAATGCTTTCAGCGCTTGTTTTCGCGAAAGACGCTTGAATCGCTCAATTCCTGTGACGTGGTCTTCCGCGCGCTCCGCCCGGCCGAAAAGTCGCAGCCGGCTGACGCCTCCGTCGGGATAAATATGGAAACGCACATGGCTCGTTGCGCCGACATCCTGAAGTTTTTTCAGAACATGACGATGATTTGCTTTCAGTTTCGTTCTTGGCAGAGGCTCTTTCCAAGTTTGCGGAGCAGCCAAAAATGCGTCCGACGCCGCGTCTGCCGCGTAGCATGCTTCCATCGAGCAGCTCTCCGGAAAATTTCCCTTGAAGTGCGTTGTGTCCACTTCGATTCGCCGGATGACGCCCGGCACGCCGAGTTTCAGCACGACCCAATCATGCCCCGGCCCGCGTCTGCGTTTCGTTTCCCAGCCGTCGCCCATGTTTTTCGCGCGTCCCGGCATGAGCAGATTTCGCGGCGCGCCAAAAAACTGGTCACTCGAAGCAATCACGCTTCCGCCGTTTTCGACCGCCGCAAGATCAATTTCCCCACGCGAAACTTTCTTCTTGTCCGGCACAACTTCTCCGTGAACGCGCAGCCTGGCGACGCCGCCATCGGGATAAATGTTCAACCGCAAATGCGTGAAGCGGCCCTCGTTGTTCACCGCAACCGAATTTTGTGCATCGCCCTGAAGCTTCGTTTCCGGAATGACTTCAATCCATCGGGTTTCTGCCGCCTTCAACCCTGTCTCTTCGTTCTTGTAGGGCGGTCTTCCTCCCAAGTCGCACCCCTCCAGCCAAAAACGCTCTGGGTAATTGCCCTTGAAAAAACTCGTGTCCACCACGACTCCGCGGATAATTTCCGGAAGTCCCAGACGCACGATGCACCAATCGTGTCCCGGCTTGCGCCGGCGGCGCGTTTCCCAGCCGTCCATCCATTTTCCGCGCGCCGTGTATTTTCCTTCGATGAAAACCGGCTTTGCTTCCTTCAGCAGATTTTCCTTCGGCGCGAAAAATTCGTCGTTGGCTTCAATTGCCCGTCCGCCCAGCCGCTCCGAAGCCAAATCCGCAAGTTGCGAGAAATCCTTCATGCTTTGTCCCGGTACAAAATTTGGCCTGCGGGCGCGGCGAAGAGTTCTTCCCGGTCAAAAATTTTTCGTCCGCGCAAAAATGTAGTCTCGACCACGCCAAAAAGTTCGCGGGCCGCATACGGAGTCAGCTTATGCCGGTGATGAAGCCGCGCCGGATCGATGCGAAATTTCGCGTCCGGATTCCAAATCACCAAGTCGGCATCGCAACCCGCGGCAATCGCGCCTTTGCGCTTCTCGAGTCCCGCGAGGCGCGACGGACCGCGGCACATCCACTCGGCCACGTGCGACAGAGCATAGCCGCGGGAGCGTGCCTGCGTCCACACCGCGGGCAAGCCGATCTGCAGCGACGCGATTCCTCCCCACGCGCGCAGGAAATCGCCTTCTTCGCGCAGCTTCATCGCCGGCGGGCAGGGCGAGTGATCGGAAGCGATGAAGTCAATTGTTCCCTCGCGCAGCGCGGCCCAGAGTTTCTCGCGGTTTTCGCGCTCGCGGATCGGCGGTGCGCACTTGAATTCCGTCGCGCCATCCGCAATCTCTTCCGGATCAAACGTCAGATAGTGGGGACACGTTTCCACGCTCACTCGAAGTCCGCGCCCTCTCGCTTGCCGCAACTGCGCGATCGAGTCCGCGCAAGACAAATGCACGATGTGAATGCGTGCGTGAAATTCTTCCGCAAGGCGCAAGAGAAGCGCGATGGCTTCATTTTCCGCTTCGCGGGGCCGCGACGCCAGCCAAGTTGCATATAGATTTGCCGTTGCGCTTTTCGGCCGTTTACGCGCAGCTTCTTCGATAGGGCCCGGCAATTCGGCATGCGCCAGCAGCGGCGCGCCGAGCGTCGCCAGTTCCGGCAGCGCCGCGCGGAGATCAGACTCGCTGACTTCCCGGAACTCTTCCACACCGCTCGGAACCAGAAAGCATTTGAACCCAAACAATCCCGCTTCCCAAAGAGGACGCAGCTCCGCGACATTGCCCGGGACAACGCCGCCCCAGAATCCAACGTCCACGCTTAGTTGCCCTGACGCAGCCGCAATTTTTTCGCGGAACCCACGCGCAGTTGTCGTCGCAGGAATACTATTCAGCGGCATTTCGATGAGAGTCGTTACGCCTCCCGCCGCTGCCGCCCGTGTCGCCGTCGCAAATCCCTCCCATTCGGTCCTGCCGGGCTCATTGATGTGCACGTGCGTGTCCACCAGCCCCGGCATAACGGCCGACTCTCCCGCTTCGTGCACCGCGCATCCAGCGGGAATATCGTCAAAGCCCGAAACCGCTGTGATTACGCCATCGCGAATGTGAATCGCCGCCGGTCTCTCCCCATCCGGTGTAACCACTCGTCTTCCCCGAACGATGAGATCGGGGGCGCTGGGAGTATCGGCAGGGAATTTGGAGTGAGTCGGCATTTTCAGCTAGGCAGAAAGGACCTCGCAGAATTCGGCGAGAAGATTTTGCGCGACGCGGCGGCGGTAGCGCGACGTCGAGCGCATGTCGTCAATCGGCGCAATCTCTCGCGCAAGCACTTCTTGAGCGGCGTGCAAGATCGCAGGCGACAGCCTCTTGCCGCGCAGCTTTTTTTCCGTTTCGACAGCGCGCAACACCGTTGGCGCGACGCTTCCGAGGGCGATTCGAACGTCCACGATCCGGCCTGCGTCCACGCGGGCGGCGCCTGCGAAGCAGACTTTCGAAATTGCCTGCGCCCGCCGCGTTCCCACCTTGCGGTAATACTGCTTCCAGCCGCTCTTTTCGCGGGGCAGGCGGATGCTGCGGATCAGTTCGTCGCTGCGCAGGTCCATCTGCTTGTAGCCGGACCAAAAGCCGTGGTAAGGAACCCAGCGCACGCCGCGTGCGGAAACGAGTTCGAGTTCCGCGTCATACACAAGCAGTGCGGGCGGCGAATCGGCGGCAGGCGATGCGTTGGCGATATTTCCTCCGAGCGTTCCGCGATTTTGCGTGGCGATGCTTCCCGTCTCAGCGGCCGCCTGGCACAAAAGAGGACATTCGCGCGTGATGATTTCGTGGCGCCGCAACTCCGTGTAGGTCGTAAGCGCGCCAAGCGTCACGTGCGCGGGTGTTACGTCGATTCCACGCAATTCGGGCAGGCCCCAGATGCTCACAAATTTGCGGTGGGAAAGTTTGCCTGCCTCGAGCAGCACCATCAGGTCCGTCCCGCCCGCAAAAGGTTTCCATGCACCCGGCTCGCGCGCCATCCGCTCGAGCGCGGCAGCCAAATCGCGCGGCGCTTCCAATTCGTATGCAGGAATGTACGATCTCATGCACGTTTCTCCGTACCGCGACAAGCCTCGACGACCGACTCAAAAATTTTTGTGTAGCCCGTGCAGCGGCAAAGATTCCCGGAAAGCCCTTCACGGATTTCTGCTTCGGATGGCCGAGGGTTCTGCGCCAGAAGATTCACGGCAGCGAGAATCATGCCGGGCGTACAGATGCCGCACTGCGCGCCGCCGTGCGTGAGGAAGGCTTGTTGGACGGCGTGCAACCGCGCTTCATCGGTGAGGCCTTCAATCGTGCGAATCTTTGCGCCCTGCGCCTGCAGCGCGGGCACCAGGCAACTGTTCACCAGCGCTCCGTCCATCTCGATCGAACAAGCGCCGCATTCGCCCTCACCGCAGCCTTCCTTCGTGCCGGTCAGTCCTGCCTGCTCGCGCAGCACATCGAGCAGCCGCGCCATCGGATAGGCCTCGAGTGTCGTGGCGCGCCCGTTAATCACGCACTCCACGCGAATCTTGCGCGCCGCCTCAGGCATGCACGCTCTCCAGCAAGCTGAGCAGGCTTTCCGGCGTCACGGGAATTCGCAATATATCCTCGCCGGTTGCGTGTGCGATGGCGTTCGCAATTGCAGGCGCGGTCCCATCCAGCGGCAGCTCGCCGATTCCTTTCGCGCCTGCCGGCCCCCGCGCATAGGGAATCTCCTCGAAGAAAACACGAATGGGCGGAACGTCCATCGAGGTAGGCATGATGTAATTGGTCATCTGCCCATTCACCATGCGCCCTTCCTGCCACACAACATTTTCATAAAGCGCGAAACCGATCCCCTGCGCCACGCCTCCCTCGATCTGTCCGGCCGCGAGCACTGGATTGATCACCTTGCCGACTTCCTGCACGGCGACAAAATCCTCCACGCGCACTTCGGCCGTGCGCATGTCCACCGAAACTTCCGCGACATAAACGGCCCAGGCGTACGCGCCGTAGGCATCGCCACGGTAATTTTCATCGTCCCAGTGAAGGTCCCGCGGATGCTCATATTTGACAAGAGATTGCAAGGCGCCGAATTTGCCGGTGTACTGGCGACACGCATCCGCAAAATCTTTTGCGCTGTAGTTCGAATTCAGAAAACCGTTCTGGAACAAAGTCTGCTGCAAGGCGCGCGCGGCCGATTCGACAAGTTTTCCGACAATCATGGCGGTGCGCGAAGCCACCGTCGGCCCGCTATTGGGGACGATCGCGGTGTCGGGCTGCAAAATCTCGATCTGCTCGCAATCGAGGCCCAGAGCCTCCGCTGCGATCTGTGCAAAAATCGTGTTCGTGCCCTGTCCCATTTCGGTGCTGCCCGCGAGCACGAGCACGCGGCCTTCACGCGTGGCCTCCACGGCAACCTCCGAAGCGAGATACTCCTCGCCCGATCCGGTGAATCCCGCGCCGTGCAGGAATGCGGCGAGTCCGATGCCTCGCTTGATTGCGCCGCGCGAATTTTCTTCTTGAAAACGTTTTCGTTTCGCGTGGTAGCCGCTCAAATCGAGCGCGCGGTCGAGGAGCCGGCCCATGTCCACTTTTTCATGAATCACCTGGCTGACGGCCAGCGTCTGGCCTTCGCCGATGAAATTTCTGCGGCGCAATTCTTCGGGCGCGAGTTCAAGGGCGCTTGCCACGCGGTCCAGATGGCGTTCGAGGGCAAAGACGCTCTGCGGCGCGCCGAATCCGCGAAAGGCGCCGTGCGGAGGGGCGTTGGTGGCAACCACGCGGCTGCGAATGCGCACGTTGGGGCAATCGTATGGCCCGGCGGCGTGAATCGTTCCCCGTGAGAGAACGACCGGGGAAAGCGTTTGATACGCGCCGCCATCGAGCGTGAAGTCAATCTCCATCGCGAGGAGCTTGCCGTCGCGCGTGACACCCGTGCGGTGGCGCGTCCGCGAAGGATGGCGCTTCGTCGTCGCAGCCATGTCTTCGGCGCGGTCGTAAATAATTTTGACGGGCTTGCCTGATTTCCACGCGAGCAGCGCGGCGTGGCAGGCGATCATGGAGGGATATTCTTCCTTGCCGCCGAATGCTCCGCCCGTTTCCGTCTGCACCACGCGGATGCGCTCCTTCGGGAATCCGAACAGGCACACCAGCGCTTTGTGCACGTAATAGGGACATTGCAGCGAGCCCCATACGGTGACGCCTAAGGCCGGGCTTGCCTGCGCGATCATCCCTTGCGGTTCGATGTAGAGCTGCTCCTGCGCGCCAGTTTCGTATTCGCCTTCGACGATGAAGTCTGCTTTGCCCCAGGCGCCATCCACGTCGCCCTTTTCGACGCGGAAGGATTTGAAAATATTGTCGTCGCCCCAGATGACTTGTTTCTTCGCGAGGGAATCGTCGATCGTGAAAATTGCAGGCAGCGGCTCGATGTCAATGCGCACGGCGCGGCGCGCCTCTTCGAGCAGATATTTGTCGGCATGCGCGAGCAACACGACCGGCTCTTCGGGGTGATTGACAAACTCATCCGCGAGGCAGGGCTGGTCTTCGATGAGCAGCGCCACGCAGTTTTTCGAAGGGATGTCCTTTGCCGTGACGATGGTGAATTCCGCCCAGGGAATGCTGCCTTCGAAATGAATCCCCCGAATGCGGCCGCGCGCAACAGAGCTGCGCACCGTAACCCCATGAATCATGTCCGGAAACGTCAGATCGTCCACGTAGCGGGCGTGCCCCGTGACTTTGCCGCGCCCTTCTTTGCGCGGAACAGACTGGCCGATAATGTGTGCTGCCATAGGTTGAGGCCCGGCTGGGAAAGTGCATCGTGCATCTTATCGCAAGCGAGGAATGGAGAGGGAGTTCGCGTTCGACGCGCGAGTGCGCAGCGCAGGCTAGCGGGTCAGGAAGCTTTTTGGCCCAGAGTCACGGCAAAATACTGGGCAGGCGTGGCGCCCGCATTGCGAAGTCCGTGCTCCACGTTGGACGCTACAAAAAAAGCGGAACCCGGTCCGAGGACGGTTTTCCTTCCGGCAATTGTGGCTTCGAGTGTTCCGCTACTGATGAGGAATAGCTCTTCACCCTCGTGATGGTGAGCAGGGTGCGGCATAGCGCCAGCTTCCAGCACCGTTTCATGAGCTTCCAAGTAGTCGCCCGTATGCGTGCGACCTTCCAAAATGTCCCGGTAGGCGGCTTGGCCTTCTTTCGAAACAGGCAGACTTTCGAATGGATAAGCTGCGGATTTTAGCGCATCGGTCTCCGAAGAAGATGCAGACAGTGCGGCGCACATTGCGGGGAGCAGCGCGCAGGCTTCCCTTCGAGTGATATTCATTGGACCCTCCTGCTCGTCCGACTCTTATAGCACGTCTCAACCGGGTCGTTTGGCAAAGAAGGAGAAGTTCGTCGGGAATCAAAGGTGAGGAGTTCTCGCTTGAAGAATTGTTTGGTGGGCCTGGGTGGACTTGAACCACCGACCGTCCCGATCCTATCGGGACGCTCTAGCTAACGATTCGATGTATTTTTTGCTTTTCATGCTCTTGATTTGCCGCTCGCGCCTGGCGGCGTCGTTCCGGGTATCAAACACCTCAGAGTAGAAAAGTTTCCATGGCCCGCGGTTCTTGATGGAAGCGGTTCGATTGTTATTGTGCTCGAAGATGCGCTTGGTCAAGTTCTCCGTGTGGCCGACATAAAACTGGCCCGTTGATTCGCTCCTTAGGATGTAGGTGTGAAACGGCACTGCGGTCCACAATGGTGGGCCTGGGTGGACTTGAACCACCGACCTCGCCCTTATCAGGGGCGCGCTCTAGCCACCTGAGCTACAGGCCCGTTCGAGGAACGACGCAAAGATTTTAACACGGCTCGGCGGGACGCGCACAACCGCTGTTTACCTGCTCTCTCGCCACGTTACAACTGAGCGCTCTACTGCACAAAACCCACGTTGGGCGTGGGCTCGCTGCCGGCCGGCGCCTCCTTGATGGTTCCGAACTGCGCCTCGTAGCGGCCGATGTTTTCACCGAGCGCTCGCCAGATGCGTTTCGCGTGGCCGGGATTCACGATCACGCTGCTTAGCAGCTTCCCCTGCGCGCCATTCGGGAAAATATAGATAAAGTTCAGCGTGAACTCTTCCAGGTTGTGATGAATCATCACCAGATTGCTGTACTGCCCTTGCAGCTCTTTTTCGTCCGCCTTGATTTGTACCTGACCCTGCACGGGTCGCTGCTCGTCCATCGTTTGTTTCTCCCCAAATGCTTTCTCGAAGTTACCACAGCCACGGATATTCCTCCCCACGGTTCGCGGTGCTGCTCTCTAGAGCACTCAGCGATGCAAGTTCCATTGACATGGCGGGGCATTAAGTGTAGTTTAATAAGGACATTTAACATAGTTAACATCGGCCATGGCACCGACGGTCCCGCCACAACTCGAAATGGAACCACCCGTCAGCGGGGAATCCCCCGCCAGCATTTTCTCTCCCGCGGCCTGGCGCCACGACGTGGCAATGCCCTCACTCCCCGAGGTTCATCGCACAATCCACATCGCCCATGGCGCTTCCTGGTTTCGCAAAATGCTCGCGTTCGCCGGGCCCGGCTATCTTGTCGCCGTCGGCTACATGGACCCCGGCAACTGGGCCACCGACATTGGCGGCGGCTCGAAATTCGGCTATACGCTGCTGAGCGTCGTCCTCATCAGCAACCTGATCGCCATGTTTCTCCAGGCGCTTTCCGCAAAGCTTGGCATCGCCACCGGCCGTGACCTCGCCCAGGCTTGCCGCGATCACTATTCCCGCCGTACGGCTTACGCGCTTTGGGTCATCTGCGAACTCGCCATCGCTGCCTGCGACCTCGCCGAAGTTCTCGGCTCGGCCGTGGCGCTCAAACTCCTGTTCGGATTGCCGCTGCTCGCGGGCGTGCTGATCACCGCGTTCGACGTGTTGATCGTGCTCGCGCTGCAGGGGCGCGGCTTCCGCATCATCGAAGCCTTCGTCATCACGCTCATTGCCTCGATTGCCGCGTGTTTCGCCTACGAAATCTTTTTCGCGCGGCCTCTTTGGCTTGAAGCCGCGTCCGGGTTTCTGCCGCGCGCGGAAATTCTTCGCAACCGCGAAATGCTTTATATCGCCATCGGCATCCTCGGCGCCACGGTCATGCCGCACAATCTTTATCTGCACTCCAGCATCGTGCAGACGCGCGCTTTCGGCGACTCTTCGCGCGACCGCCGCGAAGCGATTCGCTACGCCGTGCTCGATTCCACGCTGGCGCTGGGCTTTGCCCTGTTCGTTAATGCGGCCATCCTGGTCCTTGGCGCCGCTGCGTTTCATACCCGGGGCCTCTCGAACGTGGCCGAAATCGCCGAAGCCTACAAGCTTCTGAGCCCTGTTCTCGGCGTAAGCCTCGCCGGCACCGTCTTCGCTTGCGCGCTACTCGCCTCGGGCCAGAATTCCACGCTCACCGGCACACTCGCCGGACAGATCGTTATGGAAGGATTTCTCAAGATTCGATTGAAGCCCTGGCTGCGCCGCCTGATCACCCGTTCCATCGCCATCATTCCCGCGGCTTTTGTGATCGGCTTCGCGGGCGAAGGCAAAGTTACCGCGCTCATCATCCTCAGCCAAGTGGTTTTGAGTTTTCAGTTGCCGTTTGCCATCATTCCGCTGATCCAGTTCACGGGCGACCGCGCCAAGATGGGCGAATTCACCAATTCGCGCGCCACGTCGGTAATCGCGTGGATCGTCGCCGCCGCCGTGCTGTTCTTCAACGGCGAGCTTCTCTGGCTGATTTTCCGTTCCCATTAAGCTGCAAGCCGGGCGACACTGAGCGATTGCAACGCGCATCGCGAAAATCCTTTTTGCGCCGCGCGACTTTCGCTCGCCCAGCGAGTGTGCGAGAATTTTCTCGTCTGCATGAGAACTCCTCCGCAACGCAATCTGGCCTTGCGCAAAATGCTCTTTGCATTTGTCCTGGTGCTCATCGTCCTCTCGCTGGTTCTTGCGGTGTTGCAGAGCAGGGAATGGGTCATTCCCGAAGAAGCCAGGAAGCTGAAGAATCCCGTCGCGCCATCCGCGGCAGCAATCGCATCCACGCGCTTGATTTACCTAGACAAATGCGCACAGTGCCACGGTGATGCCGGCAAAGGCGACGGCCCGGAAGGCAAGATGTACGACCCTGCTCCCGGGAATCTCACCGATGAAAAGCACATGAGCACGCGCACCGACGGCGAACTTTTCTACCAGATCAGCCAGGGCCGAAAACCCATGCCCGGCTTTAAAAAACGCCTGACCGAGGAGCAGCGCTGGCAACTGGTGCTATTCGTTCGCTCCTTCGCAGAACCCTCCCCTGCCACGACGCATTGAGCGTCTCGCTGGGTCCGGAGCGCGCTCGCTGTTCATCCGGGCTTTTCCTTGCATTGCGTTCCCGGTTGTATACTTCGCTTTTCGCAAGCGCCGCTCAACCTAGAAATGTTAGCCGCAATTACTCTTGATCATCGCCTGGCATTTCTTCTTCTCTGCGCGCTCGTGGTGGGAGCGGCGGTGCCGCTGACGATGGCATGGGCGCGCGTCCTTCCGGAAGATGCGCCTCCGCTTGCACGGAATGAGGATTCCCGGGACGGCGCAAAGGAAGAACTGCCCGGCGAAGAAGAAAAAAGCGGGAATCGCGATCCCTTTGCTATCGTGCTGCTCGTTTGCGTGACGCTGAGTTACGCGCTGCGGTTCCCCGGATTCCCCTCAGGCGCCGTTCTTCACTGGCTCTCGACGCGCTTGCCCGAGGCCTGTTGGGATTGGGGTTTGCTTTCAGGGCGCGCGTTCTTTGTCGTGGTTCCGGGCCTGGCGACTTGCCATTCCGTCGTTCAGCCAAACTTTCTTCGCATCCCTCTGATTGCCGCCGGAATTCTCGTCCTCTTGCTCTGGCTGCTGCAGCCGATTCTCTTTGCCGCGATGACCGCGCCGTAAACAAAGAGGGCCGGCATTCGCCGGCCCTCTTTGCTTCTTTAAAGATTCGTTCTTACGCGGACGCTGCCTTCACTTGCTGCAATGCCGCCGCCACTTCTTTCACATCCGGAACGACAGGGATATCGTAATTCTTGAACCAAGCCACTTTTCCCGCCTTGTTCACGATGGCGATGGAGCGGCCGGTGATGCCCTTGTCGGCGAGGTACACGCCATATTTCTCGCTCGCCGCGCCTCGTGGATGAAAATCCGCGAGCAGCGAGTACTTGATGCCCATTTTTTCCACGTATGCTTTGTGTGACCACACGCTGTCCACGCTAACGCCCAGCACTTCCGCATCCAGCCTTTCGAACGCCTTCATCTCATTCACAAAGCAGGCGTGTTCGTTCGTGCACGTCGGACTCCAGTCGAGCGGGTACCACACCAGCACGACATTCTTTTTTCCCGCGAAATCCGAAAGCCGCACTTCTTTTTTGTCCTGATTCAGCAGCATAAAATCCGGCGCCGTCTGTCCAACCGAAATACTCATTGCATTTCCTCCTGACTCTATCGACTCTTGCGATTAAAAATCCCGGCCAACATCTTACCCAATCCCTGCAATCGCAGACAAATTTCTCACGGCAGCCACTCTCTTTCCTCCCCTCTCTGCTCTTTGTGTCCTCCGGGTTAAATTCTTTTCTTCTGCTTCTTCCGGCAGTACACTTCGTTTTAGGAGCCCGCCATGAGCGCCGAAGTCCCTCGCCGCGCGCCGTCGGACGCTTCGCGGCCGCTCAATACCATGATGTCCCTCCGCGAACTAGTGGGCCTCTACCGCTCGCTCACAGGCGAATTTGGCAAGCCTGTTTCGCTCGCCGCGTTCCAACTTAGTGTAGCCGAGACGGAGAGGCTCTTCTCTGCCTACGACGAGGACTATCACATCAGCCGGTTTTGCCACTTTACGAAAGCGGAAGGTTCCCGGTTCTCGATCAACGGCATTCCCGTCACGCATGTCTCCCTCGACGCCGAAATTGAATCGATCCTCTGAGTTTTGCGTGATCGGAAAAGTAAACCGGGCGAGAACTGCAACAGCACGTTCTTTTAGTTAGAGAAATTCCGGTTAAGCGGTAACCCTCCGCTGGAATCGTTGCGTGAGGCGGCGATGCTCTTCGAGCAACTCACGCGGCAGACGATCGCCGAATTTTTCAAAAAATTGTTTTGTAGCGGCGAGTTCCGGCTGCCAATCGTCGGGGTTCACGCGGAACAATTCGTCGATCGAGTCGGGCGAGATATTCAAACCATCCAGCGTGAGGCCATTTCGCGCGGGCACAAAACCGACGGGCGTTTCCTGCGCCTGGCCGCGGCCCTCGACGCGCTCGAGGATCCACTTCAAGGCGCGGACATTGTCGCCGTAGCCGGGCCACAGGAATTTTCCATCCGTGCCGCGCCGGAACCAGTTCACGTGGAAAATTTTCGGCGGATGCGGGATGCGCTTGCCCATCTCCAGCCAGTGGCGGAAATAGTCGGCCATGTTGTAGCCGCAGAAGGGCAGCATGGCCATGGGATCGCGGCGTGTGACGCCGACCTCGCCCGTTATGGCAGCGGTGGTTTCCGAGGCCATGGTGGCGCCCACGAAAACGCCGTGCTGCCAATCGAACGATTGGTACACAAGCGGAGCAAGGCGCGCGCGCCGGCCGCCAAAGATAAATGCAGAGATGGGGACGCCCTTTGGCGCTTCCCACTCAGGTGAAATGCTCGGCGCTTGCGGCGCAGGCACGGTGTAGCGCGAATTGGGATGTGCCGCGAGTCCTTTGGAAGTGTCCCAGACTTCGCCTTTCCAGCTGATCGTGCCCGCCGGCGGCGCGGACTCGATGCCTTCCCACCACGGTTCGCGATTCGGCGTCAGCCCCACGTTGGTGAAGAGCGTGTTGCGAGTTATCGCGGTCATCACGTTGGGGTTTGTCTTAGAGCCCGTACCGGGCGCGACGCCGAAGAAGCCCGCCTCCGGGTTGATGGCGTGGAGGTAGCCATCCTCGCCGACTTTCATCCAGGAGATGTCGTCGCCAACAGTCCAGACGCGGTAGCACTGGCTCTCGAGAGCGGAAACCATCATGGCGAGGTTGGTCTTGCCGCAGGCGCTGGGGAAGGCCGCGGCCATGTAGGTGACCTTGCCCCCCGGAGACTCCAGGCCGAGGATGAGCATGTGCTCGGCCATCCAGCCCTGTTCGCGCGCCATCACGCTGGCGATGCGCAGCGCAAAACATTTTTTCCCGAGCAGCGCGTTGCCCCCATAGCCCGAGCCAATGCTCCAGATCAGTTTTTCCTGCGGAAAGTGCAGGATGTATCGGCGCGAGGGATCGAGATCGCCGAGGGAGTGCAAGCCGGGAACGAAATCGGCGGACGAGCCGAGGCGGTCCATCGCGATCTTGCCCATCCGGCACATGATGCGCATGCTGGCGACGACGTAGGGGCTGTCGGTAATTTCCACGCCGATTTTGCTGATGGGCGAATTTGCCGGACCCATGATGTAGGGCACAACGTACATGGTGCGGCCGCGCATGGCGCCATCGAACAGCGCGCCGATTTTTTGCTTGGCGCCCTCCGGGTCCATCCAGTTATTGGTGGGACCTGCGTCGTCTTTTTCTGGTGAACAGATGAAGGTAAGGTGTTCGGTGCGTGCCACGTCATTGGGGCTGCTGCGGAAAAGGTAGCAGTTGGGATAGGTTTTTTCGTTGAGCCGGAGAGATTCGCCGTCACGCAGCATCCCGCCAATGATCCGCTCGTTTTCGGCTTCGGAGCCGTCGCAAAAGACCACGCGGTCCGGCTTGGTGAGCCGAGCCGATTCATCCACCCAGTTTTCCAGCGGTGTTGCCAAGATGCTCTCCCCAAGAGTCAACCCCGAAGTAGCCGGGGCAGCATACAAACGGGTTGCGACCGCGCCAACCGGACGAAGTGGGGCAGAGACGGCGCGCCGGGCTGGCAGGGCGGTGTGAGTCTACGGCGACAGTTTATGTTACGAGTCTGGGGATGCGCAAGTTGGGACCCCATGACACCTGCGCCCAGCGCGGACTGGATCTCGTAGGGGCCTAATTTAGTGCCGGAAGCAAGTACCATCGTCGGCCGGATTATACATTTTATAAAGTGAAACGGCGCATTTGCTGCGGGGAGAGGCGGCGCTCGAAACCCAAGAGGGGGATGCGGAGAAAAGGCACACGGACAGGAATGTCCGTCACAAGAAGCGCAGAACAAGCGGAAATGACAGCGGCCCGAGTCGTCAAACGGAAACCCGGGCCCTGAAATGCTGAAAGCTCAATCTTGCGGCGTTGCGCCTGAGCTACTCTTCATGGTCAAGGGGTTTGCCGTCCGGGCCGACTTGCACCTCAGACTTTTTCCCGTTGGTGTTCACCTTGGCTTCGTAAGCCACCAGCTTGTCGTGCTTCTTGATGGTTTCTACTTTGGTGATCTTGCCCTGGCCGGCCTTGGCCAAAAGTCCGGCTTTGACTTCCGGGGAGAGAGCGTCCAGGGCGACCTGCTCCTCGACTTCTGCAACTGCGCCTGTGGCATCGATGAGCACATCCTTCGTGTGCCCGTTCACGATCATCTCCGCTTCGTAAAAAATCTGCCCGTTCTCTTTTTCTTGCGACAAGCCCTTGACCGTGGCGCCAGCACTTTCCGCGGCGACGGTCTTCTCCACAGCGGGCGGCAGATCGGAGCGTTTGATTTTCTTCTCTTGTTCCTGGGCCGCTGCCATGCCTGCGACGGCGAGCCCGGCGATCACGAGAATGCTGATTTTGCGTTGTATGTTCATCGGTTTTTCTCCTTTGCGCGAACAGGTCGGGGCGAAATCTTGCAATGAGGCACTGTGATGAAATTCGGCCGGTTTTCTGGCCGCAGCTTAAAATTCCGCTGCTGCCAGTCTCCATCTGAAAGAATTTTCAAATTTCATCGCAGTTCCTTTCTAGAGACGTTGATAGAAGAGAGATAAACACAGGATTAATCCGGGGAGCATCGGAGAAATAACGCAAGCGGGGAATCCTCTCTCTGCGCAAGCCGCCGGCAGCGAGGATGCCGGTGCACAGACCATTGCGGCGAACAGCGGCGCAGGAGGCGCGCGCCCAGAGTGAGGAAACGCTTGCACGGAAAGGGACACGTGGACTAGGCTAACCGCATTGCGCTTCTCACTTTTGTGTGAAATTTTCCAGAGCTAGGCGGTATGCGCATGGTTTCGAGCCGCACGCGTGAAGTCAAAGGGATGGGTCAGGAGCAAGATTACATTTTTTGGAGGAGAACCATGCGGAATTGGTCCATGGCATTGGGGTTGAGCGCGCTGTTGAGTGCGCCCTTGTGTGGTCAGCAAAGAGGCGGCGGCACGGAAGACGCCACGAAGGCAACTGTGGATGCGCCGGAGAAGAACGCTGTCCCGGCGAACGGCGCGAGTGTCGCGCCAGCGGCGCGGAATCTGTTTGCGCTGCCTGCCGCGCCGCAGCCGGCGCCCTTCCCGGCGGCCGCGGCAAGCAAAGACGAGACGCCGGTGGGACGCCTTGTTCCAAAGTTCGAAACCGCGGTCGGCTATAGCTATATAAATTTCGCTCCGGGCAGCCCGTTTGATTCCTTCAGCAGCCAGGGCGCCACGGGTTCGTTTACCTACAACGCATCGAAGTGGCTCGGGCTTACGGGTGAATTAGGCAATTACCATTTCGATCGAAATTTTTCTGGCACGCCCACCGGCGGCTATTACACCACCTATCTGTTCGGTCCCCGGCTGAACCTCCGGCGGTTCGATTATTTCGTTCCTTTCGCTGAATTTCTCTTCGGCGGGGCAAGCGGCGGACAAGAACTGGTTGGTGGTGGCAGTGACCAGAATATGGTTGGGAGCGGCAGCCAGAGTCAGAGCGCGTTCGCGGTGGCTACCGGAGGCGGCGTGGACGTCGTGCTCATGAAGAATCTGGCGTGGCGGTTTGCGCAGATCGACTATCTGATGACCAGCTTCTCCGGCGCTGCTGTGGGCGCGAATTCGCGGCAGAATAATTTGCGTCTTGGCACCGGACTGGTGCTGCGCTGGGGTTTCCCGAAGGCCCCGCCGCCTCCGGTGAATCATCCGCCCATCGCGTCGTGTTCGGCGAATCCGGTGTCCGTGTACGCGGGCTCGGGCGATACCGTGGCGGTGCACGTAAATGCCAGCGATCCGGACAACGATCCGCTGACGTACAGCTACACGGCGACGGGCGGCACCGTGGAAGGCACCGGGCCGGACGCGCGCTGGAGCACGGCGGGACTCGGAGTGGGCACGTATACGGTGAACGCGAAGGTGGACGACGGCAAGGGCGGCACGGCTTCGTGCGCCGCGGATCTCAAGGTGGAAGAGAAACCCAATCACCCTCCGGTGATTTCCTGCGCGCCGGACCACAGCCCCATCCTGCCCGGTGAGCATGCCGCGATCATTTCGACGGCCAGCGATCCGGACAACGATCCGCTGACGTACAGCTACACAGCCACGGGCGGACAGATCACCGGAAGCGGCGCGCAAGCGCAGTTTGATGCCACGGGCTTGCAGCCGGGGAAATACACCGTCAATTGCAAGGTCAGCGACGGCCGCGGAGGCAATGCGGAAGCTTCGACGATCGTCGAAGTGAAGGAGCCGCCGCAGATCAAACAATTGGAAGTCAAGCTGGCCTTGCACAGTATTTACTTTCCGACGGCGCTCCCGACGGTTGCAAGACCCGATGGAGGCTTGCTTGCGAGCCAGCAGAAGACCCTCACGGCGCTTGCCAATGATTTCAAACAATACCGCGCCTACAAACCGGAGGCCCATTTGATTCTCGAAGGGCATGCGGACCCGCGCGGTTCGGAGAAATACAACAAGGCCCTCTCCGAGCGCCGCGTGGACCGCACCAAGCGCTTCCTGGTGGAGCAAGGCGTTGCGGCGGAAAGCATCGAGACGAAAGCGTTCGGGCATCAGCAGAACCTGAGCGCCGAGCAGGTGAAGCAGTTGATCGACCAAGACACCGAATTGAGCTCTGCCGACCGGCAGAAGATCCTCAAGAACCTGCCAACCGTCATCCTGGCCAATAACCGGCGCGTGGACGTCACCCTGAGCACCACCGGCGAGCAGTCCGTGCGGCGGTTCCCCTTCAACGCCGAAGATGTTTTGACATTGATCAGCCGGAAGGGTGGAGAAACCCAGAAAACAGCAAAACCGGCACCCAAGAAGAAGACCACAAAGCCGTAACGATTAACTCCTAAGGTCGGTGCGGTCTGTTGAGTCAGACTTGACATCATCGGAATAGAAAGGACTCCCCGAGGAGTATTTCGGGGAGCCTTTTTTGCTTTTCTCCAGGCTAACCAGGCGGTCATGCCAGCTCGACTTTTCGTTCAAAAGGGAACCCCAGAGATTCCAATTTGGTAATTCATTGGAAATACATATGTTAGCTAGGATGTAATGGATAACAGAGGATTAAAGATTCCCGAAATGGAACAGTGGTTTTAATGCTAACATAGCTACTATATTGATTTATGAATAGCAGGCTGCCTTTCCGGAAATGGCACTGCGGATGCTACGAGAAATAGGACAGAGACAGTTTCCAGGCGGGTGACGATGAGCGAAGAATCAGCCGTGCGGCGCTCTGCGGTGTCCATGACCGTTCTGGTTGTGGAGGATGAAGAAGTCACGCGAAACCTTTGCTCGGACGTGGCCGAGTCCTGTGGCATGAAGGCCATCGCCGCGGCTTCGGTGGCGGAGGCGCTGGAGCTGCTCGAATTGCACTCCGTTGATATTGTTCTTACCGATCTGAAGCTGCAGCAATCCAGCGGCTTGGATCTGCTGAAGCGGGTTCGCGACGTTTATCCCCAAGTGGCGGTGGTGGTTCTGACGCAGTATGGAACGATCGATTCGGCGGTGGAGGCCACGCGCATGGGCGCGGCGGACTACGTAACGAAACCCTTCCACGTGGAGGACCTGCAGTCGCGGCTGATGCGCGTGGCGCGGGACGTGGATCTCCGTCAAGAAAACCAACTGCTTCGCGAGCAACTGCGCACGCGGCCGGGATTTGGCGGGCTGATCGGCGTTTCGGAAAGAATGCAGCGCGTCTACAAACTGATCGAGAAGGTGAGCCAGCACGAGTATCCCGTGCTGATTCTGGGAGAGAGCGGAACCGGAAAAGAGCTGGTAGCCCGCAGCATCCATTTCTTAGGAGCGCGCAAGAGCCGTCCTTTCGCGCCGGTGGACTGTTCTGCCCTGGTGCCGACGCTGATCGAATCGGAATTGTTCGGTTACGTGAAAGGCGCATTTACCGGGGCGGTGCAGGCCAAGCAGGGCCTGCTGGAGGCTGCGCAGGGCGGCACACTGTTTCTGGATGAAATCGGCGATTTGCCCGTGGATCTGCAAGCCAAATTGTTGCGCGTCCTGCAGGAGCGAGAAGTGAAACCGGTAGGTTCGACGGAGCGCCGCCGCCTCGATGTGCGCATCATCGCTGCCACCAATCGCGATTTGGAAACCGCCATCCGCAATGGCAGCTTCCGTCAGGACCTTTATTTCCGTCTGAACGTCGTGCAAATCAAGCTGCCGCCGCTGCGCGAACGCAAGAGCGATATCCCGCTCCTGGTAACCTCTTTTCTCGACAAGTTCACGGACGCCCAGGGTCCCGCGCGGACGATCTCGGAAGATGCCATGCGGCGACTGGTGGCCTACGACTGGCCGGGAAACGTGCGCGAGCTGGAGAACGCCATCGAACGCGCGGTGGCCCTGGGCTCCGGCCCGATCGTTCACGTGGGCGACCTGCCATCGAGCCTGCAATATCCGTCCAGCGAAAGGGCCCCGGAAAAAGAGGAGTTGTTGCCGCTGGAAGAGCTGGAGAGACGCGCCATTTTGCGCATGTTGCGCGAAACGGGCGGCGACAAACTTGCCGCCGCGCGGATGCTGGGGATTGGCAAGACGACACTTTATCGAAAGTTGAAGCAGTACCATATGCAGCACGCAGAGCAGTAGTTCAAGCGTTGCCTTCCGACCTGCAGGCTACGGAAACCGGTCATCATCGGGCTTTTTTCCCCAACTAGAAACGCAGCAGAACAGTGTCATCGAGCAGGCGTCTCTTCCCGGTGCGCGTCTCGCCACCCGGGCCTACAGTAATCGGATTTCCGACTCTCGGAGTTTTGGCCTCTGAACTCTTGAACTGTTCCACTTTTCCCTTCCGTTTCACTCTGGGAATTGAGGGAGCGCGATTCTCGACATGGAATCCCGCCTGACGGATGCGCCTGACCGCGGCCTCATAACCTGTTGATTTTGAAAGTGAAATTCCCTCGTTTGGTTGGACCCGGCAATGCAAGAGGACTTTCTGAAGACTGAATCGCTGAGCAGTTCATTGTCGTCTCGCGAAGACGTCGCCTCATTCCAGGGCCATCCGCAAGCGGGGGCACGGAAAAGTAAGGATCGTGGATGCCGATTTGGGGGAAGAAAAAGCAAGAGGAGCGGGCGCCAGAAAAAGGAGTGGCGCGCGCGGCGGCCGAGGGTGCTTCTCGCGAGGAACTCGTGCGGGAGGCGCTCCACATATTGTCTCTGGAAACCAGTGCAGACCGCTACGGAGTTTGGATGGAGCGGCAACCCGCGCAGAGGGAAGAAAGCTCCTTTCCGCTGAGCTTCCACGGAATGATATGGGAAAAAGGCGTGGAGACGACTCCTGCGGAATGGGCGAGATTGTCCCCGGAGTTTCCCCTGCCGCAGGAACTTTTTGCCGGAAAGAGCGTGGAACAGGATCTGGACAAGCCGCTGGCGCGGCCCATGCTTGGTCCGCTCGTGGAGATGCGAGCTGCCGTGTGGGCTCCCGTGGCGAGAAGCGGCCACTTGCGAGGAGTCCTTCTGGCATGCACGCGGACGAAACAAGGCGCGTTGCCGCGCACCTTGCTGGAATCCGTGGCGGCGGAACTCCTGCTCGCTGTGGAGCTAGAGGAAGAGCAGCGCATCGCGCGGGAGCGTCAAACGGACTTGACCATGGCGGCAGAGGTGATTGCGGCGCTGGGCAAGAGCGCTTCGGAAAGTTCGATTCTGGCGAGCCTGGTACGTCAGTGCACGGAAACAAGCAGTCACAACTGCGGTCTAGAAGCCGTTTTTGCCGTTGTCGGCCGGACAATCGTGATTCAAGGCAAAGAGACCGATGCCGTAGAGATAGCGTTCCCCTGGAAAAGCGGCGATCCCACATGGACGCGCGCGGTGGAAAACGGACCGCTCGCGGCGGTCTGGAAGAAAGCGCTGGAGACCCGGAAGTTGGTGGGGAGCGAGACACAGTCCTCCTGTCCGCAAGGGGAAATGGGCCGCGTTGTAGCTTTGCCGCTGGAGTTTGATGGCGAAATACTGGGCGTCCTTGTGGCGGGACTGCGTCCGGGCGGCATTTCGCTGGGGACTCTCACCCGGCTGGAACTCCGCGCTTCGCTGGCCGCCGCGGCGCTGGCGCGAGAAAAGTGTCGCGCCGCGGACGAGAGGCGGGGAGCGTGGCAACGTTCGTTCCTCGATTCCGGGCAGGAAACAGTTTTATTCAATGCGCGTGGAGAGATCGCAGGACTCAGCCGGGGTGCGCGAGATCTGCTGAAAAAATCTTCTGAAAGCGGAACCGCAAAGCGGAACGCCGGCGAATCCACAGCGGGCGAGGCGGAATTCTCCGGGAAGGACTTCGCGGAGCTTTTTCGGCTCCGCGAGCGGGAGAGCATCGAGCGCTGGACCCGGCGCGCGGTGGCAGGCGCATCAGCGGAGCTTGCGCAAAGCGAAGAGCCAGGTGAGTTTGAGCTGCGCAACGGTGCGCGCGTGCGGCTGCGGCAGGCAATGCCGGTGGGAGAAGAACTCTTCGCGGTTTTGCTCGATCCAGTGCAAGCGAACGATTCGGGCGCCCCCCCGGAGCGGGCGGAGTACGAACTCCGCAGCGTGCTGGAATGGCTGGAAGAGGGCGTGGTGCTATTCGATGAGAAGGACCGCATCCGCGCAATGAACAGCCGTTTTGCGCAGATGGCTGGATTGCTTCCCGCGGAAACAGCGGAAATCACCTCACTAGATGGATTGCTCAGGCGTCTGGCAGAACAAGCAGCGGAGCCAGGGCGTTTTGCCGAGCGCTGGCGCGAACTGGCACGCGGCTTGGAAAGCGGGGTCTGCGAAGAGCTGCAACTGCTGCGGCCGTCGCCGCGGGTGCTGGAGCGCGCGGCGCGCCCGGTGCTGGACGGCGCAGGCCACCGGCTCGGAAGAGTGGAAATTTACCGCGACTTGACGGCGCGGCGCGTTTTTCAATCCAAGCTGCTGCAAACGGAAAAGCTCGCGGCGCTGGGCCAGATGGTCACGGGCGTGGCGCACGAATTGAGCAATCCGCTGACGAGCATCCTGGGTTACGCGCAGCGCTTGCTGCTGCGCGGCGATGCCGCGGGACGCACGGAAGAAGCCCGAAAGATCTACCAGGAAGCGGAGCGCGCCAGCACCATTCTGCGGCAGCTACTTCTGAACGCGCGAGAAACGCAGCCGGAAAGACGCTGGGTATCGCTGAATCAGATGGTGCTGAAGACGATGGAGCTGCAACGGTTCGGCTTGGCTACGGAGAAGATCCGCCTCAAGCTGGAACTGGATCCCGCGCCATCCTTCGTGCATGGTGACGCCGGGCAGTTACAGCAAGTGCTGATCAACCTGGTGGGAAACGCGCGGCAGGCCATCGTGGAATCCGGCAAGGGCGGGAACATCCGGGTGCGCACGAAGTGGACGAGCGAGGGCCGCGTGCTTCTCGAAGTCAGCGACGACGGCCCGGGAATTCCGGAAGGGATCATGGCACGGATTTTCGACCCCTTCTTTACCACGAAGCCTGCCGGTGCCGGTACCGGACTGGGACTGGCGATCGCCCTGGGGATTGTGCGCGAACATGGAGGCCAGCTGAGGGTATCGAGCCCGCCCGGCGGCGGAGCGGTGTTCACGATTGAACTCCCGGCGGTTACGGAAACCCGCGGGGCTCCTTCCCAGCCGAGAGAAACCGACGAACTTCGTGCCCCAGGGACTCGCGCACCTCGCGCGGCCGAACCGCCGAGCGAGTTGTCGCACCCAGAAAAGGCCGCGCCATCGGTGCTCGTCGTAGAAGATGAGCCAACGGTGGCGCGGCTGATCGCCGATGTATTGGAAGACGAAGGCATGCGCGTAGAGGTGTTGATGGATGGCCGGGCGGCGCTGGACCGGGCGGAGCGGGAGCCCTATGACCTGGTGATCTGCGACATGAAGATGCCGGGGCTGGATGGACAGAATTTCTACAGGATGCTTGCGCGCGCGGGGAATCCCCTGCGGGAGTGTTTCTTGTTCGTGACCGGAGATCTGATATCCGCCCAGACGCAAAAATTTCTCGACCGGTATCACCTGCCGTACGTTGCAAAACCCTTCCGTGTCGAAGAGTTGAGCGAAAAGGTCAAGCAGGTTCTGGCAGGGAAGATCCCGCGCGCGACGGTGACCGAGGCCCCGCGAGCAACGGGGACGAAGAAAAATGCGGCGAGAAACGGATAAATTTATGGGCATCGAGGAACAGACCATATTGCTCGTGAGCGACGACGCCGACTTGTGTGCGGCGGTGCGCCGGGAACTGAAGCCCAAACCGGGCCGGCGGCGCGTCACGGCTGTGAGCAACATCGATGCCGTGCGGCGAATTCTCGTGGATGGCGCGCCATCGGTGATTCTGCTCGAAGAGACTTCGGTGGGGCCGGAAGCCGAAGGCCCGCGTGGACGTATGCCGCGCCTGGATGCGGTGGTATCGTCGCTGGCGATCCACGCACCGGTGGTGGTCATCGGGCCTTTGGAACGACAGGGGGAGATGACCGCGCTGGTGGCGGCAGGGGCCGCGGATTATGTCACGCGCAATGAGAGCTGTCTCCAGACTGCGGTGGGGCTGGTCGAGAAGCGCCTGCGGCAGACGAAACTCATGACTCGCAGCGCAGCGCGCTTTGCGCAATCGAAAAGGGAGGACAGCAGCAGCTCTGACAGTGGCGATTTTGGCGAAGTGCTCCGGCATGAGTTGAATAATCCTCTGACGGGAATCCTGGGCAATGCCGAACTGCTGCTTGCCGAAGTGCGCCGGAAGAGCGACGGCCACATGCCACCGGGCGGCCAGCAGCGGCTCGAAACCATTGCCGCGCTGGCGGTGCGCCTGCGGGAGACGGTGCGGCGTCTGAGCGAGCAATGGGAAACGCAGCGCGATCCCGTGCAGCGGCCGTAGCCAGCGAAAAGACGAAGAGGAATTAGCCACCCCGACCCGGTCGGGGCAGGCGCCGCCATAAAGGAAAGAGAATAGCTATCCTCGGGAACCAATATGGATTCTACGGGCAGGGACGAATGCAGTTTTACTTTGGAGTTGTGACGAGTTTGCTGGCGGGGGAAGCGGCGCGCTGCTCGGCTCGTCTTTCTTGTTCCACGTGCTGGGTGCACTCGGCAATTTCATCATCGATCGCTTTGATTTCTCGAGCAAGGTGATAGTCATGCGGATGCTTTGTGTAGGTCTGGAATAACGAGTTCCTCTTGGCTTTTAAGCTGTCGCGTTTTTTCTTCCAAACACTTGCAACTGCCACCATGGGTTTAACCTCGGAACCAGTCTGCGCCTTTTTATGGTTCGCGGATAGAGGCAGAAAGCGGTGTGCGTAGACTCCTATGTTGTCCCTTTTCACGGGCGCGGTGATACGTATTGGAAGGATAAGCGCACAAGCCGCCGCGGCGGGGTGTGCACCTGCTCAGGCAAAAAGAAGAACGGGCGGGGCCCCGAGCGATCCGGGGCAAGCAAGCCCCGCCCTTACAGACGAGAGGCCTAGGAGCGGAAGAGGACAGATTCGCGCTGGAACATTTTGATGGCGAGGAAGAGGGCGGCGGCGGCGTAGGCACAGGTGGAGCCGAAGATGATGGCGATGAGGTTCCAGTGATAAGTACCGGCGATGAGATCTTTGCAGAGCAGGCTGACATTGAGAATGGGGATGAGTGCAAATTTCGGCGTGAGTTCGACGCCAGGCAACATGGCGGCGATTGCCGGGATGATCACGATGAACATGAGCGGTGTGATGTAACTCTGCGCTTCTTTATGACTCTTGGCAAACAGCGCGATCGTAAGGAGGGCAGCGGAGAACATAACGGCGAGCGGCAGCGCCATAAAGAAAACAGAAAGAATTCCTCCCATGCTTATGTGCAGCTGAGATGAACTGGCGTCGGAAGCGCTGCCGCTATCGAAAACGTGGAATTTCTGCGAAGCCCAGAAGGAAACACCCATGGAAGTGACCGAGAGAGCGGCGGTCACCAGAGCGGCGGTGAGAATCAGAAAAAACTTCCCTAGCACGAGATGCACACGGGAAATCGGGCTCGAGAGAATCGTTTCCATTGTGCCGCGCTCTTTTTCTCCGGCAGTGAGATCGATGGCCGGATACATAGCGCCCTGTAGGCACAGGACAATAACGAAATAGCCGAGTAACCCGCCAATAGCAGCCCCACCAACTTTTTCGGCAGGTGCCACATTTTCCTGTTTGATTTCGAAGGGATTGAGAACTGAAACGGCGAGATTCTTGGCTTCCAGACGATGTTTGACAATGTTATCGCTGTACTTCTTCAAAGCTTTTTCCACGTGGTTCGCTGCGAACTCGGACTTAATCTCATTCTTATAGTCGTAAATCTTTACGGTGTCCGATTTCTGATGCGCAAGGTCGGTTTCGAAACCCTCCGGAATTTCGACCGCAGCCCCAACCTCTTTGTTGACGATCCGATCCTTCCAGTCGGGCGTGGAGTCCACGAACTTAAGGCCTTCGAGATTTTTCAGATCCGCCAGAACATTTGGTGAATCGGCGCCACCCAGGATCATTACCTGGGGAGTTTCTTTCTCAGCTTTATTCAAAAGGGAGACCATGGCGGCACCGAAGCCAACGGTCAAAACGGGGAACATCAATAGTGGAACGACAATGGTGGAAATGAGAGTGCGGCGGTCGCGGAGAGCTTCGGTGAGCTCTTTGCGGTAGACGATGCCTACATTGCGGATGGACATGTCAGTTGGCCTGCTCGGCGTAAAGCGGCGTGACGATCTTGACGAAGATTTCCTCGAGGTCGTGCTCTGCGTATCTGTCACGGAGCTGAGCCAGGGAGCCTTCGGCAAGGAGCTTGCCGGACTGGATGATGCCGATGACGTCGCAGAGCTTTTCGACTTCGCTCATGATGTGGGTGGAGAAGATGACGGTCTTGCCGCGGTCGCGGCATTCGCGGATGAATGTGATGATAGTGCGCGCGGTCATGATGTCGAGGCCGAGAGTGGGTTCGTCGAAGATCATGACGGGCGGATCGTGGACCAGGGTGCGGGCGATAGAGGTCTTCTGCTTCATGCCGGTGGAGAGCTTGTCGCAGCGGCGGTCGCGGAAACCGTTCATGTCCAGGCGGTCGAAAATGCCGTCGATGCGTTTCTTCAGAGTGGCTTCGTCGAGGCCGTTAAGACGGCCGAAGTATTCCACCAATTCCTGAGCGCTGAGGCGAGGGTAGAGCGCGGTGGCGGTGGAGAGGAATCCGACATTGGCGCGGACTTTTTCGGGTTGTTCGACGATATCGTAGCCGCAGACCAGGGCAGTGCCGTCCGTAGGCTCGAGAATCGTGGCGAGCATGCGCAGCGTGGTAGTTTTGCCGGCGCCATTGGCACCCAGCAAGCCGTAAATTTTTCCGGGTTCGCAGCGAAAACTGACGTTATCCACGGCGCGGATCTCGCCGCGTTTTTTGTCGTGGAAGCGCTTGGACAGACCGCGAGCTTCGATCATGGACAGACCCCTCGCCTGGCAATCACGAGACGGAGCACCGCATTGCCGGAGTGTACTACGCGCGACGCGGGTCAAATGTTACCGAAGAAAGTCATGGAAGAGAATGGGGAGAGGCGAGGCGGATTTATGTGACGATGGGAGTGATGGGGGGCATCCAATTGTGGTTGAGGGATGCAGAACGCGCTACATCGCGGGAGCGGCGGGCGGCATCTATGTTATACGGGGAAAACTGCCGAAGAGGACTTTACTAGAGAAAGCCGAGGGCCTCTTGCTAGAATGAAGTACTTCGCCGCCTCCAGACGGAGGGCCAGCAAGCCTCGGACAAGACGTGGAAATGCCCTGGAGCGCGAAAGCGCGTAGGTAGTGCACTGCGCAGGAAGAGCGCGAGAGAACAGGAAAACTTGGATCGCAAGTTACGCAACCGGATTGTGATGTTTCTGCTGCTGGCAGGAGCGCTGGCGTACGGGCTGGTGTGGCTGAGCGGGCGGAAACCGGCACCAAAGATTTCTGCGGTGACGCCGCGCCGGGAGAACCTAATCTCTTCGATCAGCAGCAACGGAAAAGTGGAGCCGATTGCACCGTACGTGATGCGTGCGCAGCTCGACACTTTTGTGGAGAGGATTCGCGTAGTCGAAGGGCAAGCAGTAAAGAAGGGGCAGCTATTGCTCGAGTTGAACGTGAAAGCGGCCATCGCTCAGCTCGCTGAAGCGCGGGGCAAGCTTTTGAAGGCGAAAAACGATTTGCAGGCGGCGCTGGCGGGCGGCAAGGCCGACGAGTCAGCCAGGGTGTCGGGCGATCTGGCCAAGGCGGAAGCGGAACGCGACCGTTTGCAGAAAAGCCACGATGTGCTGGCGCGGCTCGTGACGGAACAAGCGGCGACCAAGGAGGACCTCGCGGCCAACGACCTGGCGCTGGCAAAGGCTCAAGCGGAAGTGACGCGAGCGGCGGCGGCGAAGCAGGAGTTCGACCGTCAGGTGAGACTTGATACCGACCGCATCGCGCTGCAGGAACAGCAGGCGCTGAGCGAAATGGCGGCGCTTGAGGACAAGGTCGCAAACGGGCGAATTACGGCGCCTTCCGATGGAACGCTTTATTCGCTCCCGGCGAAGGCCGGGGATTATGTGAAAGTGGGGGATTTGCTGGCGGAGATGGCGGATCTGCATAAAGTTCGCGTGCGCGTATTCATTGATGAGCCGGAACTTGGGGCGCTCGAGCAGGACCAGCCGGTAAGAATCACGTGGGACGCACTGCCGAACCGGAGCTGGGTGGGGAAGACGGAAGTGATTCCCAAGCAGGTGGTGGCGCACGGGACGCGAAGCGTTGGCGAGCTGCTTTGCGCGGTAAACAACGACAAGCTGGAGCTGCTCCCGAACATCAACGTGAACGTGCGGATTAATTCGAAGGTGCGATTGGGTGTGCTGTCGGTGCCGCGTGGGGCCGTGGCGGCCGAGGCCGGGCGCAGGTTTGTATTTGTAGTGAAGGATAACCAACTGGGTGTCGGAAAGTCGAAGCTGGAGAAGCGGGAAGTGCACGTGGGCATTGCCGATGCGACCAACTACGAGATCGTAAGCGGATTGCAGGAAGGCGAAATGGTGGCGCTGCCCGGCGACGTGGATCTGCGCGACGGCATGGCGGTGCAAATCGTCAATACCGACGCAGATGAGGTGCGGGGAAGGCAGGATGAGAATTAAAAGGAAGAGTTTGCTGGGTGCGGCGCTGCTGGCGGGTACTTTGGCCGCGGCGGGGACCGTGAAACGGGATGTGCCGCTCGAAGGCGCGCGCGAGGCCTATGAATCGAGCAACTACGGAAAGGCCGTGCAGATCCTGCAGGCCGCGGCAGCGAAAGATCCGCAGAATGCCGAAGTCCAACTGCTGCTGGCGATGACCTACTACGAATTGCAGCAACACGACGCCGCCATCGCGGCGGCGGAAAAGGCGGTCGCTCTCGAACCCCGGAATTCGGTGTACCACGAATGGCTGGGAAGAACGTACGGTGAGAAGGCCGAACACGCTTCGTTGTTTTCGGCGTTGTCGCTGGCGAAGAAGACGCGTAAGGAGTTCGAAACGGCTGTGAAGCTGGATGGACATAATTTTTCCGCCAGGCAAGCGTTAATCGAATACGACTGCAGCGTTTCGGGGATCGCCGGGGGTGGAGAAGACCAAGCGCGGCCGCAGATTGCCGAGCTGGCTTCCCTGGATGCGGCCGAGGGGCACTATGCGGCAGGGAATTGCCGGCGCCAGAAAAAAGATTTCGCGGCGGCCGATGAGGAATTCACGAAAGCGCTGGCGAGCAAGCCTAAATCGGCGGAGCTGGTTTACGACATTGGCGACTACGCGATGAAGCGTGGCCAGGCAGAGCGATTGCTGGCAGTGGCGGACGCCGGCGAAGTGTTGAAGCCTGCCGACCCACGCGGGAAATTTTACCGCGCAGTTGCGTTGATATTGGAAAAAGAAAAGCTAGAAAAAGCCGAAGAGCTGCTGAAGGAATATTTGAAGGTCGCGCCGATTCGCATGGACTTTCCCCATCCGGAGGATGCGCATTACTGGCTGGGGCGGCTATTTCAGAGCCAGGAGAAAACGCAAGCCGCGATGGACGAATACAAGACCGCAATGAAACTCGACCCAAAAAATAAAAATGCCCGCGAGGCGCTGAAAAAGCTCGGGAAGAACTGAGCCGGTAACAAGCCATGATGGACATTCGGGAAACCCTGTCGGTGGCGATCGATGCGCTCCGTTCGAATAAGCTGCGCGCGATGCTGACATCGCTGGGCGTAATCATTGGGAGCGCGTCGATCGTGCTTGTTGTTACGGTTGCGCTGACGAGCAAGAAGTTCGTCATTTCGCAGATCGAAAGCATCGGCTCCAATCTGGTGTGGGTGGAAATGGTGCAACGGCAGGATCGGTCGCAGCCCCTGACTTACGAGCTCACGGTGGATGACATGAACGCCGTGAAGGCCAGCGTTCCGGGTGTTGTGCAAGTCGCCGGAGTGCGTGAGCTGCCGATGGCGGTGGTCGCCGGCGGCGTGGAACGTCCGGTGAATTTGATCGGCGTCACGGAAGGCTATCAAGAAATTCGCAGGCTGCTAGTTCTGCGCGGACGCTATTTCGATGCCGCGGACATGGAAATGCGCAGCAAAGTCTGCCTGATCACCGCGCAATTGTCCGACCACATTTTCGGGATGGAGAATCCGGTAGGAAGAACGATCCGGATGGGCGAGCTGACGTTTACGGTAATCGGGGTATTCCGGGAGCGTGTGGAGACGTTTGGCCTATCCGACATTCACGAAAACACGGTCATCATCCCCTTTACGTTGATGAAGTACTACACAGGCGTGGATGTGCTGCGCCTGCTGGATGCGCAGGCGGCGGGGCCGGAGCTTGTTCCGCTTGTGGAACGGCAAGTGGGTCAGCTGTTGAAGAGCCGCCATCCGGCCGGGGCGGAGTACAAAGTGCAAACACTGACGGCGATCCTGGTAGCGGCGAGGAACATCTCGCTGGCGCTGACGATTGTCCTGATTGTGATTGCGTTTATCGCGCTGCTGATCAGCGGGGTCGGGATCATGAACATCATGCTGGTGACAGTGACGGAGCGCACGCGGGAGATCGGCATCCGCAAGGCGATTGGAGCGGCGCATCGCGAGATTCTCTACCAATTTCTGATCGAGGCGTTTTTGATCAGCGGAGGCGGAGCCGTGCTGGGGATATTGATCGGCCTGGCGATCCCCGTGGCGATCCAGCCATTTTTGCCTGGCAATTTGCGCGTTCCGGTGTCCAGTTTGAGCGTGATTATCGCGTTTTTGGTTTCCTGTTCGACGGGACTTTTTTTTGGCTATCTGCCGGCGAATCAGGCGGCAAGTTTGCAACCGATCGAATCGCTGCGGTATGAGTAGAGGCAGTTTCCGGAACCAAAAAGGAACAAAGCGACCCAGTAAGAAGGAGCACAGCGATGCGAGGACTTCGCCGGATGACATGGATCGCGGTTTTAACGTCGGCATGCTGCGTGACCGCACAGGCGCAGGATGCGGCCCCAGCGGCGAGCCTGGCAACCGCGGGGCCGCTGACGCTGAAGCGCGCCATCGAGCTGGCGCTGCAGAACAGCAAGGACATCCAGGTGGCGAAGATACAGGCGAGCATCGCGGATCACGCGGCGCTGATCAGCAAGGCGGAATTCATGCCCAACCTCTATGCGGGTTCGGGAGCGGGGTATTCCTACGGCATTCCGGAAACGCCGGGTGGGCGTGCGCCGTCGGTTTTCAACATGACTTATTCAGAAAAGGTTTTCAACGAACCGCTGCGCGGGCAGGGGAAAGAGCTGCAGGAACAAGCCAGGTCGCAAAAGATATCGCTGGAAGACATGAGGAATTCGGTGATTGCGCGGACCGCGGCGGCTTATCTGGAACTGGGTAAAGTACGGCATTCGCTCGAGCTGCTGCGCAAAGAGCAGGAGAGCGCGGAGAAGATTCTTCAGGTAACGCAGGAACGCCAAGGGGAAGGATACGAGCTACCGGTGGAGGTGACGAAGGCGCAGCTCACCAAGGCGCAGGTGGTGCAGCGAATTCTGCAGCTCGAAGGACGCGAGGACGAGCTAGAAGTGTTTTTGCGGAATCAGCTGGGGCTGGGACAGGACCAGGTGTTCGAGGTCACTCCCGAGGAGCTTCCGGGAGAAGCGGAACAGGAAGGCGCGAACCTGATCGCCATGGCCATGCAAAATAACGCAGGTCTGCGGCTGGCGGAATCGGACGTGCGGGCGAAGGGATTCCGGCTCACGGGGGAAAAGCGCGGATATCTGCCGACGCTGGAGCTGGTGAGTGTTTACAGCGTGCTGGCGCGCTACAACAATTACGACCTGTTCTTCAATCACTTCCAGAGAAACAATTTTAACGCCGGCGTGCAGGTGCAAGTGCCGCTTTTCAGCGCGCGAACAAAGGCGGCCATCGGCCTGGCGCAGGTGAACCTGGATGTGGCTAAGGCCAATCTGGCCAACAAGAAATCGGAAGTGAGCGCGGACGTGCGGCTGAAGACGCGTCGATTGCGCGAGAGGGATGCGGCCAAGGAAGTGGCACGACTGGAATTGCAACTGGCCCAGCAAAGCGTAGCGGTGCTGCAATCGCAGTTTGGCGAGGGGAAAGTGAATTTGCGCGAGGTCGAAAAGGCGCGGCTCGACGAAAATGAAAAGTGGATGGCGTACCTGGACGCCAATTTTCAGCGCCAGCAGGCACAAATCGAGCTGTTGAGGACGGCGGGGCAATTAGACAAAGTGTGGCAGTAAAGTCGTGACGGCTGATGGGTGACTCGTGCAGCTGGAACAAAAGAGTTTGAGCACGTTGCTCGAGGCTCTGAAAAACCTGGACCAGAGTTTTTCGAGCCTGCCTGAATTTGATTCGAAAGCCGCGGGAATGGAGCGGCTCGCGGAAGTGCTGACAGCCACCGCCGGGCGGCTGCAAGACAATTATCCCTATTTTCACCCGCTGTACGCGGGCCAGATGCTGAAGCCGCCGCATCCCGTGGCGCGGCTGGCTTACGCGCTGGCAATGTGGATCAATCCCAACAATCATGCGCTCGATGGCGGACGCGCGACTTCAGCGATGGAAAAAGAAGCGGTCGCCGAGATTGCCGGCATGTTCGGCTGGAAGACTTTTCTCGGGCATCTCTGCGGCGGCGGCACGATGGCGAACCTCGAAGCCCTGTGGGTGGCCGGGCAGATGCGTCCGGGGAAGAAAATTCTGGCGAGCGAGCAGGCCCACTACGCGCATAAACGAATGAGCGGAGTCTTGCGTCTGGAATTTGAAACAGTGGCGTGCGACGCGCGCGGGCGAATGGATGCGAACGCGCTCGAGAAGCGTGTGGCGCGGGGAGACGTGGGCGCGGTCGTCGCAACGATGGGAACGACGGCGACCGGCTCGGTCGATCCGCTCCCTGAAATTCTGGCGCTGAGAGAGAAACACAGATTCCTGGTGCATGCCGACGCCGCATACGGCGGCTACTTCGTGCTGGCGGAGAACCTTGGAGAGCACGCGAAGCGCGCGTTTGCGAAAATCGGCGAAGCCGATTCGATCGTGATCGATCCGCACAAACACGGATTGCAACCGTACGGGTGCGGCTGCGTTCTGTTTCGAGATCCCGCAGTTGGACGTTTCTACAAGCACGACTCGCCCTCCACTTATTTCAGCTCCGCGGAGCTGCACCTGGGCGAAATCAGCCTGGAATGTTCGCGTCCCGGAGCAGCGGCGGCGGCGCTTTGGGCGACACAGAAATTGCTGCCGCTGGTTCGAAAGGGAGAGTTCTCGCGGGGCCTCGAGCGCGGGAGGGAGGCTGCGCTGGCGTTTTACGGAAAGTTGCACGGCGACGAGCGTTTCATGACCGCATTTGCGCCGGAGCTGGACATACTCATTTTTGCTCCGCGCGCAGCAAGCGTGAGCGACGCATCGGTACTGTCTCGGCGAGTATTTGAAGCCGCGGCGAAGCGGGGCCTGCACCTAGCCTTGACGAAGCTGCCCACGATTTTCTGGGGAGATCCGGCGGTTCGCATGCAGCATGACCGCGAAACCATGACCTGCTTGCGTTCCGTGCTTATGAAGCCGGAACACCTCGACTGGGTCGGCGGGATCTGGCAGTTATTGGCGGCTGCGGCAGACGATTCACAAGGCGAGCGTTCCAACTCAGCCTGAGGATTCGGACCTCGCTCCCGCCCTTCGCCGGGGCGCCAGGTTGTGGCGTGAGCGACTGCCCGAAAAGGGGCGGATGCTCCACTTAATGCAGTATTTAGCATTTCGCTGCAATATAATGCCTAATTACGGAATCGTCTGGGATGGGACAACCATCTCAGGTAAACTCGTATATGGGCTAGGGGGCTCCAAACGTGTCTATTCGTGCGGCCCTCAAGGCCGCAGAACGACGTGAAGTAGAAAGAACCCAGGCAAGTTATTTTACATCAAGAAGGCTGAGGGTGAAGAATGCCGGATGTGATGAAGACGTTGCTGTTGAATCCGCCGAGTTTTGAGAACTTCGACGGGGGAGCCAGCTCGCGGTGGCCTGCGACGCGCGAAATTGAGTCTTACTGGTACCCGGTATGGCTGACCTATCCGGCGGGAATGATCCCGGGGAGCCGGCTGCTGGATGCTTCGCCGCACAAGGTCGACTGGCGGCAGACCATCGAGATTTGCAAAGACTACGAATTCCTGGTTCTGTTTACCTCCACGGTCGGCTTTGCCAGCGACGTGAAACTCATCCGAAAGATTAAAGAGTCAAATCCCGGTCTGAAGATCGCGTTTGTGGGCCCGCTCAGCCACATCAAACCGGATGAGACACTGACGGCCAGCGAGGACATCGATTTTGTAACCCGCGGCGAGTTTGATCACTCCGTGGTGGAATACGCCCACGGGAAACCGCTCGACCAGATTCTGGGCATCAGCTATCGCAAGGATGGGCGCATCGTCCACAATGCGCCCCGGCCGCAACTGCACACCGAGGAGCTGGACGCGCTGCCGTTCGCGACGGACATTTACAAACGCGACCTGGAGATCGAGCGCTACAACGTGCCGTTCCTGCTGCACCCCTTTGTTTCCTTCTACACGACGCGCGGCTGTCCGGCGCTGTGCACCTTCTGCATGTGGCCGCAGACGATTTCCGGCCATGCCTGGCGCACGCGCTCGACGGAAAACGTAGCGCGGGAAGTGAAGCAGTGCATCGAACACTTCCCGCAGATGAAAGAGATTTTCTTCGACGACGACACATTCAATATCCGCAAGGACCGCGTCCTGGATCTTTGCGGGAAGTTCAAGCCGCTGAAATTCCGCTGGTCCTCGACCGCGCGCGTGCACAGCGATTACGAAACGCTGAGGGGGATGGCGGATGCCGGGGCGCGGCTGTTCATCGTGGGATTCGAGTCCGGCGACGCGCAGATACTGAAGAATATCAAGAAGGGCGCAACCATCGAGATGGCTCGCGCGTTCATGAAGAACTGCCGCAAGGTGGGAATACGCGTGCACGGCGACTTCATCATCGGGCTGCCCGGCGAGACGAAAGAGACCATCAACAAGACCATCGAGTTCGCCAAGGAGCTGGATTGCGAAACGATCCAGGTTTCCCTGGCGCACGCCATGCCCGGCACGGAGCTCCACGACTCCATGGCCAAGGAAGGCTTCCTGAAAGTGGAAGCGCTGGCCGATAACAGCGGCCACCAGTTGCCGCACATCGAGTATCCGCATCTCTCGCGGGAAGAAATGATGGCGGGCGTAAACCGTTTCTACGACGAATACTATTTCCGGCCGCGGGTGGTCTGGCGCATCGTGCGCGAAGCGCTGTGGGACGGCCATGAACGAAAGCGCCTCTATGATGAAGCGACTTCCTTCCTCAAACTGCGCGCGGAGCGCTGGAAGTGGGTGAGAGAAGGCGGCGGCGAATTGAAAAAGCCGATGATTTCCGCGCCGGAGACTCCCTCCGCTTCCGGAAACGACTAACCCGCAATACATGTCAAGCGAGCACAGGCTGCGGATCAAGACGCTGGTCATGGTCCTGGCGATGGTGGTGTGCGCCAACGTCGGCGACCTGATGCTGAAGCGCGGCATGATGCGGATCGGGGCGGTTGAGCTTACGCTCGGCGGGATCCAGCACGCGTTTGTGCTGACCGTGACGAACGGCACGATTTGGATGGGCATTTTTTTTCTTACCGGCTTCATGCTGAGCTACATGACGGTGCTCAGCTGGGCCGACTACAGTTACGTCATGCCCGCGGGTGCGTTCGGGTACGCATTGCTCACCTTCCTGGCGGTTGTTGTCCTGCATGAGTCGGTATCACCGCGACGCTGGATTGGCGTACTGCTGATTTGCGTCGGCGTTCTGCTGGTGGGGCAGACCAAGCCACGTACTACGACAGAAGTGGTGCGGGAGGTTGCGGCATGATCCGTGACGTGCTCATGCTGTCCGTGCTGGTCTTTGGAAGTACCGGCGGCGAGATCGCCATCACGCACGGGATGAAAGCTGTCGGCGAACCCTCGAGGCTGCGGCCGATGGCGGTGTTGAAGTTTCTCGGACGCGCGCTGGGCAATGAATGGTTCTGGGCGGGCGTGCCGCTGATGGCGCTCTCTTTTTATTCCTTGCTTGTACTGCTCTCGTGGGAACCCATCAGCTTCGTGATTCCGGCATCTGCACTGAGCTACGTCGTGGGCACATTCGGCGCAAAATATATTTTGGGGGAGGAGATAAGCGTGGCGCGCTGGGCGGGCGTCATTCTCGTTTGCGCGGGCGTCGCGCTGGTAGCAGCGGGATAGGCCGCCGGAGTGACCGGGCGGTTGGTAAAGACAAATTTTCCTCCGGCTTGGGCGAGTAGATACACCGGCGAAATTTTCTCCAGATAGGCCCGGCGTTCGTTTGATCCCGTCACAAAGAAAACACGGCTGGGACCCGCCCACACGCGCGCGAACTGCGCATCATCAAGAAAAATCGGCGGAGCGTCGGGAAAGAGCGAGCCGTACCACAGGCCGTTGATGCATCCGTTGAGGATGAGCATTTGTTCGCGCGTATAGAAGTTAATCGAAGAGGTGTTAGCATACTCGCCGTCGGAGACGATTAAATCGCCGGGGTGCAATTCGTGCTGAATCGCCGCCGCCAGGGGTTTTGAACCCAGGACGGGCGCAAACACGCCAAGCGCAACGTGGGCGCAGTAGATGAAGACGCACATCATCAGTGCGAGCGCCCAATTGGCTTTCCTGGGTGCGCTGCGGCGCCGCCAATGCCAGTTCAGGAACGGGCCGAAGAGGAAAGCGAGGCCCGTGCCCACGAGCGGCCAGCGGAAAAGGCCCATGGCGTCTCCCGTCAAATCCAGAAAATGCCCGAGGGAGAGCACGTAGACATCGGGATTTTTGTTGAGCAGCTCGGCGAGGTCAACGTCAGGCGGAGGAGTGTGCGAAAGTATGGCTAGAGAAAGTGTGGCCACGGAGATGAGCAGCCCCAGGATAAGTAGAACCCGCGCGGAGATGACACCGGAGCGAATAGGTGTACCTTCTGCGGCTGCTTGCGATTCGCGCGCGAGCCAAATGCCGATGAGCAGGGCGAGTGCCGGCAGAGCCGGGGCAACGTAATACTCCTGGCGGGTCGAGAAGCTGAAGAAGGCAAGAATCACAGCGGCCCACACGAAAAAGAGGAGCGCGGCGGCCTGGGAAACATCGCGGCGATCGCCGATCGCGCGCAATCGAAAATGTACCTGGCGCAGGGCTTGCGGCAGAAATGCGGACCAGGGAAGCAGCCAAATCAACAGGAGGCCCCAGAAGAGAAGAAGAGGGACCTTGCCATAGTCCATGGGATAGCGCTTCCCGAGATAGCGGAGAAATTGTTCGTTGACGAAGTAGAACCAGAGAAATCCCTTGGACTGGCCGACGGCTGGATTGCGGAGCGCCGCGAGAATGTGCCAGGGAGCGGCGATGGCGAGGAAAATTGCGGTGCTGGAGAGGAGCCGCATCTTCCGCAAGTGCCGCAGATCTCCCATGAGGAACAAGAAAATGAAAATGATGGCGCAGGGGAAGACGAAACCGATGAGGCTCTTGGTGAGCACGTTCAGGGCGACGGTTGCGGCGAGTCCCCAACAGGCGAGCCGCGAGGGTTGCTGCTCTTGCCAACCAAGAAGAAAAGAATAAAGACCAAGCGCCAGCCAGAGGCCCACCATGAGATCCGGAATCAAGATGCGGGTGAAGAGATAGGGGCCGAAGGAGGTCACGCTGACTACGGCGGCCCAGAATCCAGCTTCGGGCGAGAGGAATTTTCGGCCAGTCTGGAAGAGCACGGCCAGCAAGGCGAGCACGCTGAACGCTTGAGCCAGCCGTACGGTCCACTCGGTGATGCCAAACAGGCGGAAGCTCGCGGCCATCGCCCAATAGGGAAGCGGAGCTTTTTCGAGATAGCGAATTCCATTTTCGTGAAGCGTAACCCAGTCATGCAGGGTTAGCATCTCTCGCGCGGCTTCCGCGTGGGCGGAATCTGCATCATCGAAGAGGGAAGGTTGAACGAAGCCCGGAACATAGACGACAATCCAGAGGACGAAGAGAACGGCGAAAGCCGGCCAGAAACGATGGCCTGAGGAAACAGTCATGCGGAGCCGAAGCCTCCCAGGGACGGAGGAAACGGAATGCGATTGAGATTTCGGTGCATGCGAAAAGAAAGTGTATCATGCAGTTCGGAGCGGCCGCGAGACGCCCGGCGTGCGCGGGGATTCAAGCGTTGGTGGTGAATTCGATTGAATAGCCGGGACGGAAGCTAACTTGTTCTCAGCAATTCGCCTTATCGTGCTGATTTTTTCTGCCTGCCCCCTGGTGTACTACCTTCTTTGCTTGTATGCCGTGGTGGATTATTTCCGCGCGCAGCGGAAGTGTACTTTGCGGAGGGATTTTGCGCCGCCGATAAGCATCCTGAAGCCAGTGCGTGGAGTGGACCGCGAAGCCTACGAGAATTTCGCGAGTTACTGCCGGCTGGACTATCCGGAGTACGAGCTCGTGTTTGCGGTAGCAGAGCCGGATGATCCGGTCATCCCGGTGATCGAGAAATTGCAGCGCGATTTTCCGGAACGCACAATCCGCCTGGTGACGCACATCGCGAAAAAGGGCGCGAACAACAAGGTGAACAACCTGTGCCGGCTGGTGGAGGCGGCCAAGTACGAGTTGCTGGTGATGGCGGACAGCGATGTGCGAGTGGAGGCAGGTTATTTGCGGGAAGTCGCGGCGCCCTTCACCGACCCGGCGGTCGGCGGCGTGACGGCATTCTCCCGCTGCATTCCTGGCGGAAGCCTTGCCGCCGACCTCGACGCGCTGGGAATGTGCTCGGACTCCGCGCCGAGCGCGCTGGTGGCACGGAAGCTGGAAGGCAAAGTGCAATTTGCTTTCGGCTGGACGATGGCCACGACGAAGAAAATCCTGGCGGAAATCGGTGGCTGGGAAGCCATAGTGGATTATCACTCCGACGATTTTGAGCTGGGAAACCGCATTGCCCGCCGCGGCTATCGCGTGGAATTGATGCACACCCCAGTGTGGATGGTATTCCCGCGGGAAACGATCGGAGAGTTTCTGCACCACGAGTTGCGATGGGCCATCGGTTTGCGAAACGTCCGGCCGGCGGGATACGTGGGGATGATCTTCACGCACGGTCTGCCGTGGGCGGTGCTGGCGGCGCTTTTGGCGCCGTGGACCTGGCTGGCCGCGGCGATCCTGCTGGCTTATCTCTCCCTGCGGTTGGGAGTGGCTTGGACTACTGGCGTGTGGGGCTTGCGCGACCATGCCGTCGCAAAAAAATTGTGGCTCGTGCCGGTGCGTGACATAGTCAGCTTCTCTGTCTGGGTGGCGGGATTTTTCACGAGCAAGATCAGCTGGCGCGGACTCGAATACCGCGTGAAAAAAGGATTGCTGGTGCCGGTCGTGCCGGTAGCTCCCGCGCTTCGGGTGGGAGACGAGAAACAGCAGCATTCAGCGCGCTGATTTGCCGCACTAACGCAAAAAGACCGAGTGTGTGTTTATGCTGATCCACTTGCTATCGGGATGGCGCGCCGTAGTGCTTCTGTTGGCCGCTGCGCCGCTCGGATATTACGCCGCGGCGACTGTGCTGGCGTGGCGTTTTTTTAGGCGCAAGCGTGCGCGGAAACCTTCAGAACATACCCCCGGCGTCAGCGTGCTCAAGCCGGTGCGAGGAACTGATTTTGGATCCTACGAAAATTTTGCGAGTTTTTGCCGGCAAGATTATCCCGATTACGAAATCCTCTTTGCCGCAAACGACAATGCAGATCCCGCGGTGCCGCTGATTCAGCGCTTGATGGCCGATTTTCCGGAGCGGCGCATTCGCCTCTTTGTGGGTGCGGAGCAACTCGGGGCGAACCGCAAGGTCAACAACCTCGCGCGACTGGCGCAGGAAGCGCAGCATGAAATTCTGGTCCTCAGCGATGGAGACGTCCGCGTCGGTCCAAATTATTTGCGGGAAGTCGTTGCGCCGTTTACGGAGGAAGGAACCGGGGCGGTGACCTGCTTTTACCGCGGCATCGCGGAGAAAAATCTTGGCGCTCAGCTCGAAGCCATCGGCGCGGCGAGTGATTTTTTCGCCGGCGTGTTGATGGCCAACGGGATGGAGGGCATGAGCTTCGCCCTCGGCGCTTCCGTCGCCACGACGAAGCGCTGGCTTGGCAAGATCGGCGGCTTCGCGGCATTTGCGGACATGCTCGCGGACGATTACGAGCTGGGCCATCGCATCGCAAAAGCCGGCGGGCGGGTGGTGCTTTCGCGGGAAGTGGTTTGGACGATGTACCCGGCACAAACGGCGCGCGGTTTCTGGGATCACCAGTTGCGGTGGGCACGAACGGTGCGCTTGTGCCGGCCGGCTTCCTACTTCGGCCTGCTGCTCACGCATGGACTTCCGTGGGCGCTGCTGGCGGCCATCGTGGCCCCGGCGAGATGGATCAGCGCCGCCTATCTTCTCGCCTATCTGGTGCTGCGATCGGTGATGGCGTGGGCGGTTGGGGTCTGGGGTGTTCGAGACGATGTGCTGCGCCGAAAATTTTGGCTCGTTCCTTTGCGCGACCTGCTGAATTTCGGCGTCTGGCTGGCGAGTTTCGCATCCAACCGCATCACCTGGGGCGGCGACGAGTACGCGCTGCGCAAAGGACGCATGACACCCTTGAGCGCGGCCTCTGAGGACACGCGGTCGACGGCCCCAGTTCCCCGTTGAGTCATTTACGAGCAGTTCATTCGGGGAAAACGCGCGGTGCGGTTGACGCCTTTGTGATTCCCGACTAGATTAGAGAAGGCGAATCGTGGCTGTCCCGATCCTCGGGAACGTGCTGCGGTTCCTTTTTGTTCCTTCCCCTGCTGGGAGGTCGTCCAATCGGTAGGACTCCAGACTCTGGATCTGGCTATCCTGGTTCGAGTCCAGGCCTCCCAGCCAAATAGAGCAATACATTCGGATGTCGATCTCCGCTCCATGCAAAGCTTCGGGACCCAAAGTTGGGCCGGAGCAGGGCCCCTGTATGCCGAGCGGGCACGGCCGGAAGAACCGCAAACGCGCCCATCCGAGAGGAATGCGGCTATAATTCAAACTTTCCTGTTGAGGACTCCCGGATCATGCCACGAATCCTGACGACGGAAGACCGCCGGCTTGAAGAATCGCGGACTCGCAAAAAATACTGGAAACGCTGGGGACCTTATCTGTCCGAGCGCCAGTGGGGCACGGTCCGCGAGGATTACAGCCCGGGCGGCACGGCCTGGGAATATTTTCCGCACGACCATGCGCGCTCGCGCGCCTACCGCTGGGGGGAGGACGGCATCGGCGGCATCAGCGACCGCCACCAGATGCTGTGTTTCGGCCTGGCGTTATGGAACGGCCGCGATCCCATCCTGAAAGAAAGGCTCTTTGGTCTCACCGGGGACGAAGGGAATCATGGCGAAGACGTCAAGGAGTATTACTTCTATCTCGATTCCACGCCAACACACAGCTACATGCGGATGCTGTACAAGTATCCGCAGGCTGAGTTTCCCTACGCGCAACTGGTGGACGAAAACCAACGCCGTGGCCGCGAACAATCCGAATTTGAATTGCTCGACACAGGCGTGTTCGCCGAGGGCCGCTATTTCGATATTTATGCCGAATACGCCAAATGCGATGTCGAAGATATTCTGATCAAGATTACCGCCGTGAACCGCGGGCCGGAAGCGGCTTCGCTTCATCTCCTGCCGTCATTCTGGTTCCGCAATACCTGGTCTTGGGGCAAGGATTTACGGCGGCCCGGCGCCCGCGTGGCCAAGAGCGTTCCGGAAAGCGTTTGCGCAGAGTTGGAGCACTGGCAGTACGGCAAGCGCTGGCTGATCTGCGCGGGCCAGCCTGAATTGCTTTTCACCGAGAATGAAACGAACAACGCCAGGATCTTTAGCGGAAGAAACCGCTCACCTTATGTGAAAGATGCGTTCCACGAGTACATCATTCATGGGAACAAAGCGGCCGTGAACCCGCAACAGACCGGCACGAAGATGGCGGCGTACTATCCCGTGAAACTCCCCGCGGGGCAGAGCGCGACGCTCAAATTGCGATTGACCGATATCGATCCCTTGGGCGGGATGGACAGCGAAATGGGGAAGATCGGAATCATCACCTCGCCGGGCCATGCTGAGCGCGCCGAAGGGGTTCCCGGAACCAACGATTTCGGCGCAGGTTTCGATGGCCTCTTTGTGCTGCGCCAGAAAGAAGCCGCGGAGTTTTACGGCTCGCGCATTCCCAAAGAGCTATCGAACGACGCAAATGCCGTCATGCGCCAATCATTCGCCGGAATGCTCTGGTCCAAGCAGTTCTATCACTTCGACGTGCGTACCTGGCTCGAAGGCGATCCCGCGGGCCCGGCGCCGCCCAAGGAACGCTGGGAAGGGCGCGACAAGGATTGGACCCATCTTTACAACGACGACATCCTCTCGATGCCGGATAAATGGGAATACCCGTGGTACGCGGCGTGGGATCTCGCTTTTCACTGTGTTCCCTTGGCCCTCGTGGACCCGGATTTTGCGAAGGATCAGCTCGTTCTGCTTCTCCGTGAGTGGTACATGCATCCGAACGGACAACTGCCTGCTTACGAGTGGGCTTTCGGCGACGTGAATCCTCCCGTGCACGCCTGGGCCGCCTGGCGCGTTTATAAAATCGAGCGCCGCGTGCGCGGCGTCGCCGATCGCGCCTTTCTCGAAAAAGTCTTTCACAAACTGCTCCTCAATTTCACCTGGTGGGTCAACCGCAAAGACCCGGAAGGAATGAACATCTTTCAGGGAGGCTTTTTGGGCCTGGATAATATCGGGGTTTTCGATCGTTCCGCGCCGCTGCCTACCGGCGGCCACCTGGAACAATCCGACGGCACGAGCTGGATGGGCATGTATTGCCTGAACATGCTGGCCATCGCGCTGGAACTCGCGAAAGAAGACCCCGCCTATGAGGACGTCGCCAGCAAATTCTTCGAGCACTTCGTTCACATCGCACATGCCATGAACGATATTGGCATGGGCGGACGCGCCCTTTGGGACGACGAAGACGGTTTTTACTACGACGTCGTGCATCTCCCAAACGGCGACGAGCACTTCATCAAGATTCGTTCGATGGTGGGCCTGATTCCTCTGTTTGCGGTTGAGACCCTGGAGCCCGAGATCGTTGATCGCTTGCCGGGCTTCAAGCGGCGCATGCAGTGGTTTATGGATAACCACCCGGACTTCCCAGAGCACATCGAAATGACGCAGCGCTCAGCGAAAGGCGTGCGGCGGATGTTGTCGCTGGTGAACCGCAGGCAACTGAAGCGCATCCTTGCCCGCATGCTGGACGAAACGGAATTCCTCTCGCCGTACGGTGTCCGCGCGCTCTCCCGTTATCATCTGGATCACCCCTATGAAGTTCACGTGAACGGCCAGGTCAACCGCGTGGATTACGAACCGGCAGAGTCCACGAGCGGACTCTTTGGCGGCAATTCCAACTGGCGCGGCCCTGTCTGGTTTCCCCTGAACTATCTCCTGGTTGAATCGCTGCAGAAGTTTCACCACTACTACGGCGAAGATTTCAAAATCGAATGCCCGGCCCGCTCGGCCAGGGAAGCGGACCTTTGGGAAGTGTCCGCCGAAATTTCACGCCGACTTGTGCATATTTTTGTTCGCGGGAAAGACGGCCGCCGGCCGGTCTTCGGGGGGATCGAATGCTTCCAGAGTGACCCGCACTGGAAAGACCTAATTTTCTTCCACGAATATTTTCACGGCGACAGTGGCGCCGGCTTGGGAGCGAGCCACCAGACCGGCTGGACAGGCCTCGTCGCCAAGCTCCTTGAGCAGAGCGGTGAGTAGCGTGTCCCAAGTTACATTCCGCCCCGCGGCTAAGGGTGACGAAGCGGACCTGCTGCGAATGATGCGTTCCCTGGCCGAACAGGAGCCCGGCGCCTACTATTTCGACGAGCCTGCCGTTCGCAGCGTGCTGCGGCAATTTCTTGCTGATCCCAGCCTTGGGAGGGCCTGGATATTTTCGGATGCCACCACGATCGCCGGTTACATTGTGCTGACTCTGGGTTATAGCTTCGAGTACCACGGTCGGGACGCATTCGTTGATGAGCTGTACGTCGAACCCCAATATCGAAGACGCGGAATCGGCCGGGAGGCCATGAAATTCGTCGAAGCGGAGGCGCGCACGATGGGAGTAACAGCGCTCCATCTGGAGGTCGACGAGGGGAATGACCCTGCGCTGGAGCTCTATCGCCGCAGCGGCTACGTGGATCACGACCGACATCTGATGACGAAATGGCTGGTCGCGCAAACGTCAAGATGAATACAGGAGAAGAACGCGAACGTGACGCTGCGGGCAGAAGTCGAGTTCGGACGGGAAGTTTGCGGCGTCCTAGAAGCTGCGGAAGCGCGCGAATGGCTAGTTACCAACGGCATCGGAGGGTTTGCCTCTGGAACAATCGCGGGAATTTTGACGCGGCGGTACCACGGATTGCTGATCGCCGCTTTGCGACCCCCGCTCGGGAGGACGCAGCTTGTCGCGTCTCTCGACGAGACGCTGCGCTACGCCGGCACTGCGTACGATCTCGCCACGCATCGCTGGGAGAGCGGCGCGATTGATCCTGCAGGATTCCGCTACATTGAAAGCTTTCGTCTTGAGGGCGCCACACCCGTCTGGACCTACGCTTTGGCCGATGCGTTGGTGGAGAAACGCATCTGGATGCGCCAGGGTGAGAACACGACGTTTGTTCAGTACACACTCGTACGGGGAAGCAGTCCGATCGAGATGGACATGAAGGCCTTGGTGAATTACCGGGACTTTCACTCCTCGACGCATGCGGGCGACTGGCGCATGAATATCGAGCGGATTCAAGACGGCGTGAAGATTTCTGCGTTCGACGGCGCGACGCCATTTTATCTGAAGTGTTCCGGCGCCAAATGCGAACCCAGCCACGAGTGGTACCACGATTGTTGCCAGCCGAAAGAAAGAGAGCGCGGCCTCGACGATCATGAAGACCATCTCTTCGCCGCTCGATTCCGCGCGAGGCTGGAAGCCGAGGCCGGTCTGACCATTGTCCTCACGACCGAGGCCGATACTTTTCTCGACGGTGGCCGCGCCCGCACCGAGCGTGCGGGTCACGAAGCAAGGCTGTTGCGCTCCTGGTGGGCACGGGACGCAAAGAGTTCGGACCTCGCGCCGGAATGGCTGAGCCAGCTTGTCCTGGCCGCAGACCAATTCATCGTGAAGCGTGCTCTCCCCGGCCAGCCTGACGGCCGTAGCATTATCGCCGGTTACCACTGGTTCGGCGATTGGGGCCGGGACACCATGATTGCGCTTCCCGGGCTTACTCTCGTGACCGGCCGCCCGGAGATCGCGCGGCAGATTCTTCTCGCCTTCGCGCAATTTGCGGATAGCGGCATGCTTCCCAACAATTTTCCCGATGCCGGTGGAAAACCCGAATACAACACGGTTGATGCCGCACTTTGGTTTTTTGAAGCCGTGCGGCAGTACCTTGCCGCAACACAGGACACCGGCACGCTTCAAAGACTATTTCCCGTCTTGGCAGGGATCATCGGCGCTCACGTAAAAGGCACTCGCTACAACATTCATGTGGATGCCGCAGACGGGCTACTCTATGCGGGCGGGGCCGGCGCGCAATTGACGTGGATGGACGCAAAAATCGGCGACTGGGTCGTCACGCCGCGCACCGGCAAACCGGTCGAGATCAATGCGCTTTGGATCAACGCGCTCGAATCGCTGGTAGGATTCGCGCGGATGCTGCGCGCGCCGAACGAAGACTACGAAAAGCTTGCCGCGCAGGGCAGGGAAAGTTTTCAGAAGTTCTGGAACGCGGAGCGCGCATGCTGCTACGACGTGATTGATTCGCCCGGAATCGGCAATGATGCTTCGCTTCGTCCCAACCAGATTTTCAGCGTTTCGCTGCCCGTCAGCCTGCTCACACCGGCGCAGCAGGAGTCCGTCGTCAACGTCTGCGCTCGGCATCTGCTCACCTGCTACGGTTTGCGCAGCCTCGCTCCCGGCGAGCCGGGGTACCAGGGCCGCTACGTGGGCGGCCCGCGGGAGCGCGATGCCGCCTATCATCAAGGAACCGTATGGGGCTGGCTGCTCGGGCCTTTTGCGCTGGCACATTTCCGCGTCCACGGAGATCGCGCTGCAGCTTTACGTCTCCTCGAGCCGCTCGGCCATCAGATTTATGCGTACGGACTCGGCTCGCTCGGCGAAATCTTCGATGGCGATCCGCCGTTCACTCCACGAGGCTGCATCGCGCAGGCCTGGACCGTCGCCGAAACTCTTCGCGCCTGGCATGCACTTCAAGCAAGCTGACGTGCGTGCAGCATTCTAGGGCGACGCGTTACCGCTTGGTGTTTCGTAAAGCTCGATGAGAATTTTCCGTTCTTCAGGCGAGGCAACTAGAAAAAAATTGACGCGCGTGCCGTCGGCGCCCGGCCTCGTCGCCGGATAAACGGGCGATACCCCAAAATCCTTTTCCAGTATTGCTGTGGCGCGGTCGACGTTTTTGCACCGATATTCCACCTGCTGCACGCCCTCGCCGAACTTAGACAGATACTTCGCGATGGCGCCCGACCCGCTGGAGTCTTTCGTGGTCAACACATCGAGTAAGATTCCATTCGGAAAATGCAGCTCGAATTCCTCCGCATCCTGGTCGGGCGGCACTCGAGCCAGCCGAGGCGAGCCATTCGCTTCACGAATTTTCTCAAACGTCTCGGGTCTTACAGCCAGTCCCACCGTGGCACTCGAGTTCGAGCCGAACAAGAGCGAGTAGATTTCATCATTCGTCCACCACGCATGCACTACTTGGTCGGCTGGAGTGCGCCCCGCGCGATAGATCTCCGTCGCGCCAACGACGCGCGTAGAACTCTCCGCGGAAGAAAGCTTGGTGATGGCGGAGCACAGAGGATTCTCCATGGTTATGGCGTGAATTGTAGCTTGACTCCGAAGTCCGGAGAAGCGCCGTCGGAGCATGAATGCGGGCCGGAAACCTTCTTCGCTGCGGCTTTGCGCGTAGCTACTGCTTCCCTCGCGGTTGAAAGAAAAGTGACGCGAGCAACGCGACGAGTAGCATCCCTACAACAACGGCCAGCGAGATTTGCGTAGAAATGTGCAGCCACGGCTCGGCGAGCATCTTCGCCCCGATAAAAACAAGCACGAACGCGAGCCCTACGTCTAAATACCGCAGACGGTCCAGAACTCCCGCCAGCAGAAAATACAACGCGCGAAGCCCGAGGATCGCGAAGACATTGGAGGTGTAGACGATGAACGGGTCGCGTGTGATGCCAAACACCGCGGGGATGGAGTCCATCGCAAATGTCACGTCCGCAAACTCGACAATGAGCAGCACCAGAAACAACGGGGTGGCAAAGACTCGCCCGGCTTTGCGGATAAACAACTTCTCACCCTGATAATCGGTCAGCACGCGCAGATGCCGGCGTGCAATGCGAAAAAGAAAGCTGTTCTCCGGGTGGAGGTTTTCTTTCGCGGCGAAAAGCATGCGGATTCCGGCATAGAACAGGAAAGCGCCGAACACGTACAAAACCCATGAGTAGTGCTCGATCAGCTCCACCCCGAGAGCGATCAGAGCGCCACGCATGACTAGCGCGCCCAGAATCCCCCACGCCAGGATGCGCTGCTGCAAGCGCGCTTCGACGGCAAAAGTGCGAAAGATAATGAGAAAAATGAAAAGGTTATCTACGCTTAGCGACTTTTCAATCAGGTAGCCGGTGAAAAATTCGAGCGCCTTCTGATGGCCGGAGTAATGCAGGAGGCCGATGCCAAAGAATACCGCGAGGCTGATCCATACGAGGCTCCACAACCCCGCCTCGCGTAGGCCGATCTTGCGCGGCCGCCGGTGAAATACGCCGAGGTCCAACGCGAGTGCTACGAGCACGAAAAGATTAAATGCGAACCAGAGTAGAGGCGTGCCCATGGTCGGAGCGCGCGCCGCGCGTCAAGGAGTGGAGGCGTGCGCGTCGGTGGCGTTCAGATTGGTCAGCTCGATCCGCGCCGCCTGGCCGGGCTTGATTGTTATTCCCACGTCCCAGCGCAGCCGGGTATCGCCCGCCGCGGCATCCAGGTTCAGCGTGCTGATCCAATAGTTCCCCGCGGCCAGGCCGGACAAAACCGCTCGCCCGTCAAGATCCGTGTCCGCCTTCGCCGCGAGGTACTTCGTCTGGGCCACATCCGGCGCCCGGCGCAATACGCGTTTGGTGTGATCACTCTGAATCTTGACCCACTTGTTCTGCGGATTCACGCCGTCCAGCTCCAACTCAATCCCACTCAACGTCGCCGGATGTGCAACGATGAATTTTTTCAATGCCGTCAGATATTCTTGCTTCTGTTTTTCGTAGCGTTCCGGCTTTTCCGTTTTTTCTCCTTCGGTGTATTTCGGACTTGGCAACCCATTCGTCACGCCGCCGCTGTTCGAGCGCTGGTACGCCAGTAGAAATTCCGGCGTGTGAACAACGTCATCCGCCGTAATCTCCTTGTCAAGGCCCGGCGTGGTCAGGTCGAGAATATCGTGCGCCTTCAACCAGTCCTGCAATTCCTTGGAAACTTTCAAATCATTGATGAATTGCTCGCGCGTCGGAAGCTTGTCCCCCGCGTCGATCTCTTTGGCGATTTCTTCATAGCTTTTTGTCAGCAGATAGAACGTAAATTGCCTAACGGGTTCCGGCCGTGCTGAAGTCGGAGTGATGCGCGCCGTGAGTTCGAGTGTGCCGTTTGAACTCGCAGCTTGCGCCCCTGCGCCCGGCCCCAGTACAGAAAGGCAGAAAAGCGCAAGGGCCGCGGCTGCACTGAGAATTTTGATCATAGCGGCCATCGTAGCAGAAGCTGCCGGGGCGATATAGCGGTGAGATGAAGTGTGTTGCCCGATCAAAACAAGCGCGATCGGCCGTGCCAGCGAAAAGAGAAACGCAAACTTACTCGCGACGGTTTAGTCGTTCGTTAGGGCCACGTCGCCGTCACGAACTAAGGAGAGGACCGGCTGCAGGTGGTTAGAACAGCCGGAAAGTGACTTCGATCGGGATACTCACCGCCACGGGCCTGCCGTTGGGGCCAAGAGCCGGCTTGAAGCGCCACGTCCTTACCGCTTCGATGGCTTTCTCTTCCAAGCCAAGTCCGGGGCCCTTTGCGACGCGGATATCAGTCGCGCGGCCATCCGCGGTGATGATCACGTTCAGCACCACAGTTCCTTGATACTTGGCCTTGCGCGCCTCGTCCGAGTAAAGCGGGTCCGGACAGTAGATGCACATCGGTGTCCCAACGCCGTTCACACCGGCGCGAAACGCCCCGCCGCCCGTGCCGCCGCCTTCACCGGGACCCAACCCGCCGCCGGTGCCGCTGCCAATTCCCGTTCCATTGCCCCTGCCGAGAGAATCGCTCATGGCCGAAGCCAGCGGGTCGCCGAAGTTCGGGAGATTGGGACTGGGGATCTTCAAATCCGGCGGGCCCAGCAGCGAGGGGTCCATCGCCAGCTTGGGATTCGGATTCACGATCTTGGCCTGAGGCGCCGCGTATTGCGTCCAGGTGAACTTGGGAAGTTTCCCCTTTGTCGGCGGCGTAAGGGTGTGATCGTTCGCCCCGCCTCCTCCGCCAGCTTTCTTCGCGCCCGCGGGCAGCTTTGAAACATAAGGAGACAGATCAATCGGCACCACGTCAACGGGGTTCTTCGCTTCGGAGGTCGGCAATACGTGCGTGAGAAACGGGATGGTCACGAGCAAAATCACGCTGACGTGCAGCGTAACGGAAATGACTTGCGTCCACCCAAAGTTCTCGTCCTTCGACCAGATTTCCTTCACCTTGATCGGTTTGCTCGTCACTTGCAGCGGCGGCAACTTTGCCGGGAAGAAAAATTCCTTTAGGCGGTCGCCGAATCCGCCGAAGCTCGTACCCCACCGCGCTCCGATCCCGCCACGTATGGGGCCCTTTGGCACGGGCCGCGAGCTGAAGAAATCCTTGAAATTTTCAAAAAATCCGCCGCCATAAGTTGCCGGCATCAGCGGGGAGCGGAAATTGCCGCTGATTTTTATCGGGCGCTCCGTCAGAAATTGCACCAGATTGGACCAAAATCTATCCGAGATCAAGTGATCAGGAGGATTGAACTTAGGAACGGCGGAAGATGGCACCGGGATATTCGGCTGCGAGTTCCCCGCAGACACGCCTGGCTTTTTCACTTCGGGTGGCAGAAGATCGATAAATGCGCCCGGCACAGTTTCCTCTGTTCTCTTTAGACGCAAATTTCCTGCGTCTGGTGCGTCAGCCCGGTAGGATTCGCGCAGACCGGGAAAGGTTGCGTGCCTCAGCGGCTGACACTCGCTCACATTCATTGTAACATACACAATTACACTGCTTTCCGATGTTTCCCGCCGTATAACTGGACATTAGTACGGTAACGCGGCTGGAAGGAAGTTACGGCTCAGCGGGCGTAGAAGGGGAATTCCAAACTCTCACATCCATGGCCGAACCACTCGAACTGAAGAAGACACTCAACCTACCCAAAACCGATTTTCCCATGAAGGCCGGCCTTCCGCAGAATGAGCCCAAGCAGCTCGATGCCTGGCAGGAATCGCATCTCTACGAACGCATTCTCGAAGCGCGCAAGGGCAAGCCGCTCTTTGTACTCCACGACGGTCCGCCGTATCCCACGGGTGAGATTCATCTCGGAACCGGTCTTAACAAGATCCTGAAAGACCTGATCGTGAAGACCAAGAGCATGGCCGGCCATTACGCGCCGTACGTGCCGGGTTGGGATTGCCACGGCCTGCCCATCGAAACGCAAGTCGAAAAAGAGCTCGGCGGAAAAGGGAAAGTGCCCCCGGCGGAGTTCCGCAAACTGTGCCGGTCATTTGCCGTGCGGTTCGTTGAACAGCACAAGAAAGATTTCAAGCGCCTCGGTGTCTTCGGCCGCTGGAACGATCCCTATCTGACGATGAGCCACGAATATGAGGCCACCATCGCCGGCGCATTTCTGGACTTCATCGAAAAAGGATACGTGTACCGCGGCCGTAAGCCAGTCTATTGGTGCATTCACGACAGCACCGCGCTCGCCGAAGCCGAAGTCGAATACGAAGATCACACCAGCCCGTCCATTTGGGTGAAATTTGGCGTTGTTGGCGGGGGCCAAGGCGCGTCCACAAAAATCGGCAATGACGTCAGTGCCGTCATCTGGACCACTACACCCTGGACACTTCCCCACAATCGCGCGCTCGCATTTCATCCGGACTTTGAATACGCCGTCGTGGAAACGGAAAAAGGCGCCTTGCTGCTGGCCACTGAGCGTATCGCTGCTCTGCAAGCCGAATGCGGCATCAAGGAAGTCCGCGTTCGAGCCACCTTCAAGGGTCGCGACTTCGAAGGCATGAAGTTCCAGCACCCGTTCCTGGCGATTCAGGTGCCGGGCATTCTTGCAAGTTACGTTACGCTCGATCAAGGAAGCGGCATCGTGCACACCGCTCCGGGACATGGCGCCGATGACTTCAATTCCGGCCAGAAATATGGCCTGGAAACCTACGCGCCGATTGACGACAAGGGCGTCTATCTGGAGGGCTTGCCGGAATACAAAGGCAAAGACGTCTTCACGGCGAATCCCATCATCGTGGAGCTGCTGCGCTCGCGAGGCGCGCTGCTTTCGGTGGCGGACTACAAGCACAGCTATCCGCATTGCTGGCGTTGCCACAAACCGGTGATCTTTCGCGCCACCGAGCAGTGGTTCATCAAGATGGATCAGGCGGCTCACGGGGGCAGCAAGACGCTTCGCGCGGAAGCCCTCGAAGAGATCCACCGGGTGAAGTGGATTCCCGCCTGGGGCGAAGACCGCATGTACGAAATGATCCAGGAGCGCCCGGACTGGTGCGTCTCGCGCCAGCGCTTCTGGGGAGTGCCCATCATCGTTTTCTATTGCGACGCCTGCGGCAAACGGCTGGAAGATTTCAAGGCGCTCCGCAACGTCGTCAAGTGGTTTGAAAAAGAAGGCGCGGACGCCTGGTATAGCCACATCCCGGAAGAACTCTTGCCCACGGGAACAAAATGCTCCTGCGGCGCTTCAAAGTGGCGCAAGGAAAACGACATCCTCGACGTTTGGTTTGATTCTGGCTCGTCCTGCCTCGCAGTGCTCACGCCCAAGAACGGTCTTGTCGAGCCCGGCCAGGATTGGCGCCCCGCGGAAGTCTATCTCGAGGGCCCCGATCAGTATCGCGGCTGGTTCCAGAGCTCATTGCTGGTTGCAGTGGGGATCAAGGAGAAGGCGCCCTACCGCAGCGTAGTGACTCACGGTTGGACTCTCGACGAAAAAGGCACGCCCATGTCCAAATCTCTTGGGAATGCCCTCTATCCCGCCGAGATTTGCGAGCGATGGGGCGCGGACTTGCTCCGCCTGTGGGTCGCATCGGTGGAATATCAAGCCGACGTAAAAATGAGCGAGCGCGTCATGACGCAGCTCAGTGAAGCGTATAGAAAAATTCGCAATACGTTCCGCTTCGCCCTGGGGAATTTGTTCGACTTCGACCCGTCGCGCGACGCCCTCCCTAGCGACCAGCTTGAGGAGATGGACCGCTGGATGCTCGAACGCACCGCCGAGCTTGCTCGGAAGTGCAAAGACTGGTACGCGGCCTACGAATTTCACCGTGTTTATCACGCCATCCACGATTTTTGCGTCGTGGACCTCAGCGCCTTTTATTTCGACGTTCTCAAAGACCGCCTCTACACCAAAGCGCCCAGGAGCAAATCGCGGCGTTCCGCGCAGACCGCCGTCTGGAAAATCACCAGCGCGCTCGTGCGTCTCGCCGCGCCTATCCTCGTCTTCACCGCCGAAGAAATCTGGAAATATCTGCCCAAATCCGCGGGCGATCCCGACAGTATCCACATCGCCGTGTTCCCTGACGAAAACAGTCTGCGCACTGCAATCGCCCCGGATCGAGTTGCCGCCTGGGAACTGTTGTCGAAAGTTCGCGGGGAAGTCTTAAAGGCCCTGGAAATCGCGCGCAACGAAAAGAAGATCAACTCCGGTCTGGAAGCCAAGGTTTTGCTCAACGCGGACCCTGAGCTGAAGACGAAACTCAAGCACCATCTTGCCAGCTTGCCAGGTTTGTTTATCGTTTCTCAGGTGGATTTCTTCAGCGCCGGGGCGGGGAGTTATCGTTCCGATCTTGTTCCAAGTCTCGAAATGACGGTTCAGAAGGCGGCCGGAACAAAATGCGAGCGATGCTGGAATTATTCGACGCACGTCGGCGAAAATAAACGCTATCCGACTATTTGCGAGCGCTGCACCGAAGCCCTTGCCGAAATCGAATCGGGCCTTGCGGTTCACAACTAAATTGACCACCTGCGACCACATTGTCATTCCGAGCGAGGCGAGGAATCTGCTTCTCACTTGCGCGAGAATTTCATGATACTTCCCTCCCGCCTCCGCTGGCTCTGGCTCACGCTCGTCGTGGTCCTCGCCGACCGCGCCACCAAAGCCTGGTTCGAATCACAAACTCCCGAAGGTTGGCGCCGCGAACTGATCCATCATTTCGTCTATCTCGTCCACAGCCGCAATCCAGGCATCGCCTTTGGTGTTTTCTCGGACGCGACCTCGCCCTGGGTGCGCCTCACCTTGGTCGCTGTCTCGCTTGTGGTCATCGCCGCACTCGCCTGGCTGTTCGTTGCAGGCCACAGCGGCGGTTCCCTGACTGCCGCCGGCCTCGCGCTTCTTCTCGGCGGAGCGACCGGCAATGTAACCGACCGCATCATTCACGGCGCGGTCACCGACTTCTTTGAAATGTGGTTCGGCTCCTACCACTACCCCGCCTTCAACGTCGCCGATTCCGCCATCGCCATTGGCGCCGCGCTCATCCTTCTCGATGTCCTTTTCGGCCACCGCCGTGCCACACCGGGAATTTCCAAGGAACAGAAAGCCAAACGGTAAGGTGATGAAGCGCGAATTCGACGTTGCTCCCGAAGAAGCCGGCCAGCGGCTTGATCGCATTGTCACAGCGCACTGCGCCGAGCTGAGCCGCACACGCATCCAGGAACTGATCGAAGCGGGTCTCGTCTTCATCGACGGCCGCGCCACTACAAAGGGATCTCAACATCTTCGTGGAGGCGAACGCATCACCGTCGAAGTGCGGGAACGTCCTCCACTCCGCGCCGAAGCGGAATCGATCCCGCTCGAAATTCTCTATGAAGACGACGACGTCATCGCCGTGAACAAGCCCGCAGGAATGACCGTCCACGCCGGCGCGGGCAACACGCGCGGCACGCTGGTCAATGCACTCCTCGGCCGCGGCCAATCACTCTCGCAATCGAATGATCTGCTGCGGCCCGGAATCGTCCACCGTCTCGACAAAGAAACTTCCGGCGTGATCCTCGTTGCAAAAAACGATGCCGCCCACGCCAAACTCGGGGAAGCCTTCCGCCGGCGCGCCGTGAAGAAAACTTATATCGCTTTGGTACATGGTTTTTTGCCTGCTACAAGCGGGCGGATCGAGTTGGCGATCGGCCGTGACCCAAAACGCCGTACCCGCATGGCCGCCTTGCAGAAGACCCGGCTTGGCGCCGCGCTCCGTACGGCCCGAGAAGCCCGCACCGACTGGCGAGCCCTCGCGCGCATCGATTCCACCACGCTCGTCGAGGTCCAGCTTCACACCGGCCGCACGCATCAAATTCGCGTGCATTTTTCTGCCCTGAAGCACCCCGTTGTTGGCGACACTCTCTATGGCGCCGCAAGCCAAGTGCGCGTAGGAAAAATCGTGCTCCCTCCGCTCGGCCGGAACTTTCTCCACGCGGCGAAACTCGAATTCGCCCACCCGCGCACTGGCGAATGGGTCGAGCTCCGCGCGCCGCTTCCTTCCGAACTGCGTGTTTTTTTGCAACAGCTTACCACCGCCGCGGGCGAAGAGCCGCGCCGCATTGACGCTGCGCTTGTGGGCTACCTATAATCAGGACAAATGCGGCGCATATTGCTCTCCATTTTTCTCTGTCTCGCGCTCTTTGGGACGACCATCGCTGGCCGCCCACAGCAATCACCAGGCTCCTCCTCCATACCCGCAAAGCCCGACGCAGCCCAGGGGCAGGAACCTCCCCAGCGCGTCGACCAATCCATCACCCGAACGATCAACCTTGTCGACGTTCTTTTCACAGTGCTCAATCGCCGCAATAAGCTCGTCCCGGATCTCGAAAAGGACAATTTCAAGGTTTTCGACAACAACGTCCAGCAAACCATCCGTTTCTTCACGCGCCAGACCGACCTCCCGCTCCGCATCGGCATGCTCCTTGATACCTCGAACAGCATCCGTGACCGCATCAAGTTCGAGCAGGACGCTGCAGTGAATTTCCTCTACAGCGTTCTTCGCCGCAATAAGGACGCCGCCTTTGTGATGACCTTCGACGATGAGCCGCAGATCTTGCAGGACTTCACCGGCGAAGCGGACAAACTCCGCGATCAGATAGTCAATACGCGCGCCGGCGGCGGCACCGCAATCTACGACGCCGTTTACCAGGCGTGCGAAAAACAACTGAGCCATCCGCCACGCCCGCCCGGTGACCAGCCCGATGTCGTTCGCCGCGTTATGATTCTTATCAGCGACGGCGAGGATAATCTCTCGACTCACACGCGCGCCGACGCCATCGAAATGGCCCAGCGCTACAGCGTGGTTATCTACACTATTAGCACCAGCACGCAGTGGGTGTCGCTTTCGCAGACTGATCCTGAAAAGATGGCCGACCGCAAGATCCACAAGACCGAAGGCGACAAGATCCTCGAAGATCTCGCCGAGGAAACTGGCGGCCGCGCTTTTTACCCCTATCACGTCGACGACCTCGACCAATCCTTCCAGGACATCGGCGACGAGCTGCGCAACCAGTACTCCATTGCTTACAACCCCGCGAATTACACCGCCGACGGCAAATATCACAAGATCCACATCGAAACGCCCGATCACAAGGGTTACCAGGTTCGCGCGCGCCGCGGCTATTTCGCCCGCGCCAATGGCAACTCGATCCCTCAGACAAATCCTGCAGGGAAATGAATCCGTCACGCCGCTCTTCACGCGATGGATGGAGCCATTCCACAACGTGGGCATGACCACGCTCAGCATCCGCAACACCGGGGGAACGGATCACTTATCGTTCAATGAAGTGGGCCTGCCGGGGTTTCAGTTCATCCGAGACCCTATTGAATACGAAACGCGCACCCACCACTCGAACATGGACGTCTACGAACGCATTCAGGAGCCGGATATGAAGCAGATGGCGGTCATCGTGGCTTCCTTCGTTTACCTGACCGCGAACCGCGACGAGATGGTGCCGCGCAAGCCGCTGCCGAAACCTCGCACCAAGCGGACAGATCGCTAAGGCCGAACGTGAGGGAGAAAAGTCCCTGTTGTGCTGGGCACAGATGTAATGACCTTGGAGGAATTGCGAGCGCAACACTGCCAAGCGGAATGTCCCAGCGCTAACCTTTCGGTGCGTAGTAGCCCTTCCGGGTGAGCACCTTCAAGTCGTGGCTGGCCACTTCGACCTTGATCTTGCGGAACTTTCCGTCCTTCGTGTTGTTCGATGGGTAGTATCCCAGGGTGTACTGGCTCCGCAGCTCTTCGGAAATTTCATCAAAGGCTTCCAGCAGCTTTTTCTCCGATGACACGGAAATCATTCGCCCGCCCGTTTCTTCCGTAATCTTGTGAGCGACGCCGGGGTTTCCACCGAATCTTGGATCAGCCACCAGAAGGATGTGAATCACGGTATCCGTGCGCTGCGCTGCTTCGACGGCTTCCTCCAGCCTTACTTTGCTGCCTTCGTCTTGGGCATCCGTCACGATCACGATGGCTTTGCGCCCCGCCTCCGTGTTCAGTTTTTCATTACAGGCGAGATAGATCGCGTCGTACAGTGCTGTTCCTGTGACTTGCCGGGTCGGAACCGGTCCCGGATTAATCCCACCTCCGCCAGAAGGAACATTGATCCGCGCGTGCCGAATCGCCCGCTCGAGCTGTCCGCGATCGTCCGTAAAATCCGACAGCAGATCTACGTCCGAATCGAATGACATCACCAGCGCCTCATCTCCCTTGCGCAATACACGATCGAGAAAGCGCCCTCCCGCGTCTTGGATCGCGCTCAGCATGTATTGTTCGCTCCCGGAGGTATCCAGGAGCAACCCTAGGGTGATTGGCAGCGTCACCTCTTTTGAGAAGAAGGCGATTTTCTGGTCCTGATTGTCTTCCAGGATCTTGAAGTCCTCTTGCTTGAGGTCATTCACGATTTTCTTATGATTGTCGCGCACCGTGGCGAAAAGGTTCACCAGATCCACCGATCTGCGGATCACTTGTCCTTGCCCTACCGGTTCCTGCGGCAGGGCGGGGGCTGCGAGGACCACGACCAAACCCCACGCCAAACAACGCGACAAAAAGTTCTTCACAGAAGCCATGTATACTTTCCTCGACAGTTGGCCGCTTTGCGGTCGCGCAAAAAATCGCTCGCACTGCGGTCGTGCGAATTAGAGATTCCCGGCCGGTGATCGCCTGCTGGGGTGTTTACGTCGGTTGTAACCGCCTCGCGGCCACTCAATCTACGATGCGCCGAAGCCGTGTCCGGGATGCGTGCTTGCGCCGCTCGAGCTGCTGAAGGCCAGAGGCAGTTTCACCTGAGGACCATGAAAAGTCTACGAAAAACCACCTCTTTCGCTTGTTCAATGATTCTCGCGGCCCCCACGGCAATTCTTGAAGCACAATCACCCCAGCAACAAGCCGCCCCGGCTGTCATCAGCTCGCAATCCACAACGTCACCACAAAGTGAAGCGCAAGCCAAAATCATCAAAAACGTGAATTACGTCGTGCTCCCTGTCACCGTGAAAGACGGCAGAGGCGGACTGGTTCCCGACCTCCAGAGGGACGATTTTCGCATCCTTGATGACAGTGTCGAGCAGCGCATCGAAATCTTCACTGCGGAAGCCTTTCCTCTCTCCCTCGTCGTGCTCATCGACAATGACCTCAAGGTGAAAGACGCACAGCAGGTCGAACCCAGCCTGCAAGCGATCGTCGGTGGCTTGAGCATCGGCGATGAAGCCTTTATCTGCCGCTTCGACCAGTATTTCCACGAGGGCAAGGGCTTCACCACCGACCAGGACAAGCTCCTAACAGAGCTCAAGCGCGAAAGGCTCGACAGCCAGCCGTCGGTCAGGTCCGGCGGCGGCCCCTTCGATTCACCTACCATTAATGGACAGTCGGTGACTGGCGGACCTGCGGTACCCAGGACCACCATCGAGATCAAGGGCCAGCCCACCAAGGCACTCGACGATGCCGTCTACGCTGCCGCGCAGCTCCTCAAAGATCGTGGCCGGCAACGCCGCAAGATCATTCTGCTCGTCTCCGATGGCGGCAACAACCCGAAATACAACACCAATAAATACGACGTCGTCCTCAAGGAGCTCTTGCGCTACAACATATCCGTCTTCGGCGTGGGTATCGGGACTGTCTATTTCGACCGCAAGTTCGACAAGCTGGATAGACTCGCCCGATACGCGCACAATACCGGCGGCGACGTCTATTACGCCTCCAAGCGCAACGATCTGGAAGAGCTCTACGCCCGCGTATCCGAGGAAGCTCGAAACCAGTACACCCTTGCGTATTCCCCGCGCGGCACGGATCCCGGCGCGGAGTACCATTCCGTCGAAGTCCGCGTGAAGCGCGAGGGTTTGACCATCCTCACTCGTGACGGCTACTACTCCGGCGCGCTCGTCGCTCCGAGATAATTTCTATTGCGCGAGCACTTCCTCGTGCGCGGGGCAAATCGGCCGGTACGCGCAGTTCCTGCAGACGAACCCTGGCTTTGCGGCAAAGTCCCCCGCCCGAATATCTGCTGCCGCTTCCAAGACGATCTTCTGCGCTTCATCAAGTTGTTTGGCATCCCGGGTTGTTGACTGGATCTGGTTGTTTTGCAAATAGTGGAAAGTCAGGCGCACCGGATTCAGCTCAAAAATCTCCTTTACTGCCAGCGCGTAGAGGCTCAGCTGCAAATCCTTGCGCGCGTCCGCGTCTTTTCTCGGCTTTCCCGTTTTGTAGTCCACAATTTCAACGTCGTTTCGGCCCAGTGAATTGATCTGGTCGATCCTGCCGGCCACGATCACGTTGTTTTCCAGCGGCAGCTCGAATCCCTTTTCCTGTTCGCGCACATCCGGCGGCGCTTGCATCATCGCGTCGTGAAATGCGCGCAGCTGCTCGATGCCATCTTTCTTGTATTCCGCTTCCTGATACTCGTCTTCAAATCCAGCCGAACTCCACTCCGTTTCGAAAATCCGCTCCACTTCCTCGAAGGGCAGCTTCACACCCTTACGCAGCTGCTCGATGAACCGCTTGATCGTGGTATGCATCACGCTGCCGAAGCTGAGTGTCGCCCGCGGCCCTTCCTTCAGCGACCACAAGTAGCTGAACAAATATTGCTGCGGGCATCTGCGGTAGTTCTCCACCGCCGACGCACTCAGCTTCAGGGGCTCCGGCGAGACTGGATGAAACGTCTCGGCCCAGTCCACTATCCGTGAAAAAATCTTCGGCGGCTTCGCCGAAGCGGGGAAGAGTGAAGCCTCCACATTCGCCTGTGCTGTGACCGTTGCATCTTTCCTGCCGTCTGCCGGGGCCACTTTCGGCGCGATCTGCAGCACGTCCCGCCGTTTCACCGATGCGTCCATCAAGATGTCCTCGATGAACGTCGGCACCTTGCCTTTTTTCTCCGGCAGAGTTGTGATCGTCAGTCGGTGCTCCGCACGCGTCAGCGCCACGTAGAAGAGCCTCCGCTCTTCCTGGATGTGAAAATCTCCTTGCGGCAACTCCTCTTTCATCAGAGCGGTTGGAAATTCAAAGAGTGGCGCGCGATTTCTCGCTGGGAAAGCTCCTTGGTTCACCCGCAACAGAAACACATGCGGAAATTCCAGCCCTTTGGCGCCATGCACCGTCATGAGCTGCACCGCATCGCCCGGCGCATCGTCCTCCAGGCTCAGTATTCCGCCTGCCTGCGCAAAATAGTCCAGATACTCGAGAAATTCTGCCAGGCTACGCGTCTCGCTCTTTTTCTCCCACTCCTTCACGAATTGCGAAAGCTGCGTCACATATTTCCGGTCCTGCGCGCCCGCCCGCTGAGAAATCTCCAGCCACTCGATTAGGTCGGACAAAATCTCCCCCGCCGTCCGCCGCTTCAGCGTCTTCCGCTGTTCGGAGAGAAATTCCGTCAGCTCGCCCAGCGCCCCCGGCGAAGCATCGAACGGCAGTTCCGATTGTGGCGCGTGCAGCACGTCGTACAGCGCCGTGCCGCGCTTTTTCGCTGCCCGTTCCGCCAGGCGAACCAGATCGGCAGCCTCCAGATGCCACGCCGGCGCCGACAATACCCGCGCGCAAGCGACGTCGTCGTACGGCGTCGCAATCAAGCGCAAATACGCGAGCACATCCCGCACCAGCGGATGCTCCAGGATCGACAGTTTCGCAATGACGAAGGGAATCTTCTTTCTCGACAATTCCTCGACCAGATGATCCCGGTGCGCGTGCTGACGGTAGAGCACCGCAAAATCCCGCCACGGATGCCCCGCTGCGCGCAGCCGCTCGAGCTCGCTCGTGACCCAGCGTGCTTCTTCTTCGGCGTTCGCAAGCTCCGCGATACGAATCCGCTCGCTCTCCGCACGCGTCGGCTGCAAAATTTTCTTCGGAAAATCCGCGCTCACTTCGTTCTGCGCAATCACCTGCGTCGCCACACGCAGGATATTCGGGGTCGAGCGGTAATTCTCCGTCAGCGCCACGCGATACGCGGCCGAATCCTGTCCTGCCCTCCATCCTGCAAACCTTTCCAAAAACAGCTTGAAGCTTCCGAAGGACGCCCCGCGAAACCTGTAAATTGCCTGATCGTTATCGCCTACCACCACGATATTTCGCGCCGCCGCCGACAGCAGATGCAACAGTTCTAGCTGCGCGATATTCGTGTCTTGAAATTCATCCACTAGGATATGCCGATAGCGCTCCTGCAGCCTATGGCGCAATCCCGCATCTTTCTCCAACAGCGCCACCGCTTCCGTGATCAATCCATTCAGCGCCACCGCGTTTTTCTCGCGCAGCAGCTCTTCGTTTGCGCGATACGCCCGCGCGATCTCTCGCTCCTGCGCTACCTGCTCCGCGCGCTCCTTGTACGTATCTTCGTCCAGTGTCCCGTGCTCGGCTGCGAGCTGCGCCGCCAGCCCGTCCGCATAGCGCTGGTAATCCCCGCTCGATACTAGCTCATCCTGGCACCGTGAAAAAAAGGCGATGAAATCGCTCAGGAACTGCCCCGGCTCCGCCAGCCTGCGGTATTTTTCCAGGCGCAGCCGCCCCATGTTGCGCCGGAGCAAAATCCAGTGATCCACTTGCTCCAAGGCGGTCCGGTTCGGCTCTACTTCCTTCAGCAGCGTTTCGCAGAATGAATGAAACGTCGCCAGAGTCACGTCCTTCCCGCGCTCGCCCGTGGCCTTCACCACGCGCGCTTTCATCTCGCCCGCAGCCTTCTTTGTAAACGTCAGCGCGAGAATGTTTTCTCCGGATAGCTCCGGGTTCGATTGCAGCAAATGCCGGATCCGCTCCGTGATGACGCGCGTCTTCCCCGTCCCCGCTCCGGCAATCACCAACAGCGGCCCCTCGCCATGCGTGATTGCGCGCCGCTGCGCATCGTTCAGCTTCAGCTTGCTTTCTGAAGGTGGATCGAGGCCAAACAGTGTAGCCATAGACAGAAGAGTAACGGAATTCCTGGCAGACTGGAAATTTGTGCAGGACGGGCAGGCGGTGCGGCTTGCTAGCGTTGAGATGCTTCTCCCGATGCTACTTTTCTATTAAATTCTGCAGACTTTTTTCGTGGCACGCTCAAGGTTTGCCACTTATCCCCAGTGAAATGTTTTGCGAGAAAAACAATCTGCCCCACATGGTACGCATAATGCGCGATCTGCCGGTTGATCGCCTGCATCACCGAATGCGGTTCCGTCCGAATCGTCACCGCCCGCGCCAAGTCCGCCTCCGTCAGCGGTTCCAGCGCTTCAAAAACATATTCCCAGCCTTTTTCCCACTTCCCGAGCACCTCGGCTCGCGTCTTCGGCGGCGCTTCAAATTCCGTATCGCGGTTCCGGTCGGGCTTCTCGCCATCTGTCGTCAGGAAATTCGTCCAGCGTGACCTCATGTTCCCCGTCATGTGCTTCACGATAGTCGCAATCGAGTTCGATTCTGCATCCAGCACCTGGAAGAGTCCTTCATCCGGACACTGTCCAATCGCACGGTCACCTAGCTTCTTGTAGTACCGGAACAGATCAATCGAATCCTTCAGATACGACGTCGTCAGTTGGTGTGTCATAGCAGCATTCTGTCTCCTGCAATCTACCAGTCAACTCCCATCTGTGAATTTCTATTTAATTTTGCCTATCTCGTGTGACCATTATCGCCATTCCCGCAACTAAGGACAGAGGCGTTCTTGCTTAGGCCTGTGATGCCGGATCCTCGTACACAGTGCTTGACAATTCGCTTTTTATTCGCCTACTATCGGGACGCCTGAATCGACAATTCCCCCAAGGAGACCACCATGACCATCGGCCAATCGATGCTGCCCGAATTCGATCAAGAAATGCAGAACACCCGCAAGACCCTCGAGCGCGTTCCTGAAGACAAATGGAACTGGAAGCCTCACGAAAAGTCCGGCACGGTCGGCTGGCTCGCCAGCCACATCTCCACCCTCCCCGGGTGGACTACAATGACAATCAACACTGAGCAATTGGATTACGCCCCGGTCGGCGGACCCGCGTACCAGCCGCCGAAGATCGAAAATCGCAAGGATCTTCTCGCCGTTTTCGACAAAGAATCTGCGGAAGCCCGCTCCGCCCTCGCTGCGGTCAGCGATCAGGATATGATGAAAGGCTGGACGCTCCTGGCTGGCGGCAGGACCATCTTCACCATGCCACGCGTCGCCTGCATTCGCGGTTTCGTGATGAATCACCTCATCCATCATCGCGCCCAACTCGGGGTCTATTTCCGCTTGCTGGGCATCCCTGTTCCAGGCTTATACGGCCCCAGCGCCGACGAGGGGCAGCCGGGCTCTGCTGAAGCGGCCGCTGCAAACTAGCATCACCCGTTGGGGGCGGAGAGTGCTCCGCCCCCAAATTCCTCCCGCTGCGGGCTCCTCCGGTGCCTCGCGGTATACTAGATAGGGCCGCTCCTCCGGAGGTACAACATGGAAACTCCCGTCATTCTTTCCGCCGTTCGCACGCCCATCGGAAAATTCCAAGGCGGCCTCGCTGGCTTCTCCGCGCCCGAGCTTGGCGGCAAAATCGTCGCTGAAGTCATCCGCCGCGCCGGCCTGGACGCCAAACAAATCGACGAAGCCATCCTCGGCAACGTCGTCCAGGCCGGCCTCGGCCAGAATCCCGCGCGCCAGGCCGCCCTCAAGGGTGGTTGCGCCCCTCGCGTCGCCGCCATGACCATCAACAAAGTCTGTGGCTCCGGACTCAAAGCCGTCTCCCTCGCCGCGCAAGCGGTCACCCTCGGCGAATCCGAAATCGTCGTCGCCGGCGGCATGGAGTCCATGTCCAACTGCCCCTATCTCCTCCCGCAAGCCCGCACGGGCTACCGCATCGGCGATGGCAAGCTCGTCGACTCCATGATCAATGATGGCCTCTGGGACGCTTACGAAAATTTCCACATGGGCATGACCGGCGAGCTGGTCGCCGAAAAATACGGCATCACTCGCGAGGAGCAGGACCGCTTCGCCGTTGAAAGCCACCAGAAAGCCGTGCGGGCCCGCAAGTCCTGTTTCTTCGAATCGCAGATTCTCCCCATCGAAGTTCCGCAGAAAAAGGGCGACCCCATCGTCATCAAGTACGACGAATCTCCCCGCGAAGACACCAGCCTCGAGGCTCTCGCTAAACTAAAACCCGCGTTCAAAAAAGACGGCACCGTAACCGCCGGCAACGCCCCGGGCACCAATGACGGCGCTGCCGGCGTCATCGTCACCAGCGAACGCAAGGCTCAAACGCTTGGGAAGCCGCCCATTGCTAGGATCGTCGCCCAAACCGTCTCCGGCGTCGAACCCAAGTGGGTCATGATGGCTCCGGTCGACGCCGTCGAAAAACTCCTCACCAAAACCGGCTGGGATCGCGATAAAGATGTTGACCTCGTGGAACTCAACGAAGCCTTTGCTGTCGCCGCCGTCGCCGTCACGCGCCAGCTTCGCCTCAATCGCGAAAAAGTAAACGTGAACGGCGGCGCCGTCGCCCTCGGCCATCCCATCGGAGCCTCCGGCGCGAGAATCCTCGTCACTCTTCTTTACGAACTCCAGCGCCGCAACCTAAAGCGCGGCATCGCCGCCCTCTGCCTCGGCGGAGGCAACGCGGTCGCGCTTGCCATCGAGCGCTACTAGCGACACTGTCGAAAACAGATCATCCATCGGTTACGTTGCGCCGGGCCTCGATCAGGCGATCACACTACAGTGAAGAACGAGAATCATAGACGCGCGTCATTCTGTCGGCGAAGGTGCGATTGAGCCAGGGGAGGAATCTTTCGATGGCGACGAAGAGCTTGCCGTGGAGAGTAACGATCTGTTCCTTCTTCCCGCGCGCGACGGCGTGGAGAATCTGGCGCGCGGCTTTCTGCGTGGGCATCTGAATCCAAGCCGGGACGGGATCTGCCGCGTCCGGATGCACTGTTCCGCGATTGTCCACACGGCGAATATTGCTGACGACAAACCCTGGGCTGATAAGCGTCAGCTTGACGCCGTCGCGGCGCAGCTCAGGAGTGATGGAGTTGGCGAGGGCGCGAACCGCGAATTTGCTCATGCAGTAGGGCGAGGCGCCGGGAGGCGCGACCCAGCCGGAAACGCTCCCGGTGATGGCGAGATTTCCGCGGCTCTTTTCGAGCTCGGGCAGCGCGGCGTAGACAGTGCGCAGGACGCCGAAAACATTGGTCTCGAACTGGCGGCGATAATCCTCGACGGAAAGTTTCTTGAAGCCGCCGACAACGCCAAAGCCAGCGTTGGCAAAAACAACGTCGAGCTTGCCCCACCTGCGGACGGATTCGGCGACCACCCGTTCCATGTCGCCATCGCGCGCCACATCACACATCACCGCGCACGGGGCCTCGATTGGCACCACGCCGCTCTGCGCAGCGATCTTTTGTGCGACCGCTGCCAACTGCTCTGGACGGCGCGCGGCGAGCGTCAGCTTTGCGCCGGCCTGGGCCAATTGCCTAGCCAGTTCCTCACCGATGCCGGACGAGGCGCCGGTGATAAGTACAGCCTTGTCTCGAAAAAAGGAGTGTGTGCCGTTCATGTGAATGCCTTAGCGGCCGAGCGAAAATGCCACTTCTCTGCCGCGATTGTGCGGAGAACATACCACAATCGTTGCGGTGGGTAGAGAGCGACTCCACAAGGGCTGGCGGAAATTAGGGAACGTAGATTTGCTTCTGTCCGTCCGGACAGGCGAAGGTCTGGCGTAGGATTGGACGGTTCGAGGAGCAAAGATTAAAAAAAGTCTAAAAATACTCTTGACAGAAAAAGGCGTTTCACACGATACTCCCGACGCGCCAGTATCTGCCTTCCCCCCGAAGTACGTTCCGACGTTCCTCTCCTATCCGCACGCCGGAAAAACCGTCAGCGAGGAGTACTGGTGTCGGCACAAATAGAGAAAGAAACGATGAATTCATTAGAAATGGATAGGGAAGTCATTCGCTGCAAGACCTGTGGACTAGTCCAGTACCGGACACGCACGGGGAATTGCCGGCGTTGCGTGCGCGCCTTGCCTCAGCGTTTGGAGTTCCTGATTCCTCCACCGGCGCCCCCGGAGGAAGAGGCCGCTGAAACTACGTCCGAACGATTTGCCAACCAGGAAACGGTCGAGAACATCGGCCAGCGGATTCGCCAGTTGCGCGAGTCGCGCGCGATGACCCAGAGCCAGTTGCAGTCGCGCTCGAAGGTCTCGCGTTCCTACTTGTCTCGAATCGAAAGCGGACAGATGACGCCGAGCCTCGGCACGCTGGAGAAAATTTCCGAGGCACTCAACGTGGGCCTCAACCGTTTCTTTATTCCGGAATCGGATGGAGAGGCGCTGCTCGAAGATCCGTTCATCCAGGGATTGCGTCCGTTCCTGCGCCAGTTGGATTGGGAACAGTGGCAGTCCATCCTGAAGAGGCTGCAGGCAATCAGCGACCACGTCCATGCAGCGCCCGCAAATCTCCGCCCTATCGGTAATCCGGCGCGGCTGCCGCAGCCCGCGTCGGGGAATGGCAACGGCAACGGGCAGATCGGCGCCAGCCATTCCAATGGGCTTGCACTGACGCATGCTCATGGTCACCCGCAGGGCTATCCGCTGCGGCGTCCCGGCGTGCCCGTGTTTCAACGGCCGTTGGCGCGATAGATTTCTTCAAACCAGAGCACAAATCAGCGCGGTGTGACTTTAGCGGTCATACCGCGCTTTTTCATTGTGGGGGGCGATTTCGCCTGGGCGGCGATTACTCGCGGATGACGGATACTTTGGCGGCAGGAACTTCCAGGCGCATCAGGCGATGATTCGAATCGAGCAGAAGGAGCACTTCAAGATCGGCGGTGGCGACGCGCAGACCTTCGTAGGTTTTCCCGTCGGCGCTGGCCGAGCCGGTGGATTCCACGGTGATGGAGCCGGGCGTGAGTTCCTGGGGGATGAGCACGGGAAACGTTTGCGTGCCGCGCTTGGACCAGTCGTAGAGGCGCGCGAGAATGGCGTACTGGTGATAGAGATTGTTGTCGAGAACCGCGATGAGCGGCGAACCGAAAGTGAGGTCTTGTTCGAAGGGGCGCGCGCCCTGCATTTCCAGGGTAATTTTCGCGACACCGTTTGCGAACAGAATATGTGCGCCGTTGGTTTTGTCGTCTCGCGAAGTCCATTCATAACTGACGGGTGCGCCGTCCGGCTGCAAGACAAGAGTGCCATTGACGCGGGTGGCGCTTGCGGCGTCGGGCGGTTTGAGATCGGTGGTTCCTTTTGCGGTCCAGCCGCCGCCGGAGGGAGCGATTTCAAACTCCTCGTGGCCAACGGACTTGCCATCCAGGACGATGGAAAATTTGCCTTTGTCCTGAGTGAGGAGTGACGCCACGGCGCCCGACGCGCTTTTCTTTTGCGCGGCGACGGCGAGTGCGGCGGAAACGAGAAGCGCCGCGGACAGAGCGCAAAAAATGATTTTGCATTTCGCACTGCCGGTCAATGGCTTCATGGAACTTCCTCCAACAGTTGCTTGAAAATTCTTCGGGCGTTTTGCCGAGCAGGCGAGTGTTTCGCGCCGGGGAAAGGCGCTCTCACCGACCAAAGTGTGCCACAGTTTAAATTGAGGTTTCGCCACGGCTGCAAACGGAGATGCTCAGAGAGGCATCATGGAGAATGCAACTGCGGCGCGCCCTTTACGGCTGCGGTTTTTCGACCACCAGATGGGCCTGGCTGCCGCCCGTCAAGACGATTCCGCGGCGCAGAATCTCCGCGACAACTTCTCCCGGTTCGCCGGAACTGTCCACACGAAAATCAGCCTGCTGGTAGGACGGCAGGCGCTGGGCATGGAGCGCGCGGAAGCTCGTCTCGTCACGAAATAGAGGGCGCCCGGTCATGGTCATGCAGCGCGCGAGTAAGGTTTCGACCGGCGAATCGAGCCAAATGACTGGCACTCCCGCGTAGCGGAGATATTCGGGCGCGCCGGGTTGCGCATAAGTGCCGCCACCGAGGGCGAGGACGAGCGATTCTTTCATTTCGACGGCGCGGCCTAGCGCGGCGCGCAATTGGTCCGCCTCGATTTGGCGGAAAGCGGGTTCGCCGAAGCGCTCGAAAATTTCCGGAATGCGCAGCCCGGCGGATTCCTCGATGCGATCGTCCAGATCCACGAAACGCCAGGCGAACTGGCGCGCCAGAAGAGTACCGACCGTCGTCTTGCCGGAGCCCATGAATCCGGCCAGGCAAATCGTCTGAAAGCGGGCTTGCGGCCCACGCGAAGGAGGCGGTTGAGTCACAATTTCAGGCGACCGCATCACGGCCGGCCATCTTGCTGCGCGGAAGGCTAATCGCGCTTCAAGATGCGGATTGTACCACTGTAGGAGGAGAGTTCGACTTTGGCGAGCCCCTGACCGACAGTACCGAAAAGGCCCTTGGTGAACTTGGACGCGAGATGCTTCACGCCATGGGAATCGGGTTTCAAATAGGCGGCGGCTTGATTATCAACTGTGCCGGTGGCCGTCTGCGCGTTGAGGTCGAAGGAGTCGCTTCCGGAAAAGCGAACTTCGACGAGACCCTTGCCGCTCTTCATGCTGTAAAGGCCGGTGCGCACGAAGTCGCCGTCAAAGAGAATGTTTCCCGTGGTGGTATGAAGGTCGACATTGGTGAGTCCGGGCTGCAGGATTTGCGCGCTGCCGCTCACAGAGTCGAACTTAAGTTTCCCCGCGCACTGCGTGCAGACCAGAGTACCGCCGGTGGTGGTCACGATGATGTAGCCTGAAACTTCCTTGAGGTGGATGTCGCCTGCAACGCTCTCAAGGGTCATGTCTCCCGTTACTTGTTCCACATAGATAAGGCCGGTCTGGGTCTTGAGCTGGAGTTCGGTCTCCTCAGGGACTGTCAATTGAAGATTGGCTTGGGTTTCGGGAGGCTGCGCTGTGCTGTCGAGAAGATTGGTCGTTACGTCAATGCGGTCACCGACCTGCTCCATGTCAATGCCGATCTTGTCGGAAGTGCGGGCGCCGCTGACAACAACTTCGGGATTCTTCCAAGACTTGACCTCAATGCGGCCGTCGGCAATGTTTTGGATTACCACGACGGGGCGTCCCTTGACGGAAAAATGGCGCTCCACGTGTTGACCAGCGGCAGCTACGGTGGCAGCGGGCCAGAGAAAAATCCCCGCGCAAAGCGCCAGCAGAATGGTGTGTTTCTTCATTATCGAACTCATGTCAGTTTCCGCTCCCTCCGCGTTCCATCATTGCGGACAATAATTGCGCTTTTTGCCTGTAGGCACCGAAAAGATATTCCCGCGCCAGCTCATCCTGCGGCTCGGCCTGCAGACGGCGTTCACAGTCCGCAATAAAATCGTCGACTGCGATCAGATTCTGCCGCAGAGAGGTATCCACGGTCGAAGTGCTCGCGAACTGCATGTCCGCGAGACCATGTTCCTGCTCCGTCAAGGCACGGGCAGTTTCCGCATATGGATTTTGCGATTCCGAAATCTCGACGGCAGGCCGCTCGATCTGGAGAATTCCCGCGGCAACGATGAGCAAACCAACGGTGGCGGTGGCCAAAGCGCGGCCACGAAAGAGTTCGGCAATACCATGCCACCAGAAAAGACGTCCGGCGTCTCTAGCGGCGGGAGACTTGATAATGCCTTCAGTTTCAAGCTGCGCGCTGAGGGAAACCCATATGCGGGCGGGGGGCTCGACTTCCGCGGGCAAAGTGTGCGCCGCGGCAATAATATCCCTTAAGTCCGCGACGAGACTTTGGCAAGCAGCGCAGGAAACAAGGTGAGCGCGCACAGCCGGGGGCAGCAGCGCAATCCCTTCCTGCTCGAGGACAAGCTCCATTTCTTTACATTGCATGGCCAATCACTCCGCCGGGAAAGACGGTGTAAGCCCCTCCCCCAACATCACGAAAACCTTGCGGCGCGAAATCCTCTACCGTACCCCGATTTTGCACCATTGTAGCTCAATCACTGAGTCCCGTCTGCGTCTTCGCCGCATGGCGTTCTTGCCGCGCTTGCTCGCGTATTTCTTCTTGGAGCAATTCGCGGAGCCTGGTGCGCGCCTTGTGCAACTGCGACTTTGAGTTTCCCACCGAGCATCCCATGATGCCGGCGATTTCGTTGTGTTCGTACCCTTGCACGTCGTGAAGCACGAAAACCGTGCGGTACCCCGGCGGCAGTTTCTCGATGGAACGCTCGAGATTGACCCGGTCCACCGCTCCGCTCAGCCGCAAATCCGGCGCGCCGATGTCTTTCCTCGGGCCGCCGGTCTCTTCATCGGGCTCTGTGGTCTCTTCGAGAGAGGCCACGGGGAGCGACTTCTTGCGCAACCGCATCAGGACCACGTTGACGGTCATCCGGTGCAACCAGGTCGAAAACGCCGACTCACCACGGAAAGTTCCGATCTTGCGGAAGAGTTGCAGGAAAGCTTCCTGCATGAGGTCTTCCGCATCGGACGGATTATTCACCATCCGCAGACACAGGGCGTAAACGCGGCGGCCATGAAGCTGGTAAAGAAATTCAAAAGCCGCGGCATCCCCGGCCTGAGCCAGACGGATGGCTTCCGCCTCAGTCACCTTCTTTGGAGCTTGCGAAGCAGGCCCAACATCGGGCGGCTGCACCGCAGTCACCGTGTTTGGCGACCGTGAAGCGGTCAACGCTCTCGGATCGGCTGGTCGATTTCGGGCCAACGGTCCAATTGCGGCGCATCCAACCGTTCGGATGCGCCGAATACCCCCCTGAGTTGTCCTGGCCGTGGCATCAATTTCCATGACAGCCGAGCCAGAACCAAAGGTTTTACCCTGGGTCGCCCCGCGGGACACTGCCAAGGTGTTGGCAGGTGGGATTATTGTCCCGCGATCGGTGTCATTCGTCTATGGCCGACTACTGCCTGGTGGGAGGGTGCGGAGGAGTCGCGCACACGCATCTGGCGGCTGATGGATTCTTGAAAAGGCATGAGTTCTTCGTCGGGGACGGCACGGAGGAAGGACTTCAAGAGGATGATAGCCTCACGCAGGCACGTGTTCAAATCGTAGTGGGCGATATCCACAGTATTCCAGCCGGAACTCGGATCTGCGGAGGTGCCGCTGGCCAGTTCATCCGCACACACATGGAACTCGCGGCCAAGATCCACGACAATCTCAAGCAAGGTGCTGATCTTGTGGAGGAATTGGGAACGCTGGGTTAACAGGACGTGGCTCAGCAGGCCGCTCATCCGGGCCGAGCGTTGGCCTCGCGTGCTCTGAAAGTTGGCCGGATCCAAGGGAGCGGTATTGGGCATGGTGCCGTAGTGCTTGGCATGTTCGGCAAGTGCACGAAGGGTAGCGGCGAGCGGATCGGTCAAACGCGAGCAAAGTGCCGCGGTGACATAAACAACCTGGGACGACTTTGCCGGCAGCCCGACCTGCCGCAACCCGATCGCTTCGTTCAGAGAAACGCTGAGCATGCCATAGGAAACTTCGAGTTGTTGCACACAAGCGCGGAAGACTTTGTTCTTTTCTTCGGGCAACCAAGCCCGCCAGTCATCCTTGACGGAGGTGTCGCGGGCTGAGAGGGCGCGGACGCAGACTTTCAAGGGTAGTCTCCGGGGGAACAGGGGAGGGAGTATAACAAAAACTCATTTCTCGGGAGCGGTTTTCTTTAGGCTCAGGGCAGCGCCCGCATGTGCTTCTCCTGCTGAGACTTAGGGAACTACGTTGGTTTTAGGATCATGCCAACCGGAGCTTGCAGGCTGTCATCCCGGACTCGGAAGTGAAGTACGTCACACAGTGATGTGCCCCGCATCACGCAATAAACAGCGCCGTCTCCCGATGATTTCTCGCAAGTGCTTTAATTCGCTTTCCTTGCGGAACGCGGGGGCAGGCCGCTATACTCGGCTGCGTTCGCCACGGAAAGGAAATTCTTTTGCAATTTGAGCCGCGCGACCAATTTGAGCAGCGCCAGAAGAAGCTCGAGCAGATCCAGGCGCTTGGGTTCGACCCGTTCCCGCGCGAGTTTCGCTGGACGGAGACACCGGCGGCCCTGGTCGGAAAATTTGGCGAGACACCCGGGGCCGAGTTGGAAGCGGAAAAGCGCGAGGTCCGCGTGGCAGGACGGGTTCTTTCCTACCGCTTGATGGGCAAGGCGGGATTTGCGCATCTCCAGGGAGCGGGAAAGCGCATTCAGATTTATGTGAAGAAAGACGTCGTGGGCGAGCGCGGCTTCCAACTTTTTCAATTACTCGACTTGGGAGACTCCATCGGAGTGCGGGGGCATCTGTTTCGCACCAAGACGAACGAGCTTTCCATCTGGGTCGAGGAGTTGACGTTTCTTTCGAAGGCTTTCCTGCCGCTACCCGAGAAGTGGCACGGACTAACGGACGTCGAAATCCGCTACCGCCAGCGGTATCTGGACCTGATTGCCAACGAGAAATCACGGCAAGTATTCGTAACCCGCGCTCGCATTATTCAGGAGCTGCGGCGAATCTTCGACGCGCGAGGCTATATCGAAGTCGAGACGCCCATGATGCATCCTATTCCGGGAGGGGCGGCGGCCCGGCCGTTCGTCACGCACCACAATACCCTGGACGTCGATCTGTACCTACGGATTGCCCCTGAGCTGTATTTGAAAAGATTGACGGTGGGCGGATTCGACCGCGTCTACGAGATCAACCGGAATTTCCGGAACGAAGGAATTTCGACGCAGCACAATCCGGAATTCACGATGCTGGAGTTTTACGAGGCGTACAGCAATTACCGCGATTTTATGGACTTCAACGAGGAGCTTTTTGCGCTGCTGGCGAAAAACATTACCGGCTCCACGGTGGTGCGCTACGGTGACCAGGGGCTGGATTTCGGGAAATTTCAGCGGCTTTCGATGCGGGAAGCAGTGGGGAAATACTGGCCCGCGGGTGCAGGCGCGGCGCCGACACCGGATGAGCTGCGCACGCCGGGCGGGGCCCGCGAGGCGGCCGGCCGCTACAACGCGTGGGCGAAAAACGCCGGGGCGCCTTACGCCGGTGCAAAAGGCACGCCGACCGACGGAGAATGGACGGGTCTGCTCTTCGAGACCATCGCTGAAGAGAAACTGGTTCAGCCGACCATCCTGTACGATTTTCCCACGGATATTTCGCCGCTTTCGAAGCAGAAACCGGAGGATCCAACGCTGACCGAGCGCTTTGAGATTTTTGTCGCAGGAATGGAAGTCGCGAACGGGTTCTCCGAGCTGAACGATCCGGCGGAACAGGAACGCAGGTTTCTTGCGCAGATGGCGCAGGGCGGCGAGGAAGTTTCGAAGCAGCTCGACGTAGATTACATTCGCGCGCTGTGCCACGGCATGCCGCCGACGGCCGGCGAAGGGATCGGCATCGACCGCCTGACGATGCTGCTGACGGATTCGCCTTCCATACGGGACGTGATTCTTTTCCCCTTGCTCCGCGCGGAGGCGCAAGAAGACTCCTCTTCCGAAGCACACGGGGCGTAACGTATCCTTTTGGGGATGCAAACGGTCAATCCTTCCAGCCATGCGATTTGAATGGTTCGTGGCGCAGCGGTATCTGCATTCGTCGTACCGCCCTGCGGTCCTGCGCCTGGTCACACTATTTTCAGTGATGGGAGTGGCGGCGGGAGTGACGACGCTGGTGGTCGCGCTTTCGATGAACACAGGATTCCGCGAAACGCTGCAGGACCGCTTGTTAGGGGTGACCGCGCATGTTTCCCTGACGCGGCCGGGCTCGGGGGGCATCCACAACTACGAGGAGCTGGCCACGAAACTGGCCGCAACTCCAGGAATACGATCCGTCACCCCCGCTGTTTATCAAACGGTGCTGCTATCATTCGCCGGGCAGGCGCGAGGTGTGGTGACCAAAGGGATTGATCCCGAACGCGAGCAGCGCAATGACGAGGCGCTCCAGCGGATCGTGGCGGGGCATTTGGATTTTTCACCCGATGCGAATGGAATCGACGCCCTGCTCTTAGGCAAACAGCTTGCGGAGGAGTGGAAAGTGTCTCCAGGCGATTACGTCACGCTGACGAGTCCCCAGGGACGCCTCACGCCGTTTGGACTGATCCCGCGGACAAGACGCTTCCGCGTCGCGGGAGTGTTTGACTCCGGCTTTTACGATTATGACGAGAACTGGTGCTTCCTGACGCTCACTGCGGCGCAGGCGCTGGCGGGGTCGGGAGACCTTGTCAACGTGTTGGAGTTTCGCATCGAGAAACCGGAAAGTGCCGAGGAGGTCGCGCGGGAAATAGGCAAGGCGGCGGGCGGAGGATTTTCCACGTCGACGTGGATGGAGGAAAACCGCGCATTGTTTCGCGCGCTGCGCCTGGAGAAATTGGTCACAGCGATATTCGTTGGCCTTATCACGTTTGTGGCGGGATTGAACATCCTGGTGGTGCTTTCGATGACGGTCACGGACAAGGCGCGGGACATTGCGGTGCTGAGGTCCATGGGCGCACGGCGCGAACAGGTCCGACTGATTTTCTTGTGTCAGGGAATTACGATTGGAGCAACGGGCACGCTGCTCGGACTGGCGGCCGGGTACGCATTTGCGGGAATCGCCGGGGCCTATCATTTGATTCCACTCGACCCGCAGGTTTATGCGGTTGCTTATGTGCCGTTTCATCCGAGCGCGTTGGATGGTTTATGGATCGCGGTTGTGACCATGGTCATTTCGATAGCCGCGACGCTGGTGCCCGCGCGAGCGGCGGCGCAACTGTTTCCGGTGGAGATTCTGCGGTATGAATAGCCCTAAACTCAGCATGGGCGCCAGAACCGAAAAAAGGGCAGTTTTTGGAGGGCCATTTGCTCCTAATTAACGTCAGAGGCAGGTGGGCGGAACCTGGGTGCGGCCCTCTCATCCAGTGAGCGCGCCAGCCCACCGCAAAGTATTGAAAGCAAGAAGATTACAGGTGTCCCAAAATGAACCCGGGTTGCCGTTTTTTGGGCAGGCAAGGCTAGGGTGAAAATGGGAAAGAGTTGGACAGGCAGGCAGGAGGAAGCGGTTTCCTGCAGCCGACACGGGATTTAGCCGCCAGGCATCTAAGGAAGTAGTGTGGCGGAAATAATTTGAGTGCCAGGAACACGCGGCACTGGGACTAATGAAAGAAGCACCCGACAATTCGGTCCGTCGAACGCCAAGCGCGCAAGCAGCTGAAGGACAATCGCCTGCGGTAATACTGGAAGCGCGCGGATTGAAGAAAAGCTATGGCTCGGCCGAGCAGAAGATAAACGTTCTGCAGGATGCGAATCTGAGTTTACGTGAAGGAGAGATGGTGGCGATTGTCGCGCCTTCCGGAGCGGGAAAAAGTACGCTGCTGCACCTGCTGGCCGCGCTAGACACGCCAACGAGCGGTACAGTATACTTCGCTTCGAAAGCCATTGAAACGAATCAGGACGCGGCGGTGGCGGAATTTCGGAACCGCGGCGTGGGTTTTTTGTGGCAGCGGCACCATTTGCTGCCGGATTTTACGGCGGCGGAGAACGTGGCGATGCCTTTGTTGTTGCGGGGCGAATCTATTTCGAAGTCGCTCGCAACAGCGCGAAAGTGGCTTGCGGAGATCGGGCTGGAAAGCCGGGCGGATCAACGCGCAGGGGAGCTTTCCGGCGGAGAGCAGCAGCGCGTCGCGCTGGCCAGGGCGCTCGTCACTGGGCCCGCGGTGCTTCTGGCGGATGAACCGACCGGAGATTTGGACGAAGAGAATGCCCGGGCCGTGTTTGAGTTGCTAGAACGGCTGCATCGCACGCACCGGTTGACGTCACTGATCGCGACGCACAACACGGCACTCGCCGCGCGATGCGACCGGATTCTGGGGCTGGAACATGGCGTATTGTACGCTCGCAAGGCCACGGCCGCTGCGGGCGAGACCCCGGGGGGAGAAGCGAGCTAACCGTGTTCGAACGCTACACAGAAAAAGCGCGTCGCGTCATATTTTTTGCTCGTTACGAAGCCAGCCAGTATGGCAGCCCGTACATCGAGACCGAACATTTGTTGCTCGGCTTGATGCGCGAGGACAAAGCGCTGGCGAACCGCTTCCTGCGCCAGCAGGGCTCGATCGAATCCATCCGCAAGGAGATTGAAGCCCGTATTACCATCCGCGAGCGCATTTCGACTTCGGTAGAAGTGCCTCTGAGCGCGGAGTGCAAGCGCATCCTTAATATGGCCGCGGAAGAAGCGGAGCGGCTGGGACACAAGCATGTGGGCACGGAACACCTGCTGCTGGGAATTTTGCGCGAAGAGAAATGCTTCGGCTCGGAAATCTTGATGGAGCGCGGGCTCCGGCTTTCATCCCTGCGCGAAGAACTGGCGCGCACCTCCGGCGAAAAAACCACGGCTGCGCGGCCGAAAGAGACTTCATTACTTGCAGAGTTTAGCCGCGATCTGACGCAGGCCGCGGGTGAAGGCACGCTGGATCCGCTAGTTGGCCGGGAGAACGAGGTTGAGCGCGTAATTCAGATTCTCTGCCGCCGCACCAAGAACAATCCCGTGCTGATTGGCGAACCGGGCGTTGGCAAGACGGCGATCGTGGAAGGACTTGCGCAGCGCATTGCAGATGGAGATGTTCCGCCGTTTCTTGCGGACAAGAGGATTTTGTCTCTGGACCTGTCGCTAATCGTGGCGGGCACGAAATACCGCGGACAGTTCGAGGAGCGGTTGAAGACCATCATGAAAGAGCTGATGGAGAGCCAGAATTCGATCGTCTTCATCGACGAATTGCACACGCTGGTGGGGGCGGGTTCGGCGGAAGGCTCGCTGGATGCCGCGAACATTTTGAAGCCGGCGCTTTCGCGCGGCGAAATTCAGTGCATCGGCGCGACCACGCCGGGCGAATACCGGAAGTCGGTGGAGAAAGACCGCTCGCTCGAGCGGCGCTTCCAATCAGTAAAAGTTCCCGCGCCGAATGAGGAAGAAGCGATTCAAGTCATCCAGGGCGTGCGGGAACGCTACGAAAAGTTTCACGCCGTGAGCTACACCGACGAAGCGTTGCGTTATTCCGTGTATCTTTCGAGCCGGTATATCCCGGATCGTTTTCTGCCGGACAAGGCCATTGACCTGATCGATGAAGCGGGCGCGCGCGTCAAGCTGCGCCAGGCTACGGTGCCGGAGGAAGTAGGCGAAGTACAAAAGCGCGTGAAGTTCATCACGCACCGCATGGAGACGGCCATCGCGCAGCACGAGTTCGAAAAGGCGCGCTTCTACTCCGAAGAAGAGCGCAAGGAAAAAGAAAATCTGCGCACGTTGCGCGAGCGTTACAAGCTGGATGATGCGTCGACGGGGATCGTCACGCGCGACGACATCGAAGAGGTTGTGGCGCGCTGGACGGGCATCGGCGTAACCTCCATCAAGGAAGACGAGCAGCAGAAGCTGTTGCGGATCGAGCCCGAGCTGCACAAGCGCGTGATCAGCCAGGACAAAGCCATTACGGCGTTGGCGCGGGCGATTCGTCGGAGCCGCGCGGGGCTCAAATCACCCTTGCGACCGGTGGGGTGCTTCTTCTTCCTGGGGCCGACGGGGGTCGGCAAGACGGAAGTGGCGCGGCGGCTTGCCGAATTCCTTTTTGGCTCAGAGAAGTCGCTGGTACGCTTCGACATGTCGGAATTCATGGAGAAGCACTCCGTATCGAAACTCATTGGCGCACCTCCAGGGTATGTGGGGTACGAAGAGGGCGGCCAGTTGACGGAGCGCGTTCGGCGCACGCCCTATTCAGTCATCCTGCTGGATGAAATTGAGAAGGCGCATCCCGACGTGTTCAATATCTTGCTGCAAGTATTTGAAGACGGTCAATTGACAGACGGGCTCGGCAATACCGTGGATTTCCGGAACACCATCATCATCATGACCTCCAATCTCGGTGCGCGGCATTTGCAGAAGCGCACGTCGATCGGTTTCCAATCCGGGGCGGATGAAGCCGGGCAGAAGAGCTTGGAAGACATGGTGATGAATGAAGTGAAGCGGGTCTTCAATCCGGAATTTCTCAACCGGCTGGACGAAGTGATCATCTTCAATGCGCTCGGCGATGAAGACCTGCTCCGCATCATTGATTTGCTGGTGGGCCAGCTGAATGACACGCTCATCCACCGGCAGGTGCAGGTCGTGCTGTCACCGGAAGCGCGGCAGTGGATCCTCGAGAAAACGTGTGCCGACCGGAGTTACGGGGCGCGGCCGCTGCGGCGGGCTTTGCAGAAGTACGTGGAAGACCCGCTTTCGGAAGCGCTCATCCAGGGTGGAATACAAAGGCCGGCGACACTTCAGATCTACGTCGCGGGGGAAGGCCTGTCATTCCGGCCCGTGGGTGAGGCAACCCCGGTCATTCACTAGAGAATCTGACACAACGCACGGCCGGTGGCCCCTGCTCGGTGGGGGTCAACGCACAGCCAACCCATACCGGGTGCGGCGGGAGAAAACCAACTTGTGTTTGGGGGCGCGGCATTGAGGACCTCAACGGCCGCACATAGAAAACTCTGTTTGCCGTTTGGGGTTTTGCTTGGCCGCGTCACCTGGGTCGCGGCCCTATTGCTACCGCCAGGCGTGATCTTGCCGGCCGGCGCGCAGCAAGTCCGCCACGCGGGCGTTGCCCTGTCTTCGCGTCCCTCCTCAAATTCACCGGCGGCGGCTTCCGTTACTCTCGCTGCTGCCGCCGTGGGCAGTGCCACGCCGCAACAGCCGTCTGAGAAGCCGCAGGCTGTAATTGCCCGAATCGATTTCGTGGGCAACCGGCGCATTCGGACTGACACTTTGAAAGCGCGAATATTCAGCCGCGAGGGCGACGCCTACAACGAAGAGACTCTGCGGCGCGATTTTCAAGCTTTGTGGAATACTCAGTTTTTCGAGGATGTGAAGCTGCGCGTGGAAGATTCCCCGGACCGGCCGGACGCCAGGATTATCGTGTTCGAGGTAAAAGAGCGGCCCGTGATTCGCCGGATCCGCTACGACGGAATCCATTCGGTCTCCGAGTCGGACATTCTTGACCGCTTTAAGGAGCGCAAAGTCGGCTTAACGGTGGAAAGCCAGTTCGATCCCACGCGCATCAAGAAAGCTGAAGTGGTGCTGCAGGAACTGCTTGGCGAGCACGGACGCCAGTTCGCGAAAGTTACGCCACAGTACGAGCGGATCGCCTCGAGCAACGCGGTGATCCTGGTCTTCAAAGTGGAAGAAGGGCCCAAGGTCAAGGTCGGCAGGATCAAGTTCACCGGCAACCACGCCTTCAGCGACCGCAAGATCATCCGCGCGATGCGGCACGACCGGCCGTATTCGATTCCGCTCCATTTTTGGTACATCCCGGTCTTGGGCAAGACCTTTGACCGTGAAAAGCTGAACGAAGACATCGAAGTCGGCATCCGCGGACTGTATCAGGACAATGGCTTCTTCAAAGCGACGATTGGGGAACCGGTCCTGGAAAACGTCGACACGGAAGGATTCCGCATGGGCGTGCCGATCGCCGGCAGGAGCCACGGCAAAGCGGTCAACATCACGATGCCTATTGAAGAAGGCGACCGCTACCACATGGGTACGCTGAAAATCGTCAGCGCTGACCCGGACAAGGCGCTGTCGCTGAAGGTGGACGCTCTGAAGAGCATCTTCCCGCTTCATCCGGGCGATCTCTTCGCCGTGGGGAAAGTCCGCAAGGCCCTCGAGGATTACGGCAAGGCCTACGGACAATATGGATTCATCGATTTCACTGCCGAGCCGGAGATGGATATCGACGACGAAAAGAAGCTGATCAACCTCACGCTGAAGTTCAATGAAGAGAAGCAATACTACGTGCGGCGCATCGATTTCAGCGGAAACACGACGACGCGCGACAAAGTCATCCGGCGCGAGTTATTGATCGACGAAGGGCAGCTCTTCAACAAGCGCGCGTGGGAGCTGAGCATCCTGCGGTTAAACCAGCTGGATTATTTCGACCGCATCGAAGCGGACAAAGCGGCGGAGATCAAGCGCAACACGAAGGAAGGCACGGTCGACATCAACCTGAAGCTGAGAGAAAAAGGCAAGCAGTCGATCGGGTTGCAGGGCGGCGTGAGCGGATTGGCAGGCACATTCATAGGGTTAACCTATCAGACGAACAATTTTTTGGGACTCGGGGAAACTCTGACCATGTCCGCGCAGTTCGGCGATATCCAGCGGACATTGATGTTCGGATTCACGGAGCCTTATTTGTTCGACCGGCCGATCTCGACGGGGTTCACGATTTTCAGCAGCCGCTACAGTTTCGACCAGGCCAAGCAGCAGGCGCTCCTGACGGGGCAATCGGTGAGCATCAACCCGGCATACCTCGAAAACTACAACCAGAACAGTACGGGCTTTACGGCTTTCGCAAGCTACCCGGTCAAGCGGCTTTCCTTCATGCGTGTCGGATTGACTTACGGCCTCACGAAAACGAATATCTCGACGTTTAACGCTGCCTCGCAACTGCTCTTCACCGCCACGCAATTCCAGAGTGTCGCGGGCCCCAGCGCCCTGAATGGCATCGTTTCGAGCACGATCACCCCAACGATCACCTACAACACCATCAATAATCCGGTGAACCCGACCGGCGGCAAAAGCTACTTTTACTCCTTGGCCTTCCAGGGCGGCCCTCTCGGCGGAAACGTCAACACCATCACGAACGTGTTCGAATGGAAGATGTTCCATCCGGTCAATAAGAAGCGCAACGTATTGGGCTACCGCTTCACCACCGCCTATACTACTGGATATGGCGGCAAGGGAGTGCCACCGTTCAGCCGCTTCTACATGGGCGGAGAGCAAGACCTTCGCGGATTCGACATCCGGTCGGTTTCACCGGTAACGTTCATTCCCACGGTAACCGCAACAACAATCTCTTACCACAATCCCTTCGCCGGTGGCACTTTGACCGCTTTCACGGTTCCCGTGCTGACCTACTCTCCCACGCTGCCTGGCGGCGACGTCCAGGGTACGGGAAATTTCGAATATCGCATCCCCATTGTCGGCCCCGTTACCGCCGCGCTATTTGCCGACGTGGGTACGGACGGCATCCTCCAGAAGAGCGCATTGCGCCTGGATCCAAGCGGCTTCCAGAATCTTCTGCAGAACTTCCCGACTTCGGGCGTGTCGCAATCACTTCCCATCGCACCCGGAACAAACTTCCGGCTTCGGGGTTCCACCGGCATCGAATTTGTGGTGCAGTTGCCCATTGTTCAGGCGCCATTCCGTCTCTACTATGCGTACAACGTGCACCGGTTGTATCAGGAGATAGTCTCGCCCACGCCGTTTATCGATCAGAAAGAAAAGGATTATCTGAAGAACGCGTTTAGCTTCGATCCGAATATTTATAATCTGCAGATCAAACCGCAGTTGGATTTCATTCAGCAGAATCCGGGGCGGCTGAACTATTTCGAACCGCAGACGAAGCTAGGGTTTACGGTGAGCCGGACGTTTTAGCAGCGGGGAATCGCAGGGATTTCTAAATGTCTTGGGAAAAACAAATAGGAGCGCGGGGAAAGCTCAGCGTGCGCAGACTCGGGGGACGCAGTGGGAATGAAGTGGCGTAAGATTTCGAATCAAATTGGGTTGGGCCTTGTTGCCGTGTGCTTGGCGCTGGCCGGCTGCGGCAGTAAAAGCGCCAACACCATCACGGTCACGGTCACTTCATCCGCGGGTACCACCCTGCTCGTTGGACAGTCAACTTCGCTCACAGCCACCGTGGCCGGCGCCACCAATACCAATGTCAACTGGGAGGCCTGCCAGTTCACTACGACTACTGTCTCGGGCACGACGACAACGACCACCAAGCCGGCGAGTTGCCCCACTGACGGTTCCCTCGGTACGATCTCCAATCAAGTAGCCACCGGCACCGCAACCTACACCGCGCCAGGAAAAATTCCCAAGCAAGCGACTTATCCGGGCCTGCAGATCGTCATCACGGCCCAATCCCAACAGAGCACCAGCAAGACCGGCAGCGTGACGCTCATACTTGACTCCGGCATCGGCGTACCTCTGATACCGACCACTGCCACGGTGGCCACAAAGGAGCAGCAGCTATTCAGCGCCCCACTCACCAATGACCTGCAAAGCCAAGGTGTGACTTGGCTGGTCACGCAGTCGACGCCGACAGCTACGATCACGGAACCGAATTTGACCTCCTGCAGCCCTGGCTGTGGCACGATCCAAGCCAGCGGGTTGTACACTGGTATTTACACCGCTCCCGCCACCGTACCGACAAGCACAAGCACAACCACAACACCTGCGAACGTTACCGTGGTCGCCACTTCAAAGGCGGATAACACGCGCTTTGCCACCGGTACTGTCACCATCATCCAGGGCGGACCGATTAACTTTAACGGTATCTCTCCCACCATCGCTCCTCAGGGTGCCGCGCTGTGGGACATCTATCTGGACGCCCCAAACATGTCGTCGGCGTCGATCATCACGCTGAAAGATCAAAACGGCGGCAGCAAGACCTTTAATTCCATTTCCGGCCAAATAAAAGTACTGTTCCCGATCCCTACCTCCACCACCGCGAATCCGGCCCCCATCGGCGCTCGCCTGCGGTTGTCTGAGGCCGACCTCGGGGCCGTGAATACAGCGAATCCACTAATACCACTTACTTATACCGTTTCCGTTACCGATCCAGGCGAACCGGTCACCCCAACTGCGGGCGGAAACTTTACCCTCACGCTGGTGCCCGTCCGCCCAACTGTACTAGCCTCCACGCCTAACGGCGTTATCCAAGGGCTGTTGAAGAACAACACCGAGATTGTGCTGGATGGTGGTTACTTTGGGCCGGGTGGTACGTTTGCTCCGGTTCTTTTTTCGGGTAACCAAGTTCCGCTTGCGACGAATGGCCAAGGCCAGCCGCTCTCCAACTCTCGCCAACTCGTGGCGCAATTTCCAACAAACGGGATCAACTCAGGGAGTCCCGGCCTTTATCCCTTGTCAGTATCGCGAACGACACTTCCGCTGCCCAGCGCAAACAACCCAGCGGTGACTACGCTCGCTGTTTTTCCGGACTATTCCGGCGGTCCCCCGGCAACCCCGCCCCAGGCATCCGCGATTGCGGCAGGCACTAATCCTAGCGCCATCGATATCGATCCAACCCTCGGCATTGTCGTCGTTGCTGAAACGGGCTCGAACGCCGTCCAGTTCTACAGTATCGGCAGCGGCACCCTCTCACCAATCGGTAGCCCGGTACTCGTCGGGCAGATTCCCACGGGTGTTTCGGTAAATCGCACCAATCACTCCGTGGCGGTGGTGAACTATGGAAGCCAGAGCGTTTCCATTGTGCCCATTCCCGGTGCCCCTAACCCTGTCGCTCGGACGGACATCAGTCTTTCCGGACTGTTGCAAGGTGTTTCACCGGCTCCTCTGCCGTATGCAATTGGTGTGGACCCGGACACGAATCTGGCTCTCGTGGCGTACTCTTCGACTTCTATCTCCTCAGCCGCAAACCTGGGATTCGTGGTGAACCTGAATCAAGGAGCGAATGCTCCTTTCGGTTGCTTGGCGAATTCCGGCAAAACCCCGCCGTGCGTCTTTTCGCAGGTTACGTTGAATACGGGTGCTTTCCCGCAAATTGCCATGGCGCCGCACGGCCACCTAGCCTTCGTTTCCCCTGGCGGTTCTGGGGTGCTAAGGGGGGTCGACGTTACACAACCCTCGACCTCGCTAGGCATCAGCAGTGTCTCACTCGCCGCGGGAGTTGTGACGGCCACGACGAGCAGTGCATTGACTGGAACCATTCCCGGAGTGTCGTTTACAGTGCTCATCTCCGGCGTCCCGACGTCTAACTCCGCAGGCAATACGAACTTCAACGGCGTGTTCACGGCCAGTGTCACCAGCAGCACAACCTTCGTTTATTCCCTGACCAGCACAGCGAGCGGAAGCGCCAGTGGAGGAACTGTTTTCTACGGAAGTTCCAACTTGATTTTCCCCGGTATTTCCTCGACCACGCAAGGTATTGCCATCAATCCCATCACTCACACCGCCGCACTTGCCGATGCGAATGCCACGGGCCAGAACGGCCCTCAAATCGACCTGCTGAATCAACTTGACCAGTCCGTAAGTTCGATCAGCTTCTTCGCTACCTGCACTGCTTTCACAACGATCTGCGCTAACTCACCCGAGCTGCTCCACACCGCGGACGTCACTTGGCAGCCGTATGCCAACTCGATCGTCTCGTATAATCCAGATCTCAAACTAGTCTCCCTCTCCGATGCGGATACTCAAAGGAGATACGCCATTGTGCCCGTAAACGGGCCGAGTACGGTCACCCTCTCGGTATCGAACGGCACAACTGGTTCCCTCCGGCTGTGGGGTGGCATCGCGGTCGATCCGGCCACGAATCAGGCATTTGTGGTTGAATCGGGAAGTACCACCGCGACGGGTGCCGGGCAGATTGAAGTAATCAACCTCGGTGGACTCAAAGCCGCACAAATCACGGAATTGATTGTTCCGAGCCCGGCTCCCGGCCCAGGAGTTATTGGCGGGATTCCGAAGGCTCTCGTTCCGCAGGCGACGCTCACTTCCACAACAGCAGATCTCGCTGGTGTCCAGATCTTCGGCTCCGGATTCGCTGCCGGCGCGCAAGTTCGACTCGACGGAGTGGACATAACCACTCAGGGCGGAATCATCACGAATATCGCCCCCAATGGTCGTGAGATTGATGTGACGATTCCCCCATTCTTTTTGTCCGCACCGCATCACTACGCGCTGGATGTTTTCAGCGGTGGCCTGCCCTCAAACGCGACGGACTTCATCGTCATGCAGGCCGTGGACATGACGAGTGTCTGCTCCAGTCATAATCCGCAGCCGAGTGCCGTGGCCGTCGCCGAACAACTTAAGAATGGTCCGTTCTCGCCGATCGCTGTGGTCACCAACAGCAACTGCAACAACATCTCAACTATCGACATCAACCCGACCATCACCGTCGGTGGGGTAGTCCAGCCGAATCCAACTTTCGGCCACATCCTCAACACTATCGCGGTGGGCACCACTCCTCAGGGCATTGCGGTGAGCCAGCGCCTTGGCCTCGCCGTCGTGACAAATAATGGCAGTGGCAACGCGTCCATCGTGAATCTTCTGACCAATAAGCAGCCCGTACCTGCAGTCACTACCGGGACAAATCCCGCAGGGGTTGCCATCAATGAGGCCACCGGCGCCGCAATCGTTGCGAATACGATTTCCAACACCGTTTCCGTAATCAATCTCGGTCTCTTGACAGGTTCCTCTCCGGCGACTTCCCTGACGGCTGTGAGCATCGGCGGCGTGCAAGAACCGATCGCCATTGCCATAGATCCCGATCGCGGCACAAACAACCAGGGTCTCGCCGTGGTCACGGGGCTGCAATTAGTCAATGGCTCTGCGAGTAACGGCTCTCTCTATCCTGTGGATATCGGGTTGGCCGCTCCGACGCTGAGCACGACCATTTCCATCGGAAGCGTGAATTCAAGTCCGACGGGCATCGTTTTCGACCCGGCCGTACCGACGGCCACGCAGAATCCGGGGCTGTTCTACGTCAATTCCACCGGCACCAACCAGATCACGTCCTTCAACCCGGACAATGGCAGTTCATCCTTCGTGAACGTTGGCATCAATCCGACGTCGCTGGCGTTGAATCCACAGACTGGTGCGATCCTGACAGCGAATGTTGCGAGTCACACGGTCTCGGTCGTAGATACCTTGTCAAACCCTTTTAGGACCCGCCAAACCCTGGGTATCCCCGGCTCGCCACAATTTGGCGTGGCCATTGACCAGTTCACGAATCTCGCCGTCGTTGTGGACCAGGCGAACAACCGCGTCTTCTTGTATCCCATGCCGAACTGAAGCGGCCGCCATGGAAAGGTGTTCCATGGACTAGCTCGACGGACAACGCAGAAGCGCTTCGCGGGCATCGCAAGAACAGCGACTGCTCCGGGGGATGCTTTCCAATTGCGGGAGACAGGCTGGCTCGGCTATACTGCGGCGTTTGTATGATACGAGTGGAACCCGCAAAAGGGGCATCACAAGTTTCCGCCAATCGAGCATTGGCCCAGAGGGTGAGTCCGGATTCGCCGGAATCACTCACATAAGGAGAAAAAAGTGAATTCGAGAATGTTGACCCTGACACGCTCGGGGTGCCATACAACAATGATTCGGGCGGCTGCTCTGGCTGCGGCTTGCCTCTTCGCGACCGCGACCGCATGGGCGCAGGGAACTCCGGCGGCGGGCTCTTCCGCCTCAAGCAAGGTGGGAGTGATCGACGTGCGCGCGGCCATCGTTGGCACGGCTGAAGGCAAGCAGGCGTCGGCGGAGCTGCAGTCACAGTTTGCGTCGCGCCAGACCGAACTGGAGAACTTGAACAAGCAGGTCAATGAACTGCGGCAGAGGCTTGCCAACAGCGCGGGCAAGCTGAGCCCGGAAGAGGAAGGGCGCTTGACGCAACAGGGGCAGCGGCTTGCTCAGCAGCTGGAGCGGAAGCAGACGGAATACCAGGAAGATGTGAACGCCGCGCAGGGCGAGGTCATCGACCGGATCGGGCGCAAGCTGGTGGACGTGCTGGACCGCTACGCGCGGGAGAACGGCTACGTGGCGATCTTCGATTCCTCGGCGCAGAACTCTCCGATATTGTACAAGTCGACGCAGATTGATGTTACTCAGGACATCGTGCGCCTTTACGACCAGGCATATCCCATCAAGGCGGCTACAACTGCACCAGCGCAATCGAAGCCGGCCCCGAAGCCCGCGGCGCAACAGCAACAGCCTCCTCCGGCAGTACAGAAACCTCAGCAATAAGAAACTCTCCCACAATTCGAAATTGCGCGAACGCGCAGAATTCCGGGGCGTCTGCGGATGAGTGGATTCGCGGCACACCGAAGAGACCCATTCAAGTAGGCCCGGACTCGAGGTGGGAGGATGGGAGAGCATTGGCTGGATGCACCCGCAATTAGGGAGGGGTAAGAAGGTGAAGCGCGAAGAAAAGGCGATAGAGCAGCGTATCTTGCTTTTACCTTGCTGCGAGAATATACTTTAATTTCGCTCTGAAGCGGGTCGCACGGATAAGTGGGCGCGAGCCCACTTTTTTGTTGCCGCCGGTTGCAGTGCACGAATGACCGGCCTAGGCCGGGGAGTCTTCGCGTGAATCTTGACAAAATCCGCGGAGCCGCCGAGCGGGTGGCGCGCTCGGAAGGGCTGGAAGTTGTTGATGTCGAATGGAAAGTCGGCAAGCAGCGGTTCCTGAGAGTGTACATCGACAGGGTATCGAAAGCGGTGGCGCCCATAAGCGACGCAGCTGGGCAGATTGCGGCGACCGGTGAGGGCGCTTGGGCCGGTGGCGGTTATGCGGCGATCAGCCATGCCGATTGCCAGCGCGTGAGTCAGCAGTTGAGCGTGCTCCTGGACGTCGAGGATTTGATCCAGGGCCCGGGCTACATTCTGGAAGTAAGCTCGCCAGGGCTGGACCGGGAGCTCAAGAAACCGGCCGATTTCGAGCGCTTCAAGGGCCGGCTGGCGAAAATTTCGACGACCGAGCCGGTGGGCGACGCGAAGTTCTTTGAAGGGCGGCTGGCGGGATTTGCAGACGGGAAAGTCCGGGTGGAGTTAAAGGGACGGGAAGCGCGGGTCGTCGAGCTGCCCATCGAGGCGATACGAAAAGCGAATTTGGTCGTGGAGTTTTAAAGACAGAGTTTTAGGGACGAGAAATGGCGAATCTGCTTTACCAACAAATCGAGATGCTGAGCCGCGAGAAGCACATTGAGCCGGAAATCGTGGTAGCGGCGATTGAAGACGCGATGGTGGTCGCGGCGCGCAAGTATTACAAAACGGAAGAGGATCTGCGCGCGAAGTTCAATCAGGAAAGCGGGCAGGTCGATGTATTTTCGGTGCATATCGTCGTCGAAGAAGTAATCGACCCGAAGAAAGAAATCAGCCTGGCGGAAGCGAGGAAAAAGAATCCCGCGGCGGAAGTGGGCGCGGAAATTCTGGCGGTGAAGCCGACGGACGTGCTCGGGCGCATTGCGGCACAAACGGCCAAGCAGGTGATTTTGCAGAAGGTGCGCGAAGCCGAGCGCGACACGATCTACAACGAGTATCACACTCGCGTGGGCGAGTTGGTCACGGTGATCGTAAAGCGCGCTGAAGGCCCGGATCTTATCGTGGACATGGGGCGGACGGAAGCGCGGCTGCCGAAGCGCGAGCAATCGAAGCTGGAGACCTACAATATCGGCGAGCGCTTGCGCGTGGTGATCAAGATGGTGGACCGCGCCGCGAAAGGGCCGCAGGTGATCGTCTCGCGCGCGGATGCAAGCCTGGTGCAGCGGCTGTTCGAGATGGAAGTGCCGGAAATTTATGACGGCACGGTGCAGATACGCCATGCGGCGCGGGAGGCCGGGGAACGCACGAAAGTGGCCGTGGCGAGCCGCGACAAAGACGTCGATCCCGTGGGCGCGTGCGTGGGAATGAAGGGCATGCGCGTGCAGTCGATCATTCGCGAGTTGCGCGGTGAGAAGATTGACATTATTCCGTACAGCGAAGAGACGGTGGCTTTCGCCCAAAAGGCCTTGAGCCCGGCGAAGGTCACGCGCGTCCAGATCACAGACCCGGAAAATCACAAGCTCGAAGTGATTGTCGAGGATTCGCAGCTTTCACTGGCAATCGGCAAGAAAGGGCAGAATGTCCGCCTGGCGAGCAAGCTGATCGGCTGGGACATTGACATCAAGAGCGAGGAAGAGAAGCGCCGCGAAATCGAAGAGCAGATGACTGCCCTAACTGCACCCACGACGCCGCTGACCGCGCTTGCGGGTGTTGGTCCGAAGACCATAGAAAAAATCGAGGCCGCAGGAATCAACAATGTCGAGAAGCTTGCGGCGATGACGCCCGAGCAACTGATGGAAATTCCTGGCATCGGCGAAAAGATGGTGGACAAGATTTATCAGGCCGTGAACCGCTTTTATGAAGGCGGCGGCGAAGCGGCTGCTGCGGCCACCGAGCCTGCGGAAGCTCCGGCCGAAGGCAGCGAAACCCCGGCTGGTGAAGCGGCTGCTGCGGCCATCGAGCCTGTGGAAGCTCCGGAAACGCCGGCCGAAGGCGGCGAAACCCCGGCTGCGAAAGCGGATACCGCTCTCCAAGCAACGGAAACGGTTGAAGAGAAGCCGGCAGCAGAAGGTTTAGCAGAGGCTGGGCCATCGGAAGCGAAGACCGGCACGGACCAGCCAGAAGAGGCAAAGTCCTGAGCGACGTAAACCAAGTCCGAATCAATGAGCTGGCCCGTGAACTCGAGGTGAAGGCCAAAGCGATCATCGACCTTCTGGCCGGCTACGGGGTCACTGAAAAGAAGACGCACTCCAGCTCGATCCCGGCAGACGTAGCGGAAAAAGTTCGCAAGCACCTTCAGGGTCAGGCGGAAGCTGAAGCCGAAGCGGAACGCGCGGCGAAAGCGGAAAAGGAAACGAAAGAAGCCGCTGCCAAAGCCGCGCGGATGAGGCCAGCGGCAGCTGCACCGGCTGCCCCGAAGACCGCAGCACCAGCCGTTGGACCTGCAGCACTCGCGCCTGCTCCAGCGGTCAAGCCTCCCGCACCCGCGCCGGTAAGTGGACCGGCCGTAGCCAAGGCTCCCGCACCGGCCGCACCAGCCGCCGCGCCTGCTGCAAAGCCTATTCGCCCCGGTGCTCCTTCAGGACACCCGGCAGCTCCGCCGCCCGCCACTCGACCTGCTCCGGCGCAGCCCGGTCAGGGCGCGCAACCTTCCACCTTGCGGCCTGCAGCTGCAGCGTCGGCGCGACCCGCCGCTCTCGCGGTACGACCAGCAACTTCCGCGCGTTCACCGCTACCGACTGGCAATCGTGGACCTCTGCCGGGAACGGCTGGCGGTGGTCCGCGCCCAGGCCAGCCGATGCGCCCCGTGCCATCCAGTACCCCTGGCAGGCCCGGCGCGCCAAGCCGGCCTTTTGAGCAGCGACGCGGCGCCGTTCCGACCGGCACGCGCCCCGGTCCGCGCATGCCCGGGCGACCCGGGATGTTGCCGCCGCTCCCAGAGAAGATGCCGACGAAGGCGGAGCCGGGAAAACCTCTCTATACGCGCAAGCCGCCGCAGCGGCAGCGTCCCGTGCTCGACAAGCGGGAGATGGAAGGCGAGCGCAAGCTGCACCCGACGCGCCAGCGTCCCGGCGCGGGCGGCCGCGGTGCGGCAGTCGCGGTAATTGCGCCGCCGGAACCCCGTCCGCCGCGGGACGTTACCATCACCGAAGGAATCACCATTCGCGAGCTGGCCGAGAAACTCGATGTGCGCGCGAGAGATCTTTTGAAAACGCTGCTCGACCGCGGCGTATTTGCAAGCATCAATCAGGCGCTCGACGTGCCGACTGCTACGACGCTCGCGGAAGCATTCAACGGCGTGGTCAGCGTAGTCTCCCTGGAAGAGGAGATGGTGCTCGAGGTGGCCAAGGAAGAGACCAAAGAGAGCTTGAAACCCAGGCCGCCCGTGGTGACGGTCATGGGCCACGTCGACCACGGCAAGACGAGTTTGCTCGACGCCATTCGCGAAGCGGATGTTGCCGCCGGCGAAGCCGGTGGAATCACCCAGCACATCGGCGCGTACGAAGTCTTGGTGAATAACCGTGCCGTGGTGTTCGTGGATACACCCGGCCATGAAGCGTTCACGCGGATGCGCGCGCGTGGGGCGAAGGTGACGGACATCGTGGTGCTGGTCGTGGCAGCCGATGACGGCGTTATGCCGCAGACAAAGGAAGCCATCGATCACGCGCGTGCCGCGAACGTGCCGATCGTCGTGGCAATCAACAAAATCGATAAGCCCGAAGCGCAGCCTGAGCGCGTGAAGCGCCAGCTCAGCGATTTGGGACTGATGCCCGCCGAATGGGGCGGCGACACGGAGTTCGTGGAAGTTTCCGCGAAACAAAAAAAGGGCCTCGACAAATTACTCGAGATTCTGCTGCTGGTAGCCGATCTGCGCGAGTTGAAGGCAAATCCCGATGCGCCAGCGAGCGGCACTGTGCTTGAATCGCGGGTGGACAGAGGCCGCGGCCCTGTGGCCACCGTTCTGGTGCAGAACGGCACGCTGCTGGCCGGCGACTTCTTCATTTGCGGTTCGGTATTTGGGAAGGTGCGCGCGATGTTCGACGATCACGGCCGCCCCGTGAAGAGCGCGCCGCCTTCGACACCCGTCGAAGTACTTGGCCTGCAGGGCATTCCGGAAGCGGGTGACCATTTCCAGGTCACTGACGAAGCCAAAGCGCGGCACATCGTCGAATACCGCCAGGGAAAGCAGCGCGACGCGGCAATGGCGCGCAGCAGTGGAGGGCGCATCACCCTCGACCAGCTTCATGAACAGATGAAAGCCGGCGACGTCAAGGAATTGGGGATCGTCATCAAGGCGGACGTGCAGGGGTCCGTGGAAGTGCTGAGCGAAATGCTGCCCAAACTTTCAACCGACCTCGTGAAACTGAAGATCATCGGCTCGGGCGTCGGCGCGGTAACGGAAAACGACGTGCTCCTCGCTTCCGCGTCCGGCGCAATCATCATTGCGTTCGGCGTGCGTCCGGACCGCAAGGCCCTGGAGCTTGCGCAGCAGGAACATGTGGACATCCGCACGCACAACATCATTTACGAAGTGTCCGACGAACTTAAGAAGGCCATGGAAGGCTTGCTCGAGCCGGTCATTCAGGAGACCTATCTGGGCCGAGCGGAAGTGCGGAATACGTTCCGCGTCAAGGGAGCGGGGACGGTCGCGGGATGTTACGTCGTGGACGGTGTCCTGAAACGCGACGCGCAGATTCGCGTGCTGCGCGACAGTGCGGTCATCTACACTTCGAAGCTAAGTTCGCTGAAGCGTTTCAAGGACGATGCCAGCGAGGTCCGCACAGGGTTCGAGTGCGGCGCAGGCATCGCGAATTTCAACGACGTGAAGGTTGGCGACATTCTCGAATGCTTCCAGGTGACGAAACTCAGCGCCGCAGAAGCCGCCGCGCAGGGCAGCGCTGCCATGACCTCGCGCAAGTAATTTGCTGCCAACTGTTATCCGGAGCCGCTCATGACGGTCGGCTTGCTCACCCTCGAGTTGCACATCCCGCAAGCGCAATCTCTGAAGGACAAGCGCCAGATCTTGCGCAGCCTGAAGGACAAGCTGCGCGGGCATTTCAACGTCGCTGTTTCCGAGCTCGAGTATCATGACGCCTGGCAGCGCTCGGTTGTCGGCATCGTCACGCTCTCGAACGAACAGCAGCACGTCGAGGAATCGCTGCAGAAGGTCTTGGCCGAGGCGGACCGCATCCTCGGTCCAGTCTTGATTGGTCACGCCGTCGAGATGATTTGAGAGCTACGTAAGAGAAGAAGATGAATCCAGCGAATCACCGCCCCGAACGCGTGGGAGAAGAGATCGCCCACGAACTGAACGCCATGCTTGCCGGTGAACTGAAAGATCCGCGGCTTGAGGGCATGGTCGTGGTCAGCGAAGTCCGCGTCCAGCCGGACATGCGGCACGCACGCGCCTTCATCTACGTGCGAGGCACCGACAAAGAAAAAGACGACGCCATCAAGGCGCTACAGCACGCAGCCGGATTCATCCGGCGCGAGATGGTGGAGCGCCTGCAGCTTCGCCGCACGCCGGAGCTCCATTTCACGCTCGATCTTTCCCTGGAATACAGCGAGCGGATCGAGCAATTGCTGAAAGACGTGAAAAAAGACAAGCCAGCCGCTCCGTGATGCGCTTGGCAAAGTTGAGCAGCGAGTTTCGCGAAGGTGAGGATGCCCGTCAGGCAGTCGCGGGCGCTACAATCCTTGTAGCGACGGTCTCGAGGCCGTCATCTTCGTTTTCTTAGTTCCGGGAACCAAGACAAGATGCCACGCCAGCCTCAGCCGGCGCCGTTTGACGGCGCTCTTGTGATCGATAAACCCAAGGGAAAAACGTCGCATGACGTCGTTGACGCCGTGCGCCACCTCGCCGGTTTCCGGCAGATCGGCCATCTTGGGACGCTGGACCCGCTCGCGACCGGCGTCCTAGTGCTCCTGCTCGGCCGTGCCACCCGGCTTGTGCAGTTTTATGCGGGTAGGCGCAAGCGCTACACCGCAGGCTTTCGTTTCGGCTTTGCGACGGACACGTACGATTCCGACGGCGAAGCGCAGGGTCCCGACAGCGCGCCCTCGCTGGACCGCGCCACGCTGGAAAAGCTTACCGCAGAACGCATTGGGCGTTTCGAGCAAACGCCGCCCGCGTTTTCCGCCAAGAAGGTGCAGGGTCGGCGCGCCTACGAGCTGGCGCGGAAGAAGCAAGCGGTGGAGCTAACGCCAGTCGAAGTTGAACTTTTTGAATTCAAACTCTTGGAAATCGAAGGTAGCGCAGCGCGTTTCGCGATCGAATGTTCCTCGGGCACTTACATTCGCTCACTGGCGCACGAGATGGGGCAGAAGCTGGGTTGCGGCGCGCACCTGGCGGAAATCACGCGCACAGCCGTCGGAGAATTCTCGCTCGAACAGGCCATTTCCCTCGAAGAGCTTGCGGAAGCGGCCCGCTTGGGGAATTTCGCGGACTATGTGATTCGGCTCGAAAACTTGCTGCCAAATTTTCCGCGGGTGAATGTGCTGCCGGTCATCGAGCGCCGTGTGCGGCACGGCACGAAATTCAATGTCTCCCTGGCGCAGATTCAACCCGGGCGTGTGGAGCCGCCGCCGGGCGCCACCGCGCAACTCGATGGGGGAGAGCCGAAGGCCCCGCGTCTTCGCGTTTTCAGCCAGCAGGAGAAATTGATCGCGATTGCGGAGGCGGTCGTCCCGCGGACGTATCAACCCATCGTTGTATTTGAGCCACTGCCATAGATGCACTCATGCGCTGTGCTTTCGTCGAACTCGAAGAACTTGTCGGCTTGGTGCCCGGTTGTCTCCTGCACGCTGGTTCCGCTTGCCACCTGTTGCCGCGCGAAGTATATTTTTTGAGAGAACCTTCATGTCTGCCACGGCTGCGCGATCTTTTCCGGAATGCCCATCTGAAGGAATGACTCGGCTCATCACGGTGGGAGACGGGCACGCGGCTATTCTCACTGCCTCCGTAGACGATGCAGGCGAGCGAGGCCGGCGGCTTTGCGCAGAGCTGGAACAGGGAAACATTCTTTTCTTTCCCCGCACTCCATTCGAATTTCCTGACGAAGAACGCGAATTCCTTTTGGGCCGCAGGCAAACGAGCGCGGCCATCCACAAAAACATCGCCTATCGTCCAGCGACATCGCGCGTCACGGGTCTTGATAAGTCCGATGCCAACGAGGCAATCCGTCTGCGCGCGATTCTCAGCGATTATTCCCGGCGCGCTGCGGAATTTCTGGAGAAACTGCTTCCGCCCTACGCGGGAAAGTGCAAGCTAGATTACGCCAGCTTCCGCCCGATCGAAGAGCGAGGCCGGCTGGCGCGGCTGCGCGCCCGCAACGACCTGCCTCATGTGGACGCGTTCCCGACGCGCCCCACGAACGGTGACCGCATTCTGCGCCTTTTCACGAACATCAATCCCGAGCGGAATCGCGTCTGGATCACTTCGCAAACATTCGATGTTTTGGCGCCGCGATTCGTGCAGGCCATCGGATTGCCGCGGCCGCGCAGCAAAGCAAGACTGGCTCGCACGCTGCGGTCCCTCGCGCAGGCCGCGGGCTTGCCCGGTGCGCGCCGATCGCCTTACGACGCCTTCATGCACCGCTGCCATAACGCGATGAAAGAAGACGCGGACTTTCAAGCGAGTTGCGCAAAACAGCGCTGGGAATTTCCGCCCAACTCGACCTGGATCGTCTTCACCGATTGCGTGAGTCACGCGGTTTTGGAAGGACAATACGCCCTCGAGCAGACCTTCATCGTTTCGCGCAGGGCGATGGTTTGCCCGGAAAAATCTCCTCTGGCCGTCCTCGAACATATCGCCGGGTTTTCCCTGAGCAACGAAAACTAACAAGCACATGAAGGAAGGTCGTGTCCCCAGGATCAAGGTTGCGGCCGAGGCTGCGGTTGGGGCGAGAGGGGAGCGTTCGCGCCGACGGAGCCGCGTCCGCCGGTGTCACCGCGCCCCGCGAATATCGTGCGCAAACTGCGCGGCGGCAAGCGTAACTTGCGCGGCGTAACTAAGATCAACAGCTCCGTATCCTGCAACGTATTGTTATGCTGCGAAAAGGCGTAGCCCGCGGCTCCGGGGATCTCCGCAAAGCCCGGAAGGCCGGTGATCGTGCGTGTCTGTTCCACATCCAGCAGGCCGCCGATCAGCGTTGGTTCATCCTCCTTCACGCGCACCGTCTGGCTCAATGTCTGATTCGAAAGAACCGGAATGCCGTTGACGCTCGTGCCGGCGAGCGCGCGGATCTCGAACTCTAGCTGCAGGGTAACTTCATTGTTATCGTGAAGCGTCGGTGTGGCCTTCACTTTCACACCAAGATCTTCATATTCCGAGGCAGGATACGGTGTCTGTGTGGGCGTGGCGCCGGTCGCAAAACCCGATGTGTCCAACACCACGGCCACCACACCCTGGTTCGCGGTCTGCCCTTGCGCGGTGAATGCCACATCCGGAAGAGCGTCACCATTGAAGTCTGCCGTGACGATGGCGCTCGGACCAGCGGGCGTATTCAGCTCAAAGCGAGGCGCGAATGTTCCTAGGCCCAGCCCAACGTAAACGCCCAGTGTTCCCTGGCCCTGGTTGGTCACCACAAGGTCGTTGTTCGTGCCATTCGTGAAATTCGCCACGACGATGCCGGCGGGAGTCGCTGCCGTGGGCAGGGGCGATCCTGAAGCGACACTGAACGTGCCATCACCATTGCTGAGCAGAATGGACACGGAATTGTCGGCCTGATTGACGACCGCGAGATCCGGGACCGCGTCGCCATTAAGATCGCCCGCCGCGATCGCCACGGGAGTCTTGCCAACTGCGACCGGCGAGTTGGTCGCTTCAGAAAAAGTGCCGTCAAAGGTGTTGTCGCCGCTGCTTAGCAAAATCGAAACAGTATTGGAGTTCTCGTTGACCACGGCGAGGTCGGGCTTGCCCTGATTGCGAAAATTTGCTGTGACCATCGCCACGGGGCCTGTTTCGCTGCCGGAAACGATATTGGGCAACAGGAAGGGTGACTTCGGAAAAGGTGTGAATCCGCCGCTGCCATCACCCTTGAAAACGGAGATCGAATTGTCTCCTTTGTTCGCCACGGCAAAGTCCAAATTGCCGTCACCGTTGAAATCCGCAATAACGATGGCACTTGGTTGTTTGCCCGCCGCGAACGGGGATCCCGTTGCCTCAGTGAAAGTGCCGTCTCCGTTGCCGAGTAGAACCGAGACGGTATTGGAAGTGGAATTCGCGACGACTAAATCCGCGGCGGGATTGGGGACAGCGGTGCTCGAAGTCCGTAGAACTGCCGACGCGATCGCAGCGGGGCCGGTCTCATTCTTGCCGAGCAAGATAGGCGAGGTGCCCGGCTGAATAAAATTGCCATTAGAGTTGTTCAACAGAATGCTGATGGAATTGTCGTTTTGATTGGTCACCGCGATGTCGATCTGCCCGTCGCCATTGAAATCCTTTGCAACCAACGCCACGGGATTGTTGCCCACATTGAACGTCGTCTGCGGGAAGGTGGTTGAGACCGGCGCGCCTGCGATCGCTGTTCCCGTGCCCAGAGTCCCTGAAAGCAAAGAAAGTGTGATCGGGAAGCGGTCGCCGACAAAGAACGTCGCCGGTTTCCCGTTTTGCGCCCGCATCAGAATCTGGCGTCCGCTCTGGACGAGAGTCAGGGCATCTGAGAAGTCTGCGGCGGCGCTCGGCAAAGTTAGCAGAAAGGTGGTTTTGCCGCCCCCCACTGCGACCAGCGGAGGAACCAGTGAGCTCAGGCCGAAGCCACTGCCCGTTGCGCCAAAAAGACCGGCGATCAGCGCTGTCAGCGCGGCCAGGTCTTTTGCTTGCCGGACCTGGTTCAGAAGATTCGGGTCGAGCGGCACCAGCCGGGAAGCCGATGGCGGCGTTATACCGAGTTTCCGCGCAGTATCTGTATTCACCTCGAGTAGTTCGAACTCCAGCATGACTTCCCCGCGCGCCTGTTCGATTTGCTGGATCACTTCGCCGGCAAGTGCCAGCGTTGCTGGTGAATCACGCATGGTGATCGTGCGGCTGTGCGAGTCGAGCTCAACGTGCGTCACCCCGGTAATTTCACGCAGAACACGCAGGAGTTCGGTCATTTCCTCGGGACCCACCGACGCTGGCAGCGCGAAAGTCTGCTCGGCCTGCAAGGCGTACTCGCGGCGCTTCTCCTGCGTATCGGATGCGACAAAGAACAGCGTGGAGTTCACCGGGCGCCAGAACGTCCCCGTTTCCGTCCCGAGCAGTGAGAGAGCTGTTAGCAAGTCAAGGTTATCCGCGCGCAGCTTCACAGGGCGTGACACTACGTCGGGGTCGAATGCTGCCTTGAGGCCAAATGCGGCCGCCACTTGCTCGTAGGCCGTCCGCGTGTCCCCGCGCAGATTCAAGCTCTGCTTCCCACCCCTTGGTTGCAGGCGTGGAACGCCCGCGAATTGTGTTTCGGGCTCGCTGCGCGGCGCCGCATCATCCATCGTGCGCATCTGTGCCAGGCGCTCCGCGACAATCGTGTTGCCGGGATCGATGAGTAAGGCCGCGCCCAATTCCTCCGTCGCATGAGTGAGATCCCCCGCGAGCGCATGACGCTCCGCCGCATCCGCATGCTCCCGAACGAGTTTCGAACGCAGCGCCGCTGCACGGCCGACGATGGCTGCATCCTGCGGCGCGTAATGAGCAGCCTCGTCATACTCTGCGAGCGCCTCCTCGATGCGCCCCTGGGCTGCAGCTTTGTCGCCGCGCTCGACTGCTTTTTCAGCGCGTTTCGGATCGAGATGCGGAACCCCCTGTATCTGGGGCTGGCTCTGCAAGGGTATCTGGGAGCTAGTGCCGGGTTCCTGAGCAGAGAGCAGAGCGGAGAAAAGCAGCAGGGAGCACAACAACGCTGCAACTCGGCGTAGTGGCGTGAAATTCATGACGGTTTGGACCGAAGATTCATTCTACCGTGGAGGCAGGTGCCGGCGAGCTCGCTTGACGCGTGGAACGGCTGAGGGTACACTGGGATTGTAGTTGCAAATTACTTTCAACTGGTGACTCCTTGCTCTCGGCTTTTCTCATCGCTGTTCGTGAAGGCGTCGAAGCTGCTCTCGTTGTCGGCATCATTTTGGTCTATCTTTCCCGCACCTCGCGCGTACACCTCGCCCGCTTCGTTTGGTATGGCGTAGCCACCGCCGCCGCCCTCAGCCTTGCCGTCGCGATTGGGCTGGAGCGCTGGCGCATCAGCCAGGATGGTTTTGAAGGGCTGCTGCTCCTTGTCGCGGCGCTCTTCGTTATTACGATGATTGTGTGGATGAACCGGGTTGCGCGCCACCTCAAAAAAGAGATCGAGCAAAAGGTGGAAACCTACGCTGCGCGAGCGGGACGTGCCGCAGGGCTCGGCATCTTCTTGTTCGTCTTCCTTATGGTCCTGCGCGAAGGCGCGGAATTGGCGCTGATTCTTCGCGCAGTGGAACTTTCAAGCGAAGGCTTGCAGACCTGGCTGGGAACGATTCTGGGCATTTCCGTAGCTGTTGCGGTGGGATTCTTCTTCTTCAAGGGTACGCTGCGTGTCCCGCTGCACCGGTTCTTTGCCGTGACCAGCGTCATTTTGATGCTCGTCGCGTTCCAGCTCGGCCTGACTGGTTTGCACGAGTTCAGCGAGGCGCAGTGGCTGCCCTCCAGCAAAGGTGAAATGGCCATCATCGGACCGATTGTGCGCAATGAGCTGTTCTTTTTTGTTTTTATTTTTGGCGCTGCCATGTTGCTGGTGCTTCGCGAATGGCTCGTTGCCTCTCACGCGAATGCGGTTGTTGAGGGCGCAGGCGAAGCCGAAAAACGGCTCCTTGAATCGCAGAATCGCCGCCAGCGCCGCTGGATGATAGCCGCGGCTTCCGCGTTCTTCGCCGTCATTCTCGTGCTCACCGCTGATTTCATCTATGCGCGGGCAAATTCCGCCCCGCCATCGGCTCGGCCGGTCGCTGCCACCGGCAACGAAGTGCGGATTCCGTTGAGCGAAGTTGCCGACTCAAGTTTGCATCTTTTCACGGTGAGTGCCGGAGGGCAGTCGTTGCGCTTCCTCATTATCAAGAAGCCGAACGGCTATGGCACGGCGCTCGATGCCTGTCGCATCTGCGGCGCGGAAGGCTACCGCCAGGACGGACAAAACGTCATTTGCCGCCACTGCGGCTCGGCGATCTACGTCCCCTCGATCGGCGACCAGGGCGGCTGCAATCCGATTGGCGTTTCTTCGCACGTGGATGGCGGCGACCTGGTGCTGGATTTGTCTTCGCTGACGCAAGCCGCGCGCGAGGTTCCGCAGTAGCGCGGCACTCAATCCTATGTTCTTACGACTTGTTGCGGATTCGGTTACGCGGCGCCCGCGTCAGAAATTACTGACGACGGCGGCGCTGGCGCTCGGCATGGCGGTGGCCACTGCAGCGCTGAGCGTCTCGCTGGATGTAGGCGACCGCCTCGCGCGCGAATTCCGCAGCCTGGGCGCAAATCTGCTCGTCACGTCACAAGCCGATTCGCTCCCGCTCGAGATCGGCGGTGTGGATTACCGCCCCGCGAATGCGGGCGCCTATCTCCCCGAATCCGATCTGCCCAGGCTCAAGACCATCTTCTGGCGCAACAACATCCTGGGGTTTGCGCCGATCCTAGAACTTCCCGCGAAGGTATCAACGGACGCCATGTATAAACTGCCGAGAGACGGCCACATTCCTACTGAAGAAGCCACTCTGCTTGGCGTATGGTCCGGCCATTCTCTCGCCCTTCCGGATGGGTCAACCTTCGTCACCGGTATTGAGAAAACTGACCCGTGGTGGAGTGTCGAAGGTCGCTGGTTCACCGATGGCGCTTCCGAGAGTGTTCTGGGCAAAAGATTTGCAATGCGGACGGGTGAACCGATCGGTGGCACCATTTCAGTTCATGTTGGAGACCGCAGACTAGATCTCACCGTGACCGGCGTGCTTTCGACGGGAGGCTCGGAGGATGACGCGATCATCGTCCCGCTCGCAATGGTTCAGCAGCTCGCGGACAAGCCCGGGCAGTACCGCAAACTTTACCTCAGCGCGCTGACCAAGCCGGAGGACGAGTTTGGACGGCGTGACCCGAAAACAATGAAGCCGGATGAACTGGAGCGCTGGTCTTGCACTCCCTACGTTTCATCGATCGCTTACTCCATAAAGCAAGTGTTGCCCGGCGCCGACGTCCGCGTGATTCGCCGCGTCGCAGAAGGGGAGGGTCGCATCCTCACGCGCGTGCGCATGCTGCTGTGGCTCGTGACCTGCGTAGCGCTGCTCGCGGCTGCGCTTGCCGTAGGCGCGTCGTCGGCAGCTTCGGTTATCGAGCGCCGCACGGAAATCGGGCTGATGAAGGCGCTCGGCGCAGGTTCTGGCACTGTGGGTTTCCTCCTTGCGGCGGAACAACTGCTCTTGGCGTTTGTCGGCGGCGGAATCGGCTACGCGCTCGGCATTCTTCTCGCCCGCGTGGTCGGTGAGAAAATCTTCGGTGCGGCGCCGGAGCCGTCGCTCCTGGTCCTCGTTGTCGTCATCGGTCTTGCCGCCGGCGTCACTCTCCTTGGCAGCGCCGTGCCCTTGCACCGCGCTTCCCGTTATGAGCCGGCGCCCATCCTTCGAGGTGAGTGATGCCGGCGCTCCTGACCAAGAATCGCCGCATGTTTTGGCGCATCATCCGCCGCCTGCTTTTCGCCCACCGCGGCCGCTTGTTCGTCATCCTGCTCGCGCTCGGCGCGGGCGCTGCGGTCACTGCGGCTCTCCTCAATCTGCAAGTCGACGCCAAACGCCGCCTCACAAAAGAGTTTCGCGCACTCGGCGCCAATGTGCTCGTTGCTCCAAGCGGATCAAGTGATTCTCCCAAAGTCCTAGATGAAACTCTGTTCCACCAGCCGCCTGCAGAAAACGAAGGGAACCCCGTCACCAGGGCTGAATTTTTGTACGGGATTGTGGACGTCATGCGTCTCGACCAAAAGGAAATGGACGCAAAGCCTCACAAATCCATCAAAGCGGTTGTTGCTGGATTTACCATCGCCGTTGGATCCAACTATCAGGGCCACGGTCTTGAAAAAATCTTTCCCTCAACCATTATTGAGGCCCAGAATTTGGATTTTCTCAATGTCCGGACATGTGAAATTGGCCAAAGTCTCGCCACAGAGCTTCATCTCCACCCTGGAGCAGGGCTGGCATTGAAGTACGGGGACCGAACGGACTTTTGCGATGTGTCCGCGATCCGGAGCTTTGGAGGTCCTGAGGATAGCCAGGTTTTCTTGGAGCTGCCGGCGGTACAAGCTCTGCTCAATCTCCCGGGTCGCATTAGCTTGATTCAAGCCAGCGTCCCTGGCACGCCAGAATCCGTTGATCATTACATTGCCGCGCTGGCCAAAATGGTACCCGGCGCCGACGTCCATGGCATCCGCCAATTCACCGAGGCAGAGGCAAAGATTTACAGTCGCATCAGCGGTGTGTTGACCGCCACGGTCGCGATTGTGCTCCTGCTCACCGGGCTTTGCGTCATGGCGGCCATGACCAATGTCGCGATGGAGCGCCGCAATGACGTCGGTTTGATGAAGGCGATCGGCGGCGCATCGCGGCGCGTTCTGCGGCTCTTCCTGGTAGAAGCGGCGCTGCTCGGTCTCACTGGCGGCCTTTTCGGCGCCGCTGCGGGAATCGCGCTCTCCATCGGACTAGGTAAAGCAGTCTTTGGCGTGGCGGCGCTTCCGCGCCTGATTGTGTATCCTGTAGCCGTGGCACTGACCGTCATTGTCTCGATTGCGGGAGCGTTTCCATTGCGCCGGCTCGCGAGCATACGTCCCGCATCCGTTTTTCGAGGTGAAGCGTGACCCCGCAGGTAGCGCCCCAGGTCGTCGTCGCGTCGCTGACGAAGAAGTACGGCACGCTGCGTGCTCTCGATGATCTTCACTTCAGTGTCCAAGCTGGCGAGTGGGTCGCCTTGATGGGCCCCTCCGGATCAGGCAAAACCACGCTCATTAATATCCTCGGCGGCCTCGACACGCTGACCTCCGGCCGCGTAGTCGTTGACGGCGTTGACCTCGCTAAACTCAGCGAGAATGAGCTGGTCCGCTATCGCGCCGAAAAAGTCGGCTTTGTTTTCCAGCAATTTCATCTCGTGGCGTATCTGACGGCGCTCGAAAACGTAATGCTCGCGCAATATTTCCATAGCGTCACCGACGAGCAGCAGGCCGCCGAAGCGCTGCGGCGCGTGGGGCTCGGCGATCGCCTGACGCATCTCCCCGCTCAGCTTTCCGGCGGTGAGCAGCAGCGCGTGGCCATCGCGCGCGCGCTTATCAATCAGCCGAAGCTGATACTTGCCGACGAGCCCACCGGCAACCTCGACGAAGCGAATGAAGCGATCGTTCTCCAGATCTTCCGCCAACTGCACAACGCGGGGCACACCATCCTGATGGTCACGCACGATCCCGACATCGCCCGGCAAGCCGACCGCCGCGTCGAACTCGCCCACGGCCATTTGATTCTCGATACGACTCAGCCCGCAATGGCCACCACAGGGGATGACGAAATCCGCTTCGATCATCTCCTGGAACAAATCTGGGTGAACAGCGAAGAAGCGGACAACGCGCATGTGGATGATTTGCAGGCGCCGGTGACCATTGATGCGACGCGCACCATCGAGCGGCTAACGGACTTGCACCTCGTCGAAGTCCGCGATGGCGCCGTCTGCCTTACCGAGACTGGCAGCCGCCGCGCGCGCGACGTCGTTCGCCGTCATCGTCTCGCCGAGCGCCTCTTCAAGGACACCTTCTCCATCGACGAATCCGAGGCGCACCAACAAGCCTGCAAGTTCGAACACATCATCAGCCCCGAACTCGACCAGCGCATCTGTGCGTTCCTCGGCCATCCCAGGACCTGCCCCCATGGCAATCCCATTCCCCCGGGAGATTGCTGCGACCACAAATCGAAAAGTTAGCAACGATCGCCACGAATGCCGATCCCCATTGATCCTCGAAAAAAAGCATCGAACGTGAAAATTCACGTTTCCAGTGGCGCCGGTGTGGACATCACCTGGGCCGACGGCCACCAAAGTCACTATGACTTCGCGTACCTGCGGGAAGAATGCCCCTGCGCCACCTGCAATGATGAGCGCGGCAAAAAGCAGGCCTTCGCGGCGGTCGCGCCTTCATCCTCCGCCGTGCTTCCGATGTTCAAACCCAAGCCGCGCGCACAGTCGGCCACCGTGATGGGTAATTACGCCGTGCAAATCAGCTTTAGCGACGGCCATTCCACCGGCATTTACAGCTACGACCACCTCCGCAGCATCTGCCCCTGTGCCGAATGCGCCAAAGCCTTCCGCACCGCGGGCTAAATCGTTTCAGGAACAGCTCGTCTGCTAGACTTCACTGCAAAAAAATGCGAGCATTTCACTCTGCAAATCACTGATACCCGTAGATGAGCACAACTCTTAATGGCCCCGCTGCCGCGGGCGGCCGCGGCAACGGCGTGCCGCGCGTTATCGTTGCGACCACGGCGCTCCTGAGCTTCATTTCCTTCTGGCGCGCCGCGGCCATTGTTCTCAACGATTTGGCTTCTTCGGCTTATTACGCCGGCGGTGAAGCCGAAGGCTACATCGGCAAAGCCGCGCCCTGGTTCATCCTCGGCATCATGCTGTTTTCCTATGCCGTCCGCGCAGTTTATGTCGAGAGCTGCAGTATGTTCGTCCGCGGCGGAGTTTACCGCGTCGTCAAAGAAGCTATGGGCGGCACGCTGGCGAAGTTCAGCGTTTCCGCTCTGATGTTTGATTACATCCTGACCGGCCCGATCAGCGGTGTGTCCGCAGGCCAGTACATAGTCGGCTTATTCAACGAAACTTTTGATTACATCCACCTGAATCTTCACATTGCGCCGGGCTTCGGCGCAGCCGTCTTCGCTATCGCCGTGACCCTCTACTTCTGGTGGTACAACGTCAAAGGCGTGCCCGAATCCAGCCAAAAAGCCATGCGCATCATGCAGATCACGACCGTGATGGTCGTGATTCTAATCACTTGGTGCGTCTACACCGTTCTCCTTCGCCATCCGTCGCTGCCGCCCATTCCCCATCCCCGCAACCTCAAACTCGAGCCGAACGCCATGGGCTGGCTCTACGGCGTTCACTTCGCCCACCTCGCGGGCCTTATCGCTGTCTTTGTTGGCCTGGGCCACTCGGTCCTTGCCATGAGCGGAGAAGAATCCCTCGCTCAGGTCTATCGCGAAATTGAGAGCCCCAAGCTCCCCAATCTCAAGAAGACCGGCCTGGTCATCTTCATTTACAGCCTGGTATTCACTTCGCTGGTGTCGTTTTTCGCCGTGATGCTTATTCCGGACGACGTTCGACAGGGCTATCTCGAAAACCTGATTGGCGGCCTGGCGATGAACCTGCAGGGGCCGTTCCTGCTCCGGCTGATCTTCCATGCATTCGTTGTCGTCGTGGGAACTCTAATCTTGGCGGGCGCGGTCAACACCGCTATCGTCGGTTCGAATGGCGTGCTCAATCGCGTTTCGGAAGATGGCGTGCTCGCCGATTGGTTTCGCCAGCCGCATCGCCGATTCGGCACATCGTACCGCATCATCAACATCATCGCCGCCCTGCAGATCATCACCATCGTCATCAGCCGCGGTAATGTCACCTTTCTCGCAAACCTTTACGCCTTTGGCGTGATCTGGAGCTTCGCGATGAAGGGCATGGCGGTTCTCGTGCTTCGCTACACGCATCCCGGCGACCGCGAGTACCGCGTCCCGTTGAATTTCAGATTCTTCGGCGTAGAGATTCCGGTTGGTTTGGGCCTGATCACGCTGATGCTGCTCGGCATCGCGGTCGTGAACCTCTTTACCAAGAAAGACGCCACCATCGCCGGTGTCACCTTTTCCGTGGTGCTCTTCATCGTCTTCACGCTTTCGGAACGGCACATACATCGTCGCCGCGGCAACGCCAAGCATGTGGAGATGGATCAATTCCACCTCGAAATGGAAGGGGAGCTCACGCCGGCGGCTGTCGGCGCGCGCCCGGGCAATATCCTGGTCCCTGTGAGCAACATTCACTCGCTCTATCATCTCGGCAATGTGCTCGACCGCATCAAACCTGGGCGCCGTGACGTTGTTGTGTTGCATGTGCGCCTCTTGCGGCGCTCTGCCTCCGGCGAATACGAGCTCGAAGCCGAACAGCTTTTCGGCACCATTGAGCAGCAGCTCTTCTCGCAAACCCTGGCGCTTGCGGAGAAGCGCGGCAAGTCCGTCCGGCTTGCGGTTGTCGCCGCAAACGATATCTGGGACGGCATCCTGCGCGCTGGAACGTCGCTGCAATCCAGCACGATTGTCTTGGGCCATTCAGCGAAAGAATCAAGCGAGGAGCAGGCACGCCTGATCGGCGACGCCTGGGAAAAGCTTGGTGATCAGAAACCCCAGTTCAACCTCGAAATCCACCTCCCCAACGGGGACAAAATATACAAAGTCCTGGGGCCCCATGCGCCCAACCTCACTTCGAACGAAGTTAATCTTCTGCATCGGCTGTGGCTGCGTTTCAGCGAAGGTCTGGCTCCGCAGGAGTTACACCACCACGACGTCGTGCACTTTGCCCTCGAAGAAGTGCAGAAAGAGATTGACGAAGGGCAGGAAGACGCGGTGGTTAACCGCCTCCGCGTGCACCTCGAATCCAATCTAAAGAAGAAACCACCCGCACCTTGACGAAGGCAGCCGCGCGCTTCACGGGAAAAATCCACGTGGCCTGTCTATGCGAGTTGCGTGGTGCAGTGGCCGCAGCGCTTCGCTGCGATCGGAATGGACATCGCGCACTGCGGGCAGTCTTTGGTGTTCGGTGCTACTGCCGCGGCCGGTTTTTTTGTCCAGCGATTCACCTGGTGCACCACCAGAAATACGCAGAACGCGACGATCAGAAAATTGATGACGGCGTTTAAGAACAGGCCGTAGTTCAGCGTCGGATCGCCAGCGGTTTTTGCCGCCGCTAAGGTAGCGAAGTGGTTCCCCTTCAGGTCGATGAAGAGCTCGGAAAAGTTCACATTCTTCAACAGCAAGCCGATCGGCGGCATAATTACGTCATCAACCAGCGAGGAAACGATTTTTCCGAAGGAGGCGCCAATGATGACGCCAACCGCCAAGTCCAGCACACTACCCCGCATGGCAAATTCTTTGAATTCTTTCAGCATGGAGCGTCTCCTTTTTCCATTAGGGTTAGGCCGCTGCCCCGGCGCCGCGAGGGAAAATTCAATCGAGGGGCTGTCCGTGCCGCGGATTATAGCCGATGAAGCTTCCCCAAGGGCAAGCAATCACCGCGAGACCTCTCGCCTTGGCCTGACGACCAGAGCAAAGCCAATGATTCCGCGCAGCATCAGCAGCACGCCCCCCGCCGCCAACAGTGGCCCCACCCATGCGAACTGCGCCCGCGAGATCGCCACCATCACCAGGCCCAGCAGCGTGAGCGAAAGTCCGCGTGTCCAGTTTTCCCACCGCGTCCACCACTTGTTTGGTTTATAGAGCGTCCGCAGGCCCCAGAGAATGAGCGCCGCGCTCACTGCCAGCCAACTGATTTTTCTGCGATCAAAGAAGATATGCCCTGTCACGCCGAGCCACACCACCAGCGCGCCCAGCAACACAAAGATGATCTCGATGATGAGCCGGAGTAAGCGAAGGGGTATGACCATCGTCGTGCAATAGGTCTAGGCGACGCGCTCGATGCGCACCTTCTGCAGCGTCACCGGCGTGCGCGGCCGGTCGTTCCCGTCGCGTGGCAACTTCGAAATCTTGTCCGCGACATCCTGGCCTTCGATGACCTCGCCGAAGATGGTGTGCTTGTTATCCAGCCACGGGGTTGGCGCTACCGTGATGAAGAACTGGCTGCCGTTCGTGCCCGGCCCGGCGTTGGCCATAGAAAGTTTGCCCGCCTTCGAATGCTTGTGCGATGGATGAAACTCATCCGCAAACTTGTATCCCGGCCCGCCCATGCCCGTGCCCTGCGGGCAGCCGCCTTGAATCATGAATTGCGGAATCACGCGGTGAAATGCCAAGCCGTCGTAATAATTTTTCTTCAATTTTTTTCCGGTCAACTCGTCCGTAAATTCCTTAGTGCCCTCGGCCAGCCCGATGAAATTCTCCACCGTCTTCGGCGCTTCCTTTTCCAGCAGCCGGATCACAATATTCCCCTGCGAGGTCTCAAAAATCGCGTAGGTTCCTGCGGCTCGGCTCATGCGTTCTCCTTGCGTGCCAAAACATCCTACACGAGGCGGCGCGGCCCGCGCTACTTGGCTCTGGAGGAGTGCCTACCATCTCTTTTGCTTGCGCAGTTCCGTTATGTGCGCCGTGTGGTGACGCCCATGCCATTCATAGAGAAACAGCAGCCAGTCCACGTTGCGCTCTCCATAGTCGGGGTGCATGAGGATTCTCGCAAAATGTTCGGCCTTCAAAGACCGCCACAGCCGGTCCCACCGGGCATGCAACGAGTCCAGCAAAATCTGGGACACCTCAATCGGCGCGGCTTTCGAGTCCGCCAATTCGGCCCACGCGGCCTCCTCGTAGGGCTTGATCGTCGGCTTTTCTTCCGTAAGGGCCAGCTTCAACCGAACGTAAGCATTCAAGTGGCTGTCTGGCACGTGATGGACGACCTGACGCACCGTCCAGCCGCCCGCGCGGTACGGCGTATCGAGCTGCGCGTCGTTTAGACCCTTCACCGCGGCGCGAAGCCTTGCAGGCGTCTCCGCGATTGAGGCGATCGCCTGCTGTCGCATCACCGGGGTTACATCCTTGGGCTGCTCGTATTTTCCAATCGGATAGCGCGGATCCATGACCGTTCTCCTCGTATCAATGCGGCTTCTCCCGCACTCTAGCGCCGCCATCTGCGCAAGGTCAATCCGTGCCTCGATTGCTTCCTCTCCAATTTGGCTGCCGCATTTCCCCGCGGGTCAAAATCGGAGACCCTCTCACGGATTTCGCAGAATATCGGTTGATTTGTCGGAGAATGCTACAATACCGCACTCTCTTGTATCCGCCAGGCGCGGTGATGAATCTAATCTCGGGAGAGAATGCGAATGCACAACGTCGTCATCATCGGTAGCGGCTGCGCGGGCCTCACCGCCGCGATCTACGCCGCGCGCGCCAATTTGAACCCCATTGTGCTGGACGGTCTAGAGCCTGGCGGCCAGCTTTCGTTGACAACTCATGTAGAAAATTACCCCGGTTTCCCCGACGGTATCATGGGACCCGAGCTCATCGAAAATATGCGCAAGCAAGCGCAAAAGTTCGGCGCGGAGTTTAAATCGGGCGCGGTGACGGAAGTGGATTTGAGCCGGCGGCCGTTCAAAATCACCGCGGGCAAAGAAACCTATGAAGCCAAAGCATTGATCGTGGCTGCGGGAGCATCCGCGCGTCTGCTTGGCCTTCCCGGAGAGCGCGAGTTAATCGGTCACGGCGTTTCCACCTGCGCCACCTGTGATGGTTATTTTTTTCGCGGCAAGCCCATTGCAGTTGTCGGCGGTGGCGATACCGCGATGGAAGAGGCCAACTTTTTGTCCCGCTATGCGAGCCGAGTGTATCTGGTTCACCGGCGCGCCGAATTTCGTGCTTCCAAAATCATGATCGACCGCGCAAAAGCCAATTCCAAAATTGAATTTGTCACCCTCGCCGTCGTGGAACAGATCCTCGCCCCCAAGGGGCTCGTGGAAGGAGTACGTTTGCGTAATCCGCAGACCAAGGAGACGCGTGAGATCACACTCGACGGCGTGTTTGTCGCCATCGGCCACGATCCGAATACCGCTGTTTTCAAAGGTAAGCTCGAAATGGATTCCAACGGCTACCTGATCGCCAAGCATGGCAGCCTCACGGCAATTCCCGGTGTTTTCGTCGCCGGCGACGTGCAGGACCATCGTTACCGCCAGGCCGTGACCGCTGCTGGCTCCGGTTGCATGGCCGCCATGGATGCGGAAAAGTTCCTGGAAGAGCACAGTCACTAGTAGCAATCCTCGCGGACGGGCATAATCATAGGCTCATGCTCCGCGCGACACTCCTCAAGCTGTCGGAAAGTGCCCGCTTCGCTCATTGGGTCACCTCCAATTCCACCACCCGCCGCTTGGCGCAGCGTTTCGTTCCCGGCGAAACTCTTGACCAGGCCATCACTGCCGTGCGCGCCTGCAACGACGCCGGAATGCTCGCCAGCCTCGACTATCTCGGCGAAAATGTCGCGACCATCGCGGACGCGCAGCGTGCGCGAGATTCCTACCTCGAGATTTTCGAGCGCGTTGCAGGTGAAAAACTCCACGCTACTATCTCTTGCAAGCTGACCCAGCTCGGTCTCGACTTGAATGCAGATTTCTGCCAGGGCCTCGTCGTTTCCCTCGTGGAAGTCGCCGCCAGGTACGACAATTTCCTCCGCGTCGACATGGAAGGCTCGGCCTACACCTACCGCACCGTTGAGCTTGTGAAACGCGTGCGCACGCGGAATCCCGCCGTCGGAACGGTGATTCAGTCCTATCTCTATCGCAGCGAAACCGACGTCCAGGACTTGTTGGCCTATGGGTGCCGCATCCGTCTTTGCAAAGGAGCTTACAAGGAAACGGATGAAGTCGCCTATCCCCGCAAGAAGGACGTTGACTTCAACTATATCCATCTGATGCAACTGCTATTGTCCAGCGGCTTCTACCATGGAATTGCTACGCATGACCCCCGCATGATCGCGGAAACGATTCGCTTTGCGGCCGCCAAGAAAATTTCCAAGGATGACTTTGAGTTTCAGATGTTGTACGGCGTCCGCACCGATCTGCAGCGCCGTTTGGTGAGGGATGGCTACCGTCTGCGGATTTACATTCCCTACGGAAAAGACTGGTTCCCCTACTTTATGCGCCGCCTTGCCGAGCGCCCCGCTAACGTTGGCTTCCTCCTGCGCAACTTCCTCCGCTCCTAGCGCTCCGTCCTGCCAACGTCCTCCCGTCAATTCTTGCGGCAGACGGTCACGCCATCTCGGAGCGGTATAAGAACTGGATAGAGCTCCTTCGACGCATAGACAAGCCGGTTGAACTCCTGCACGCCCAGGGTGTGCTTATCCTCCGGTGCTGCCGGCCGCGCGGCCTTGCCGGACCACAGCGTATTGTCCGTGATGAACAAGCCGCCGCGTTTTACCTTCGGCAATGCAACCTTCAAAGCTGCGGGATATTGAAGTTTGTCAACATCGTTGAATATCAGGTCGAATTTTCCGGATGCCTTTTTCAGCAGCTCGAGCGCGTCACCCACCTGCACATGGATGCGCTTCGATACTCCCGCCCGGCGAAAATTCTCTTGCGCCCGCCGTGCTTTCTCCGGGTCTCCGTCCGTGTAAAACACCGTCGCCTTCGGGCCTGCCGCCCGCGCCAGCCAGATCGTCGAATAACCGATTGCCGATCCCATTTCGAAAATTCGTTTCGCGCCTGATACTTGCACCAACAGGGAAAGCAGCCGGGCCACCGCAGGCCCGATAATCGGTATCCGGTTGCGCTCCGCGTAGTCCTCCATTTCGCGTACAACTGCGTCGCGTTCCGGAAGCAATTGGTAGAGATACTGCTCGACGTCATCCTGAATGTAACCGCTGCGTAAATTCTCGCTTCGAATCATATGCTCTCTCCGGGTTTCAGCGCGTGAATCGTGAGCCCTTTGATCTTCTTCGTCTCTTTTCGCAATTCCTCGACGGTACCGGTCAAAAATGCAAACGCAGCCTGGCTCGACGGCGTGCTCAACGAAAACGTGCCGTGGCCGAAATACGTAATCCGATTACCGCGGGTCTTGAGCATCAACTGCCTCCGGCTGCGAATTCTAGCAGGTGAGGAGGCTTATCGTGCCTGCGGCGCCGCGCTTGTGCCGTTCCCCGACGTGAGCAACGCCCGAATCGCACCCTCATATGTCGCGCGGTTGCCTTCGCCAAGCACATGGCCGACTTGGCGCCCGTCTTTCGTATAGAAAAATGTCGCGGGCAGCGCGCCATTCCATCCCGGAAGGACGGATTGATTGAACGCCGCTTCATCTCCCTTTTTCTTGCGATAGTTCGGAAAAATCGGTTTGTACCGCGCCAGGAATCGCCGCATCAGGATGATGTCGCCGTCGTCATCCAAATTAATCCCCACCAGGTGCAAGCCTTGGGGCGCATACTGCTTCGCCAACTCGTTCAACAGGGGATACTCGTCGCGGCACGGCTCGCACCACGTCGCCCAAAACGTCACAACCACGCTCTTTCCCCGGTATTTTTCAAGCACTTTCTGGAAGCCCTGCGCGTCAATCACTTCCGGATCGCGCGGCGGCTTGGCCTGTTGCGCGGCGATCGCGCTCGTGGCAGCCAGAAGAAGCAACGCGACAAGAATAGTCCGTATTCGCATTTGAAAATCCTTCCCCTACATTCTACCGCACCCGCCGGGGTTGAGAATCCGATTCCCGCCGCGTACAATGCAAATGTGCCGCTTGTTGACCACCGCGGCGGCGTGGTATAAGGAAAAATTTGCCGGTCGCCCCTTTCGGTAGGTAGCCGCCGGATCGTTGCTCGGACAAAGGAGATCGTGAATGGCTTACGTCATAGCTGAGCCCTGCATTGGCACGAAGGACACTGCCTGCGTGGACGTCTGCCCGGTGGACTGCATCCACCCGCGCAAGGACGAACCCGAGCATGAGGGAGAAAAGCAGCTCTACATCAATCCGACCGAATGCATCGATTGCGGCGCTTGCGTTCCCGTCTGTCCCGTGACTGCGATTTTCGCCCTTGAGGACCTGCCGGAAAAGTGGAACAGCTACACCCCGGTCAACGCCGATTGGTACACGAAGAAGACGTAACTCGACTTTTCCAGTTTCAAACGTTTTCTTGAGGTGCGAAGCGGCACGCCCCGGCATGCCGCTTTTCTTTTGCCGAGGGATCTTCAGGCGTCCAATCGGGCCAGGTCTCGCTCTCTGGCTCCGCCATTGAGCGTCCTCTTGCGCACTTCCTCAAACGAAGTCGCGAACAATATTTTTTCCACCGCTCCCTGCACGTCCCGCCAGGTCTGCTTCAGCCCGCAGCTTTGGCCTTCCACGCACACCCCGCCCAGCATTTCGTTATGAATGCAACTCGATTCCGCAAAGGCGCCGTCCACGATCCGCAACACTTCACCTACCGAAATCTTCTCCGGCGCCCGCGCCAGCGTGTACCCTCCGTTGACGCCCCGCCGGCTTTCCAGGATCCCGCTCCGCTTCAATTCCAGCAAGATTTGTTCCAGGTATTTCAGCGGGATGTGGTGCCGCTCGGCGATTTCGTGAATCGTCAGCACTCCGGGATATTGCAGCGCCAGATAAAGCACCGCTTGTGTCGCGTACTCGCCTTTTGCCGTGACTCGCATCGCTCGTGTTCTCTTTTATTAGCGTTTCATACGGTCGTCTGCCTGTCAATCTCACCCGCTTTCCTCCGCTTCCACGCTGGGGTGCCCGTTCGCGTCAATAAACGTGTCCGATGCACCCAACCCTGATGGGCATTTCGCCCAACCTTCCACCCCCTGATTTTGCAAGCCTGCGCGGCAGGGTATGATACTTAGTGGAGAATCCTTCAGCCCTCGTGCCGCAGAATTTCCATCTCGTCCTTCTGATTCACGCGCACCAGCCCTGCGGCAATTTCGGCCATGTCCTCGAAAAATCGTACCAGCACTCCTACCTCCCGTTTATCGAGTTGCTGGAAAAACATCCCGGCGTGCGTCTCGGCCTGCACTATTCGGGCCCGCTCCTCACGTGGATCGAAGAGCATCACCCCGAATATTTCGAACGTCTCAAAGCGCTAGTCCAGGCTGGACAGGTGGAACTTGTCGGCGGCGGCTTCTACGAACCCATTCTCATCTCGATTCCGCCCGACGATCAGCACGAGCAGATCACGCGTCTCACCGCTTATCTCGAAAAACAGTTTGGCAAGCGCCCTTCCGGCGCGTGGCTCGCCGAGCGTGTCTGGGAACCCCACCTTCCCTCGGCTCTCGCCGCCGCAGGCGTAACCTACACTCTGGTGGACGACATCCACTTTCTCTACGCCGGCTTCGAGCCCGAAGAGCTTTTCGGCGCGTACATTGCCGAAGACCGCGGCCAGAGCGTCTGGCTCTACGCCGGCCAGAAGGCGCTGCGCTATCTCATCCCCTTTGGCAAAGTCGAAGACGTAATCACCTATCTGCGCGATTCGTCCGCCGCGCATTCCGGCGGAGTTGCGGCCATGGGTGATGACATGGAAAAATTCGGCGTCTGGCCCGGCACGTACGAACACTGCTACGGCAAATCCTGGCTATCGCACTTCTTCTCCGCGCTGGAAGAAAATTCTTCCTGGCTTCGGATTTCCACTCCCGGTGAGTTCTTGGCCACGCACACGCCGCTCGGCCGCGCCGATCTTCCCACCGCCTCCTACCCCGAAATGATGGAGTGGGTGTTGCCCACTCGCGTTCGCCAGCGTTACCACGCCGTGCAAAAGGAATTCGTTGCTCGCCCCGAGGTGCTCTCTTTCCTGCGTGGCGGTTCCTGGCGCGGCTTTTTCCGCAAGTATCCCGAGTCCAATCTGCTGCACAAAAAAATGCTCCGCGTTTCCGCCCGGCTTGCTGCTGCGCCGCCGCGGCGAAGCGGTTCCAAAGTCTCCGAGGAGCTGGCCGAGGCGCGCGATCTGCTGCTCCGCGCGCAATGCAACGATGCCTATTGGCACGGCATCTTCGGCGGCCTGTATGCTCCCCATCTCCGCACGGAATTGTGGCGCAATCTCATCCGCGCGGAAACTATCGCCGACCGGCACACGCCCGGCGGGCTCGTCGCCCGCGTCGAACTGCTCGATTACGACGCCGACGGCGCCAGCGAGTTGCTCTTTACCGCCCCTGAATATCAAGCGCTCCTAAAGCCCGCCGAAGGGGGCACGCTCGCGGCCCTCGATTTTCGCCCTGCCGCCGCGACGCTCATCAATTCCATCTCGCGCCGCCCCGAGGCCTATCACGCGCGCCTGCGTGATGTTTCACAAACCACCGTCGGCGTCGCTTCCATCCATGAGCAGACCCGTGTCAAGGAGCCTGGCCTCGAGCGCTTTCTCCGCTACGACCGCTGGCCCCGCCACTCCTTCCGCGTTCTGCTCTTCGATCCCGCACGCACCCACGCCGAATACGAAATGCTTCAGCTCGATGAGCACGCAGGATTCGCTGGCGGCGCATTCCAGGTCCGCACTTCCGCCGCGCACGATGCCGAATTGTTGCGCGCGGACAATCTCGCGCCCACAGCGGGAGAGACCTCGGCTTCTCCGCGGCTTCTTCTCACCAAGCGATTTTCTTTCGGCCCCGCGCCGCGCGGCTGCGAAGTTGCCTGCGAGCTCAATCTAAAGTTGAAGCAACCGCTGAAAAAACCTATCGCTGTTGGCATCGAATCGGTCATCAATCTTCTTGCACCGGCCGAGCCCGATCGCTTTTTCGAAACGCCCTCCGGCCAGCAAAATCTACGCTTCAGCGGCACGCTCCCAGCCCCGCATCTTCGCATGGAAGACGGCTGGCAGCGCGTCCGCATCGCCCTGCACGCGCCCTCCGCCGAAAAGTTCTGGGTCGCTCCCATCGAAACGGTCTCGGAATCCGAAGAAGGCTTCGAACGCGTCTACCAGGGCTCGCAAATTCTCGCCGTCTGGCAGCCCGATCTGACCGCTCAAAAATCCTGGACCGCTCGCCTCGTCTGGCGCATTGAGCACTTCTGATCCGCACGATGTCGATTTCTTGCAGTAAGGAATTACGAAGAAATTAGCAGGTCCACTTTGTTGAGAGGTACTCCCGGCTATTGGCCGGCCGTTCTACTCCGCGATCAGCAAATTCTGCGCGAACGGCCATTCTTCATCGATCCACTGCCCCTCGCATCGGAATCCCGTGCGCTCCGCCATCGCGATGGCGTCTTCCGGCCGGTACTTATGTGAGCTCTCGGTCCAAATCGTTTCATCTTCGTCCAGCGTCACGCGCAGCCCCGCCGCCGGAATTTCCACCTCCTGTCGGCAGATCGAGCGCAAGTGCATCTCGATTCGCCGCTCTGCGGTATTCCAGCGCGCTTCGTGATGGAAACAGCTCAAATCAAAATCCGCGCCCAGTTCCCGATTGATCCGCGCCAGCAGGTTCAAATTGAACGCTGCCGTCACACCCGCCGGATCATCGTAAGCGAGCAATTGAACGGCAACGCTCTTTTCCAGGTCCGTCCCCAGCAGCAGCGCGTCGCCGGGGAACAGAATCTCCCGCACGCTCCGCAGAAACTTTTCCGCTGCATCGCGGTCGAAATTGCCGATCGTGCTCCCCAGGAAAAGCACCAGCAAGTGATCATCTTCTTCGCGCCCCTCGGCCACGTCCCGCAACCCTTCCAGATACGGCCGCTCGTGCCCGACGATACTCACCAGGTCGATCTGCCCTAGCTCTTTTGCGCACGCCTCCAGCGCGGAGGGCGAAATCTCGATCGGGTAGTAGTAGGTTTTCTGCCGCCGCGAGAGCGCTTCCAGGATCCATCGTGTTTTTTTCCCGCTCCCGCTGCCTAGTTCCGCCACCTGCACCGGCGACGGGAGCCGCTCTACAATTTCATTCGCATATCTTTTCAACAGCCGCGCATCCGCCCGCGTCAGTCCGTACTCCGGCAGCACGCAAATCGCTTCGAACAGCGCCGAGCCTACTTCGTCGTACAAATATTGTGAGGGTAGTTCGCGCTGCCCCCTCTTCGTCAGGCTGGCGCGCACATCCGCCGCGAATTCAGACACGTGTCGTTCGGGAAGGGAACGAGTCCGCATGTGAGCTCCCGGGTTGGGCTTGTTGTTCCTCGACGCAACGGAACGTTGCGTAGACGTATCGATATTGCGGCTGGAACCAGTTTCGGAACGACCGCCGCAGCATGCACGCGGCCGTGCGCGGCGAACCGCCCTTCATGACGTAGTGTTTCCCGTCAAAAAATTTCGCGGAATATCCGGGATAGAAAGGCATCGGCGCGAACCCGGGGAAGGGTGCAAACTCTGTTCGCGTCCATTCCCATCCGTTGCCCAGCAGGTCCTGCACTCCGAACGCGCTCGCGCCTTCCGGATGTACGCCCGCGGGAGAAGGATCCCAATACCGAAAATCGAAATTACCGTGCCGCGCGCTCGGCGCTTCTTCCCCCCATGGATAGCCGCGCTCCATTTTGCCATCCGGCGTGCCATACGCCGCGCGGTGAAATTGCGCTTCCGTCGGCAGTTTCCTCCCCAGCCAGTTCGCGTACGCCGCCGCTTCCGCCTGGCTGACGTACACCGGCCATTCGAGCGGCAACCGTATCTCCTCGAACATCGCGCGGTACATCCACAAATTTCCGTCGCGCTTCCAGAAAGCCGGATGCTCGATTCGCTCCTTCTCTTTCCAGGCCCAATCTTCTTGTCGCCAGAGCGCGGGGTTTTCATATCCTCCTGCCTGGATGAAGCGCAGAAAATCCCGGTTGGTCACGTTGCGCGCGTCAATCGCGAATTCGTTCACTTCTGTTTCGTGGTCTTCCAGCTCGTTATCCCACCCGAATTCGTCGCCGTGAATCCGCCGCAGCCCCAGCGTCGCGCGTCCCGCCGGAATTTCCACCATGTGCGATTTCGTTCTCGGTGATCTCCACTCGAGATCGACCGGCCCGGAAATCTTTTTTTCTTGCGGAAGCTGGTGCAGCAAATACGCCAGCGTTTCCGCATGCATCAGCCGGTGCTCGATGGCCACCTCGAGCATCGCAAGCAATTGCGGGTGCCCCTCCGCCGGCCGTGCCAGCGCATGCGCGATCGCGACGTCAAGTTCGTCTCGCAGCCGCCGATTGTAACGCTCGATCTCTTCGCGTCCCGGCCAGTCCGTCGGTTTGTCTGTCGGCAAACCTCCGCCCACGGGATCGATTCCAAATGCAAACAGTTTGTCGAAGGAAGAATGAAACGACTCTAATCCAAACGCACGCTGGCCCAGCAGGTTCCAGTCGAAAGTTTCCACGTGGCCAAGATAAAAAATCAGCCGGTGCCGCTCGGGGATAGGCCGATCATACATTGCTTCGTCGCGCACGATCTGGAAAACCTCGTCCGTGCGCGAGCGTGCTTCCAGCAGGCGTGCAGGAAGATCATGGCGGATACGGACAGCGCTGGTTGCAGCTCCCATCGGGTTTTCCCCTTCCAGTTGGATGCCGCTACTCAGAGAAGGATGCGCCAAAATTCGGCGTCGGGGGAGGCCGAGTGAGATACCATCGTCTCTCCCGTGCGTGAGGCTGTCAATCGAAACGAATGCGAAACGCATGACCATTCCCGATCCGGCAATCGAATTCCGGGGCGTCACCTACCGCGTGCCCCTTTCGAACGGCCGCGCGCTTGTTTCGGCAATTTCATTCGCCGTTCACCCAGGCGAAACGTTAGTCCTTCTCGGCCGCAGCGGCAGTGGTAAGACCACCCTCCTCAAGCTCATCAATCGATTGCTTCTTCCCTCGGCTGGCCAAGTGCTTGTAAACAGCCGTCCTACCCCCGCCTGGGACCCCATCCGCTTGCGTCGCGGCATTGGCTACGTCATTCAGGAGGCCGGACTCTTCCCTCATTTCACCGTCGCGGAAAATGTCGGTCTTGTGCCCGCACTCGAAAAATGGGAGGCCCTTCGAATCGCCGCGCGCGTCGAAGAGCTGTTGCGCCTCGTGGGCCTCGACCCCGCCGAATTCTCCGCGCGCCGCCCCCGCGAACTTTCCGGCGGCCAGCGTCAGCGCGTCGGCGTTGCCCGCGCCCTTGCCGCCGACCCGCCGATTCTTCTTATGGACGAGCCTTTCGGTGCGCTCGATCCCGTCACCCGCGCCGAATTGCAGCGCGAATTCAGCGCCCTCGCGCGCCGCCTCGGCAAGACCATCGTCTTCGTCACCCACGATCTCCGCGAAGCACTTCTGCTCGCCTCGCGTATCGCGCTGCTCGAAGCAGGCCGCATCGTCGCCATCGGCACACCGCAGGAATTTCTCCGGCTCAATCATCCCGAAGCGCGCGCCTTCACCGCCTCTCTCATAGACCCTGTCGCCGCACGGCCCGGAGCGTCCTCATGACCACCTGGACCTTCTTCCTCTCTCACCGCGCCGAAATTTTCGACACCACCCTCGAGCACCTCACACTCGTCGTCATCTCCATGGCCTTTGCTATTCTCATCGGCGTCCCGCTCGGCATGTTCGTGGTGCAGCGTCCCGCTCTGCGCAGAATCGCTCTCGGCGTCGCCAGCATTCTGCAAACCATTCCCAGCCTCGCGCTTTTCGGTTTCCTGATTCCCATTCCTTTCATTGGCGGCATCGGCCGCCGCACCGCCATCGTTGCTCTGGTCCTGTACGCGCTTCTCCCCATCCTCCGCAACACTTACGTCGGCCTCACCGGAATTGATCCCGCCGTCCTCGAAGCCGCCGAAGCCATGGGCATGACCAACACGCAAATTCTCTTGCGCGTCCGCCTCCCTCTTGCGCTTGCGGTCATCCTCGCTGGCATCCGCACCGCCACGGTCATCACCATCGGTGTCGCCACCATCGCCGCCGCCATCGGCGCCGGAGGACTCGGCACTTTCATCTTCCGCGGCGTCGCCATGGTCAGCGACGCCGTCATTCTCGCCGGCGCCATCCCCGCCGCTCTCCTGGCCATCCTCGCGGACCTGCTTCTCGGCCTCCTCGAGCACCGCCTCAAAGTCTCCTGAACAAGCTGGCGAGCAAAGTCCGTCCGATTGTTTCTCTCTTCTCTTCGTCCTCTGCGCTCGGCGCCTGCCCCGACCCTGTCGGGACGTCTCTCCATTCATTTCTATTTTCCTCGTTCGTCATGAGAAACTCACCCTGACATGCGCCGAGCACTTTTCCCTCTCCTTTACTTCATTTATTTCCTTAGCCTCCTCTACTTCCCCGTTGCTTGTCACCACCCTCCGCAACCCAAAATCACCATCGGCTCCAAATTCTTCACCGAGCAAGTCATCCTCGCCGAGCTTCTCGCCCAGCACATCGAAACCCGCACCGGCATCCCCGTCATCCGCAAGACCAACCTCGGCGGCACGCTCCTCGTCCACAAAGCGCTCCAAGCCGGCGAGCTCGACCTCTACGTCGAATACACCGGCACAGCCCTCACCGCCGTCCTCAACGAGCCTCCTTCAGGCGATTCCACTGCCATTTACAATCGCGTCAAAGAGCTCTACGCCCGGCGCTTCAACCTGGAAGTCACCGAATCTCTCGGCTTCGAAAACACGTTCGCCATGGTCATTCGTGGCGACGACGCCAAGAATCTCCATCTCCAGAAAATCTCCGATATCGCGCCCCTCGCTCCCAAATGGCGCGTCGGCGTCGGCTACGAGTTCCTCGAGCGCCCCGACGGTTTCCGCGGCTGGAGCGACCTCTACGCCCTCCATTTCGCCGGGCAGCCTCGCGTCATGGACCTCGGCCTTATCTACCGCGCCCTCATCGATCACCAAGTCGACATCGTCGCCGGCAATTCCACCGATGGCCTCATCGACTCTCTTGGCCTCGTCGCCCTCGATGACGACCGTCATTATTTCCCGCCCTACGACGCCATCCCCATCGTGCGCCGCGCCACGCTCGAAAAATTCCCCCAGCTCCGCGCCGCCCTTTCTGATCTCGCGGGCAAACTCACCGCTGCCGACATGCGCCGCCTCAACTACGCCGTCGACGCGCAGCATCAGGACGCTGCCATCGTCGTGCGGCAATTCCGTTCTTCCAACGGTCTTTAGAGTTTGGTGGAAGCTATTGCTTTTCAGGGGGTCGGAGCTTTAGCTCCGACCTCAAGGCTTTCATCCTAGTGCGGCTTTAGCCGCTGAGGACATGGAATCGATGTTCTCAAAAAAACTAACTAGCGCGGGCCGTTCTCGCGTTCGTGTTTGAGGATCATTTGATCGAAGGCCTGGGGAAGTCCTTCGCGTCGTGAGTAGGGGCCCGGCTCGTAAGCGCGTGAGCTGATTCCTTTCTGTCCGAGTTCCGATATTCCCCAATCTTCCCGGTTCGTGGTGTTCCAAAACTCCACTACGTCATCCGCCTTGAAATTCGGCTTGGCCATTTCCGCCGGATGGAAATGCCATTCGCAGACCACTTGGGTCCGGTCAACGGCCTGAGGCCACAGCATGTGTGCCATCACGTAGTCCGGGTGGAGGCTGAGAAACAGGTTTGGATAAATCGCGTAATAGAGAACCTGCTTCCGTTGTTTTTCGCTCAAGCCCGGCAGATACTCCCGGCGGCGCTCCCCGTCAACGCTCATCGTTTGTGCTCTGCCGCGAAATTCCATGGACCCGCCGATGTACCCTGGATGCGGCGTGTCGTTGTCTCCGCTGAGATAATCCGTAATGCGGTGCAGCGCCGGATGCAGCACGGGGCAATGCAGGCATTCGTTGTAGTTCAGCACGATCAGCTTCCAGTTGGCCTTCACGTCGTACACAATCCGCTTGTGCAAACGAAGCTCTTCCATCCTCCATGGCGCGAATTTTTCCGGCAGGTCGGCCAATTGTTCCCTGAGCGGCTGCGGCCGCGAAGCCAGGTTCACGAAAATGTGCCCAGCCCACTCGTCCACGTGTACCGAATGGAGCGGGTAATCCTCCCTGCGGAACTCACCCTCCTCCATGTGCGGCGCGCCCAGAAGCTTCCCGTCCAATCCATAGGTCCAGCCGTGGTACGGGCACTGAATGCGTCCCGCAAACTTTCCCTCGGCCTCGCGGCAAACTTGCGTTCCTCGATGCCGGCAAACGTTAAAGAACGCGCGAATCCCCCCGCCCGCATCCCGGGTCACAATGATGCTTTCGCCCGCCACTTCGCGGAGAAAAAAATCCCCAGGATTCGCAATCTGCTCGCTCCGCCCGGCGCACACCCACATCCGGCAAAAAAACGTCTCCATCTCCCGCCGGAAAACTTCCGTATCGGTGTAGTAGCGTGCGGGCAGCGTCTTCCCTTGCGTGCTCATCATGCACCCTAGCCCGCAAATCTATTCCGTTTCCCCCGCTCTGGCAACACGCCCAAACCGCCGTTCCACTCCTTGTGGCCTTAGGGTATCAATTCCTCTTCCACCGCTGCCCCTTCAGCGAAGACCGAATTCCGCGCGGAAAAACGCCTTTACACCCTCGCTTCCCGTCAGTCGCAGGCAGACGAGCGTGCCCTCGCGCTCCAGGTCAATGTGAAAATCAAAGAAGGGGCAGCATTTGCTTTCCGCGACTGCCCACTCCGCAAGTTCGGCGAGGGAAACATTTTTCGGGCTGTACTGAAACTCGTACCCGTTTGGCGTTTCGATCGTCTCATCTTTCGCGGCATTGAGCTTGTCGCCCAGTTCCTTGTGCCGCGCCCTCTCCGCCGGTGTCAGTGCCTTGATGTTGCAGTAGAACTTGCCTTGCGCCGTCACGCTTGCACCCTCCTTGCTCGTCTTTACCGGTGCGTCTTGCGCTCTCAGCTTCACCGCTCCGCTTGCCAGCGCCAAAACCGCCATCGCCACCGCCGCGGCGCACCGCTTACCTGTTCCAATAGACTGTTCCTTCTTTCCGCTCATAATCTTTCTCCAAAAAAGAATTTGCTGCCTGCCACAGCAAAATGCTAAAAGTTAAAGTCAGCTTTAAGTCAAGCAGTTTCTTCGGAAGCCTTTGTAGCGGTCGCTTCACGCATTTTGCGAAGCGGGCTCTTGCTTTCTTCTTTTGTTGGTGTAGCGCCGGGCTTTCCCCCGATTTGTGGGGGTCCCGACGGTTTTGGTCGGGAAGCCCGGCATCTTTTCTTGCTTGTCGGATTGTAGCGGCGAGTTTACCTCGCCAGCTTTTTCCTTCGGCACTACTCGAATAGGAGAAAAATGAAAATCGGCCAACTCGCCGCTCGCGCCGGCGTCAACGCTTCCGCCATCCGCTTCTATGAGAAAAGGGGGCTTCTCGCTGCTCCGCACCGTGTTGGCGGCCAGCGTCGGTACCCCGGTGACGCCCTCGACCGCGTCCTGCTCATCCGCTTCGCCGGCGAGATGGGTTTCTCCCTCGGCGAGATCAAGCTCTTCCTCCACGGCCTCCGCGAGAGCGTCCCGGTCGGCCCCCGCTGGAAAAAACTGGCCCATCGTAAAATCAGAGAAGTGGAAGAAAACGTCAAGCGCTCACTCCTCCTGAAGTCCTTGCTCGAAAACCTGCTCCACTGCCGCTGCGCTTCTCTTCAAATGTGCGTCCAGCGCCTCAGTCTCAGCCCCAATCTCCGCCTCGTCGCTCAGCGCGAGAAGTAACCTTGCGTTTTTAGCGGCGAGAGAATTTATCCCGACCGGGTCGGGACCTCGCCACTCATCATCGACTTGTCGAAAGGAGTTGTAGCGCCGGGCTTTCCCCCGGTTTGCGGGGGTCCCGACGGTCTTGGTCGGGAAGCCCGGCATCTTTTTGTCTGCGCCCTCTCTTTTTTTATCTTTCTAGCGGCGAGGGAATTTATCCCGACCGGGTCGGGACCTCGCCAATTATCATCGGCTTGTCGAAAGGAGTTGTAGCGCCGGGCTTTCCCCCGGTTTGCGGGGATCCCGACGGTTTTGGTCGGGAAGCCCGGCATCTTTGTGTCTGCGCCCACTCTTTTTTTATCTTTCTAGCGGCGAGGGAATGTATCCCGACCGGGTCGGGACCTCGCCATTCTTCCCGCTTCCACGGTTAGCGCGTTTGAAATTTCCTATCCTGGAAAGCTGGAGCGATTCGTGGCATGCTGTTTGGCATGGGAAACAAAGACGCACGAAGGCGCGAAGCAAAAAAGCCCAAGAAAAAAACTCCGAAGCTTGCTCCCCCCAGCCGCTATGCGCACCCCATCGCGACGCCAACCGTCTCAACGCCAATTGATCCCCAAAAGAATCCGCCAAACTCTCAATAAGCCGGGTGCCGCCCGAACTTCCTCAATTCCCTGTAGGGGAGGGGCTTGTTTACGCAGCTTGCCCTGAGAGATTTCCGCGAGGGGAGCCTCGAAGGGCCCCTCCCTCTGTTCGTTCCTCCGTTTTTCCAGGTGGCAGCCGCAACCGACACCGCGCTATCTCACAGGAGCGAAACCACTTACTAGTAATTCCTTGACAAACAGTACCGATATGCTATAAGATGTTTTGAAATACTCGCCGCAACTTCGCCAGCTCCAATCTCCAATCCACATAATTTGTCTTTTCTTACATCGCTCTGCCCCGGCCTTGCCGGAATCAACTCTCCCCAACTCCTTTGCAATGATATCGTTTGCAGACCCCTACCCCCTAAGTCCCATCGAATCACATCGTTTCAAAAACCATAGGGGGGAGAGGCCCATTCTAGTTCGTCCCTCGCCACTCAACATCCGTTTACCCATAGCCCGCCGCGGCGGGAAGGCTCACTCGCCACTAAGTTCTTTACAATCCGCTCTTACGGGCCGCTCACAAATTACTGAAAATTCAGCCACTTTAAGTCTTGCAGAATCCGCTCTTACAAAAACACCAGGGGGGCCACCTCTCCGGCTATTTTTTCTCCAGGATTTCTCGTACTCTGCCAAGGAAAGGCGGGGCGAATCCACTGACTGAAAACTGACGACTCAGCCCATGACTACTCAGCTCCAATTTAATCTCCAGCCCACCCGCCGCGTGCTCACTGTCAGCGAGCTCACCGCGCGCATCCGCGACCTTCTCGCCAAAAATTTCACCGACATCTGGGTCGTAGGCGAGATCTCCAATTGCCGCGAAGCCCAGTCCGGCCACATCTACTTCACGCTGAAGGACGATCGCGCCCAGGTCCGCTGCGTCTTCTTCAAACAACAGCAGCGCGGCATCAAATTCCGCCCCGAAGACGGCCTGCAAATGACCGTGCGCGGCTCCATCAGCGTCTACGAAACCCGCGGCGAATATCAGATTTATGTCGAAAATCTCGAGCCGGTGGGTCTCGGCGCGCTGCAGCTCGCCTTTGAACAGTTGAAAAAACGTCTCGAAGCCGAAGGATTATTCGCCGCCGGACGAAAAAAGCCTTTGCCGCTGTTGCCCAGCCGTATTGGCTTGATCACCTCGCCTCGTGGAGCCGCTGTCCGCGATGTCGTGCGCATCCTGCGCCGCCGCTTCCCGAATGTCCATCTAACGGTCTATCCCGTTCGAGTTCAAGGCGAAGGCTCTGCCGAAGAGATCGTCAAAGCGCTGAAATTCTTCAATCAGAAAAAACTCGTGGATGTATTAATCCTCGCGCGTGGCGGCGGCTCCATGGAAGATTTATGGGCCTTCAACGAAGAGCCCCTCGCCCGTGCGATTGCTGCTTCGATGATTCCGGTGATCTCCGGCGTCGGACACGAGACTGATTTCACCATCGCCGATTTTGTCGCCGATGTCCGCGCTTCCACGCCTTCCGCCGCGGCGGAGCTCGTCGTGCAAACGCGCCGCGAATTTGACAAGCACATCGCCGACTTGCGCGAAACCCTGGCCTCCCAAATCCGTTATCGCTTGCTCGAATTTTCCCGCCGAGTCCACGAGCTTTCCGCGCGACGCGGTTTCCGCCGCCCGCTTGACCTTCTCCGCCAGCAGCGCCAACGCGCCGATGAAATGACCTCGCGTCTCGCGCTCGGCTTGCGCGCGCAGCTTGAAAAATCGCGCAAGCGCTTTACCGCCGCGCATCTCCGAATCATGTCGTTTGATTTTCGCGTGAAGATCGCCGCATTCCGTCTGCGCGTCGAGCGCCGCAGCGCCGAACTCAGCCTTCGTGCCGAACGCCTGCTCCGCACCAAGCGCGAACGCCTCGATCGTCTGCGCCTGCAGCTCGAAGAGCGCAGCCCACTGCGCGTCCTCGAACGCGGCTACGCCATCGCCACCGACGCGAATGGAACCCTCCTCCGCGACGCCGCTCAGGTCGCGCTCGGCGACTCCGTCGCCATCCAGCTCCACCGCGGCAAATTATCTGCGGAAGTTAAAGGGAAGGAGTGAACCAGCACCAAGTCCCGATCAGAAAGTGAAATTCTCTGTGTCTCTGTGCCTCTGTGGCAAAAACTACTCGTCGTCGGATGAGGCAACCTTGAGGACAGCGAGGAATGCTTCCTGAGGGATGTCCACCTGGCCGACGCGCTTCATGCGGCGCTTGCCTTCTTTTTGTTTTTCGAGGAGCTTGCGCTTGCGCGTGATGTCGCCGCCGTAGCATTTGGCGAGAACGTTTTTGCGCATCGCCGCGACGGTCTCGCGGGCGATCACCCGGCTGCCAATCGCCGCCTGGATCGGCACCTCGAACATTTGCCGGGGAATCAGTTTTCGCAGACGCGACACCAATTCGCGGCCGCGCTCGTACGACGTCTCGCGGTGAATGATGAGCGCCAGCGCATCCACCGGCTCGCCGCCGACCAGCACGTCGAGCTTGACCAGGTCCGATTCTTTGTAGCCGGCGAGGTGATAGTCGAGTGAAGCGTAGCCGCGCGAAACGCTTTTCAGCCGGTCGTAAAAATCAAGAACGATTTCGTTCAACGGCAGCTCGTAAGTGAGCATGACGCGCGTCGGCGCCAGGTATTCAAAATTTTTCTGCGTGCCGCGCTTCTCCTGGCAGAGCTGCAAAATCCCGCCGACGGAGTCGTCGTTGGTGATGATCATCGCTTTGATGATCGGCTCCTCGATCATCTTGATGTCGCCGGGATTCGGAAATTTCGCGGGGCTGTCGACTTCGATCACTTCGCCGGTCACGCGCGTGATGCGGTAGCGCACGCTCGGCGCCGTGGTGATCAGGTTCAAGCCGAATTCGCGTTCCAGGCGCTCCTGCACGATTTCCATGTGCAGCAGGCCGAGGAATCCGCAGCGGAACCCGAAGCCGAGCGCAACGGAGTTTTCCGGCTCGTAGAAAAACGACGCGTCGTTCAATTGCAATTTTCCCAGCGCGTCGCGCAGCGGTTCGTAATCGTCGGCGAGCACGGGAAAGAGTCCCGCGAAGACCATCGGCTTGATGGCCTCGAATCCCGGCAGCGCTGGCGCCGGACGCTCCGCTTCAGTGAGCGTGTCCCCCATGCGCGCATCGGCCACGCGTTTGATGTTCGCGATGACGAAGCCCACGTCGCCCGCTTCGAGCTCTTCCAGCACGACTGGTTTGGGCGTCAGCGTGCCGAGCGTCTCGACTTCGTAGACTTCGTTGCTGAAGCACAGCCGGATTTTCATGTGCTTCGTGATGCGGCCTTCCATCACGCGAACTAGCACGACGGCGCCGCGATAAATGTCGAACCACGAATCGAAAATCAGCGCTTGCAGCGGATTTTCCGCGCGCCCTTTCGGCGGCGGAACGCGTTTCACGATCGCTTCGAGCACGTCCTCGACGCCGAGCCCGCTCTTCGCGCTGATCATCAGCGCGTCGCCGGCGGGAATCGCCAGGACGTTTTCGATTTGCTCTTTCACAAATTCAGGCTGAGCGGCCGGAAGATCGATTTTGTTGATGACGGGAAGAATCGTCAGGTTATTTCCGGCTGCGAGAAACGCGTTTGCGACGGTCTGCGCTTCCACGCCCTGGCTCGCGTCCACCACGAGCAGCGCGCCCTCGCACGCCGAAAGCGCGCGCGACACCTCGTAGGAAAAATCCACGTGCCCCGGCGTATCGATCAAGTTCAAGCGGTACGTGTTTCCGTCTTTCGCTTTGTAGTGCAGCCGGATGCTCTTCGCTTTGATGGTGATGCCGCGCTCGCGCTCCAGGTCCATGGAGTCGAGCACCTGTTCGTGCATTTCGCGCTCGCTGAGCGCGCCGGTCATTTCCAGCAGGCGGTCTGCGAGCGTGGATTTGCCGTGGTCAATGTGCGCGATGATGCAAAAATTCCGAATGAACTGTGGATCCATTTTCGTTTGTTACCGGCAGGAGCTGCTTTCCTTTTGCTGGCGCAACACGCAGCGCAAAACCGTGCCGTGTAATCATTCAGTTTGCCACAAGCCGCAGTGTCACGTCAGCCCGGTTGGGAATACTCGGCGGCGCTGAATCATTTGGTTGCTGCTTACCACATCGGTATTTCCACGCCGTTTCCCCGCCCTGCGCACACGGTATATAGTGAAGTAGGACCGTTCGCCAATTCTCCGCGGACGAGCCAGCTCATTTGGCCTATAAGCGCTTCATCGAAACCGCAGGGGGCGCCGCGAAGGCAACCTGGACAGATGGCCGCAGACGTCAGCAAGCATCTGGATCGCGCCAAGCGTTTCCTCGAGAAGAACCGCGTCGAGGACGCCATCGAAGCCTATCTAGCGGTCCTCGATGATGCTCCCCAGCATCAGGATGCGACCCAAGCCCTTGGCGATTTATACGCGCGATTGGACCAGCCCGACCGAGCCGCCGTCTATTACGGCATGCTCTTCGATTTGCTCGTGGAACCCCGGGAAGAGACCAAAGCACTTGCGATTTACAATCGCTTTCTCCGCAGCAGCACCGTGGCGCAGCCGCCGGAGCGCATTGCGCGCTACGCATTTCTGCAACAGAAGCAGAATCGTTCCGACGAGGCCATCGAGCAGTACACGAAGGCGGGAGAACTATTCACGACCGCGGGACGTGAGGAAGACGCGCTGTTCTGCTGGGAACGCGTCGCCCAGCTCGATCCGGAAAATCTTTCTCGCCAGCTTCGCCTCGCCGAAGCCGCCGAGCGCATCGGGAAAAATGCCATCTCCGCGCGGGCATTTCTTCGCACAGGACAGCTAGCGTCCGCCAATGGCGCCGAAGCGGACGCGCTCCTGCTCTTTGGCCGGGCCTACAGACTCGCGCCACATGAGCGCAGCGTTGCGCTCCTCTACGCCGACGCCAAGCTTCGCGCCGGTGAAGCAACGCAAGCCGCCGGGCTTCTCGAGCCGTTCGTGGATTCCGAGAGCGACGCGGCTTTCTTGAGCACTTACGGCAATGCTCTGATGCACGCCAGCCAGCTAAATCAAGCGCTTTCCATATTCGAACGGCTTCTCCGCGAAAAAAACGAAGGCATCGCGCGATTGTTCGAATTGGCGGATCACTACGCCGCCGCGGGGCAGGATGCGAAGGCCGTCGAGTTGCTGCAAACGCTCAAGCGGCGCATGTTTGCTTCCAAACACCAAAATGAATTTGCCGCGCACCTGGATGCGGTGGCGGGGAAGCATCTGCAATCGCAAGCCATCCTGGAATTTTGGGCGGGTATCTACAGCGAGCTCAATCGCGAATCGCAATATTTCGAGACCTTGCTCAAACTTTTCGATGTTTATGCCGCGAAGGGAAATTTCCCGAAAGCTTGTGAATCGCTCGAAAAACTCATGGACATCGATCCCTACGACTATCGCAACCAGGAACGCCTGGAACGCCTGCGGGGTCACGTCGATGAGGCATTTCTCAAGCGCTTAACCGGAAGGCTGGCCAAATCCGGGGACCTGTCCGCCCCGCCGAGACACACTGCTTCGGGGCAGGGCACCGCGCCGCCGCCGCCCACCACCGAAGAGGGCCGCCAACATCAGGCTCTCGAGGACCTCATCGTTCAGACCGAAATATTCCTGCAGTATTCGCTGCAGAGCAAAGCGCTCGATCGTCTGCAAAAGATCGCCACAATGTTTCCCGGCGAAGAGGAACGCAACACCCGACTGCAAAATTTATATCAGACGGCGAACTGGTGGCCGAAGGGCGCGCCCAGGACTAAGGAGGAAAGCACGGCCGCGTCCGAGGCAGCCGCAGTGGAAGCACAACCCGTGATAACCGGGAAAACGGGAGTCTACAGCGCGGAAACGCTTCGCGATCTTTCCAAAATATCCGAGATCAATCAGAAGATTTTCCGCCAGCAGACCCCGCGCGCCATGCTCAATACCGCCGTCCATGAAGTAGGCGACTATCTCCAGTCCACGCGCGCGCTTGCTGTAGTCGGTGCGCAAGGCCGGCCTCCCGAGCTATCTGCGGAGTTCTGCGCGCAGGGGATTCGCCCGGCCCCGGCGGCGCAAGTCGTCTTCCTGCTGGCGCAGATGGAAAAGGCTGCGCCCGACGAGCTCGGCGGCCTGGTTGTGGAAGCTGGGGAGGGATCGATTCTCGCCGAACTGGGCCTCGCGACTGCGCTCGGTGTGGTGATCACGGACAAGGAAACGCAAGTGCCTAACGGCATGCTCATTGTCGGCCACTCGGATACGCACAAGTGGAAGCCGAACGAAGCCTATTTCCTGCAAGCGATCGGAGACCAGATGCTGATGAGCGTGAGTCACACGCGCCTGCGCTCTCTCGTCCGGCGCATGGGCGTTTCCGATGAGCGCTCCGGTTTGCTCAGCCGCAGCTCCTACCAGAGCTGCTTGCTGACCGAGGCCGAGCGCGCCCGCACGCAGGGCACGCCGCTGGCTCTCACGATTCTGCAGATTGACCGCGGGGCGGAGCTCCTCCGCCAGCTGGGCGAGTCTCCCGTGGAGCGATTCCTCGAACAGCTGGCGCGTTCATTGCAGCCCATCGTGCGGCAAAATGATGTAGCGGTGAAGTACACGTCGTGGTCGCTGGCGTTTGTTCTGCCGGATACGACCATTGCCGGCGCGCAGAATCTTGCGGAGAAACTGCGCCGCGCGGCTTCCGGAGTGCGTCCACCATGGGACGCAACGCAGATTACGCTCAGCGCCGGAATCGTCGAGGCGGTGGCCAAAGCCGAATTCGACAACGAAGATATTGTGACGGATTTGATCAATCGCGCGGAATTTTCGATTGAAGAGGCGCGCAAGCGGGGCGGGGATACCGTGGTTGCTCTGGAAACGCCGAAACTGTAGATTCGAACGAAAAGAGGAATCATGTTCCCAACCGACGTAGTCCTTGTGGCGGGAGCGCGCACGCCGATGGCGCGCTACGCCGGAGCGTTTTCCGATATTTCCGCGATCGAGCTGGCGGCGCACGCGTCGAAAGAGGCGATACGCCGTTCCGGAGCGGATCCTGGAGAATTTGACCACGCCATTTTCGGCAACGTGATGCAAACCAGCGCTGATGCAATCTATGGCGCGCGCCACGTCGGACTGAAGGCCGGCCTGAAAATCGAAACGCCGGCGGTCACGGTGAATCGCCTGTGCGGCTCCGGCATCGAGGCGATCGCGCAGGCGGCGCAGCGCCTTCTGCTTGGCGAAGCCACCATGGTTCTTGCGGGCGGAATGGAGAATATGACGCAATCGCCTTTCGTGATCCGCGGACTGCGCAATGGGCTGAAGCTTGGCGGCGGGGCGCTGGAAGATTCGCTGATGGCCGGCTTGACCGACACGTATTGCGGACTTCCGATGGCGCTGACGGCGGAGAAACTTGCGGAGCAACACGGCATCACGCGCAAGGAAGCGGATGCTTACGCGTTGCGCAGCCAGCAAGCCGCGGACGCGGCATACAAGGCTTGCCGGATGAAGGAAGAACTTGTGCCGGTGGAAGTGAAGCAGGGGAAAAAATCGATTGTCGTGAGCGAAGACGATCACCGAAGGCCGGACACGACGATAGAGATTCTGGAAAAATTGCCGCCTTCGTTCAAGAAAGACGGCATCGTCACCGCAGGTAACGCGAGCGGCATTGTTGATGGAGCGGCGGCCGTCGTCGTGACACGCGAGAAGATCGCCAAGGAACGCGGGTTGAAGCCCATCGGGCGCATCGTCTCATGGACTGCGACGGGCGTGGACCCCAGCATCATGGGAATCGGGCCGGTGCCGTCGTCCCAAAAGGCACTGAAACTTGCGGGCTTGACACTGGATCAAATGGACCGTATCGAAGTGAACGAGGCTTTCGCAGCCCAATACCTTGCCGTGGAGAAAACGCTGGGGCTAAAACGCGACAAGACGAACGTGAACGGCGGGGCGATTGCACTTGGGCATCCTCTCGGGGCGTCGGGAACGCGCTTGGTCATCACCCTTCTCAATGAGCTGCGCCGCAATCATCTGCGCTACGGGTTGGCAACCGCATGCATTGGCGGCGGCCAGGGCATCGCCATGGTCGTTGAGGCCCTCCACAACTAGCCAGCCGGTTTCTGCTACACTTTTGCAGTCCTGCCGGCCATTTTTATCATTGGCCGGCGGCATCTCCTACGAGGAAAAGCATGGCGATACAAAAAGTTGGGATCGCGGGGTGTGGCTTGATGGGTTCGGGCATTGCGCAGGTGTGCGCGATGGCGGGCTTCACTACGGTGGTGCGCGAAGTGAACCAAGACATAGTGGACAAGGGACTAAAGGGAATCGAGAAAAATCTTGGCCGTTTGGTGGAGAAGGGAACGATCACCGAAACCGCCAAGGGCGAGATTCGGGGGAGACTCAAGGGAACGACGGGGATCGGAGATCTGAAAGACTGCGATGTGATTATTGAGGCGATCGTCGAGAACCTGCCGGCGAAACACGAACTATTTCGCGTGCTGGATGAAATCTGCGCGAAGCAGACGATTTTCGCGAGCAACACTTCTTCCTTGACGATCACCGAGATTGCCACGGCGACGAAGCGCCCACAGCGTTTCGTCGGGCTGCATTTTTTCAATCCCGTGCCGGTGATGAAGCTTGTAGAAGTCGTAAAAACGATCGCCACGGACCCCGCGGTGTACGAAGAGATGGTGGCGTTCGGTACGAAACTGGGCAAGACGCCGGTGCGGGCGCATGATACCACGGGCTTCATCGTCAACCGGCTGCTCGTGCCGTATCTGCTCGACGCCATTCGCGCGCTGGAAGAGGGCGTGGGCTCCATCGAGGACATCGACAATTCGATGAAGCTCGGCTGCGGCCATCCGATGGGGCCGCTCACGCTGCTGGATTTCGTGGGTCTAGACACGACCTACTACATTGCGAACATCATGTTCGACGAATTTCGTGAGCGGCGGTTCGCGCCGCCGCCGCTGCTGAAGCGCATGGTTCTTGCGGGGTGGAATGGGCGCAAGATCGGGCGCGGATTTTACGATTATGCGGATCCGCAAAAGCCAAAGGCGATGAAGTTCTAGCCGCGAAGGGCGAAAAGGAAAGACAGCGACGCAGATGGCTTACGAAAACATTTTGTACGAAAAGAGAAACGGAATCGCGTTCATCACGTTCAACCGGCCGAAAGTGTTGAATGCATTGAACCGGAAGACCGTTGAAGAGCTTCAGAGTGCGCTCCTCGATGCGCGTGACGATACGGGTGTGCGTGTGCTGATTCTTACGGGCGCGGGAGAAAAATCTTTTGTCGCGGGAGCGGACATTGGGGAATTGGCACAGCAGACGCCGGTGAGCGGAAAAGAATTCGCGCTTTTCGGGCAGGGAGTGTTGCATCTGCTCGAGACGATGGGCAAGCCTTCGATTTGCGCGATCAATGGCTTCGCGCTCGGCGGGGGTTGCGAGGTTGCGCTTGCTTGCACGATCCGGCTGGCCAGCAAGACGGCGAGACTGGGCCAGCCGGAAGTGAAGCTGGGAATCATTCCGGGTTATGGCGGGTCGCAGCGGCTGCCGCGCCTGTGCGGCAAAGGCGTCGCGCACGAACTTTGCCTTACGGGAGAAATGATCAGCGCGGAAGAGGCTCAGCGCATCGGACTAGTGAACCACATTTATGAGCCAGCGGAACTTCTGCCCGCCGCCGAGGCTCTGGCGAAAAAGATCATCACGAACGCGCCGCGCGCCGCGAAATACATCATGGAAGCGATCGAGCGGGGCGCGGAGATGCCGCAGGAAGAAGGGTTGTTCCTCGAAGCAACGCTGTTCGGACTGGCTTGCGCGACGGAAGATATGCGCGAAGGGACAAAGGCATTTTTGGAGAAGAGACAGGTGCAATTCAAAGGGAAGTAAATTAGGTAACGAGGAGCAGAGGAGACCGAGGGCAGCATTGCGAGACGCATTTCGCGATGAGCGTGACCCGAACGGGTGAGATGGCTGCGAAACTAGAGCCGCAAAAGTTGGACGGAGGGCTGAAGGCCGGTGGCCTGCGCTTCGCCATTGTTGTGAGTCGGTTCAATAGCTTTATTACCGAGCGGCTACTCGCCGCGGCGGTTGATGCGCTCGAGCGGGCCGGGGCCGCCGGCAAGGATGTGGAAGTCGTGCGGGTGCCGGGCGCATTCGAACTGCCGCTGACGGCCAAGAAACTTGCGGCGAGCGGAAAGTACGATGCGCTCATCGCCGTGGGATGCGTGCTTCGCGGAGAGACCACGCACTACGATTATGTGTGCTCGGAAACTTCGCGCGGGCTGCAGCTCGCGCAGATGGATACCGGCGTGCCGATTATTTTTTGCGTGCTCACGTGCGACACGCTCGAACAGGCGGTGGACCGCGCCGGGCTCAAAGGCGGCAACAAAGGATTCGAAGCGGGGCTGGCGGCGATCGAAATGGCGCACCTTTCGCGCAAGCTGCGCGGCGCAGATTCGAAACGAGCTTCCGGCAGAAAGCCGCGGCGCAAGTAACGTGTCGCTTCGCCGCAAATCCCGGGAATTTGCCCTGCAGATGCTTTTTCAGTGGGACATGAGCCCGCAAGAGCCCGCGAAGCTCGAAGCGAAATTCTGGCGGGCGGCGAAAGCCGCGGACTCCACGCGCGCGTTTGCAAATCTTCTGTTTGAAGGAGCGGCGAAGGAGGTCGCGGCGCTCGACGAGCTGATCGTCAAACACGCGAAAAACTGGCGCTTCGAACGGCTCGCGGCGATCGATCGCGCGGTGCTGCGGCTGGCAATCCACGAACTGCGCGTGGCAGATGCACCGTATAAAGTTGTCCTGAACGAAGCGGTCGACTTGGCGAAGAAGTATTCCTCGGAGGAGTCGGGCGCGTTCGTGAACGGGATTCTCGACGCCGTCTATAAATCTATGGAAAATAAGTAGTTACGCTAGTTTCCGGCCGTAATTCCGCCTTCGCGAAACTTTGTAACGTCCGCCGTGTTTCATCTCCCATCATCCGGCACAGGTCACGGAAACTCAATCTTCAGGAGAGAAAACAATGAAGGGGAGCCAAGTGATTACACGAAGTGTGCTCGGATTTGCTTTTGCGGGGTTGCTCGCGGGCGGTGCGTTTGCCCAGAGCCAGGATCCGACTCCGCAGCAGCAGGATGTTCAGAACGACCGGAAGGATATTCGTCAAGAGAAGGGGGACCTTGCGAAGGATCCTGCCGATCGCAACCAGGATCAGCGGGACGTCAATCATGACCGCCGGGACCTGAACAAAGACCACGTGGATCGCAATCAGGATCAGCGCGATATCAACCACGACAAGAACCAGGTTGCGCGCGACGACAAAAAGTTCGGAGACAACAGCACGCAGGCCCAGGCCGCCCGCAAAGACCTGCACAATGATCGCGTGGACCGCAACAAGGATCAGCGGGACTTCAATCATGACCGTACCGATTTGAACAAGGATCGCACTGAGCGCAACCAGGATCAGCGCGACATCAATAAAGACAAGCAGGATCTTCACAGCGATCGTACGGATCGCAACAGAGATCAGAAAGACACCAATAAGGACAAGCGCGATCTGCACAAGGATCGCAAAGACCTGCACCGCGACCTGCACCCGAAACATCGCTAGCCAGCGCGGGGGAGCGAATCAAAAAAAGCCGCCTGGAGCAAACCGGGTGGCTTTTTGTTTTTGAATTTCGCGGATTCAGATGCGGATGGTTCCTTCAAAAACTCTTACAGCGGCGCCGCTTACTCTCGGCACCAGTTTTCGACCGCTTTGCGCGACTTCCACTTCGATGTGGCTGGGGCGTCCCATCTCCACGCCCTGGAGGATGCTCAGAGTGTGACCGGTGGAGAGTTTGCCGTGGCGCACGAGATAGGCGCCGAGCGAACCTGCGGCTGAACCTGTGGCGGCGTCTTCGTAGAGTTCCCAGGGAAGCATGCCGCGCGAGAAGGCCTTGCCGGTGTTGCCGCCGGCGAAGCAGTAGGCCATCGTGGCATTTTTCCCGAGCAAGCGCCGCAGCTCGATCATGTTCATCTGAATCTTGCCGAGCGCCGCGCGACTGCGGAGCGGCACCATCAAGTTGAAAATCCCTGTGGAGACATATTCGGGTTCGAGCTTCGGATCGAAGTCTTTCGGCGAGATTCCCAGCGCGGCCGCGAGCACTTGTTTGCGGATCTTTGCGGGGCGGAAGGCTGCTTCCTTCTGGGTCATGGTGACGCGCTGGGGGCGAGCGTCCTTGAAACGGATTTCCACCGGCAAAACGCCTGCTCCGGTTTGCTGCAGGACGTGCACGCCGCCTTCCTGCGCGGGAACGACGCCGAGCTCCGCCAGGAGAAACCATGTCCCGATGACCGGATGGCCGGCCAGCTTCAATTCTTCCTGGGTGGTAAAGATGCGGAGGCGCGCGAGAGCTTCGTCTTCGGTAGGCTTCTGTACGAAGACCGTCTCCGATAAATTCATTTCGCGGGCGATGGCCAGCATTTCGTCGTTGGTGAAACCGTCGCCGTCGATGAACACCGCCAGCGGATTGCCTTCAAAGCGAGTCGTGGTGAAAACGTCGAGAGTATGAAAACGATGTTCCATGGCTGGATAGTTGCGGTTGCGGCAGCGAGCGGCGGAATCAGATTCGCTGGAGCTGGGCGACCGTCCTTTCGTTGGTGATGTTCCCCGTATTCAAAGTCGTTTTTGGCTCGATGAGCACGATGTGGACTTCTTCACCGGCGATGGGGAGATGTTCGACGCCGCGAGGGACGATGACGAATTCCCCTTCGCGCACGAGCGCTTCGTGGTCGCGGAATTTCATGCGCAGCGTGCCTTTGACAACGAGAAAGAGCTCATCTTCGTGTTCGTGATGGTGCCAGACAAATTCACCCTTCAATTTCACCGCTTTGACGTGGCATTCGTTCACTTCGCCGATAATTCTGGGGTTCCAGTAATCGGAGAAGAGGCTGAATTTGTCGCGGAGATTGACTGTTTCCATCGCGCCACCTACAGAATGTGAATCATTTCGGTTACAGCTTGAAGAACGCGCCGGGTGGTTTCGAGCTTCGAGGTTTCCGAATATACGCGCAACACGTTTTCCGTGCCGGAAGCGCGCACCATCACCCAGCCGACATCGCCAAGATAGACCTTGATGCCGTCCAAGTCCTCGCGGCGCACCACCGGCCATTCGAGGAGGCGTCTCAGCTTGCCATTCGAAAAGCGCGCGATGGCTTTTTCTTTTTGGCCGGGTTTCAAATCGAGATCAACTCGGCCGTAATGGTGTTCCCCGAACTCGGCGTGCAGCGAGCGAACCAGTTCGCCGAGCGATTTGCCGTGCCAGGCCATCAGCTCCGCGAGAAAAAGCGCGGAGACGGTGGCGTCGCGTTCCGGCAAGTACAGGCTCGTTCCGATTCCGCCGCTTTCTTCGCCGCCGATCAAAATATTCTGTTCCAGCATCAGCTCGCAGATGTATTTAAAACCGATGGGAACTTCGTGCAGCTTGCGCGCAAATTTTGCCGCCAGCTTGTCCACGAGCTTGGTCACCGAAAATGTCTTGGCGATGTCGCCGGGCAGTTTTCGCGTGCCAGCCAAATGCCACACGAGCAGGGAGAAAATCTGGTGTGGATTGACGAACGATCCGTCGCGATCGATCGCACCGATGCGATCGCCGTCGCCGTCGGCAGCGAAGCCCGCGTCATATTTTCCGGAGCGCACTGCCTGGCGCAAGGAGTCAATGTGCGGCTCGATGGGTTCGGGGTGGACACCGCCAAAGCGCGGGTCGCGGGTACCACGGATTTCGTCGCAGGCAATTCCGTTTCGCGTGAATAGTTCGCGCAGCAGGCCAGCCGCGGCGCCGTGCATGGGGTCAGCGACGAATCTCAGCTTCGCTTCGCGCAGACGCTTCCAGTCCACCAGCTTTTCAATGGTGTCGAGATACGGCGCGAGCGGCTCAAGAGTGTGAATCAGGTTTTTTCGCGGCGGCAGCGCTGGGAGCCCTTTCTTCAGGACACCTTCAAGTTCGTTTTCGATTTGCGCGACGATGGTGGGCAGCGCGCTGCTTCCATAACTCGCCTTGTACTTGAGACCGTTCCACCGGTAAGGATTGTGGCTGGCGGTGACGACCACGCCGCCCGCAGCGCCGCGCTGCCGCACGAGCAAGGACACAGTGGGAGTTGGACAGGGTTTGTCCGCCAGCCAGACGGGCGTTCCAGTGGCGCTGATGACGTTCGCGACCTCGGCGGCCACCCAGTCCGAGGCGAAGCGATGGTCGTAGCCGACGATCACGCCCTTGCGCGCGTCCTCGCCACGAACGACGTAACGCGCGATGGCGTGGGCGACGATGCGCGCGTTCGCGAAGGTGAAATCTTCGGCGATCACGCCACGCCAGCCATCAGTGCCGAAGCGGAGCGAAGTCATTCCCAGTGAGTATACGCGATGGGAAGCTTACGCAAGAAGCCGGATTGGCTGGGACTAAAGCAGGTCTTTGCGGCGGTTTTCTTCCAGCCATTTCACGATTTTGGCGACGTCCTGGGCACGGTCGCGCGGGCAGATGAGCAGGGCATCGGGGGTTTCCACGACAACAAGGTCGCGCACGCCGATGGCGGCGACAAATTTCGAGGGACTCCAAAAAAAATTGCCTTCGGCGTCGATTGCGTGGCCTTCGCCGGAAAGAATGTTTGCACCATGCTGTTTCGCGAGCAGTTCGTACACTGTGGCCCAGGAGCCGATGTCGCTCCAGCCGATCTCAGCGGGAATCTCGAAGACACGAGGAGGGCCTTCGGCACGCGTGGCCCTTTCGAGAATGGCGTAATCCACGGAAATATTTTCAAGCTTCGGATAGATGGCGCGCGATTTGCGTTCATAGCTGCGCTTGCCGATGTGATTCGCGAGTGATTCGAGAGCGGCGTGCGTTTTTGGCAGGTGGCGCTGCAGATTTTCGAGGAAAGTGGAGACGCGCCAGAAAAACATTCCGGCGTTCCAATGATAGTTGCCGGAAGCGACATATTCTTTCGCAAGCTGTAATTCGGGTTTTTCAGTGAAACGCCGGACGGCAAAAACTGGGGAACCCGTGGCGCGCAAATTTTCGCCCATGCGCTCGATGTAGCCGAAGCCTGTCTCTGGCCGCGTGGGAGGAATGCCGAACACGACCATGTGCCCCGGCTCGCGCGCGACGTCGAGCGCCGCACGAACGATTTCAAGATAGCGCTGCGGCTGCGCGATGTAATGATCTGCCGGAAGCACGGCGAGCAGTGCATCGCCGCCCGCTGCATTACGAACGTGGATCGCAGCCAGAGCAATCGCTGCGGCTGTGTTGCGGCCAATGGGTTCGGACAGGACATGCTTGCGAGCTGCCGCGGGCAACTGCTTGCGCACGGCAGCCGTTTGTTCCGCATTCGTCACCGTCCAGAGGCGATCCGGCGGAACCAGGGGCCGCAGGCGCGCGACGGTCTGCTGCAGTATCGTTTCCTTGCCGACGATGTTCAGGAGTTGTTTCGGCGTGCGCGTGCGGCTCCTTGGCCAGAAACGCGTCCCACGGCCACCGGCGAGGATTACGGCATGTGTTGTGAGCTCTTTCATCGTTTTGCGCATCGCGCCCTAGTCGAAAACAGTTTTTGCGATCGTTTGAACGTAATCGCCTTCCTGCTTAAGGGTTGCCCGCAGCGCGGCCAAATCGGGCACGTAGATTCTCAGAAGCTTGGTGGGTTCCTTTGTGTGTAATGCAAACTGCCCCAGGCTCGCCGGAACAAACCAGCAATGACCGCTTTGATATTTCGCTATGCCTCCGTCCCACGTGAAATCGCCGCTGCCTGTCAGGACAACGAGCAGATCAAAATGATCAGCATCTGACTGCGTTTCAAGGGTTCCGAAGTTTTTCCATCGTTCGGTCGCGAAATAACGGCACGCGGCGAGCAGCGATCTGTGCAGCTTTTGTACCGGCAAACGAATTTGGGATGTTTTGCCGCCCCTGGGCCGGCCAAATTGAATTACGTTCAACGCCTTTTGGATGTGCAATTCCCGCGGCTTCCCGCGCGCATCCACACGGCCGTAATCGTACACACGATACGTCAGATCCGAATACTCCTGCACCTCGCAGAGGATCATTCCTGGTCCAATTGTATGGGGCGTGCCCGCAGGGACGAAAAACGTGTCGCCAGGTTGCACGCGCCAATGAAGGAAGAGATCTTCCAGTGTATGAGTCTCGATGGCCCTCAGAAATGTCTCCTCGTTTGCTTCTTGCACTAACCCGATGAGCACGCGCGAACCAGAGTCCGCGGAAACCGCGTGCCACATTTCGGTCTTGCCGCGGCCGCCGGCGGCTTGTTCGTGAGCGGCGGCGTAGGCGTCGTCCGGGTGAACCTGGATCGAAAGTTTATCGGCCGGAAAAATGAATTTTACGAGCAAAGGGAAACGCGGAGTGGAAGCGAGACGCGTTCCGCGCCATTCGGCAGGCATCTCTTTCCAGGCTTCACCGAGAGTTTTGCCGGCAAATGGGCCGGTAGCGACGCGGCAATCCACGCCTGTCAGCCAGGCTTCGCCGATTGGTTCGGCCAAATTCGTTTTTTCGGAGAAAAGGGGCGCGAGCGAGCGAGCCCCCCAAATGCGTGGACTAAAGATGGGCTCGATGCGTGTCGGCTCGGGCCGCATGCTTCAGGCGGCAGCCTCGACGCGCGCAAAGAAGCGCTCCATCCGGCGCAGGCCCTCTTCGATGCGATCGATGGACGTCGCATAGGAAAGTCGCAGGTAACCCGGAGCGCCAAACGCATCGCCCGGCACTAGCGCGACGCGGGCCTGGTCGAGAAGCAGCTTCGCAAGCTCCGTCGCGTTCCTGGCGAGCGCGTGACCGCTCGCGGCGTTAGCCAGATGCGCGGCGACGTTTGGAAACGCGTAGAACGCGCCGCCGGGCATTTCGCAAGTGACGCCCGGAATCGCGCGCAGGCCTTCGACGATGCGCTTTCGCCGCTTCGCATACTCCGCCAGCATTACGGGCACGGTTTCCATTGTGCCGCGCATGGCTTCGAGCGCGGCGTACTGCGCAATCGAAGTCGGATTCGAAGTGGACTGGCTTTGCAGCTTGACGACCGCCTGCACCAGCGCTTCGGGCGCGAGCGTATAGCCGATGCGCCAGCCGGTCATCGCAAATGTTTTCGATACCGAGCCGACGACGATGATGCTCGCTTTGGAGTCCGGCGCGCTTGCGATCGAAAACGGCTTGTGCGGCTCATAGGTAAAGTGCGAGTAGCATTCGTCGGCCATCAACCACACGTTGTGCTTCTTGCAGACCGCAAGGATGCGCTGATATTCCTCGGGCGGGACAACGCCGCCGGTGGGATTGCTCGGTGAATTCAAAATCAGCAATCTTGTTTTCGGTGTGATGGCTTTTTCGATGGCCGCGGCCTTCACGCTGAAGCCGTCTTCGGGCCGCGTTTCCACGTGCACGGGCGCGCCTCCGGCGTACTTCACGATGTCCGGAAAGCTGACCCAGTACGGCGCGGGAATGATCACTTCATCTCCCGACTGAATCAGGACGCTTACCACGTTGAAGATGGCGTGCTTGCCTCCGACGTTAACGGCGCATTCTTTCGCGACATAGTTGGAGCCCAGTTCGCGCTTGTGCCAGGCGCAAATCGCTTCGCGCAACGGCATGATGCCGCCCGTCGGCGTGTACTTGGTCTTGTTCTCCTCGATCGCCCTGATCGCCGCCTTCTTGATGTGCTCCGGGGTAGGAAAGTCCGGCTCGCCCGGCCCAAAGTCGGCGATGTCCACGCCCTGCGATTTCAGGCGGTCGGCCTCGGCGATTACCGCCGCCGTCGGCGAAATTTGTATGCGGTTGATGCGTTCCGTTAGTTGCACGCTGTCTCCTCTTTTTTCGCGTCCACACCGAGGCTCTTAAACCTGTGATGAAACCTTTGCGCGGAGGCGCTGCTCGACCACCGAGGGCACAAAACCATCCAGCGGCCCGCCGAACTGCGCGATTTCGCGAACCAGCCTGGAGCTCAGGTAACTGTAGGGTTCACCGGGAATCATGAAAACTGTTTCGAGGCGCGGCTCGAGCTTGCGGTTCATCAGCGCCATCTGCAGCTCGTATTCGTAGTCCGAGATGGCGCGAATCCCGCGCAGGATTACGCCGGCATGGCGCTTCCTCGCGTAGTCCACCAGCAGCCCCTCGAAAACGTCCACTTCCACGCCGGGCCAGTTCCGGGTCACCTCGCGCAGCATCTCCACGCGCTCGTCCACGGTAAACAGCGGCTGCTTCTCGGCATTCTTGAGCACCGCCACAATAACAAGGTCGAACATTTTTTCGCCGCGCTCGATCAGGTCGAGGTGGCCGTTCGTCACCGGATCAAACGAACCCGGGTAGATGGCGACAGAAGTTTTCATCGGCGTTACGCACAAGCCGGCCGCTGAGCAGCCAGACAGGTTACCGCCATTCTAACTCACCCCGCGAGGCCTATGCCTCCCAAAGTTTGTGCACCAGCAAGGGAGAGAAATGCATTTCGCGGCAGGCCCGGGGTATGACAGTATGCTCAGACCCGCCGCTGTTTCCTGGAGCACCCGGGTAGTTTTCTTTTATCTCATCCCGCGGGAGGGCGATCCGAAAAATGTTTCTGAGCTCCTGGGTAAGAGGCCTTTGCCTGTTCGTTCTCACGGTTTTTATCTGTCCAGTACCGGCGAGTGCGCAGGAGCAGAGGCCGCTGATTCTCATGCCGGTGCCGGCGAGCGTGCAATTAGGAACAGGACAGTTGGCGGTCGGTGCTTCCTTTTCGGTTGCACTCACGGGTCACGACGATGCGCGGCTGGAGCGCGCGGTGCAAAGGTTCATGCGCCAGCTCGGACGGCAGACGGGTCTCATTCTCGCAGCGAAACCTGCGGGCGCCGCGAAAGCTACGCTTGTCATTCACACGGGCCATGACAGCAAGCCCGTGCAAGAACTGGGAGAAGATGAATCCTACGCCCTGGATGTCACCGCGACCGGCGCGAAACTTACCGCGCCGACGACGCTGGGCGCCCTTCACGGCCTGCAAACTTTTCTGCAGTTGGTGGACGTATCGGCGGACGGCTTCGCCGCGCCGGCAGTCACGATTCAGGACAAACCCAGGTTTCCCTGGCGCGGGTTGCTGATCGATTCGGCGCGCCATTTCATTCCGCTCGAGGCCATCAGGCGAAATCTCGATGGCATGGAAGCCGTGAAGATGAACGTGTTCCACTGGCATCTTTCTGAGAACCAGGGCTTCCGTGTGGAAAGCAAAAAATTTCCGAAGCTGCACCAGCTGGGCTCCGACGGACTTTATTTCACGCAAGACGAAATTCGCGAGCTCCTTGCCTATGCTCGCGACCGTGGCATCCGTGTCGTTCCCGAATTCGACATGCCCGGACACAGCACCGCCTGGTTTGTCGGCCACCCGGAGCTTGCCAGCGCGCCAGGCCCTTATGCGATCGAGCGCCGCTGGGGCGTTTTCGATCCCGCTTTCGATCCCACAAACGAGAAAACCTACAAATTTCTCGATCAATTCATCGGGGAAATGGCCAAGCTTTTTCCGGACCGGTTTTTCCACGTTGGCGGCGACGAAGTGAACGGCAAGCAGTGGGATGCCAATCCCAAGATTCAGGAGTTCATCCGCGCGCACGGAATCAGCGGCAACAAGGGTTTGCAGGCTTACTTCAACAAGCGGCTGCAGCCGCTTGTGGCCAAACACGGCAAGAGCATGATCGGATGGGACGAGGTGCTGGATCCTAGTTTGCCGAAGGACATCACCATCCATTCCTGGCGCGGGCCGAAGTCGCTCGTGGAAGCCGCGAAGCTGGGCTACCGGGGAATTCTTTCGAATGGCTACTACCTCGATCTGGGATGGCCGGCCGCACGGCACTACGCCGTTGACCCGATGGGTGAGGGCGCTGCGGATCTCTCGGCTGAGGAAAAAGCGCGCATCCTCGGCGGCGAATCCTGCATGTGGTCGGAGTACGTCAACGCGGAAAACGTGGATTCGCGCATCTGGCCGCGCAACGAAGCGATTGCGGAGCGTCTCTGGTCTCCCCAGGAAGTGCGCGACCCCGTTTCGATGTATGCACGGCTGGAGGCCATCAGCGCGAGGCTCGAATGGCTCGGGCTAACTCATCGGACTGTCTATGGGGCCATGCTCCAGCGTATCGCAGGTTCGGCCAGTTCGGAGGAACTTGCCGCATTGCGCACGTTGGCCGATGTTGTCGAGCCCGTTAAGGATTACGACCGCGAAGAAGCCACAACGGCCCAGCCGACGAGCGCGACGCCGCTGAATCACGTGGTGGACGCGGTGCCGCTCGAAAGCGCGACCGGCCGCCATTTCGGAGAGCTGGTGGACAAGTATCTGGCTGCATCGTGTCGCGATGACGGCGCCGCTACCCAGCTGCGCTCTGTGTTTACGCTCTGGCGCGACAATGACGCGAAACTTCAGCCGCTGGCGCAGCGGTCTTTTTTGGTGAAAGAAGCGGCGGCAAGTTCGCGGGACCTGTCTGCGCTTGGCGCTGCCGGGTTGAACGCATTGGATGTCCTGGCGAGAGGCATTCCCGCCACCGCGGATTGGAAGGCCCAACAGCTCGGCACCATCCAACCCGCGGCGAAGCCCGAAGGACAACTCCTGCTCGCACCTGCCCCGGCTGTACGCAAGTTGATCGAGGCCGCCGTGAGCGGTGGAACTTGCGCACCAGGCAAGCAGTGACGGCCGAGCTCATCAGGCAATACCAACCAATGCAGAAAGCGACACTTCCCTGTGAGGAATAAGCCGTTCGACGGAAACCGCTGGCAAAATCCGACCAAATCAGTCTTACTATAAGGTGCACGAAATACAGGCTTTGGGGGAAACTGGCCTGTGACGCGGCTTGACTTTGCGGGCTGAAACAGAGTAAACTTCAACTGCGACTGATTCAGTCGTATATGGCGTGACGGCGGTAGAAGAGCTTACTCATGTTCAAGCTTTCAAAAAAAGCCGACTATGGGCTGATTGCCGTGAAGCACCTGGCGCTGCACCGCAATGAGCACGCCTGTAGCGCAAACGAAATCGCCGAAGAGTACGGCATTTCCGTGACGCTCATGGCCAAGGTGTTGCAAAAGCTGGCGAGGCAGTCGGTGGTCGCCGCCAAGCACGGCTCCAGCGGAGGCTATCAGCTCGTGCGGGACCCGGACCAGATCAGCGCGCTGGACGTGATCTCCGCGATTGACGGGCCGGTGCTGATCACGTCCTGCGTCACCAGTCATGGAGTGTGTGACGCAACGGAAAGATGTTCGGTGCGTGAGCCGCTGCGGCGCGTAAATGAGAGTATTTTGAGTGTGCTCAGCACCGTCACGATTTCGCAGATGAGCGAAGACCCGCATGAGCCGGCGCTTGTCGCATTGAGGACTTAGGAGAGTAAGCACATGGCCGTAAAGCTGCCGATTTACATGGATAATCACGCGACCACGCCGGTTGACCCGCGCGTCGTCGAGGCGATGTTGCCGTATTTCAACGAGAAGTTCGGCAACGCCGCCAGCCGTAACCATTCCTTCGGCTGGGCCGGCGAGGAAGCGGTGGAAAACGCGCGAGCGCAGGTGGCTTCTCTCATCGGCGCCACGCCCAAGGAAATCATTTTCACCAGCGGCGCCACCGAGTCTGACAACTTGATGATCAAGGGCGTCGCGGAGATGTACCGCGAGAAGGGCAACCACATCATCACGCAGGCTATCGAGCACAAAGCGGTGCTCGATACATGCAAGCGACTCGAGAAATACGGATTCGAGGTAACGTATCTGCCGGTGCAAAAGGATGGCCGCGTCAGCCTCGAGGACCTGAAAGCGGCGATTACACCGAAGACAATCTTGATCACGATTATGTACGCCAACAACGAAATTGGCATTATCAATCCGATCGCGGAAATCGGCAAGATCGCCAAGGAACATGGCATAATCTTTGCCGTGGACGGCGTGCAGGCCGTCGGCAAGATCCCGGTAGACGTGCAGAAGGACAACATCGACCTGCTGGCCATCAGCGCCCACAAGATTTATGGGCCGAAGGGCGTTGGCGCGCTGTACGTCCGCCGCCGCAATCCCCGCGTGCAACTGTCCGCCATCATTGATGGCGGCGGCCACGAGCGCGGCATGCGTTCGGGCACGCTCAACGTGCCGGGCATCGTCGGGCTTGGCAAGGCTTGCGAAATTGCACAGCAGGAGATGCCGGCAGAGAGCGTTCGGATGCGCGCGCTCCGCGACAGGCTGAAGAACAACCTGGAAGCGAAGCTCGACGAGGTATTTATCAACGGTTCCATGGAGCACCGCCTGCCGAACAACTTGAACATGAGCTTCGCCTATGTCGAGGGCGAATCGCTCCTGATGGGCATCAATGACATCGCGGTATCGAGCGGTTCCGCCTGCACCTCGGCAACCCTGGAGCCCAGTTACGTACTCAAAGCATTAGGTGTGGGCGAAGACCTCGCGCACACTTCGATTCGCTTCGGCCTGGGCCGCTTCAATACGGTGGAAGAAGTCGACTACGTCACCGACAAAATGGTGCAAGTCGTCACCAAGCTCCGTGATCTTTCTCCGCTCTATGAAATGGCCAAGGAAGGCGTCGACATCTCAAAAATGAAATGGCAGACGGCGTGAGGATCGCCTAAAGAAAACAAATGGCAAACGAAGGAACAATTCGGATTCATCGCTCAATCGGAGGCACCGGCGCGGCGTTTCGCGTCGCGTTTGTCCCCTATGACTCGGACGGAGAGGGCATTGCGAGCATGCGCTCTTTCCATGAAGTTCAGCACGTGCGCGCATTTCTGAAGCTTCTGGGCGTGGGCGCGGAACTCATTAAAGACGCTCTTCGCCAGCTGGCGGCCGGCCGTTCGGCATCCGTGCCGAATGTGAGTCTCACGGATGATGTGGTGAAGAGTGCGGGCTTGCTGACCACGGAAAATCTTGAGAGAACTCGCGGTTAAGGAGCAGGGACGATGGCATACAGCGACAAGGTCGTAGACCATTACAACAATCCGCGCAACGTCGGCAGTCTTCCCAAGGAAGATCCCAACGTCGGCACGGGTCTGGTGGGCGCGCCAGAGTGCGGCGACGTCATGAAGCTGCAGATGAAGATCAATCCCGAAACCAAGGTTATTGAAGAAGCCAAGTTCAAGACTTTTGGCTGCGGCTCGGCGATTGCCAGCTCCTCGCTTGCCACCGAGTGGGTGAAGGGCAAGACCGTCGAAGAGGCGCTCTCCATCAAGAACACGGACATCGTGCGCGAGCTCTCGCTTCCGCCGGTGAAGATTCACTGTTCCGTGCTCGCCGAAGACGCCATCAAGGCCGCCATTGGCGACTGGAAGAAGAAGCACGGCGTGGAAGTCGCGGTTTCCGAAAAAGCGTCGCACTAAGAGCGCAGTCGGAGAGGCAATTTGTCATGGCCACAGAAGTTGTCAGCCCGAGCATCGCCAAGATCCACCTGACCGAGCGCGCCGCGCGGAAAATCCGCGAGCTGCTCGAAAAAGAAGGTGTGTCTCCAGAGCAAGGCGGCTTGCGCGTCGGAGTGCAGGGGGGCGGCTGCTCCGGCTTGTCGTATGCCATGCGCCTGGATACGCAGGCGCGGGACCGCGACAAAATTTTCGAAGAGCACGGCTCGCGCGTCTTCGTTGACCCGAAGAGTTTTCTGTATCTGAACGGCACAACGCTGGAGTACGAAGAGACGCTGATGCGCCAGGGATTTGTCTTCCAGAATCCCAGCGCGGCGCGGAATTGCGGCTGCGGCAGCTCGTTTACGGCGTAGCAGAACAGACTTCGGCCTGTTCCCGGCGGAACGCGGCGCACGCGGATCTCGACAAGTGGTTGGCAGCCGCACCCGCCAGCCACTTTTTTTGTGCCCCACGAGGTGACGGCTCATGTGGGAAGTTCTGGAGCTGACTCTGTCACTGTTTTTCGAGCTCTTCGCGGCGTTCGTTTTCGACCGGCTCGCAGAGTGCAGCCTCCGCTGGCTGAAGATTTGGTGATTTCAACTTAATGAGCACGCCTTTGACAGCTACGAATCCGCCGCTGGTTTGCTGGAACTGCCAGGAGCGCGCGCTCGGCACGCATTTTTGTCCGGGCTGCGGCAAGCTTTTGCAATTGCCGCAGGGCGTGGACTACTTCGCGCTGTTTGAAATGCCGCGCAAGCTCTGGATCGAGATGGACGGCCTGGAGAAAAAGTTTCTGCAACTGAGCTGGAAACTGCATCCGGACAATTTCGTGAATGCCACCGAGCGCGAAAAGGAACTCTCGCTGGAGAAAAGCTCGCAGTTGAACGACGCATATCGCGTGCTCCGCGATCCGGTGGCCCGCGTCGAATATCTGCTCGACCTCGAGGGCATGCGCAAAGAGGGCGAGCACAAGCAGCAGGCGCCGCCGGAGCTCCTCGAAGAGGTCTTCGAGCTGAACGAATCCCTCGACGAACTGCGCGAAGCCAAATCATCAGGCGGCGATCTCGCCGCACTGAAATCACGCCTTGAAGCCGCGGAAAAGAATTTTCAGGAAAAGCTCGGCGAAGTCGATGCGCAGCTCCAGAGCGCTGCAAGGGAATGGGACGCTGCCGTCGATGCCGGAGCAGACAACGAGGCAAGAAAGAAAATCATGAGCACGCTGAATGAATTGTTGAATCGCCGCTCCTACATCCGGAATTTGGTGACCAACGTTCAGAAGGAGCTGCTGTAGCTTAGGCCGCTAAGCCTGAGATTTTCTCGTTGGTATTTGCAAGGTCTTAAGAACATGGGACGCACCGTCGGCATCGATCTTGGCACCACCAACAGCCTCGTCGCGTACATTGAGCCGCAGACGGGCCAGCCGAAGTGTATTCCGGGACCGTACGGCGATACCCTCTGCCCTTCGATTGTCAGCCTCGATCCTGACGGCAGCGTCATTATCGGTGAAGCTGCGCGCCGCAGGCTGCTGATCCAGCCCGAACGAACGATCTATTCCGTCAAGCGGCTGATGGGCCGCGGCCCCGCCGACGTGCAGAGCGAGCTGAAGCTCTTCCCCTTCCGCATCGATCCGTCCAGCAAGAGTGTGATCCGCGTGAAGCTGGGCGAGAGAGTGTTCACTCCGCCGGAGATTTCTGCGTTCATCCTTCGCGAGCTGAAAAACTGGGCGGAAAATCACTTCGGCGAAGCGGTCGACCGCGCCGTCATCACCGTGCCCGCGTATTTTAATGACGCGCAGCGCCAGGCCACCAAGGACGCCGGCAAAATCTCAGGCCTCGAAGTGCTCCGCCTCGTCAACGAGCCAACCGCGGCCGCGCTTGCCTACGGCCTCCATGAGAAGCCCGCCGCGGCGGGCGGCCGCGTCGCCGTCTACGATCTCGGCGGCGGCACATTCGACATTTCCGTTCTCAAGCTCATCTCGACCGGAGACGGCGACATCTATCAAGTTCTTTCAACGAACGGCGACACGCATCTCGGCGGCGATGATATCGATAATTTGCTCCAATCCTTTGTCCACGAGCAGATTCTCCAGGAAGATCAAATTGATTTTTCACCGCATGCCGAGCTCGCCCAGGAGCTGCGCAAGGCGCTCATTGCCATGAAGCATCAGCTTTCCGCTTGCGAATCCGCCACGCTGCGTTTTCTGCTGCCAAATGGCGCCGTCTTCGTACGCGAATTCACCCGCGGCGAATTTGAAGCCCTGATCCGCCCCATCGTCGACCGCACCATGGGACCGGTGAAGCAGGCGCTCGCAGACGCGCAATTGAAGCCTCCGGACATCGACGAAGTCGTCCTTGTTGGCGGCACCACACGCACACCGCTGATTCGCCGCACGGTGCAGGAATTCTTCGGCCGCAAGCCGCACACGGAGCTCAATCCCGACGAAGTCGTCGCGCTCGGCGCGGCCGTGCAAGCCAATATCCTTGAGTGCGGCGTGAGCAATATGCTTCTTCTCGACGTCACACCGCTCTCGCTAGGGATCGAAACCTATGGCGGCGCGGTCGCCAAAATCATTCCGCGCAACTCCACGATTCCCGCGAGCGCGCAGGAGCTGTACACGACCGGCGTTGACAGTCAGACTGGGATTGACATCCACGTGCTTCAGGGCGAACGCGAACTCGCGAAAGACTGCCGTTCGCTGGCGCGCTTCACGTTGAAGGTTCCGCCCGCTCCAGCGGGCTTGCCGCGCATCGAAGTGAAATTCCTGATTGACGCCAACGGCATTTTGCAGGTTGCCGCGAAAGATTTGCGCACGGGCGAGCAGCACTCCATCGAAGTCCAGCCGAGCTACGGAATCAGCGGCAACGAGATCGAGCGCATGCTGGAAGAATCCATCGAGCACGCCGAACAGGATTTCGCCGAGCGCCAGTGGATCGAAGCGCGCACCGAAGCAGAAACCGTTTTGAACGCGACTACGAAGGCATTGGCGAACCCACAATCAGGGACTTTGCCCGGCGAAGAGCGCGCAAGGATCGACGCGTCCGTCGCCGCTCTCAAGGATGCCGTGGGCGGAAAGGATTACCGGCTCATTCGAAATCGCGTCGACGAGCTCAATCGCGAAACCGAGCACTTGGCTGAATTGCTGATGAACACGGCGGTTTCCGCGGCCCTTGAGGGCCGCAAACTCGCAGAAGTCTGATTTTTCTTTTGTAGGGGCGCAGCATGCTGCGCCCCTACAAAGCAAGATTGATCGGCAACAGGAGAGAACAAATGGGCGGCAGCAACCCGTACATCGACGAAGTCAAATACACGCCGGCCACGAAGAAATACAAGGTGACGTTTCTTCCCAGCGGCAAGACGTTCGAGATCGACCCGGAGAAAATCCCGTATGGCCACAACGGCATACCGGGCAGCATTCTCGACATCGCCGAGGGCTTCAAGGTGGGCCTCGATCACGCGTGCGGCGGAGTGTGCGCCTGCTCCACATGCCACGTGATTGTGAAGGAAGGCCTGGAGTCCTGCAACGAAGCCACTGATGCCGAGCTCGACCAGCTCGACGAAGCGCCCGGCATCACGCCGAAGTCGCGGCTCGGATGCCAGACCGTGCCCGACGGCACGACCGACATCGTCATCGAAATTCCTGACTGGAACAAGAATTACGCCAAGGAAGCAGAGCACTAGGAGTTAGGAAGCCACAGAGGCACAGAGGATCGGAATCAGATTTCATTCTCTCTTCTGTATTTAAAAGTGAGCTTCGGGTTTTCCGGTTGTTTTTTTCTTTGTGACTCTGCGCCTCTGCGGCCAATCTTTCTGTTCAGGAGCAAATCGTGCCACCAACTTTCGATTGGGACGCCATCGAAGACATCGCCATCGGATTGACTGACAAATTCCCGGATACCGATCCGCTCACTGTCCGCTTCACGGACATGCACAAATGGATCACCGAGCTCGCGGGCTTTTCCGGCGACCCGCAGAAGTCCAACGAATCCAAACTGGAAGCGATTCAAATGGCCTGGCACGAAGAATTTCAGGATCGCCAGGGTTAGTCAGGAGAAATTCGAGCAGAACGCCTCGGCCTCGCACTCCGGCTCAACTTGTGAATTCGCGCAAAGTTACTTATTCTAGATAAGTTCCACATCCCACAAATTGTGGCGCTATGGTGCAACGGTTAGCACGCGGCCCTTTCAAGGCCGAAATACGGGTTCGATTCCCGTTAGCGCTACCAACTTTCGGAGTTCCGAGCGATTGGTTCGTACGGAAGTGCCTTCCTTCTTATTCCACATGGGTGCTTAGAATGTGAATCTGAGGCGCGCCGAAACGCTTCGCGGCGGCGATACGGCCGTTCCGGAAAACAAGCTCGCAAAATTGATCACATTCACCCGGTCGGACAAGTTCGCCACCTGAATCTGCGCCGCCGCGCTTCGCTGTTCTTTATGGTAGATCTCTGCGCCAGCTGCCGCATCGAAAGAAAAACCCGGCCGGACTCTTCCGCGGTTGAAATCCACGCGATTCACAATTTCGGCTCCAAACTGTGCCATCAGAAAATTTATGTCCGGAGGCCCGTTGCCCAGCTCCACCGGCAGACCGCTTCCATACTCGCCGCCGAAGGCTAACCACGCCTTTTTTGTTGCTTGAAACCGCACCCGCCCGTGCAGCGTGTTGCGCTGGTCCTGTGACACCGCGAACCGGCTCGTGTCCGTCAGTCCGCTCGCTGCATCGCTCCCCAAGAACAATCCGCCGGTGATGGGTCCCTGGCCGATGCCCGATTGATTCGCATAGCTCAGGAACCCGGAGAAGCGCCCCCATTCCGGCACTTCCAGGCGCACCTCCTCGCCGATGATTTGTCCTTTTGCAAACGCGATCGGAAAACTCACTCCTGTATCCAGCAGCACATCGTCGTCCGAATAGTTGCGAAAATCCCGCCGGAAGAGATTTGCATCCACGCGCACTTTTCCTCCCAAAGCTTTCGTCACTCCGGCTTCGTAGAAATTTCCCCGCGCCGGCCGTACCGGCAACCGCAACACGACCGGATTGATGGAGTTGAGTTGCGGCGAACTCGCCAGCAGCAGATTTTCCACCGCCGGTGTCTGAAATATACGGTCATAGGAGGCATGCGCCAATAAATTCAATGATGGCAAATATCGCGACACACCGATTCGCGGGCTCCAGGCCGATTCGCTTACCACCAGCCGGTAATGGTCGAAGCGGAGTCCCGCGCTTACATTCCACTTTCCCAGGTGCATCTGGTCTTGCGCGTACACGGATGGCTCGATGTCCCAGCGCCGGCCGGAAAATTGGAACTGTTGCTGCGTTGCAGGATCGAATTGCGTGGGATCCGTGATGCGGTACGCCAGCATTTCGTGCACCGGAGAGAAGATACTGTCCAGCCCCGCCTTCCAGTCGTGATGCCCGTGGTGCCCTGCTAGATCCGTCCGCGCGTAGCCTTCGCGGTAGCCGCGGTCCTGCGTCACGATGACCGGTGTTGATAAAGGATTGGATGTCAGCGTAGCGCTCGCGTCGCGAACGCTGCCCGAAAAACTCAGAAACAGATTGGAAGAGATGGTGTGTTGAAAATGAATCTGTCCGGCCGTTTCCTTGTTTCCCACATCCTGGCGCTGACGGTTGACCTGCTGCACTCGTTCATCCGGAACCAGAAAGCGCACCCCGTTTTGCGTCACCGTCAAGCGCAGCCGGTCACGATCCGAGAAATCCCGCTCATACGAGGCTGAGAATCCCTCCGCGTTTCCGGAGTTCGTGAAATTCTCCAGCACTGGCGGATCGAGATAGCGGTCGGTGTGAAATCCAGTTCCGCTGACGGAAAAACGATCTTTTTGCCGCAAGTAGGAAATGGCAGCGGCTCCGTTCGCATTCGAAAAACTTCCGCCGCCCGCGTCGAACCGGGCATGAAAGCCCGCCGGCACATCTTTTTCCGTGGTCAACTCCACTACCCCGCCGAGTTTCCGCCCATATTCCGCGGGATAGTTCGCGGTCAGCATTCGCATGGACTCCACATCGTCCGCGTCCATGGACGGTGCAAATGCAGGTGAACGATTCTGCGTCAGCGGCAATCCGTCCACCACGAATTGAACGTCGTATTCCGAACCGCGTGGATGCAACACGCCGTTCGCCTCATACACCCATCCAGGCTGTGCGGCTACCAGGTCCAAAAGCTCGCGCCCCGGCTGGACTGCAGCATGCTCGCTGACCGTCTGCTGTCCGATGGTGTAGAGCGTCCCCGTCCGGTAGGGGTCCACCAGAGTCGCGGAGTCGCTCACCCGCACCTGGGTTGTCACCGGAGCGACGCCAAGCGTTATGGCGATTCGCACCGGAACCTCCGACCGTATCTCCAAGAGGTCAGTCCACGGCGCAAACCCTTCCGCTGTCAGGCTCAGCCGGTAAACGCCGAAGGGAAGATCCTGCAACACGTACCGGCCTTCCACTCCAACCTGAAATGTCCGGCGGAATTGATTCGCCTTGCTGACCAATTCGGCGGCGGATGCAAGTGCCGCGCCCTGAGGGTCACGCACTTCGATATGGAGTTCCCCCCGCGAACGCTGTGCTGCAGCGCTGAGCGCGGCGAGAAATAACATCGCCACGGTTCGAATCAAGTGGCAAGACTTTCTTGCTGGCATCTCTAGGTGTGTCTCGGTGTCTTTGCCGCGTGTGCTGCCGGGCCGCATCCTTCACTGGGGAAGTTTTTGCCGCCGTGTTCGGCGGACAGATTACGTTAGCACGAAGTGCGGCGCTCGCCGAAAACACCATGGCGCAAGCGAGCCAAGAAGCAACATCGTTATCTCTCCGCCAGAATTTCAATCTGTCGTTTTCATAACAGTCTACTGCTCAAAAGCAAAGTCCCGGTTTTGCGCGGAAGCTCAGACGTTCCAAAGCGCCCATGGGTCGTATCCAGTTTGTTTCGTTTCTACCCAATCGCCCGAAGCCAGTACGGGGCCTAGCCCCCTCGCTGCGGCGTATCACGTTTGTTGTCATTTAGATACGAGAATCCACTGCTTGGCACCGTGCTTGCACCCTCCTAGCCGCCCGTTACCAAATCTTGAGATGCATTCGGCAAGAGAGCTTCTTATGAACAGGAAAAACCGCAGAAAACAGGGCTTCAGTTTCGTCGAGGTGCTCATCGTCATCGGGGCAATTTCCATTATGACGGTCCTTGCGCTCCCGCTTATGCAGAACTCGGTCCCTTCTCTCCGCGCCAATGCGGCGATGGACCAAGTCATCCGGCTGATACGTTCGGCGCGCCATTCCGCCATTTCGGACCGGCGCATAACGCAGATCAATTTCATTGGCAACAATCAGATCCAACTCTTGCAGGTCCCGCCAACCGGCGGCGCAGCCGTTGCGCTCGACATCCCTTCGACACTTGAGGGGGGCGCACAGTTTCTCCAGTTCGCGATTCCCGACACGCCGATGGGCTTCAACGCATGCAACCAACCACTTTGTTTCACAAGCCAGGCTCTTCCAGGGGGCGGTGTCCCGGTGGCGCAGTTTCTGAGCGACGGTTCTTTCGGCACAGCGCTCGGGTTACCGGCTAACGCGAGCATTCTTATTGGAATTCCTGGCAAAACATACACGGCGCGCGCGATCACCATCCTCGGTGCCACCGGCCGCATTCGTCCTTACCACTGGGACGGCACCCTGTGGCAGGAGTAATGGGAGGAAATGGTCATGAAGGATAGAAGCCGGAAACTTCACCGCAACCGCCGCCAGCAGGGCTTTTCCCTGATGGAAGCGATGATCGCTGTCTTGGTTTTGTCCTTCGGCATTCTGTCTCTCGCGGCCGTCTTTGCCCAGGGACTCCTTTTCTCTCAGGCCAGCCAGTTCGACTATATCGCGCAGAAGAAATCGGAAGAAGCTGTCGAGTCCATCTTCAATGCGCGCAACACTCAGGCGACCTCCTGGGCACAGATCCAGAACGTATCCGCCGGCGGAATCTTCTTGGATGGGACGCAGCCTTTGTTGGCTCCCGGTCTGGCGAACGGATTGGTGGGAACAGCCGGTGACGACGCGACTCATCCTGACAGCGTTATCGTCGGGCCGGGGCCAGACGGAATCTTGGGCACTGCCGACGATGTCCTGATGCCCTTGAGCAATATGCAACGAACGATTCTAATCGCGCCGGTTTTCGATGCCGCGGGCAACATCGAGCCCAACGTGAGGACGATCACGGTAACTATGACGTATAAGGTGGGCCGCTTGAATCGTACCTACACGCTCGTCAGTTACATCTCGGCATTCTCCTGAGTTCCGGATAAGGAGCAGGTGATGAAGAAGCAAGCTGGATTCACGATGGTCGAGTTCCTAGTCGCCATGGGCATCACGCTGGTTGTATTCGCGGCTGCCGTTGGCGCGATCACCAGCACCATGCGGAGCAATCAAAACGTGGCGCTCACTGCGGACTTGAACGACAACCTCCGCGCATCGCTGAACCTGGTGAGGCAGGACATCGTGCTCGCCGGTGAAGGGATTCCGGCGGGAGGCATCTCCATCCCGTCGGGCGCAGCCATTACCGTCAAGCGTCCCGGTCCAGTCGCGCTTAAGTTCCAGCAGACTTTCCTTCCGGCCCTGAGTCTGGGAACGGCGCTGGGGCCGACTGTCCCGATCCTCACTAGGGCAGGCGTCGCCCCGGGTGCAGGCGCGCCATCCGACATCATCACCCTCATCTATCAGGACAATACCTGGGACAATAATCCAGCGGACAGCAAGCCAACGGCTCTGGACAGCGCCCCGATCACGCGTGTCGCGGTCGGCGCGACACCTGCCTGCAACGGCAGCATTACCGCGCTCGGCGATGCCGTGACTTTCGACGCAACTTGCGTCGACATGTCGAAGGCCCGGGTCCCGGTTCAGCCAGGGGACCTCATTATGTTCAGCAACATTAATGGCACGACGCTGCAGACAGTAACGGCCATCAATGGCCAGGTCGTTAGCTTCGCGAACAATCCCGCGATTGACAAGTTCGGCTTGAACCAGACGGGCGCCGCCCAGGGAACCATCACGCAAATCCAGAACAAGGTGGTGCCGGCTACAAACCCCGTCACGTATACCGGCACTTATCCGCCCACGACCGCGACGCGCATCTGGATGATCAGCTATTACCTGGACACCACGACGGACCCGCAGCACATCCGCCTTGTCCGCCAGGTCAACTTCAACCCAACGCAACCCGTCGCCGAGGTTATCGAAGGCCTTCAGGCCACCTACAACTTCGTGGACGCCAATGTCCCGCCGACAATCTACGCGAACTCTACGACCATCCCCGCCGGATTGACGGAGAGCAATATTCGTTCCGTGAATCTTTTCCTGTCTGCGCGTGCCAACAACCCCTCGGGTTCGAACAGCGCGTACTTACGGGACAACATGAAAACGCAAATCAGTGTGCGCAGCCTGGCTTATTTCAGCAGGTACAACTAAACAGAGGGAATGCCATGAGAACGCAAAGAAAACAATCAAAGAATGAATCCGGCATCGCGCTGGTCATAACGCTGCTCTTGATGTTGCTGCTACTCAGCCTGGTCAGCGGTTTCATCGTGCTGGTCATGAGCGGACAGCAGCTCACCGGGCTGACCAACGGCCAGACGCGAGCGTTCTACGGCGCTGAAGCCGGCATGGAAAAAATGACCGCGGATCTTGGGACGTTATTCGACAGCACCTACGCCCCTCCTGCGGCCGCGCTCAACGCCATCGCACTGGCCCCTCCGGCCAACTTGGCGGGCATCAACTACACCGCCACCGATGGCACATCAGGCTATAAGCTGCAGTATCCACAAGATACCAACGGAAATCCTGTTGCCACCTCCCAGACCATCAAGTCCGGCGCCTATCAGGGCATGGTGGGTTTGATCACCCCCTATACTCTGACCGTCACCGCGCGCACCAGCAGCGGTGCGGAGGTCATGCTTCGCCGAACCACGCAAACCGTGGGCATCCCGGCCTTCCAGTTTGGCGTCTTTTGCGCTAAAGATTGCGGTTTCCATGCCGGCCCGGATTTCAATTTCGGCGGCCGCGTTCACACCAACGGCAACCTCTGGCTCGCCGAAGGTACGGGCTCCACGCTCACTCTATCGGACAAGGCAACGGCTTTCGGTGAAGTGATCCGGCAGAGCATCATGAACGGACAGGGGCTGACAGTCGGTGGTTGGACGGGCACGGTAAACATTACCACGGCCGCGGGAGGTTCCCCGCTGCGTAGCTTGGCAGCGACCGAAGGAAGCGTCACGGGTGGCTCGCCTACTTCCGGCGCGAATCCCAATTGGTCCACCATTTCGCTCACCGACTACAATTCTTTCTTGATCAATCACTCCACCGGCGTGAACAAGAAGCTGCAGTTGCCCATCGAAATCCTGACCAATGGGCAGTCGTTTCCCGTCGATATTATGCGCCGGCCTACCCAGGGCGAAGCAGGCAACCCGGCTCTTTTGGGCGAGCGCTACTTCTCTCAGGCCAGCATGAAAATTTTGCTCTCCGACCAAGCGAATGACATCATGCAGCTTCCCTGCATCGATGCGACGACGCCGCCCGTCGATTTGAGCACCCTGGCTGTCGATCCTGCCGGTCCCGTCAACGCCTATCCGGGGTGGTACGTGCCTGCGGTCGGCCCGAAGATTCCGATGGCAACTTCAGCCGCAAACACTCCGCAAACGGGCGCTGCGCCTCCGGCGGGTTATACCGCCGGGTCCAATGGGTATTGGGTACCCAAGGGCCGGCCCACGATCACCGGCTTCCTCAAGGTGGAGATTCAAATCGGCTACCTCCCGCCTTGCGGAAAGTGGCAGGACGTAACCCAGGAGATTCTCAACCTGGGATTCGCTGGCCGCAACATCAATTCGACCGTGAATGTGGGTGTGGCCGCCAATCAATATCCCAACGTTCCGCCGCTTCCCGGCCCGCAGGTGGAGATCCTGCCTGCCGGTTGCGCGGATCCGAGTCCAAACGCGGTGATCCGTCTCGAGCGCATTCGCGACAATCCGTCCAACGCCGCCGCGGTTGGTATCTGCGGTATTGATACGACCAAAATTCCTCCCGTACCGACCACCACAGCTTCGGACTATTGGCCCAATGTTCTCTTCGATACGCGGCAGGGAACCATCCGAGACGTTTGCCCGAACGGCTCCAGCCCTTGCAATTTCCCGCGGGTCATGGCCAGCGGCGTGACCCATTATGTGGAGCTCGACGTCAGAAATTTGTCTCGCTGGCTCACCGGGCAGATTGGCACAAAGGGCCCCGGCGCCTACGATCCTCTGAACGCTCCGTACAACTACGTTGTGTACTTTTCTGACCGGCGCGGAAACTACGTCCCAACCGGCGGTATAACCGCCGCCTGGCCTCCCGTCTCTCCCTCTGGGAACGAAACGGGAGAATACGGATTCTCCGACTTCTTGAACCCTGCGAATCCGGCCAATGGATGCCCCAACGGGCTCCTGGATCTAGGCGAAGACGACGGGGACCAAGCGGACAGAACCCCTCCGGCACCGGGAATCTACTACAACTATGGTCAGACCCCTTCACCTAAAGTGACTGGGATACTGTTCACCGACGCGGTGGTGAATGCAACCCTGCCCAACCCCGGTTGCGCGCTGCCGGCCACTGCCTGGCCGGGGTCTTTGATCAAGAACACCCAGGAAGCCCGCATGAATCCGCCGTTGTTCTTCCGTCGCGCCTTGAAGCTGGTGAACGGAAGCAACATCAGCCTTCCGCTGGGCGCGAAGGCCTGCCCGGGCGCGGTCGCTTGTGGTCTCAGCATCGTCGCGGAGAACCCCGTCTACGTGCAGGGCGATTACAACGCTAACTCTGCCGGTGGAGGATTCAACGATCCCCACGTGGCCAGCGCGGTTCTTGCGGATGCCTTCACGTTCCTGTCCAACAGCTGGAATGACGTAAATTCCTTCTCTTCGCCTTACGATCCAGGTTCCAGAGCGGCCAACTTCAATGGCGCCACGAACGGCTGGTATCGTGTGGCGGTGCTGGCGGGCAAGGGCCCGGGATTTCCATGGGTTACGGGAACCAACTCCGACTTTGGAAGCGATGGCGGTCTCCACAACTTCCTCCGCTACATCGAAAGCTGGGGCGGCGAGACGCTCAACTATCGCGGCTCGATCGTCAGCATGTTCTATAACCGCCAGGCCGTCGGTGTGTACAAGTGCTGCACCACCGTGTATTCACCTCCGACCCGCGGCTATAACTTCGACACGGAGTTCCTGGATCCATCCAAGTTGCCGCCGCGAACTCCGATGTTCCGCGACGTCAACACGACGGGCTTTACGCAAATCATGTACCCCGACCAGCAATAGCGCAGACCGTCGTCCGCAGTTCTACGAGGTGGTTTGAAGAACAGGCCGTTCCGAATAACCGGAACGGCCTGTTCGCTTTCTGATGAGCTTCCAACTCTTGTGCGGCGGCTCCGCATGCAAAGGCGCATCCCTTGGCGCCTTGCTTCTTCACGTCCCCGGCCGTGTTCTCGTTGTGAAGCTCGTGTCCACTCCGGGCACAACACAACCCTGCAGCGGCGGCCAGCCTGGGTCTGTTGTCGGATTCCGGCACAAAGACGCCGTCGCATTGCTCACTTGCGAGGGATCGACGGCGCCATTCAGCGGCTCCGCGTACACGGTGTAGCTCTGCCCCACCGGCAGACGGTCGATCTGATAGCTTCCATCGAACTGTGCCGGTCCAGGAGCAGTGCAGCTCCATCCGCCAATGAATCCTCCAATGACTCCGCCGCTCGCGGTATTCACGGCCACAACGTGCGCACCAAAAATTCCCGTAACTCCGGGTGGTGCACCGGGCAGCGAAAGCGGATTCGCGGGCAAGATTCGTCCCTGGATCGATCCCGTGTGCACTGTGTCCGCGGGATCGGCATACAACACACGCAATCCGGTGCGGTCATCTTCTCCGAGCGGCGCGTCCGGCTGCGGCGTTGTCGGTCGCGTTCCTGTGAACGTTCCTGGAGCAGGCGCGAAGGGATACATCATCGCGCTCCACACCGCCGAATGACTGAAGCCCAGCGAATGTCCCAGTTCGTGCGTCAGCACGGATTCCAGATCATAGGCGCTTTGCGCCCCAGGCAGCGCCGCCGGCGTCGCAAACGTGACGCGCGAATCTCCCGGATTGAAATAGACATCCGCGTCCAGGATCTGACCCACTTGTGTTGCTGCGGGACCGTTGCTGAGCTGCACTCCGATCTGGTCCGCGGTGATCACCCTCGTGAACGCCAGCACGCCCGGCGTGAACGCCGAGTCTGACTGGTCGAAGCAGATCGAGTTGAGGCCATCCGTCCCGCACGAAGTCGCATTTGCGGTTCGCGTCAAAGGCGCAAGCGACGCCGGGACGAGCGTCGTGCCGCTTACTCCCGTCCACACCCCAAGAGCCGCGGCGATCACCTGCTCGATCTCGTTCAGCCTTCCGCTTGCCGTCTGGTCCTGCGTCATGATCGTCACCGGATTCGTCCCCAGCGCCGTGCTCCATCGCAGTGTGACGCTGCCTGCCGCTGTCAGACGATGTGACCGCACCGGGCACGCCGATCCGCCGGAGATCGCCACCGGCTGCCGGACATCCGGGACAATTTCATTGAACGCATAACCCTGCGCCGCCGGCGCTGCCGAGGAGCCGTAGAATGTCGCCAGCAGGCTTGCCAGCGTTTTCTGCATCATGGTTCTCATTCGAATTCTCCTCGCGTCCCCTTACGGTTTCCGTTCCAGAGCGCTCCGCAGTTTCTCCCGAAAAATGCTCACCGGCAGATTTCGCGTTCCTTCGTGCCGAAACTCCCGCTTCTGCGGATCGAACACTGGCATGGCTGCCGAATCCTGCGTCACCGTCTCCACGCCTGTCCGCGGATTCCTGGCAATGCGGAATGTTCCTTGCGACCACCCCAGCACGGAATACGCCTCGCCCTCTCGCCACCAGAGAAACAGGTATACCTCCTCGCCGGGATGAAACACAGGAACGCCGTCCACTCGCGAGTGAAGGTGCCCCGCGCTGCCGCCTAATGTGCGCACGGTGACAAGTCCGGGCAGCAGCCCTTTTTCCTGTTCCAGCACTTCGAATCGCGTATCCGTCCAGATCTCCCCGCGCTCCCACCGGCTCTCCGAGCCGAGGCAGCGCAGTCGCGCAACGGCCGTTGATTCCTGCGCCAGCTCGGCGAATTGCAGCCGGGCCAGCGTTGTCGCACTTGCCGCCGGCACGATCGCCAGCAACGCGACTCCCGCGAGAAACAAAACCCATAGAAAACGCCGCCGATCCGATTCATTCATGTTCGCGCACCTCGTTCTTCTCACTCGACGTCAAGAGCGCCGCTCGCGGCGGTCTTGTCCAAATTCGTGTTTTGAATGAAAAGCGTGCGCGCGCCGCGCTGCGCGCCGGCCGGAACCTGCAATGCCAGGTGAATGATTCCAAGTCCGGCGGGCTGCTTGGAAATCACGGCCACGTCCCCGGGCCCCGAAACGCTGTACGTCATGCTCGTGTCAAACCCGCTCTGCGAGAACAGGCAGATGTCCGCGGTCGCGGTTCCGCTTGCTGGCCGCTGCAGCACAACGGGATTGCCGCCCAGCGTGCAGTTATTGTTCGCCGTGGAAAATATCCCGAGCGCCGCCACATTCAAGTCCACCGCGGCGCCAGGCACGGAAACGCCCGCCGTGGTCGGCTCGACCACCACGATGTCCTTACCCGTCGCAGTGGGTGAAGTACTCGTGAGTGTAATCACCTCATCCAAGGTGCCCGGTGCGACGACCACTAACAAGACCCCGTTCGATTTCGTCCCGTCCGGATTCTGAATCTGCACGGAGACGTTTCCCACCGCGGCGACATCCGCAGGCGTCACCGGTGCTGTGCACTCCATGGATGAATTGCATGCCGTTGTGCGCGCCGTGCCGGCAATCAGCATGACCGAGCCGGGGCCCGGGCTCGAGACCATGAATCCGCTGCCGTCCACCCGCAAGGTGAATCCCTGTGCTCCGCCTGCATACGCGCTCGCCGGCTGCAGCGAAAGGATGTCCGCTCCGCGGGCGATAGATACGTCGGCGGTGCCCGCTTGCGAAGGATCTTCGGAGCTGATAGCCACCACCTGCAGGGTATTGGGGCTTGGCGCCGCGCCAGGCGCAGTGTATGTGCCGTTCGCATTTACCGAACCGCAAACGCCCGCGTTCACGCATGCCGCGCCCTGAATTTGCCACACGACATTTTGATTGTTCGTCCCCAGTACCGTGGCGGTAAATCCTTGCACGGCCAGCGGCGCCAGCGTCACATTTCCCGGCTGAACGCTTACGAGCACGTGATTGATCACCGTAATCTGGGCTGGCGCGCTTTTTGTCGTGTCGGCCGCGCTCGTGGCCTGCACCGTCACTGGATTCGGCAGCGGGATTGCCCCCGGCGCCACATAATCAACCTGCAATACGTTGCCGCCCGTCACCGTCTGGCAAGGATTCGTTGCCACCGTGCAAATCTGCCCGAACGTCGTGTTGCCGCCCGCCACGCCATTCACACTCCATGCCACGCCGGTGTTCGAGGTTCCCGTGACCTGCGCCGTCAATGTCTCGCGATGATTCACCGCCAGTGTCGCAGTTGACGGCAAAAGGCTCACGCTTACGCCCGCCTGGATCGCTACTGTCGCTTGCGTTTTCTTGGAAGGGTCTGCCTGCGGCGTCGCCGTGATCGTCACCGTATTGGGGTTCGGCGCCGCCATCGGCGCGGTATAGTTTGCGGAATCCGTTATTGTGCCCGCCACCGGCGATTGCGTCGTGACCGCAATCAGTGTCCCGCAGGATGCCCCGCTGCACCCGGCACCCGATAGCGACCACGCCACCACTCCGTTCGGATTGGAGCCCGGCACCGGCGTCAGTGTGGCCACAATCGCTGTGCTCGCTCCTGTGGACACGTTCGCGGGCGCCGAAACTTGCAGCGAAAAATTGCTGGTGATATTCACCTGTACCGAAACCTGCTTGGAAGGATCCGCTGCACTTTGCGCCGTCAGCGTTACGCTCGCCGTCTGCGGCAGAATCTGCGGCGCGGTGTAGTTTCCGTTCGCATCCACCGTGCCGCACGAACTCGGGCATGCCGCCCCAGCGATGCTCCAACGCACCGCCGCATCCGGGTGGCCACTGCTCGCGATCGCGGCGTGAAATGCCTGCATCGCGCCGAGTTCCACGTTTGCGCCCGGCGACGTGAGCCCGATCTTGATATCGCTCAGGATGGTCAGGTCGGTGCTTCCTGATTTTGTCGCGTCCGCCTGGCTGGTTGCTTTCACATGCACCGTCGCCGGTACCGGCAGATCCGCTGGCGCGATGTACACTCCGCTCGCCGCGATCGTTCCCATCAAGTTGTTCCCGCCCGGCACATCGTTCACGCTCCAACTAACTCCCGTGTCGCTCGTGTTCGCCACGTTGGCCGTGATCGTTAGCGAGTTGCCGAGGAGCACCTCACTGCTCGTAGACGTCACCGTCACCGTGATGGATGGAGGAGGTGCCGGCAGGGGCGTAACCAGGCCTGCGCCTCCTCCGCCGCAGCCCAGTGTCCACGCACTCGCCGTGAGGAGCACAGGGAAACACCACTTTTGGGAAATCGTCTTCGCGGTCTTCGCCTGCGCGCTTGCAGCTCGAGTTGTTAAATCGCTCTCGCCGATTTTCTGCCGCAGAAGGGGCCGCATGTCCACGGCATTTGCAGGCGAAGGGCCAGCGAAAATCCAGGTCCTCGCAGTTCTGACGTTGAGGGTACGCGGAGCAGGAAATTCCTGTATTTAGTGGGAATTCAAACTGTTATCGGTAATTGCACAAAATGAGTCGGCCATACTGGGGCGCCCATGCTTTTTAGTTTGGAACGAGGGCTCGTCCCCATCTGGGACTCGCTTCCGCCGCAATGTGCCATTCCGGAACTGCGCCCGCTTTTGATCTTTCCTTCGCGCGCTTCTGTCGTTGTCTCTCTTTCCTGCAACCTCTGCGCTCCTTACTAAGCGCTCAGATTCGCGATAGAGCCGCCGCGAAAGCCGCTCCCAAATCCGGATGCAAAAACTGGTAGCCAAGCTGTTGCAGTCTTTGCGGAACGACGCGCTGGCTGGACAACAGCAGCGCGTCGGCCATTTCTCCCAGCGCCAGCCGCAGCGCAAATGCCGGAGCAGGGAAGAGCGCAGGACGATGCAGCGCGTGCGCGAGCTCTTTTGTAAATTCTGAGTTGCGCGCCGCGCCGGGTGCCACTATGTTCACCGCCCCTTGCACCGCGCCGTTCTCCAGTGCAAACCGAAGAATCCCGACCACGTCGTCCAGCGTCACCCACGACATCCACTGTTTTCCCGATCCGATCCTCCCGCCAACGCCGAGTTTGAACGGCAGCAGCATCTTCGCCAGCGCGCCTCCGTGCCGCGCCAGAATGATCCCAATCCGCGCGCGCACCACGCGGATTCCCAGCGCCTCCGCCTTCACCGCTTCCGCTTCCCACTCCCGCGAAAGGCCGGCCAAGAAATCGATTCCCCCCGCGCTCTCTTCTGTCAGCAACTCATCTCCACGGCTGCCGTAGTATCCAATCGCCGACGCCGATACCAGCACCCTCGGCCGGGCATTCATTTTCGCGAGGGCCGTCACAAGCGCCCGCGTCGCATCCACCCGGCTCGACCGCAGCAGCGCCTTGCGTTCCGCCGTCCACCGCCCTCCCGCGATCGAAGCTCCCGCCAAATTCACGACCGCATCCGCGCCAACGGCCGCGCCGCCCAATTCTCCGGTCGCCGGATTCCACGGCACATCAAATCCATTTTTCGTTCCGCCCCGCGCTGCGCTTTCGGGCCTCACCAGCCGGCACACCGTGTGCCCCACGCCCGCCAGCGCGCCCACCAAAGCCGTTCCCACAAATCCCGTTGATCCAGTGACCAGGACTTTCATTTCTCGTCTTCGCGCCCTCTTCTTTCTGCCGAGCGCACCCAGCCTCTATTCGCACGCTACGCAACGCCCGTCCCCCGGTCAAGCAATAGAATCCTTTGAAATGGTTTATTCGAACGAAACTTCCGAATTCTTCGCTCCTCCCTTGTAATCTTTCGCCGCAAACATCGCTCCGTGCACCTTCCCTTCTTCAAACCTCGCAGCGCTGGCCTCCTCCCGCCGCGCGGGTTACAATTCTGTTGTGCCAGCCGCTTCGCAATCCATGCGTGTCAAAGTCCTCTTTTTCGGCCGTCTCAAAGATATCGTCGGCCGCGCCGAAGACTCGATCGAGCTCGCCGACGGCGCGTGCATCGAGCAGCTCTTCGCCCATTACGGCGCCCGCCATCCCGAGCTCGCCCGCTTCCGCGCATCGCTGATCGCCTCGCGCAATCAGGAATTCGCCGCCTGGAGCACCGCTCTTCACCCCGGCGACGAAGTCGCTTTTCTTCCTCCGGTCAGCGGAGGCTGATCCACCGCGATGACTTCTCTTAGCCACGACGTCCTTTGTCTCGTCTCCGAGCCCATTGATGCGGCCGCTCTCGTCCGCCACGTGCGCGCAGGCGATGACGGTGCCGTCGTCATCTTCGACGGCTGCGTCCGCAATCAATCTCACGGCCGCGCAACGCTCTACCTCGACTATGAAGCCTACGAGCCCATGGCTCTCGCCAAGATTCGCGAAATCGCCGCCGAGATGCACGCCAAATTTCCAATCCATCGTGTCGCCATCGTCCACCGCCTCGGCCGCCTCCAAATCGGCGAAACCAGCATCTTCATCGCCGTCAGCGCACCGCATCGCCCCGCCGCCTTCGACGCCTGCCGCTTCGCCATTGACACCCTCAAGCGCACCGTTCCTATCTGGAAAAAGGAATACTTCGCGGACGGCGCCGTCTGGGCCGACGGCGAACTTCCACCCGCGCTCGCGGAAGCCTCCAGAGCAAGACCTGCATCTTAATTCTTCATGCCAGTGAAATCACCCCACGCCCCACTCCTGCTCGTCTTTGCAGCCTTACTCCTCGGCTGCAGCGCCACGGCGCAGAGCAAGCCTGACCGCCCGCCCTGGGCGCAACCTCAACCTTCGCGCCCCGCCGCCACGGCGGCTAACACGCCCGCGCCTGCTCCCGTCAACCCCGGCGACTACAGTCCGGATCCAGTCCCCGACCCTTCCCAGGAGCGCGGCAAGATTCACGTCAACGTGAATCTCGTCAGCGTACTCGCCAGCGTTCTCGACGAGCACAATCGCCCTTCCCCGGACTTGCCCATCGAGGCGTTTCAAATCTTTGAAGAAGGAGTGCAGCAGAAAATTGAAGTTTTTGAGTCCGAAACCCAGCAACCGCTCGATCTCGCGCTCATGATCGACGCAAGCCTCAGCGCCCACAAGGAAATTTCCTTCGAGCAGGAGGCCGCCGCGCACTTCATCCGGCAGGTTCTCCGCTCCGGCGACCGCCTCGGGGTTTTCTCTTTTGATGAAAACGTCAGGCAAATCGCGGCATTCTCCGACAATGTTCCCTCCCTCCAGGAAGCCGTGCGCAAAATCCCTCCCGGCGCGGGCACTTCGATCTACGACGCCGTTCTGCTCGCTTCCACCACACTGGAAAAGCGCGGCGAAAGCCGCCGCCGCGTCATCGTCATGGTCACCGACGCTGGCGAGACCACCAGCACCAGCGATTTCGATTCCGCACGCAAAGCCGCTGTCCGCTCCGGCGCACTCCTTTACACCATCGTCGTCCGACCCATCAAATCCGAAAGCGGCCGCAATACCGCCGGCGAACACGCCCTCGAAACCATGACCGACACCACCGGCGGCGCAATGTTCTATCCCGACTCTCCCCGCGATTTGGACATTATCTTTGACCGCATCGACCGCGAGCTGCGCACCCAATACCGCCTCGCCTACTATCCCAACCCGCGCGGCCCCGCCAATACCTATCGCTCTATCGAAGTCAAAGTCCTCAACGGCGATTATCATGTCCGCCATCGCAAGACCTACCTCACCGGTCCACAATAAACCGCCACATGTCGCGGATGAGCAGGTGGGAAATTACTGCAGCTTGGCGAACTCCTCTTTGGCAGCGAGCAAAATCGGAATGTCGGAATCGGCGTCTTTCCAGAGCGTGAAAAAATCATTGTATGCAGCGCGCGCCTTCGCTTTGTCACCCTGAAGCGCATAAGCGCGCGCGAGGCCCAGGTGAGCCAGCGCGCCGATGGGCTCGTTAATGACCACCCCGCGTTGCTCGAGGATTTTGCGGAACTCCGCCGCGGCTGGCGCGCCCTGCTTCGCGGAGAGATACGCTTCCCCACGCACATAAACGGGGTACAGATACGTCGAAAAATTACTGCTGCCGGATGCGAGACCCAATTCGTATGGCCTCGCCGCTTGTAGCCTCTCAATCGCCTTCGCGGCATCGTTCCGATTGAGATCGAGTTGCGCGCGCATCGCAGGCGCGTAATTGAACTGCACGATCGTATCGTTGGAAAGCCGCTTTCCCAGGTCATCGGCGAATTCCATCGCCCGATCCGAGTCCCCCGCCTCGGCCAGCGCCAGTGTGGCGATAAATTCCGCATCCCGTCCGTTCGAAAGTGAAAGCGCGTGCATCGCGCGTTTTTGCGCCTCCAATTTGTTTCCGAAGAGCGCCTCGGCCAGCGCCGCCGCGGCCTCTACCCCCGCCGTGCTCTCTTTTTCTCCCGCACGTTCGGCCGACTCCACCGCCCGCCTCGAGAACTCTCGCGATTTGTTGAGCTGGCCGGAATACGCAGCCGTCTGGCCCTCGAAGTACTGCAGAGTGCTTTCTTCCCCCGGCTTGCCCATCGCCCACGCAACCTGCTCCGCCATCTGTCTCGTATCGTTCTGCAGAAAGCCCAGCTCGTAGAGATAGAGGTGCATGGTAGGGGAATCGAGATTCTTTGCCCGAGCCTCTTCGGCTGTGGCCCGGGCCTCTTTGAGGCGATTCAAATTGATATAGACGAGCACAAGGTTGATGTAGGACACCGCGTCCGCCGCGGTGACATGCATGGACTCGCGGAATGATTCGAGGGCTTTGTCGTATTGTCCGAGGCTCTGATAGAGGACTCCCAGGTTAGTGGGTGGCACTTCTTCTCGCGGATAGGTCCTCGCCCAGAGCTCGTAAACCTGGCGCGCCTTCTCCAAATCGCCGGTCACGAAATCATGGTAATGAGACTCGATGTAAAACTTTTCCCTCTCGCTTACCCGCGCGCGCAGATCGTAGGCCTTTTTCGTGTTCTCCGCGGAGAGGTTTTTCTCGCCAAGGTTGTGGTACGTCGTGCCCAGCGACGCATACGCCATGGCGAAGCGCGGGTCGAGGCTGATCGCTCGCAAGAAAAGAGGCACGGCTGCGTTGTAGTCTCCTTGCCCCAGCACCGTTTTCTGTCCCAGCGAATAAGCTTCGAGCGCTTCAAGCGACGGCGTCGTGGCTTGCTCGATCGGGGTATCCAGATTCTGGACCGTTTTGAGCGACTCCCCGAGCTTCCCGCGGAGCTTCGTCGCCGCCTCGCTCAGGGCGCTCAGCACCTGCTCTTTGCTGTTCGCGGTCGCCTGTTCATGGACGAGCGTGTCCCCGGTCTGGCAGTGCACCGCGTTGATCCCGATCACGTACTGGCTTCCCAGGCTCGAAATCGTGCCGCTCAAATACGCTTTGCTTCCCGCGCGCTGGCAGAGGTCGCGCGCAATCTCTGGTGTGAGCTTGGTGTCCGCCGGGCGGCCCATCAGCCGCAGCGTTTGCTGGATGCGCTGCTCGGAGATCAGGCTCAAGAAAGGGGACTGCTCGAGTTGTACGGCCAGCCCCTGCCGCAGCGCATCCTCGAATACCGCTTCACCCGTCTTGTTGCTGAAATCAGCCAGCACCACCGTGTCCGTCTCGTTCAACGCGTGCGCCCGCCGCGTGTTGTAAAGCCAGGCTCCCGCAGCCAGCCCGATGACCGCCACCGCGCCGCCGGCCATCGCCATCCGCCGGTAACGCCGCACCCGCTGCGAAGCGGATAAGCGCACCGCCACCGTATGTCCCGTTTCACTGTCGCGCTTCAGCTGTTGCAAAGCCCCGCGAATCTCCGCCGCGCTTTGCCACCGCTTGTTTGCATCCTTCTCGAGCGCTCGGTTGATGATCTCTTCCAATTCCGGAGGAATTTCCGGATTTACGCTCCGCGCGGGCGCTGGTGTCCGGCTGAGAATCGCTTCGATAATCGCCCCGCCGGTATTCCCGGAGAAAGCTTGCCGTCCCGTAGCCATCTCGTACAGCAACAGGCCCAGAGCGAACAGGTCGGTGCGCGTGTCCAGGTCATCGCCGCGTACTTGTTCAGGCGACATGTACGATGGTGTCCCGGTGATTAGCCCGACGATGGAGACGGCTTCTTCCGCTCCGCTGTGTGACGAATCCAGCGCGTCACCGCCGAGAATCCCTCTGGGAACGAGCTTCGCCAGCCCGAAATCCAGCACCTTTGCTTGTCCGCGTGGCGTCACGAATATATTGGCGGGTTTGATGTCTCGATGGATAATACCCCGGGCATGCGCGGCGTCCAGCGCGTCCGCAATTTGTATCCCGAGATTCAAAAGCTCCTCGAGCCCAAGCGGCTGGCCGTGAATATGCTGGCGCAGCGTTTCGCCTTCGATGAACTCCATGGCCAGGAACGGCCGGCTGTCCTGCTCGCCGATATCGTAAATCGTGCAAATGTTCGAATGGTTGAGCGCGGAAGCCGCATGCGCTTCGCGCCGGAAGCGTTCCAGCGCCACGGACTCGTTCAGCAAATTTTCAGGAAGAAATTTCAGCGCCACGGCGCGGTTGAGCCGCATATCCTGCGCCTTGTAGACCACACCCATCCCGCCGGCGCCAAGTTTCTCCAGGATGCGGTAGTGAGAGATGGTCTGGCCGATCATTGCCGGACACCGGCTCTAAGGAGCCACCATCAAAGTCAAAGCGTCAGGTCGTCCGCTCCGCCGGGAGAATCGCCGGTTCTTCTTCTGTCCGTTTTTGGCGGCTTGGGCGTTCCCAGCACATTCAGCACACGCGAGCCTTCCCCGTAGGCGTCCTCAGCGGGAAGTTGCTCTTGCTCGAGAATAATGTTCTTGCTGCAGGCCGTGCACACCAGCGTGCCGTAAGCTCCGCCGTCCTGCCGCAGAAACCGGTTGAAGCGCATCACGCGCCCGCAACATAAAGGAACCCAGACGCTGGGAGTCTTTTCTCCGCTCATACTGCCTCGCAAAGGCCGAGTGCCGGGATTATACACCTGAAAACTCCCTTGCCGCGTAGCTCTCCCTGCCTGCCAGCCCGCCGCGAGGGGCTCCAGAAGTTCGCGCACTTTGCGTCCCGGTGTCTTGTGCCGGGAAGCCCAGCCCGCAAGGGATGGGAAAGGCTTATAATCTCGTCACCTCAGCAATCAGCGGGGCGCATGTCTCCCACACCTTATCCCTGGCGAATCGTGGCGGTCGCGGTCATCAGCATCATCGGCTACTTTTACCTTGCCTACCTCACCCTCTTTGGTCTGTCGCCGGGTGGGATGGATGTCGAGGATAAGTCAGGCCACGCGGTGGTTTCCTATTTGGACAGCGACGCGCCTGCAGTCCGCGCGGGTCTTGTTGTTGGCGATTCCATTTTGACCGTGGATGGCCAGCCGATCGGTAATGTTGTGGATTGGCTGGCGCATCGCATGAACTTTGTCGCTGACCAGCCCATTCACTTCAGCGTCGAGCGCGGCGGGCGTCGCCTTGATCTGACGATGATCCTCCATGGAACCATTTGGAAGGATTACGGCCCTCGTTTGCGCGCCTCCCAAATCATTTTTTTGGCAAGTAAGTTCATCACCTTGCTGATCGGTCTCTTCGTTGTCTTCAGCCGTCCGCGTGATTTTGTTTCCCGCGTGGGCGGATGGCTCCTGGTCACCATGGCGGCTGTTTTTGAAGCCTTTCAATGGGGCATGGCTTCCTCGATCCGTTCATTGCCGTTCCTTTTCCAGTGGCCGGTGATGCTCGTCTACGTGAGCGCCGCTTTTCGCACCCCGTTGCTGTTCACTTTTTTCTGTCTCTTCCCCAAGAAACTATTTGCCAGCCGCCGCATCTGGATTCTGCTCCTCGCGGGCCCCGCCGTTGCCACCATCTATGCGCTCTATCTTTTCGCCCGAACGGTCTACGACTCTGTGCATTTGGCATCGCTCGCTCCCCCTTGGGTGCTGATCGCTTTTGGCCTGCAAAGCTTCGTCTATTTGCTCGCGGGATTACTCGTCTTGCCGATCCGGTATTGGCGGCTCGAATCACTGACCGACCGGCGGAGATTCCGCGTCCTCTTTTTCGGTGCGCTCATCGGTCTGCTCTTCTATCTGCCCCGCGTCTTCGGCACCATTCTTATCGAATTCAACCCCTCGATCGACGATCTGTTGTCTTCCCCCACACTGAGCTTGGTCTGCAGCGCGGGATTCCTGGTTTTCCCCCTTTCCTTCGCTTACGCAATCCTGCGCCATCGGCTCTTCGACGTCCGCGTCATTATCCGCCGCGGGCTGCAGTACGCTCTCGCGCGCGGCGTCCTCTTGTCTATACCGCTTGTTATTGCGGGATTTCTCGCCGTGGACCTGATGCTCCACGGCAACGATCCCCTTTTCACCGTTCTGAAAGCGCGAGGTTGGTTTTACGGGGGCATCGCCGCCCTCACAGGTGTCGCTTACCTCCAGCGCGGCTCCTGGCTTTCTTCGCTCGATCGTAGATTCTTCCGCGACAAATATGATGCCCAGCAGTTGTTCCGCGAGATCGTGGAAGAAATTCGCCGCGCTCCCAGCATCCAGCAAGTCGCTCCCCAAGTTGTTTCCCGCATCACCGACGCTCTTCACGCTGAGTTTTGCGCCCTGCTGCTGCGCAAGCCCGGCGAAGACCACTACCGCACCATCGCCGCTGCGCCTGTCGGCGCTCTCTCCTCCGACCTGCCAGCCACCAACAAACTGATCCCTCTGGTCCGGGCCTTGGATACTTCCGTCCCCATCTCGCTTGCCGAAACCGGGTGGCTGGGACAGCAATTGCCGCAGGCCGATAAGGATTTCCTGCACGCCGCGCGCATTGATCTGCTCGTGCCGGTGGCTCTGGCCGAAGGTCGCCCGGAAGCCCTGCTCGTCCTGGGCATGAAGCTCTCGGAAGAACCCTACAGCCGGGAAGACACGGCGCTCCTCGAAAACGTCGCCGGCGCCATCGCGCTGCTTCTCTTCCGCGGCCCCGCGAGCCTCCCCGGCCGGGCCTTCGAGGAATGTCCGCAGTGTGGCTCGTGCTACGATACAGGAACGACGCGCTGCGAAGTGGAAGGCGCCACGCTGAGTTTGGTGGCAACCCCCCGGCTCCTCACCGAGCGTTATCTCCTCGAAAAACGTCTCGGCCAGGGCGGCATGGGCAAGGTCTATCGCGCCACCGACGTGTCACTCGACCGGACCGTCGCGGTTAAAATGCTCCGCGACGAATTTTTCGCCGACCAGCAGGCGCTCGAGCGGTTCCGCCGCGAATCCCGCGTCGCCGGCGGCTTCTCGCACCCTAATGTCGTCACCGTTCACGATTTTGGCGTGGATTCCAATCAGCGCGGCTTCCTCGTTATGGAGCTTCTCGACGGCATCACCCTCCGCCAGGAACTCCGCGCCAAGAGAAAACTGGCTCCCCCGCGCGCCGTGGAGCTCTTCGAGCACATTTGCGCGGGCGTCGGTGCGGCCCACTCGAGGGGTCTCGTGCATCGCGATCTCAAGCCGGAAAACATTTTTCTCGTTCGTGCCGGCCTTCTCGAGTTGGTAAAAATCACTGACTTCGGCATCGCCAAGTTCCTCCCGCAACTCTCCGAGGACACCAGCGAAACATTCACCGGCGTCCTCATCGGAACCCTTCCTTATATGTCGCCCGAACAATTGCGCGGCGGCCCGCTTTCCCCTCGTTGGGATTTATGGGCTCTTTCCGTGATCGCCTTTGAATCGTTATGCGGCGTCCAGCCTTTTCTCGGCTCCGATTTCGCGTCTCTGCAGAACGCCATCCTCGAAGGGAGCTTCCCCGCCATCTCCTCGCTTGTCTCGCAAGCTCCGCCGCGCTGGCAGGAATTCTTCGATCGCGCCCTCGCCCGCTCGCCAGAAGACCGCCCCGGCTCCATCGCCGAATTCTGGGCCGACCTCCACTCCTGTTTCTCTTCCGCCTAATCCCGCGCTCGCCGACTCCAGATGACTCTTCTCTCGGCCTTTGTAGCGGCCGCCTTCTGAGGCGAGCGTTTTTTCCGCGAATCGTTTGGGGTAACTAGCGGCACCCCTGCGCTTCCGAGAGCAACTAATTTGCAATTGACTTCATTCGGGTTGCTCATGTCATCATTGCCCGTCCGGGGGTGGCGCATGCAGCTGGAATCACAGCGGGTTGGCCCAGTCAGCCTTTCAGAGCGCATCCTTTTTATCGATGTTCTCCGTGGCGTGGCGCTATTCGGAATTCTCGCTGCGAACATGCGCGCTTTCTTCGCGCCCCTCGATTCCTACATGGAGATCGGGGTCCTCTATCACAGCCGTGCCGACGTCCTGGCCCAGGCTTTCATCGATGCCTTTATCCAGGGGAAATTTATCTCCATTTTTTCATTCCTGTTCGGGATGGGCTTTGCCATCCAGATGAGCCGGGCGGAAGCGCGCGGTGTGCGCTTCATGGGTTTCTACCCACGGCGGCTACTGGCGCTGGCGCTGTTCGGGCTGATCCACGGGGTGCTTATCTGGGCGGGAGACGTGCTGCTGACTTATGCCTTCTCGGGCGCAATTCTGTTGCTCTTCCGGAAACGCCAACAGAAGACGTTGCTTTGGTGGGCCGGAAGTTTGTTCGCGGTGCCAATCGTAGTGAGCACAACTTTCTTGGCCCTCTACTTCAGCCGCTTCCGTCGACCCTGGATGGTTCCTAAGCCGCCGGACGTGAAGAAGCTTTACGACGTCATCAATATCTACGCGCATGGAACGGTCCGGCAGATCCTTGCGCAAAACTGGGTGGAATGGAAGCGGGAGTTGCCCGCCACTCTGTTCGCGATCTATGCAACGGCGCTATTTCTGCTTGGCATGTGGGTGTGGCGAGCCGGCATCGTACAACGGCTCGGCGAATACAGACCGGTGCTGAAGCGCGTGTGCGCGTGGTGCATCCCGGTGGGGCTGACCCTCAGTATTTACGTGGCGATCGTAAAAGCGGTTGTTCCTCCCGGCACGGTTTCGCTGTGGGGTTGGTTTGCTGGAGTTCTCTGGCTGCCGGGGTCCCATATCTTGGCCGCAGGTTATATGTCGGGCCTGGCGCTGATCTTCCTGCACGAGGATTGGCGGCGCATCCTGCTTCCATTCGCCGCGGTTGGGCGGATGGCATTGACGGACTACCTCATGCAATCCGTGTTGTGCACCTTGTTCTTCTATCACTACACAACGGGTCTCTATGGACGCATCGGACCAGCGATCGGCCTGGTGCCCACGGTCATTCTTTATGGGGCACAAGTTGTGTTCAGCAATTGGTGGTTGAAGCGATATCGCTTTGGCCCCATGGAGTGGTTGTGGCGCGGCATGACCTACGGCAAGTTCCCGTCGATGCACAAAGAGGAATCTATGCCGGCGATCGAAGCTCCCTCGCTCTCGTCCTCGCCAATCACGCTCTCTGCCGTTGAGGGAGAGCACACCGCAACCACAGCCACGCCTGACGAAATTGCTGAATGAGCGCTCATCCAACCGCCGGGTGCTCCACCCTTGCGGGTTGTGTACGCCTTTTGTGCGCCTTTTGCATCCGGGTCGCTCTTACCGGGACGTCCCGGCTGCATCGCCGGGACAAGAGTGGGGATTTAGACTTTTTTTATCGGTCCGCTTCTTTCGGTCATCCCGACCGGTGCGGCCGATTTTTTACACCGCTCGCGAAAGCGAGTGTCGGCCGCGTAGTGGAGGGATCTGCGTTTCCTCGCTCCGCACTCGTCGCTGGATACTTTTCGGCTAGAACCCCCTCCCAACCCTGGCGGCCCCGCCGATACCTATCGCAGCATCGAAGTCAAAGTCCTCAGCAGCGACTACCCCGTTCGCCATCGCAAGCCTTACTTGACTGATCCCCAATCTCCCCCACCCCCGGGTAGTGGGTCACTTCTCCGATTTGCGCGTTATACAGACAAGCGATTACTTGACATCTTCCCGCCTTGGGTATTCAATCCACACATTGGCGATAGGATCCCCGAACAAAATTTTTAAAGATCGCAACAAATAAGGAGACGTCTATGAAGAGAACTTGGATATTGTGTCTAATCGGCTTGCTTTCACTGGGGAGCGCCGCGTGGTCGCAAGCCCAGACGACCGGCGGGACTGAGAAAGCTGTCGCGGCACTGGAACAACAGTGGCTTCAGGGACAAAAGACAAATAATCCCGACCTAGTAGCCCCGCTGCTGGCCGACAAAGTCGTGGTTACGGGGGCCGACGGGAAAGTCACCGGCAAGGCCGAGACGCTGGCAACTTATAAAAAGACCAAATGGGACAGTGCCGAGTACGACGATGTGAAGGTAACGGTATTTGGCGATACGGCCATCGCGACGGGAGGCTTCAAAGGTAAGGGCACCGATGCGTCGGGAAAGCCTTTCGATGTTCTTGAGCGCTGGACCGATACGTGGGTGAAGATGCCCAACAGTCAATGGCAGTGTGTTGCGAGTCAGGCGTCGCCAGTAAAAATGTGAGCAACCGCGCAACGCTGAATCGGAGTGGCCGCCCTCCCTTGTGGCGGCCATTTCTTTTGTCCACACGTTTGGTGTCACGACCATTCCAACCTTAACGTCCCAAGAAGAACTTGGGTGCCCCATCCTTGCGTTTCTTGTTCAGCCTCATGACATCCTTTACAGAGTGTCCCGAGACATCCTTTACACTCGCGCGCGTGCGCAGCCCGCGCGGGGGTAGCAAGAGCGATGGCGTGGAAGACGATGGATGTTCACGAGCAACGCGTCCGGTTTGTAGTAGCGGCGACACAAAAAGCGCGGCCCTTCAGCGCTCTGTGCGCCGAGTACGAGATCTCACGCCCGACAGGATACCTGTGGTTGCAGCGCTATCGGGAGTTGGGCGTGAAGGGAATTGCGGAACAGAGCCGCAAACCGCATCGCAGCCCCCGGCGGACGGACGCTACTCTGGAGCGGCAGGTAGTGCTGGTGCGGCTGCGCTATCCGGACTGGGGCGCGCGCAAGCTGCAAGTCGTGCTGGCGCGAGAAGGTGTGGAACTACCACGCAACACCATTCATCGCATTCTGCTACGTCACGATCTAGTGCGCGAAGAGGAACGACGCACTCCGGCCGTTCAACGCTTCGAGCGCGGCGAGCCCAACGAACTATGGCAGATGGACTTCAAGGGGCCGAAGGGATGGCCGCAACCGATAGGGCCTCTGTCGGTTCTGGACGATCACAGCCGCTACCTGATTGCCCTGGCGGCCAATGGCAGTACCCATGGCGAGCTGGTGCGGGAGCAACTGGAAGAAGCCTTCCAGCGTTGCGGTGTTCCCGAAGGGATGCTGATGGATCACGGGACGCCGTGGTGGAGCACGAAGTCGGCTTCAGGAAAGACGCAACTGTCGTTGTGGCTCATGCGCCAGGGCATCCGACTGCATTGGAGCAGCATTCGGCATCCGCAAACACAGGGGAAAGTGGAACGCTTTCACGGATCGCTGCAACGGGCACTGGAACGGCGCTGCCTTCCACGACAGCAAAGGCAAGCGTGGCTGGATGCGTATCGCTGGGAGCATAACCATGTGCGACCGCACGAAGCGCTGGGGATGCAGACTCCGGCCACGCGATGGCGCCCCAGTCCGCGGCGCTACGATCCACAACCGCCGCGCTGGGAGTATCCCAAAGGCGCATGGGTGTTGAAAGTGGATTGCCAGGGGAAGCTGGACATTAAGGGACAAAAGTGGAAAGTCAGCAAAGCGTTGTCTGGGGAGTGGGTGCAGGTGGTCACGGTCGAAAAACGGATAATGGTGTTCTACTGCACGACTCTGATCCGGGAACTCGACCCCGGAATCCAGCGTTCGACGATCGTCGAACGCTGGATTCCAAACCTGGCCCCGCCCACACAACAGTAAAGGAGGTCCCGGGACAAAATGTAAAGGATGTCTTGGGACTAGACATTTCTTGCAAGGGTGGAGGGTGTAAATAAAACTGTGTAAATGGCCAATTGGAAAGGGAGAATGTGAGGACCTATGGCCATTGACCCGAAGTTGATCGATGAACTGCTGAGGGAG